>NC_017910.1:1386241-2079362 GCF_000262305.1 Shimwellia blattae DSM 4481 = NBRC 105725
AATTGGCCGAGACCAGACCGCGCAGCGGGAACCAGTCCAGGTAATTTCCCCCGGCAAACAGCACAATCATCAGAATGGCGAACAAAAACGCCGGGATAGCATAGCCGATAATAATCGCCGTGCTGCTCCAGATATCAAAGGCACTGCCGCTGGAGACGGCTTTGCGGATCCCAAGGGGTATCGAGACCAGATAGATAATCAGGGTGCTCCACAGCCCCAGAGAGGCGGAGACCGGCAGACTGTCGCCTATCAGGTGCAGCACAGAGGCGCTGCGAAACAGACTGTTGCCGAAGTCAAAGCGCAGATAGTCCCCGAGCATGGTGAAATAGCGCTCGTGCAGCGGTTTATCAAAACCGTAGCGGCGGGTGATTTCGGCGATCACTTCCGGATCCAGCCCCCGGGCGCCCCGGTACTGACTGTCGCCGATATTGCCCACCCCGGTAGTGGCGTGGCCGGCTCCGGCCATATCGCTGCCGGTGCCGGGAATGCCGCTGGTGTGGCCGAACTGTATGGCGGCAATGGCCTGGTCCACCGGGCCACCGGGAGCAATCTGAACGATAAAAAAGTTAATGGTAATAATGGCCCACAGGGTGGGGATAATCAGCAGCAGGCGCCGCAGTAAATAACTTGCCATCCTTGTCCCTTAACGTCGCGCAGCGGGCAGATGCCGGGCTTTGTTGATGTCGTACCACCAGTTGTCGAACCCCAGGGAGTATACCGGGCGCATGGTCGGGCGGGAGAATTTATCCCACCAGGCCAGATGGTCAGAAGCCACATACCACATGGGCAGCATATACTGGTTCCAGGTCAGCACCCGGTCCAGCGCGCGCCCCAGCGTCAGCAGTTGTTGTTTATCCCCCTGGTGGCGGATTATCTGCCCTATCAGGCTGTCCACCACCGGATCCCGGACCCCGGGCGCGTTCCAGGTGGAATCCACATACGCAGAGGCCCAGAGGATCTGTAAATCTGAGCTGGGCCAGGGGCTGGCACTGTAAACCACGGGGGTCATATCGTAGTCCCGGCTGCGGCGGCGGTTGGTGAACTGGGAGTTATCGACCTGGCGCACCTCCATGGTTATTCCCAGGCGCTCTAAATTGTGCCGGAAGGGGAGCACCCACTGGTTATTACCGGCGCTGCTGAGCAGCAGCTCGAAGCGCAGTGGCTTGCCGGTGTGGGTGTTCACCAGTTGTTGATCTTTCAGCTCCCAGCCTGCCTGCCTGAGCAGCTCCAGGGCTTTCATCAGGTTATTCCGGTCAAAGCCATCCCCGCGGGAGAGCGGCGGTTGCCAGATGTGGGTAAACACCCCGGCGGGAAGCTGCGCTTTCCACGGGGCCAGCAGGATAAGCTCCGCCGCGTCCGGGTAGTCGCGGGCGGCGTATTCCGTATTCTGGAAATAGCTGTCTACCCGCTTGTAGCCGCCATAAAACAGGGCTTTGTTCATCCATTCAAAATCAAAGGCCAGGCTGATGGCCTCCCGTACCCGGCGGTCGGCGAATACCGGGCGCTGGATATTAAACGCCAGCCAGCGGGTATCCTGTGCGGAGGTATTGGGCTGATCCTCTTTGACGATATAACCGGCGGTGAAGTTTTTGCCGCTGTAGCGGGTGGCCCAGTTTTTGGCGCTGCTTTCGCTGCGAAAGTCGAAGGCGCCCGCTTTGAACGCCTCAAAGGCGACGTTATCGTCCAGATAATAGTCGTAGCGGATGGTGTCAAAATTCCAGCGCCCCCGGTTCACCGGCAGGCTGGCGGCCCAGTAGTCTTTTACCCGGCTGTAGGTCACATACTGGCCCATGCGCCAGTCGCTGATACGGTAGGGGCCACCTGCCAGCGGCGGGCGGGAGAGCGGATCGCTGAGTTTATGATCCTGCCAGAATGCCTGCGGCAGGATGGGTAGCGTCAGCAGGCCGAGGATGCGCTCTTTTGCCGGGGTGGCAAGCTCAATGCGCACCGTTAACCGGGAGATGGCCTTCACGCTGGCGCCTTTATAAACCAGGCGGAACTGGGGCACACCCTCGGTCATAAATTTACTGAAGGTGAAGGCCACATCGCTGGCGGTTACCGGTGAGCCGTCGTGAAAGCGCGCCCGGGGGTTAATGTCTATCTCCATCCAGGCGAAGTTGTCCGGGTAGCGGGCCCGCTCGGCCACCAGCGGGTAATAGCTGCCGGGCTCGTCGTCAGAGGTGGTAAACAGCGTGTCGTAGAGCGCGTCGCTCCGGACAGCCGGGTTACCGCGCAGGGCGTAGCGGTTAAAGTTATCAAAGGTGCCAATGGCGGAGAGGGTAACATCCCCCCCTTTGGGGGCGGCGGGATTCACATAATCAAAATGGCTGAAATTAGTGGCGTATTTTGGCTCGCCGAGCACGGCAAATGCGTAACCTTCGTTGATTTGTGTCGCCCCCGCCGGAATGCTGAGCAGGCATAACAGGGCGATGTAAAACAGGCGAGTGAGCATCTGCGGCAGGTATCCTTATACAATGATAATCAATGCGTACCGGTAGAGCGGCTAGGGCTGAACAGGCGGGGTATACTGGCTGTACCACGCGGTCAGCGCTTCTGCGCTCAGTCCCGGGCTGTAATAATATCCCTGCAGGTAGTTGATTCCCTGATCAATTAACCACCGGGCCTGTTGCCGGGTTTCAACACCTTCGGCAACGGTGGCCATATGCAGGCGCCGGGCCAGGGTGAGCACCGTATCCAGTACCGGTGTGGTTACTGTATCTGTTCCGATAGCGCTGATAAAGCCGCGATCTATCTTCAGGTAGTCCATTTTAAAGCGCTGTAAATAGATAAGTGCGCTGTGCCCGGTGCCGAAGTCGTCAATGGCGATTTCAAACCCCTGCTGGTGCAGCCACTCAAACAGCGGCAGCGCCTGGGCTTCATTAAGCATGGTGCGCTCGGTTATCTCAAACACTATCTGAAAAGCCCCCGGTGGCAGGGCCCGGGAAAAGGCCAGAATATCTTTTTTGAAATCCGCAGAGTGTAAATGGCCCGGGGCAAGGTTGATGCCCACCTTGCCCCCGCGTGGCAGTATCGTTTTCAGGGTGTCTGCGTCAGCAAGGATCAGCGAAAACAGGTGCCGGGTCAGCGGGGCGATAAGCTGCTGCGCCTCTGCGTAGCTGATGAACACATCCGGGGAGATCATGCCGTTTACCGGGTGTTTCCAGCGCAGCAGCACTTCAATGCCGTGCATTTTCTGGTCGTCTGCGCTCATGACCGGCTGGTAGACGGTGAAAAACTGCTCCCGGCGGATACCGGACATAATATCCAGCCCGGTCCGGGTGCGGCTGTTAAAGAACCACATGGTCAGCAGGCCGAAAATCGCCCCGCCAAACAGGCCGAACAGAATCGCCAGCTGGATATCCTCCCGGGGCCAGCGGGTGCCGTAAATCCGGATCTCCACCGGTAACCCGTGCAGGCGAGAGGCGCGAATCTCGCGCAGCGCCAGCTCATCTTCCGTCATCATGCGGCGGGAGAAGGTCGACAATATTTTGCCGTGTATCACCAGCGCAATGCCGTAGACCTCCCGCTGTTGTGAGGTGTAGAGCAGGTAGGGGTTCAGGTTGATATTCATCGTGGTGAAGATCCCCCGGTGCAGATCGGTCGGGTGGCGGGACCAGAGCACCACCGTTGGCCGGTTGGGCATCATCGGGGTGCCGGTGACAATATCGGCGTTAACCGGCTGGGTGAGATCAAGCCCCGGAGCCACCCGGGAGATGCTGACATGAATCTCCCCCGTGGCCGACGAGCACCAGGCAACGCCGTCGGTGACCAGGGTCAGTGCCCGGATACTGGTGCTGAAGGCGGCGCTGGTGGTCAGCTGGCGTGATGCCCGGGAGCAGGGGAGGGCTGTCAGGGGCTGGAGGGTGCTGTTGGTCTGTAAAATGGTGTTAAACAGATCGCCAATATAGCGGTTGACCCCGTGGCTCAGGGTATCCCAGTTTTCGGCGCGTTTATGGTAAAGGTAAAGGGCGGTTGCACCGCCAAAAAGCAGCGCGAAAAGTGTTCCCATTGTCAGGGATAGCAGGGCATTTTTTTTGCCGGTCGACAGTAACGGTAGCAAGGAGTAACTCGGCCAGTATGGTTGTCACAGGGGCTTATCGGTACAGATGACTATAGTGTATCCTGGCTAAACCCGATACAGACGTTGCCGTCTGGTTGTATTGTTCCGCCGGGAAACAAAAAACGCTGCCGGAGCAGCGTTTTAGCAGATGTGCAGTTGCACCTGGATATCAAGGGGATGCCAGATTTAACTGCGGCTCAGCACGCGGCGCGCTTCGTTATAGCGCTTGTTCCAGTAAGGCTCATCCAGACTGGAGATTCTGACTCCGCTGCTGGTAGACGCGTGTACAAACTGATTATTGCCGATATAGATACCGACATGGCGCCCGGTAGAGCCGGCACGGAACAGAACCAGATCGCCGGTGCGCAGTTTGCTGCGTGAAACCGGTCTGCCGCTGTCTTGCTGCTCGCTGGTGGAGCGCGGTAAATCTAAGCCAAATTGTTCGCGGAAGGTGCGCTGAACAAACGCGGAGCAGTCAATACCGCGTTTAGTGCTGCCACCCAGGCGGTAACGCACGCCTTTCCAGTCCGCATACTGGTCCATAAGCCGGGATTTGACATCCAGGTTACGCACCATGCTTTCAAATTCATCCTGAGAGGCTTGCAGTAAAAAACTGTCTTTTTGACCCACTGCATGCGTCTCAGAATGCACATTTGCTGTGTTTGTTGAACTACAGGCAGACAGCATAACTGCCACAGTAACTGCGGGGATTGCCCGCCAGATATATCTCAAAAATGGTTGAGACTTGACCATATTATTTTTTATCCCTTGATGTCCTTAACGACAAATATCGTTATGTAAATGCCAACCGCGAATGAGACTAAGATATTCGTATGCAGCGAGACAATTCCTGCCGGGCAGAAATGTGCATAACCGCACACTTTTTATTTGGCTGAAGGTCAGCCAGTCCGCAGGCCCCGGAGCACAAAACGGATTGAGATTACCCTAACAACTTATTCAAGGCGAGCGCTTTTGCGCGCTTTTTTATAAGAAAATGTGATGTAAATAGACATAACCCGACAATGGTCAACAATTGTACTGATAACTGGCGCTACAGGTAACCTGTTCATTCTGTTGTGATTATTTATTATCAATCGTTATGTAATTCAGAATGTGACAAAACGGCGCTGCCAGGGCCGGTGATTCGCCCGTCAGCAGGGTTAACTGTAGGTCATTAATGACGCGGCGGTAGTTTATATTTCCCGGGTAATCGCTGATTAAACCAGCGAATAATTGCGTCGGAAAAGGGGGTCATTAACCACCAGGGAAGCCCGATGAGTGCCAGGGATAATGAGCCGACAAACACATCTGAAAACCAGTGGGCGCCGCTCATCATCCGCGGCACAATAAATACCAGGAAAATAATCACCGCCACCGCGCAGGCTTTTTTGCCGAAATAACGCAACATAAAGCCACAAAATATCAGCAGCATTAACCCGTGATCACCCGGGAAACTATCACGGGAGGAATCTTTGGTGGGAAAGTCCAGTAATTCGCTGACCCGGTAAATATTATGGAAATAGAGGGTCGGGCTTGCCCGCTCAACGGGGATAACTTTGCCCAGCTGATTTAGCACCACGGCACACAGCAACATCACCACACCGGTAATGAGTATCTGGCGCCGCCCCGGCGGGGTTGCCCTGAGCCAGTATGACAGCATCAGCAGCCCCATACATAACAGGGAGCAGAGATCAAACGCCCGGTTGTTGGTGATGGCCACAAACCACACAAACGGGCGGCTGTGGGCCAGCTGCTGGTTGAAAAAGTGAAAGATCCCCGCGTCAATGGCAAACCAGTAACCGTGATTGAGCGGCAGGAACCAGGACAAAAACAGCCCGACACCAAGGATATTAAGTAAAAGAATTGCGGGAATACGAACCATAATCATTAACAACAAAAAGCGGGCCACCGGCCCGGTTAGCTTAAACGAAGTTTCAACAATGAGGATTGCAGGGGATTCCAGTCGGTCTCCTGGCCGTTAATCGCTTCCACTCTGCTGTCCGGCGGGGCGGCATTCTGGGTTTCAATATGAAAATCCTCCCCCTGGCGGTTAATACGCACCAGCCCTTCCGGGATGCGCAGCACGCCTTTAATGCGGCCTACCGGGGCCTGGCGCGCCCACTCAAGCACGCCTACTGTGTCGAACACCGTGTCGCTGTCGAAAATCCAGCCGCAGGCGTAATACCCCTGGCCCTGGTTGACACTGCGCCGCCAGCGCTGGTGCTCCGGCAGGCTTAATGCGCCCAGCCCGCGCGGGGACGAATGGCTGTGCTGGTGAGCGGGGCTGTCGGGCAGCGTCCGGTCAGTGGCCCGGGGGGTATCCAGTAGCGCATTTTCAATGACCCCCCGGGTGGTGGCAACAACATGGCGCTGGTCGCGATGCGCACTGAGCCAGTCGGCCAGTGCCTGGCGGCTGGCGCTGTCTTCCCGGTCTGCTTTATTGGCGACGATAATATCGCAGGCGGCCAGCTGATCGCGGAAGTTGTCATCCTGGCGGATACGATCGTCGAGCAACTGGCGCGGATCGAGCAGGCACAGGGTGGCCCGCAGATCGATCCACGGCTGGTAAACCTCAGCGGTGAGCATATCGAGGATCTGCTTCGGGTGACCAAGGCCGGTGGGCTCGATCAGCAAACGGTCGGGTTTGACCTGGCGCAGCAGCGTGTTGAGGCCCACCTGCATTGGCAGGCCATTAACGCAGCACATACAGCCGCCGGGGATCTCTTTGAGCACTGCGCCGCTGTCTGCCAGCAGGGCTCCGTCGATCCCCACTTCGCCAAATTCGTTTACCAGTACCGCCCAGCGTTCATTTGCGGGTTTATTTGCCAGCAGGTGGAGAATGGTGGTGGTCTTGCCGCTACCGAGAAAACCGGTAATTAGGTTAGTTTTGGTCACAAATCCTCCGCGCCTGGTCAGTGATGTAAAAAATGAATGGCCGGAATTCTTAACCAGTTAACGGGCAGAAGCAAAATAAAAACGTGACATTTTTTTAACCGGCGGCAGCATAACCCCCGGAACGGGGGTTATGTCAGTGGCTTACAGGGCGCTGACCGCCTGGCGTGCGCCACCGGTGCACAGTTGTTGCCAGGCACGCTCAATGGTGTTAACAAACTGAGGATTTTTGGGCAGTTGCTGGCCGAATATGGCGCTCAGCCCCAGTAACCCCTGCACCCGCTGTTGCTCTGTGGTGCTGGCGACAATAGCGCTGATTTGCCCGGCGAGCGGGTCACGGATATCAATGGCTGCGCCCTGGTCATCTGTGCCGCTGACATAGCGCATCCAGCCTGCGATCCCCAGGGCCAGGCAGGACCAGTCGCTTTTGTGCTCAAGGTGCCACTGGACACTTTCCAGCATCCGCTGGGGCAGTTTCTGGCTACCGTCCATGGCGATTTGCCAGGTCCGGTGTTGCAGGGCCGGGTTGGCAAAACGCGCCAGCAGGGTATCGGCATAACGCGTCAGATCCTCCCCCGGCATCACCAGGGTTGCGGCCTGCTCTTCCAGCATCAGGCGGCGTACCGCCCGGCGGTAATGGGGATCGGCCATACAATCGGCAATATGCCGGTAGCCCCCCAGGTAACCCAGATAGGCGAGGAAAGAGTGGCTGCCGTTGAGCATGCGCAGTTTCATGCGCTCCCAGGGCAGTACGTCATCAACCATCTGTACCCCGGCGGATTCCCACCGGGGGCGCCCGGCCACGAAGTTATCCTCAACCACCCACTGAATAAAGGGCTCGCAGCTGATGGCGCAGGGATCTTCCACACCGAGGCTGGCGGTGATTTCCGCCAGTGATTCAGGGGTTGCCGCCGGGACAATGCGATCCACCATGGTGGAAGGGAAGGTCACATGTTGCGCTATCCAGTCCGCCAGCTGCGGATCGCGCATTTTCGCCATCTCCAGCACGGCCTGGCGGACCACGTGGCCGTTTTCGGGAATATTATCGCAGGAGAGCACGGTAAACGGGGACAGGCCCCGCTCCCTGCGGCGGTGCAGCGCCTCTATCAGGATACCCGGTGCGGAGTGGGGCTCGTGGGGGGCGGCCAGATCGTGCTGAATGCGGCTATTACTGAGGTCAAGGTGGCCACTGGCGGGATCAATGCAGTATCCCTTTTCGGTGATAGTCAGGGAGACAATCGCCACCTGGGGCTCACAGAATTTTTCCAGTACGGTGTCCATCCCGTCGAGGGTGGCGCTACAGCATTCGTTAACGGCGCCGACAATAATGGCCTGATTCCCCTCCGGCCCCTTTTCCAGCACGGTATACCGGTGATCCTGGGCCCGCAGCGCGGTCATTAATCCGGCACCGCTAAACAGGCTGATTTCACAAATCCCCCAGTCCCCACCGTGCTGGTTGAGCACGCGATCGGTGAGCAGTGCCTGGTGGGCACGGTGAAAAGCGCCAAATCCGAAATGGACAATGCGGGATTTAAGCTGCTGACGGGGGTAAGCGGGCTGGCTGACGCCAGCGGCCAGTGCTGCGGTGGCTATGGTTTTCATTACAATATCCGGCTAACGTGAGAGTTACCCGTTTAGTGTAAAGTTATATGACAAGAATTTGTAATTGGTGATCCGTATTTCTCGGTTATATGTGAATACGATCAATATATAAGATGTAGGCAGTGCAATTTTGGCGGGTATTTGACCATCTGCGGGCGTTGTTCTGAATTATTGGTATAACAACTTAGGGGTAGGGCGTGGGCTCTCCGGCCAACCGGATGAAAAAAACGCCCCGGGTGGGGCGTTAGTGGCGTGGCGATGGATCAGTCTGCGCGACCCATAAAGCGACGCTCCGGAATATGGATGCGGATTTTTTCACCGCTGGTCAGATATTCCGGCACCTGAATTACCAGCCCGGTATTCAGGGTGGCGGGTTTCGTGCGTGAGCTGGCCGATGCGCCTTTGATCCCGGGCGCAGTTTCAACAATTTCCAGGTCAACAGTCTGGGGGAGTTCCAGGGCCAGCAGCTGGCCATCCCAGGTGAGAACCTGCATATCCGGCATACCGCCTTCCGGGATAAACTGCAGCTCGTCTTCAATCATCTCTTTGGTGAAGATATACGGGGTGTAATCTTCTTTATCCATAAACACATACTCGTTGCCGTCAATATAGGAGAAGTCAACGGCGCGCCGGGTCAGGGTAATGGTGTCGAGGATATCGTCCCCTTTAAAGCGCTCTTCGACTTTCTGCCCGGTGCGGACATCGGAAAAGCGCATCTTGTACAGGGTAGCGGCGCCGCGGGCGCTGGGGCTCTGAATATCGATATCTTTAACCAGCAGCAGTTTACCGTTGTAATTCACGGCCATGCCGCGTTTGATTTCGTTTGCTCTTGCCATCAGAAGATCCTGTCGAATGGGGATTACTAAAATATCGCGTCAAACTACCCGCGAGCCGCCCGCCAGGCAAGTGGATTTCGCGGGAAAAGGCCAACAATCTCGTCATTATTGATCTGCTTTGCCTCTGTTGCAGCAGTGTTGTCACCCAGCTGTGTACACTGCGTGGTTTGGGGCAATCAGCTCATACTACGGCCCGCGCGACACACACTCACTACAACCAGACACATTCTCCCGGGCCGTGGCTTTGCGTATTTTTCCTGCAGGTTAATTAGTTTTTATTTTACATTTCAGCAAGATATGGATTTTTATTGATGGAACAAATAAAAAAAATAAAGGATCAGCTGATAAGGCTGGGGGCTGGCCTTGGCTACCGGGGGATGGGCCGGCGCCAGAAACTTTCTTTTTTAGCGATGTTGTTTATCTCTGCTTTAATGCCCGCCGGTTTGGGGTATGCAGGGGTAATGAACAGTGTGCTGACCTTTCTGATACTGCTGACAGCCAAAGGCAATAAATTAACCCGGATACTTGCGGGCGTTGTATTTCTCGGGCTGTCTTTTTATATTCCGGTTGGGTTGCAATATGGGCGGATAAAATATCCATTAGTTGTCTCCGCCATGCAAACCAGCTACCTGGAAGCCAGCGAATTTTTGCGCGAAGTTGACGTCACATCACTGGTGCTGATGTTGCTGTGCATTGTTGCGATTATTGTCTATATCTCCTCGGCTCGCGCCTTTTCACTGACAAAGAAAATGAAAGTGGCCGCGTTGATTGTCTGTATCGGCCTGACAGTTAACTCTTACCCCAAAAGATCGATAGCAGGGCTCATCGCTTACTATGATAAAGGCAACAAAGAACTGGCCGACCTCGCCCGAAAAACCCAGGGTGTCGATACGCTGGAGATATCCGGTGTTGATGCGAAGTATAAAAATATTGTGGTGGTGATTGGGGAGAGCGTCTCCCGTGACTATCTCTCTTTGTATGGTTATCAGCATGATACCACGCCATGGTTAAAAAGTGCCCCGGGCTACTTTGCCACCCATTATGTCTCTGCGGCACCGAATACATTTATGTCCATCCCCCGGACACTAAGCATCAGCGATGGTCTGAATCAGCAGACCAAAAATAACGCTGTCGTGCTGGCCAATAAAGCAGGGTTTACCACCTGGTGGTTATCTAATCAGGGGTTTATTGGTGAATATGATACGCCGTCAACGGTGATCGCGATGAATGCTCAACATCAATATTTTTTAAAGCAGGGTGACTATTTTTCTGACAATAAAGATGACTTTTTATTGCTGGATAAACTGGAGACGCTGCTGAACGGTGAGCAGAAAAACAGTGTCTTTTTTATTCATATGACCGGCTCTCACCCGGATGCCTGCGAGCGGCTAAATGGCTTTCCGGTAAATTTTGATATTAAAGACATGCCAAAAATAAGCTGTTATCTTGCATCGATAAACAAACTTGATGCTTTTATCAAAAGAGCCGACGGGTTACTGAAGAGAACGAACCAGCCCTATGCGCTGGTCTATTTTTCCGATCACGGCATGACCGTTGACAGGTCTGCTCGGCCGGTACGCCATGGCGGTGAGTTTAAACAGAACTATTCAGTGCCGTTTTTTATTATGGCAAGCGATATAAAAGAACATATTACGGTTAATCAGCCGGTTAGCGCATATGATTTCCTGAGTATTTTTTCATGGCTGAGCGGGATCAAGAGTAAGAATATACCGGCGAAATCCATCACGGATGTGAACTCCGGGGATATTATGGTTTTTGACGGCAGCAGGATGGTCCGGTATGTATCGCTGCCGGACAATAGCCTTGTTGAGTAGCACACCCGGGAGCGATGCTCCCGTTTTTGCCTGAAGGGGCGGGCCATCTTCCGCCGCCGGGCATTAATCATTATCGCCACGGGCGTTCTTCTGATATGGTCTGGCTATCAACCTGCTCAGGAGCGATAGCCATGCAATGCCGCCCGGATTGTGGTGCCTGCTGTACCGCCCCCTCCATCTCCAGCCCGATCCCGGGAATGCCTCAGGGTAAGCCTGCTAACGTCAGATGTGTTCAGCTGGATGAACACGCACGCTGCCGTATTTTTGGCTCCCCGCTGCGCCCGGCAGTGTGTGCGAGCCTGAAACCGTCCCCGGATATGTGTTCTGTGAGCCGGGAAAATGCGATGCGCTACCTTATCCACCTGGAAGAGGCAACCCGCCCTTAAAGGTAAATGGGGCTCTGCATGTTGTCGCATCGCCATCATATAAACATGATGCTGCCTGCCAATCTTTATTAAACAACATGGCTAAATAGCCGCTTCAACGATTGTTGCCATAATAGTATGGCAATTAATTTTACTCCGGATGTTCTGTATGTCTTTCGCGCCATCTCACCGGTGGCGTCATTTTATTCTGCATTCTGGAGTTATTACTATGTACCGAAGAAATAAGCTATCTGGAATTATTAGTCAAATAATTAACAGGAAATATATTCTTGCCGCAGGCGTTTTTCCGCTCAGTTTACTGGCAATTAGCCATATAGCCAGCGCCAGTGCCCCGCCACAGGCCAGCTCCCCCGAAGCGTGGCGTACGCCAGAGTTTGCGATGCAGTGGGGGCTGGCGTCAATTGGGGCAGAATATGCCTATGCCCGGGGGTATACCGGGCGGGATATCACCATTGGCGTGCTGGATGAAACTATCATCGATCATGAGGAATTTAGCGGTAAACTCAGCAAAATTTCACCTGAAGACCCCTATAATTATGGGGTGAGCCCCGGAGGGTGGATAACCATCGGAACCCACGGTAATCACGTGGCCGGTATTGCTGCCGCACGCCGTGACGGTGTGGGAATGCACGGCGTGGCCTATGAGGCGAATATTCTTGCCGCTAAATATCTGGGTAATCCGATAGTCCGTTCTGAGCAAATGATTCAGAGCGCGGCGCGAATTATTAATAACAGCTGGGGGTACCCGATTAGAATCGTCAGAGATGAACAGGGGAACCCCATATGGTTACCAAACGGAACACCCTATTATTCCACGGTAACATTGCGGGATAATATTAATTATTATGCGCCTGTTATCGGAATGCTTAATGAATTAAGTCTGAGTCCCGTTTCTAAGGTGCGTACTAATTACAGTAGTGATATATCCATGCTACGTGCGGCACGGGAAAATAAACTTATCGTCTTTGCTGCCGGTAACGGTAATAATTATAACATCCCGGTAGGGGTGCCATCGCTGCCTTATTTTTCCCCGGATGTATTCGGGAACTTCCTGGTGGTGACCAATCTTACCCCCCGGGATGATCTGCATGTGTCATCCACTTCCTGTGGATTTACCGCCAGTTATTGCCTGTCGGCCCCGGGTACCAATATCTACAGTACGGGCGGGCGTCTGGTTTCCATTACTGGTGGGGGGATAACGGCCAACGCACTGCTGAATGGCGAGCTGGCATTCCGGGAAGGCTACGAGTACATGACGGGCACCTCTATGGCGGCTCCGTTAACCAGCGGTGCCGCCGCTGTGCTGATGCAGCGCTTCCCCTATATGACCAGCGCCCAGATTGCCGACGTGCTGAAAACCACCGCCACAGATCTGGGGGCCCCCGGGCTGGATGCGCGCTTCGGCTGGGGAAAACTTAACCTGCGGGCCGCCATTGACGGCCCCGGCATGTTCGTGACCCCGGAGGATATTCCTGAAGATCTCTATATTTCCGGCACCTATACCGACACCCAGTTTATTGTCAACCTGCCGGGCATCGGCGCCATTCTTGAGCCGGGAACCCCCCAGGAGCGGGTGTGTGCCAGCCATGAATGCGCCTGGGATCGCTGGGATAATAATATCAGCGGCCACGGTGGGCTGACCAAGACTGGCAGCGGCACCCTGGTGCTGAATGGCAATAACACCTACACCGGGCCAACGCTGGTGAATCAGGGCTGGCTGCTGGTTAATGGGGCGCTGACGTCCGGCGTTACGGTGGAGCAGCAGGGGATACTGGGCGGCAGCGGGCAGATTGGCGCATTGCGGGTGGGGGCCGGTGGCACCCTCGCGCCGGGTAACAGTACGGGCACGCTGACCGTGCTGCGGGATGTGCAGTTTGATCCCGGCTCCCTGTACCGGGTTGAGATTAACCGCGACGGCCAGAGCGACGCTATTCACACTGCCGGTGCTGTGACCCTGAACGGTGGCGATGTGTCGGTGTTGCTGGCAGGTCAGGAGAATTTACTTACCCAGGATGAAGTCCACAGCCTGGCCGGGCGAACCTATTCGATTCTGACGGCGGCAAATGGTATTCACGGCGCCTTCAGAACCGTTGCGCCGGACTATCTGTTTATTGGCACACAGCTGAATTATCAGCCAGAGCGCATTGGGCTGGCCGTGGGGCGCAATAGCACCGCGTTTACCAGCGTGGCGGAGACGAAAAACCAGCGTGAAGTCGCCCGGGCCGCCGATCAGTTAGCGGCCGGGCATCCGGTTTACGAGAGTATCCTGGCCAGCACCACAGCGGCGGAGGCCCGCCAGGCGTTCAGTCAGCTTACAGGGCAAATTTATGCGGATGTGGCCGGTGCCTTACTGAGCAACAGCCGCTACCTGCGCGATACGCTGAACAGCCGTTTACGGCAGGCCACTTCCAGCCACGCCCTGTGGGTCGAAACCCTGGGCGGATGGGATAAAGCCACCGGAACGACCAACGCGACCGGATACCGGGCCTCTACCTACGGGGTGCTGATTGGTGCTGATAAGCCAGTCAGTGACAAGGTTACCCTGGGGGTAGCCGGTGGGGTGACCCGCAGCGCGCTGAACGGCGCAAACCGGGCCCATGGGGACAGCAACAACTACCACCTGGCGGCGTATGGCGCGCTGCAGAGTGGGGCGCTCGCACTGCGCGGGGGGCTGGCCCATACCTGGCACCGTATTGATGCCGAACGCCGGGTGAAATATGGCGCTCAGGCCGATAAATTCACCGCCAGCTACCAGGCCACAACCCGCCAGCTGTTTTCTGAACTGGGGTATACCCTCTCCGGGGCCAGCGTCAGCGCGGAGCCGTTTGGCCGCTTCAGCTACACCAGCCTGACCAGTCACGGTTTCTCTGAGCGGGGTGGCGCTGCCGCCCTACAGGGCAAAAAGAAAACCAACGATGCGGTTTTGTCCACGCTGGGGCTGAGGGGCAGTGTCGGCTGGCAGGTCGGGCAGGCAACGGTGAGCTTACGGGCTGAAGCGGGCTGGCAGCACCAGTACAACAGCCCTGAGCGCAGCAGCCGTCTGGCCTTCACCCCCGGCGGCGCGGCGTTTACTGCCGCCACGGTGAAGGGCGCTAAAGATAGCGCGGTCGCTTCACTGAGCGGTGAGCTGACACTGAACCCGCAGACCACGTTGTCCATCGGCTATAGCGGGTTGTCCGGCGCAAAACAGCAGGATAACAGCGTGCATGCCGGGATCCGGATCCGGTTTTAAGATTTAGCCCGCAGCGGTGCTTTACCGCTGCGGGTTACTGTCAGATATCCTGAATGCGCATCAGGCAGTAAACGGTCACGGCTATCATGGCGAGGGCGATATAAAACGCCGCGTAATAGCCCCAGATCTCGGCGGAGATCCCCGCCAGGGAGCCGGCGATAATCCAGCCCACCCGGGTGGTATTGGCGTACAGGGTGGTGGCGGAGCCCGCCTGCCCGGGCATCAGATCCTGAAAATAGAGCATGCCGATCCCCGCCAGAATACCGATAAAAATCGCGTTCAGCAGTTGCAGCCCGAGCAGGCAGATTTCATTTTGCAGTGTCAGCATGCCGAGATAGAACAGCAGCCCGGCCACCACGGCCACCCGCAGCAGAAAGCGCTTACCGAAGCGCCTGGCGTAGTAACCGGCGATAAGCATTGTCGGGATCTCCAGCCCGGCGGCGGTCCCCATCATGATCCCGGCCAGCTTCTCCGGCAGTTTCAGTTCGTTAATGATATACAGCGGCATATTGATGATATACAGGCTGTTACAGCCCCACATCATGGTGCAGGCCACAAAAAGCAGCAGCGCATCCCGGCGGTGGCGGGCGGGGGCCTGGGGCCGGGTGGCGGTGGTTTGTGGGGTTTTGGGCATGGAGGGCAGCAGCCACCAGACAATACCGGCACACACCACAAATGCCAGCCCGGCGCTGAGGTACATCACATCAAAACCAAACCCCATCGCCAGGGCGTAGGAGATAGGCGGCCCGATAACCCACGCCAGTGACACCTGGGCACGCAAAATGGCGCTGAACATTGCCACTTCGCGGCCGGTGTTGTCGGCATGTTCCCGGGCCAGGGCAAACAGCTGCGGGTTAGCGGTAGAACCAAAGCTACTCAGAAACACGCCGATAAACAGCAAAATAAAGTAATTGCGGTTCCAGGCGAAAAGCAGGCAGGCAAGCACGCCCAGCAGGCAGCAGCCCAGGATCAGGGTCTTGCGATCGCCCCGGCGATCGGAGTGTCCGGCCAGAAACTGGCTGACCAGAATGCCAATCACTGCACTGCCGGTAAAAAAGAACCCCACCATGGCCGGGCGGGCATGTACCTCTTCGGTGAGAAACAGGCTCAGGGTCGGGGTCTGGAGCGCGGAGGCAATGCCGGTTAAAAAAGCGACTATTAAGAATGAGGCCGCCGTCAGGTTGCGTTCCCTGGCTGGCGGCGCGATGGATTCACTGTGCATGGGTATCTTATCTGGGAGCCGGAAGCCACGAATTGTACCGATACGCAAGCTAAAAACCAGCGATGGGCAGCAAATACCTGGTAAAAATAAAACGTTATTTTAAAAATAAATTTTTGCTGACGCGGAGCTGAAATCGCCTGAACCTGGCAGCGGGTGTTCAGCAAAATTGTGCAGTAACTCTAAATTTTACCTTCCGGCGGGCGGCAGTACTTGCGGGCGGTGACTAATCGGCACACACTCTCTGAAACGTTTCAGCGTTATTCTGAGGATATCCGCTCCCTGGGATGACGCCTTTTTATCAAAGACGACTGAAACGATTCAACAAAGGCAGGAGAAAACAATGATGTTCCAGTTATCTGTGCAGGATATTCACCTCGCCGCCCGGGCCGCAACCAAAGACGCGGCGATCCGCCAGGTGGCTGATGCCCTGGCCCGCGCCGGTAATGTGGCCCCGGAATATGTCGATGGCATGCTGGCGCGTGAACAGCAAACCACCACCTACCTCGGCAATGGTATTGCCATTCCCCACGGCACCACCGATACCCGCAGCCATGTGCTGAAAACCGGTGTGCAGGTGTTCCAGTTCCCGGAAGGGATCGACTGGGGGGAAGGGCAGACGGCCTACATTGTCATCGGGATTGCCGCGAGCTCCGATGAGCACCTCGGATTATTACGCCAGCTGACCCATGTCCTGAGTGACGATGCGGTGGCTGAACAGTTAAAAACCGCCACCTCGACTGAAGCGCTGCGCAGCCTGCTGATGGGGGAGCAGCAACACCAGGAACTGCTGTTTGACCACCGCCTGCTGGCGCTGGATGTGGCGGCAACGGATATGGTCACGCTGCAGGCGCTGAACGCCGGGCGGCTGAGAGCCGCCGGGGCTGTTGATGACAGCTTTGTGGCCCGGGCGGTGAGCCATGCCCCCCTGAGCCTGGGCCAGGGGATCTGGCTGAGCGACAGCACTGAGGGCAACCTCGCCAGCGGAATAGCCATCAGCCGCCCGGCGGTGCCTTTTCTGGCCGGGGAGCAGCCGGTCGCGCTGCTGATGACCGTGGCGGTGACCGATGATCAACCGCTCCAGGTGCTGAACCGGCTCGGGGATCTGATAACCACACAGCAGGCTGAAAAGCTGCTGAAGGCCGATGCCTCCACCCTGGTCAGCCTGCTGACCCGCGGTGACGCGCCTGCGCAGAATAGCCAACAAGTGGCGGAGTTTGTTATCCGCAATGAACACGGGCTCCACGCCCGCCCGGGTACCATGCTGGTAAATACCATTAAGCAATTTACCAGCGAGATCACCGTGGCAAACCTGGACGGAACAGGTAAACCGGCCAATGGCCGCAGCCTGATGAAAGTTGTCGCTCTGGGGGTGAAAAAAGGCCATCGCCTGCGTTTCACCGCCCAGGGGGATGATGCAGTAGAGGCGCTGAACGCGATTGGTGACGCGATCAATGCCGGGTTAGGAGAAGCATAAATGAGCAGACGTGTTGCCACTATTACACTGAATCCGGCCTATGACCTGGTCGGCTATTGTGACCAGATCGAGCGCGGGGAAGTTAACCGGGTAAAAACCACCGGCCTGCATGCGGCGGGCAAAGGGATTAATGTCGCGAAGGTCTTAAAAGATCTTGGCATCGATGTGACGGTGGGCGGCTTCCTGGGAAAAGACAACCAGGATGGCTTTCAGCAGCTGTTCAGCGAGCTGGGGATAGCAAACCGTTTTCAGGTGGTGCAGGGGCGTACCCGTATCAACGTGAAGCTCACTGAGCAGGACGGCGAAGTCACCGATTTAAACTTTTCCGGCTTCGAAGTCACCCCGGCAGACTGGGAGCGCTTTGTGAATGATTCCCTTTCCTGGCTTGGGCAGTTCGATATGGTCTGTGTCAGCGGCAGCCTGCCTGCCGGGGTCAGCCCCCAGGCGTTTACTGACTGGATGACCCGCCTGCGCAGCCAGTGCCCGTGCATCATTTTCGACAGCAGCCGGGAAGCGCTTGAAGCCGGGCTGAAAGCCTCTCCGTGGCTGGTTAAACCAAACCGCCGCGAGCTGGAGATCTGGGCCGGGCGCAAACTGCCGACCCTTGATGATGTGATTGATGCGGCACACGGCCTGCGCGAGCAGGGCATTGCCCATGTGGTTATCTCGCTGGGGGCGGAAGGTGCCCTGTGGGTGAATGCCTCCGGTGAGTGGATTGCCAAACCGCCTGCCTGCCAGGTGATCAGCACGGTGGGTGCCGGGGATTCGATGGTCGGCGGGCTGATTTACGGCCTGCTGATGCGCGAATCCAGCGAGCACACCCTGCGCCTGGCAACGGCGGTTGCCGCTCTGGCGGTAAGCCAGAGTAATGTCGGCATAACCGATCGCACACAACTGGCGGCCATGATGGCCCGTGTCGAACTGAAACCGTTTCATTAACAGCGGGGACGATACATGAAAACGCTGCTTCTTATCGATCAACACCAGGGCCAGGCCCGCGCCTGGCTGGCAAAAAATGTGCTGACGGCGGCTGCGGCCCGGGCACAACTGACACTTACCGAAAGCGCCGACGACGCTGAGCTGGTTATTGTGGCGGGTGACCGGGTGCCGGCCACCCCGGGGTTGCAGGGCAAGCCACTGTACCGGGGGGATATTGATCAGGCGGTGCAGGATCCTGCCGGGTTTATTGACACCGCCCGGGCCCGGGCTGAACCCTGGGCCGGGGAGGTGATGGCTGCACAAGACGGGGCCGCGCAGAAACGTATCGTGGCGGTAACCGCCTGCCCGACCGGGGTCGCACACACCTTTATGGCGGCAGAGGCCATTGAAACCGAAGCGAAAAAGCGCGGCTGGTGGGTAAAAGTGGAAACCCGCGGCTCGGTCGGGGCCGGTAACCCGATCACCGCAGAGGAGATAGCCCGGGCCGATCTGGTGCTGGTGGCGGCAGATATTGAAGTGGATCTGGCGAAGTTTGCCGGGAAACCTATGTACCGGACCTCCACCGGCCTTGCCCTGAAGAAAACGGCTCAGGAATTTGATAACGCGCTGGACCAGGCGCAGCCCTACACACCGGCCACCCGGGCGGCTGCGGCCGGGGCGAAGCAAGAGAGCGGCGGCGGGGCGTATCGCCACCTGTTAACCGGCGTGTCGTACATGCTGCCGATGGTGGTGGCCGGGGGGCTGTGTATCGCCCTGTCTTTTGTGTTCGGGATTAAAGCCTTTGAACAGCCGGGCACGCTGGCCGCCGCGCTGATGCAGATCGGCGGCGGCTCCGCCTTTGCCCTGATGGTGCCGGTGCTGGCCGGGTATATTGCCTTCTCAATTGCGGACCGTCCGGGTCTCACCCCGGGTCTGATTGGCGGGATGCTGGCAGTCAGCGGCGGCTCAGGGTTTATTGGCGGCATCATCGCCGGTTTCCTGGCCGGTTACGTGGCGAAGTTTATCAGCGGCAAGCTGAAGCTCCCGGCCAGTATGGAAGCGCTGAAACCGATTCTGATCATCCCGCTGGTCTCCAGCCTGATTGTCGGGCTGGGCATGATCTATGTAATTGGTACGCCGGTGGCAAAAATCCTGGCCGGTCTGACCCACTGGCTGCAAACCATGGGGACTGCGAACGCGGTGCTGTTGGGGGCTATTCTCGGCGGTATGATGTGTACCGATATGGGCGGCCCGGTCAACAAAGCGGCCTATGCCTTCGGGGTAGGGCTGCTGAGCACCCAGACTTACGCCCCCATGGCGGCAATCATGGCCGGGGGCATGGTGCCACCGCTGGCGCTGGGCCTGGCGACGCTGATTGCGCCGCGTAAGTTTGACAAAACCCAGCGCGAAGGGGGGAAAGCCGCACTGGTACTGGGATTGTGCTTCATTACCGAAGGGGCCATTCCGTTTGCCGCGCGTGACCCGATGCGGGTACTGCCGTGCTGCATCATTGGCGGTGCGGTGACCGGGGCTATCTCTATGGCGGTGAGCGCGAAGCTGATGGCGCCGCACGGTGGCCTGTTTGTGCTGCTGATCCCGGGGGCTATCACACCGGTGCTGGGATACCTGCTGGCGATTGTGGCGGGCACCCTGATTGCGGGCGTGAGCTATGCGCTGTTAAAACGCCCGGAAAGTGATCTGGTGGCAAAGGCCGCCTGATACAGAGGGCGTTTTCCTGATTATCTGCGGGGGGCTTTGCCCCCCGTTGTTATTGGTGGGCTCAGGCGGTGGCGTTGGCGGTCTGCTGCGCTTTCAGCCAGGCAATCTCTTCGGCCCAGATATCCGGGTTGGTGGTTTCCAGAATCAGCGGAATATTGTCAAAGCGCGCATCGCGCATGATCCAGCTGAACGCCGTATGGCCGATATTCCCCATCCCGAGGCTGTTATGGCGGTCTACCCGGCTGCCGAATGCGCTTTTGGCATCATTCAGGTGCATGCCGCGCAGGTAACGGAACCCCACAACCCGATCAAAGTCAGCAAAGGTGCTGGTGCAGTCCGCTTCGGTACGCAGATCGTAGCCCGCCGCGAAGGCGTGGCAGGTATCAATACATACCCCCACCCGGGATTTATCCTCCACGCCGTCAATAATGGCGGCCAGATGCTCAAAGCGGAACCCCAGATTGCTGCCCTGACCGGCGGTATTTTCAATTACTGCGGTCACCCCCCGGGTGGCGCTCAGGGCGATATTAATGGACTCGGCAATGCGCGCCAGGCAGGCGTCTTCATCAATTTGCAGCAGGTGGCTGCCCGGGTGGAAGTTCAGCAGTGTCAGCCCCAGCTGTTCGCAGCGCTGCAGCTCATCAATAAACGCAGCGCGGGATTTTTCCAGCGCCTCTTCCACCGGGTGGCCGAGGTTAATCAGATAACTGTCGTGGGGAAGGATCTGGCCTGGCTGGTAGCCATACTGCTCACAGGCGCGGCGAAAGGCGTCGATGGTGTCACTGGTGAGGGGGGCTGCGCGCCACTGGCGCTGGTTTTTGGTAAACAGGGCAAACGCGGTGGCGTCCAGTTGGTGGGCGCGCAGGGCGGCATTTTCCAGCCCGCCTGCTGCGCTAACATGTGCGCCGACATATTTCATGACTCTCTCCTGTCAAATCCGCTCCGGGAAAGCCCCATGATAGCGGATTTGGCAGGATTTTTCCGAAGGGTTATTAACCCAGCAGAGACTGAATCACCAGGTTGATAGCGCCACCACCAACAATCAGCCAGATGAACAACACCAGGGCCATCAGCAGCGGGCGTACCCCGGCTTTTTTCAGGGCGCTGACATGGGTAGTGACCCCAAGGGCGGCCATTGCCATTGCCAGGCACAGGGTATCGAAGGTGACCAGCGCGTTAACCAGTGATTCCGGTAACAGGTGGAAAGAGTTAAACACCGCCACCAGGATAAACAGGATAGCAAACCACGGAATGGTGATTTTGCTTTTCTTACCGCTTCCCTGAGGGGTCAGTTGTTTAACACGGGCCGCCATAAACAGCAGGAACGGTGCCAGCATCATGACACGCAGCATTTTGGAGATAACCGCTGCGGTTTCCGTTTCCGGGCTGATGGCATGACCTGCCGCAACAACCTGGGCCACTTCGTGCATGGTGGAGCCGGTATAGATCCCGAAGGTTTCCGGGGTAAACCACTGGCTGACCAGCGGGTACATTAACGGGTACACAAAGATAGCGATAGTACCGAAGATAACCACCGTAGCGACGGCAACCGTCACTTTGCTGGCCTGCGCTTTCACTACCGGCTCAGCGGCCAGGATCGCGGCGGCACCGCAGATGCTGCTACCGGCCCCGATAAGCCAGGTGGTTTCCCGATCCAGCCCGAACACTTTGTGCCCCAGCCAGCAGGCCAGTGCGAAGGTGCTGCACAGGGTTAAGGCGTCAATTAACAGGCCGGAGATACCCACATCGGCAATTTGTGCAAATGTGAGGCGAAAACCGTATAAGATGATCCCCAGCCGCAGAAGATACTGCTTGGAGAAGATAACCCCGTCGCCGCACGTTTGCCCTAATTTGGGGTAGATAGTGTTACCGACAACCATACCGAACAGGATGGCCACGGTAAGGGCGCTGAAGCCTGCGCCTGCGATAGCAGGAACAGAGCCCACCTCAATGGCGATGCCGGTGATGATTGCGGTCAGGACCAACCCGGGGATGTAACGCCAGAGCGGGTGGTGTGAGTGTTGCTTTAATGAAGCGGCGGTCATAAACCCTCCTAATTCCAGATAGCAATAAGGATATGACCAGATGACATAAAAATAAAATTAATTATATATTTATAATTAATCAGTATAACTGGTAAGTAAAGCACACGGGAAAAGTGAATAACCAAATGCATATCACATTGCGTCAACTGGAAGTCTTTACAGAAGTGCTCAAAGGGGGATCGACCACTCAGGCGTCCCAGGCCTTGTCGTTGTCCCAGTCCGCCGTGAGTGCGGCCCTGTCTGATCTTGAAGGCCAGTTGGGGGTGCAGCTATTTGACCGGGTCGGTAAGCGGCTGGTGGTCAATGAACATGGCCGGTTGCTGTATCCGCGGGCGGTGGCATTACTGGAGCAGGGCAACGAGATAGAGAAAATGTTCCGGGAGGATAACGGCGCCATCCGGGTCTATGCTAGTAGCACTATCGGCAACTATATATTGCCTGCGGTCATTGCCCGCTACCGGAGTGATTTCCCCGGCCTGCCCATTGAGTTAAGCGTGGGAAACAGCATGGACGTGATTAATGCGGTGGCGGATTTCCGGGTTGATATCGGGCTGATTGAAGGGCCGTGCCATATGGCAGAGGTGGTGACAGTCCCCTGGCTGGAGGATGAACTGGTGGTGTTTGCCGCGCCGGACTCCCCGGTATTACAGCAGGAGGTTACCCTGGAGACCCTGGCGGCGGCACCGTGGATTTTGCGTGAGCGCGGCTCCGGCACCCGGGAGATAGTGGACTACCTGCTGCTCTCTCACTTGCCGGAGTTTCGTCTGGAGATGGAGCTTGGCAACTCAGAGGCTATCAAACACGCTGTGCGCCACGGCCTTGGGATCAGCTGTCTCTCCCGCCGGGTGATAGCCGATCAGCTGGCGTACGGGGTGCTGGTGGAAGTGCCGCTGCCGTTGCCACGCCTGGTACGTTCTCTTTACTATATTCATCACCGCCAGAAGCATCTTTCCCGGGCATTAATGCGGTTTCTGCAGTACTGTGAAAAGTAGGGGAGAGCGGGTGATTTTTATGAATGACTTCACAGTTTTACCTTTATGCTTATAATGCTGAGCCAATCATGAAGCTCTCTTATAAGTGCGTATTTATTTCAGGTGCAGCGGTAGCTTTCTGCTAGAATTGCGCCTCATTTTTAGGACAGGCATTATTTTTTTATGGTTTCCGAAACGAATACAACAGAAGCGACTGGGCTCCGACGTGAGCTAAAAGCGCGTCATCTGTCTATGATCGCCATTGGCGGCTCCATCGGCACCGGGCTGTTTGTCGCATCCGGCGCAACGATCTCTCAGGCTGGGCCAGGTGGCGCGCTGCTTTCCTATATCATCATCGGGTTGATGGTATATTTTTTGATGACCAGCCTGGGTGAACTGGCGGCGTTTATGCCGGTATCCGGTTCATTTGCGACCTACGGACAGAAATACGTAGAAGAAGGCTTTGGTTTCGCCCTTGGCTGGAACTACTGGTACAACTGGGCGGTGACTATCGCCGTTGACCTGGTTGCCTCGCAACTGGTGATGAACTACTGGTTCCCTCACACACCGGGCTGGATCTGGAGCGCGCTGTTCCTCGGCATTATGTTCCTGCTCAATTATATTTCGGTGCGCGGTTTTGGTGAGGCGGAATACTGGTTTTCTCTGATTAAAGTCACCACGGTGATCATTTTTATCGTCGTGGGTGTGGCGATGATCCTCGGTATTTTCAAAGGGGAGCAGCCCGCAGGCTGGTCCAACTGGGGCATTGACGATGCGCCGTTTGCCGGTGGATTCGCAGCCATGATTGGGGTGGCAATGATAGTGGGCTTCTCGTTCCAGGGTACTGAGCTTATCGGTATCGCGGCCGGGGAATCTGCTGAGCCGGAAAAAAACATCCCCAAGGCCGTGCGTCAGGTGTTCTGGCGTATCCTGCTGTTCTATGTGCTGGCTATTCTGGTTATCAGCCTGATTATCCCGTATACGGATCCGAGCCTGCTGCGTAACGATGTTAAAGACATCAGTGTCAGCCCGTTCACCCTGGTGTTTGAACACGCCGGTTTGCTGTCGGCGGCGGCGGTGATGAATGCGGTTATTCTGACGGCGGTCCTGTCGGCGGGTAACTCCGGGATGTATGCCTCTACCCGTATGCTCTACACCCTGGCCTGTGACGGCAAGGCGCCGCGTATCTTTTCTAAATTGTCCCGTGGCGGGGTGCCGCGTAACGCGCTGTATGCCACCACCGCGATTGCGGCCCTGTGCTTCCTGACGTCAATGTTCGGTAACCAGACCGTCTACCTGTGGCTGCTGAATACCTCCGGTATGACGGGCTTTATTGCCTGGCTGGGGATTGCGATTAGCCATTACCGCTTCCGCCGTGGTTATGTGCTGGCCGGGCATGATATCAATGCGCTGCCGTACCGTTCTGGCTTCTTCCCGCTGGGGCCGGTGTTCGCGTTTATTCTGTGCCTGGGGATAACCCTTGGTCAGAACTATGAAGCCTTCCTGGGCGATCGCATTGACTGGGCAGCCGTGGCGGCAACCTATATTGGTATCCCGCTGTTCCTGGTTATCTGGTTTGGCTACAAGCTGGTGAAAGGCACCCGTTTTGTCCGCTATAGCGAAATGACATTCCCGGAACGGTTTGTGAAAAAATAACCGTTCAGGTTAACCCGAAAGGCGCGATTTTCGCGCCTTTTGTTTTTGTGCTCAGGCAAACAGATAGCGGGCGTGAAAGCGCAGGTGATCTTCAATAAAACTGGCGATAAAGAAATAGCTGTGATCATACCCCGGCTGGATGCGCAGTTGCAGTGGCCAGCTCCGCTGACGGGCAACCTCAGCCAGCTGCGCGGGCTGTAGCTGGGTGGCGAGAAAGTTATCCGCATCTCCCTGGTCTATCATCATTGCCACCGGCTCCCCCTGATACTGCTGCATCAGCGCGCAGCTGTCCCACGCCTGCCAGCTCTGCTCATCTTCCCCCAGATAGGCGCGAAATGCCTGCTGCCCCCAGGGCACCCGGGAGGGATTAACGACCGGCGCAAAGGCGGAAACAGAACAAAAACGCCCCGGGTTTTTCAGGGCCATAATCAGCGCACCGTGTCCCCCCATGGAGTGCCCGCTGATAGCACAGCGCTCAGCACAGCTGAAGTGGGTGCTTATCAGGGCGGGAAGCTCGGTGTGCAGGTAATCGTACATCCGGTAGTGGGCCGCCCAGGGGGCGCGGGTCGCATTCAGATAAAACCCGGCCCCCTGGCCGAGTGAGTAGGCCGGATCGTCGGCCACCTGCTCCCCGCGCGGGCTGGTGTCTGGCATCACCAGCATAATGCCAAGCTCCGCCGCTACCCGCTGGGCACCGGCCTTGGTGGTGAAGTTTTCATCATTACAGGTCAGCCCGGATAACCAGTACAGCACCGGCGGGGGCGTGGTGCCTGCCGGTGGGATAAACACACTCAGGGTCATCGGGCAGTTGAGGGTGGGGGAAAGGTGACGCCAGCGTTGCTGCACGCCGCCAAAGCAGTGATGCGATTCCAGCAGTTCCATCAGGAGTTCCTCCAGGGTTGGGTCAGGACGGTCGGTTGCCGTACTGTATATTTTTCAACGACGGGTGAGGAAGTTTCACTTCACCCGGGCAGGATGATGTTGCATCATACCTTAACACTCTGATCCCGGGGGATGATTCCATAAAAGGTTCAGACGATGACAATAATAATCTGGCAGAGCACTGGATTCCTGAACATTACTGCCGCACAATGAGCCGAAACTTTACCCCATGCAGGGTAAAGGCGAGCCACACCTGCAGGAGAAAATAATGCCATCACTCAGTAAAGAAGCCGCCCTGGTCCATGAGGCCCTGGTTGCCCGCGGTCTGGAAACGCCGCTGCGGCCACCGGTGAATGAACTGGATAACGAAACCCGCAAGCGCCTGATCTCCGGGCATATGACTGAAATTATGCAGTTGCTCAACCTGGATTTGAGTGATGACAGTCTGATGGAGACCCCGCACCGCATTGCCAAAATGTACGTGGATGAAATTTTCTCCGGGCTGGACTACGCCAATTTCCCGAAAATCACCCTCATCGAAAACAAAATGAAGGTGGATGAAATGGTCACGGTACGCGATATCACGCTGACCAGCACCTGCGAACACCACTTTGTGACTATCGATGGTAAGGCTACTGTCGCCTATATTCCGAAAGATGCGGTTATCGGGCTGTCTAAAATTAACCGTATTGTGCAGTTTTTCGCCCAGCGCCCCCAGGTGCAGGAGCGCTTAACCCAGCAGGTGCTGGTTGCGCTGCAAACCCTGCTGGGGACCAGTAACGTGGCGGTTTCTATTGATGCGGTCCATTATTGTGTTAAGGCGCGCGGCATTCGTGACGCGACCAGCGCAACGACCACCACCTCACTGGGCGGGCTGTTTAAATCCAGCCAGAATACCCGTCAGGAGTTTCTGCGCGCCGTTCGTCACCACAACTGATCCCGCAGTCTACAAGGCAGGCTCTTATGGAACGAAACGTCACGCTCGATTTTGTCCGCGGCGTCGCCATCCTCGGCATCCTGCTGCTTAATGTAACTGCTTTTGGGCTCCCCAAGGCCGGTTACCTCAATCCCGCCTGGGCTGGTCATATCAGCCAGGCGGATGCCTGGACCTGGGCACTGCTTGACCTGTTCGCCCAGGTGAAATTCCTCTCGCTGTTTGCGCTCCTGTTCGGGGCCGGGCTGTATATGCTGCTGCGCCGGGGCAAACGCTGGATCCAGGCGCGCTTAACGCTGCTGGTCCTGCTTGGCTTTCTGCACAGTATTCTGCTGTGGGACGGGGATATCCTGCTGGCCTATGGCCTGGTGGGGGTCATCTGCTGGCGGCTGATCCGCGACGCCCACAGTAACCGGCAGTTATTTAACACCGGCGTGGTGCTGTACCTTATGGGGCTTGGGGTACTGGTGCTGCTGGGGGCTATCTCCTCCAGCCATGCCAGCCGCCTCTGGGTGCCGGATGCGGCAACCGTTCAGTATGAAACCTGGTGGAAGCTGAGCGGTGGCGCCGTGGCGATGAAAAACCGCCTTAATCTGCTGGCGGATAATTTACTCGCGCTCGGTGCGCAGTACGGCTGGCAACTGGCCGGGATGATGCTGCTTGGTGCCGCGCTGATGCGCAGCGGCTGGCTGAGCGGGCGCTTCAGTCTGCACCATTACCGGCGTACCGGCCTGTGGCTTATCGTGCTGGGTATGGCTATTAATATTCCGGCGATCATTGCCCAGTGGCAGCTGGGGTGGGCGTACCGCTGGTGTGCGTTCTGGCTGCAAATCCCAAGGGAGCTGAGTGCGCCGTTCCAGGCCATTGGTTATGCCGCGCTGGCCTGGGGATTCTGGCCGCAGCTGGCCCCGCTACGGCTGGTGGCGGCCATTACCTGCGTCGGGCGCATGGCCCTCACCAACTACCTGCTGCAAACCCTGATTTGTATCACGCTGTTTTACCATATGGGCCTGTATATGGCGCTCAGCCGCACCCAGTTGCTGGTGCTGGTGCCGGGCATCTGGCTGGTTAACCTTGCGGTGTCGGTTATCTGGCTGCATTACTTCCGCCAGGGGCCCGTCGAGTGGCTGTGGCGGTATCTCACGGCCCGGGCCGTCGGGGCGCGTAAGGCCCTCTCCCGCTAGACTAACAGTGGCCCTCTGACATGGTCACGATGTGCGATTTTCACCTCCGGTAAGATTTTTGACCCGATTTGTCCGCCCCGGGGGCCGGGTTTGCGGTATGGTCATCCCCATGATTTTTTTGCCATGCCCTGGCCCGCCAACCGTCCGGTGGGGGGGCTGGTTGTGCTCTGCACAGGGAGATTTGCCATGATTTTGCGTTCGGATGGCCACTTTGTCATTGTTATTACCCGGGGATTACCGCGCCTGATGTGCCGGGGAAGGGTAGCGGGGGAGATCAGCTGTGAGGAGCGCCAGTTTGTGGTGCGGGTGCATCCGACCATGATGTCACCGGTTTACTGCGGGCGCTACAGTAATCTTGCCCGGGCAACCGCCAGTTTGTGGCACCACCGCCTGCGGGCCGGGACGCAAGAGTGATCACTCCCCGTGGTGTTTTTTCCGCTCCAGCTCAAGTAGCTGATCCGGGCTGACTGCCGGGTATCCCTGAGCGTCGTCTGGCACCACCTGTTTAGCCGGAATCGGCACCAGCGGGCCCAGGAAGCGCGGCTCGCGTTTAAAAATGTACAAGTCTGCCAGCGCACCCAGCCGGGCGCCCACTTCCCGCAGGCGCACAGACCACATATCTTTGGGTGACGGCACCGCATAGCACTGGGCCTGGATCCCCGTATGCAGGGCGATAAACAGCGCCCGTTCGCAGTGGAAACGCTGGGTAATGATAATAAAGTCGTTGGTGTCGAACACCTTCCGGGTGCGGACAATGGAATCGAGGGTGCGGAACCCGGCAAAATCCAGCACGATATCCGCCGGATCAACCCCGGCGGCAATCAGATCCTTGCGCATGGTGACCGGCTCATTGTAGCTGTTCGTGGCGTTGTCGCCGCTTAACAGCAGGTAGTTTACCTTGCCGCTGTTATAGGCATTGAGCGCCCCCTGGATCCGGTAGCGGTAATACTGGTTGATCACCCCGGTGCGGTAGTATTTGGCGGTGCCCAGCACCACGCCAACCTGGCGGTAGGGCAGGGCCTGCAAATCATCATAAACGTAGGGGGCGGTTTTCCAGCTGATCCAGCGATCCAGGCCAAGCGCAGTCAACAGCATGACGCCGATAATAACCAGCAGACTGAAAAACAGGCGCTTCAACATGAACTTGCGGACTCAGTACCTAAGTGAAAGTAATCTCAAGGTACTGTACCGCCCGCCTCAGCGCAAGGCGTGTGCGAGCAGGTGCGGACTTTTTCGCCAGGGAGGGCACGAAACCCCCCCGCAGCGTGATCAGGCAGGTAAAACGCGCTCAATATTCGTGCAGCCGAGGGATTTTAACGTGGCGACGGTGGCGTCCCACTGCACCAGCAGTGCACTGGCCCGCTCAGCCAGTACCGCCCGGCGGATATCCCGGGGCTGATAACCGGTAAGCCACGCCAGATTCAGCGCGGCCTGTAGCGGCGGGAGCGAGGGATTATAAGCTGCGTTTTCCGCATAACTGCCGGTTACCCGGGTGCCGTCTTTCATTTCCAGCGCCACACCCGAAGGGGAGTCGCTATAGGGGGCATGGCTGCGGTTGGCTGCCGCAATGGCCGCCTGGGCCAGGGCGTCGCCTTCTCCCCGCAACCCGTGGTCCACCTCATCAAGCAGCAGGGTGGTTATCTCCAGATCCCGTGGCCCGAACGCATCCGGTAAATAGTGGCCCAGGGTGTCGGGCTGGCGGCCGGGCAGGTGGATAGCCAGCCCGGTGCCGCTGTTCAGCTCATTCATAAACTGGCGGCAGTGGCCGCAGGGGGTGTAGTTCACGGTAATATCGGTCAGCTGGCGTTCACCGCGCATCCAGGCGTGGGTAATGGCGCTTTGTTCCGCGTGAATGGTCTGCTGCATGGTAGTGCCGGGGAACTCCATATTGGCCCCCAGATAGAGGTTACCGCTTACCCCGCGGGCGACAGCGCCAACATTAAAATGCGAGATAGCCGTATGGGCGCAGGCTGCGGCCAGGGGCAGTAACGCAAAGGCCAGTGCATTATCGTCCAGGCCGCTACGCTGCTTAAGCTGCGCGACGGTGGCGGCACTGAACATGGCCGGGAAATGGTCTGCCGCCAGCAGCGGCCCGAGGGCTGAACGTAACGGCGCTGGCATTGCCGCCAGCACCGGCTCAAAACGAGGATCCATGGCTGTGCCTCATAGTCAGTAACGGACCCGCAGTGTACGGGCCTGGTGCAACTTTATATGTGATCCTCGTCTATCAATTAATGCAAGAAATGTAATTATTGTTTGTTTTATGTGTGTTGGCTCGCATTTAGCCGAAGATCGCCACAATCACCGGGAACAGGAACGGCGCAACAAGCGAGGTAATAATCCCGCAAATTACCAGCGACAGTGAGCTGAATGCCCCTTCCTGGAAGTCCATCTCGGCACAGCGGGCGGTCCCCAGGGCGTGAGAGGCGGCCCCCATGGATAACCCGCGCGCCGCCTTGGTGGTGATGCGCATCAGGCTCAGCAGGGTAGGGCCAAATACCGCACCCAGGATCCCGACGAAAATCACACACACTGCGCTGATGGCCGGAATACCGCCAATGCTGCTGCTGACTGCCATGGCGATAGGCGTGGTGACAGACTTAGGCATAATCGAGGCGGCAATTTGCGGGGTCGCCCCCAGGGACAGGGCCACCGCCGTACCGGTGCACATGGCAACCAGGCTGCCGAAGAAGCAGATGGCAATAATGGATTTCCAGCGGGCGCGGATCTGGTGTAGCTGCTCATAAAGCGGGAACGCCAGGGCAACCACGGCCGGTTGCAGCAGATCATTAAGAATTTTGCTGCCTTTAAAATAATGGTCGTAAGGGATATGGGTAAACATTAACACTGGAATGATCACCAGCATGGAAACCAGCAGCGGGTTTAATAACGGGTTTTTAATTAATGATCCCAGTTTCCGGGCCCCGAAAAATACCAGCAGCGTTAAAGGCAACGACCACCAGATATAACTCATCATTTTTTACCAGCCTCTCTGTGACCAATAATTTTTTTCTCACCGTGGATCAGGTGCGAGCTCCAGCTGACCACCACCAGCACCACTAATGTACTGATAACGCAGGAGACCACCACCGGCCCAAACTGGGTGCGCAGCAGGTCAAAATATTGCATAACCCCAACACCGATAGGGACAAACAGCAGCGCCATATAGCGGATAAGCACATAGCAGCCGGGCATTACCCAGTCAGACGGCATAATTTGCAGCCCCAGCAGCACGAATAAAATCAGCATACCGATAATGCTGCCAGGGATAGTGATAGGAAGCAGGGAGGCAATGCCAATCCCCACATACAGACAGATATAAATCAGGACAAACGCCCGGGCATACTGCCAGATGGTTAATAGTAACTTGTACATGGTGCTCACTCTCTGAAGAACGCATTCATCATACAATTAAACCCTGAAATGTGCTACCGATCACATCATGAATTATGAGCATAACAAAGATTCCGTTAGTGCACGGTATTGCGTGAGGAATTGTTCGCCACTGGTCAGCGTTCTGGTTGTTGCTGAAGGTGCAGAATAAAGCGCTGCAGCGCCGTGGAGGCCTGGAGATCTTTGCGCCAGAACACCCCGACGCTGCCCTGCTGTTCAATGCGCGGCAGGGCCAGAATGGCAAGCTGGCCCTGGCGGGCGTAACGCCGGGCCAGGCGCCAGGAGAGAATGGAGATCATATCGCTGCTTTGCAGCATATTGAGGGTGACATTCATGGAGGCCGATTCAATGGTGTTTTCCGGCATCATGATGCCGTTATCCACCAGCGCGCTGTCGATACTGATACGGATAGGGGTACTGGCAGGCCAGACAATCCAGCGCCAGGAGGCGAGCGCATCCCAGCTGATACCGCTCTGGCGGGCGAGGGGATGATCGGTACGCGCCACAAAACAGACCGGCTCGGTATACAAAACCCGGTAATTGAGCGGCAGATTCAGCGCCTTGCCGCCCACCCGCCCGACCACCACATCCAGATTACCGGCCAGCAGATCCTGTAGCAGCGGCGTCATCACCATTTCAGCTATCTGCAGGTTCAGCTCCGGCATCTCTTCCAGCAGATTCAGGATAGCCTGGGCCACACAGTCGGTCGCCACCGGTGAGCAGCCCACTTTAAGGCTGCCTACCATCCCGCCACGGCGAAACCGCTCCAGCTCACTGCGCGAGCGCTGCACATCGTTGATCACGCGCTGGGCGTGCTCCAGCAGTAATTTGCCGCCCTCCGTCGGGCGCAGCCCCTTACGGTGGCGCTCAAACAGGGCAAAGCCGACATCCTCTTCCAGGGAGAGCAACCATTTGGAGAGCGCAGGCTGGGTGATATTCATCATTCTGGCAACCTGAGTCAGGTTGCCCTGTTCGGCCATCATCACCAGTGTCTGCCAGTGGTGTAAGCGTAATTTCTGGGTCCAGTCTGCCATCCATAACCTCCGGGTTATACCTCTGCCTGAAATACCATTGTACTTTGCATCCCTTCAGTTACAACATCACAACATAAGTAAAACAAACACAACATCTACCCTATATTATCGAGGCACACATTATGACCCTGCGACGTGAGCTCCAGGTGCTGATCGACAGCGCCCCGGTGAGCGCCATTCAGTGGCGCGTCATCATCTGCTGTTTTCTGGTGGTGATGATGGACGGTTTTGATACCGCCGCAATTGGTTTTATTGCGCCGGATATTCGCCAGCACTGGCAGTTAACGGCCGCAGATCTGGCGCCGCTGTTCGGGGCTGGTCTGCTGGGGCTGACGGCGGGTGCACTGCTGTGTGGCCCGTTATCGGACAGATTTGGCCGTAAGCGGGTGATTGAATACTGTGTGCTGTTTTTCGGGGTGCTGAGTTTCGCGTCTGCCTTTGCGCCCGATCTGCACACCCTGATTATTCTGCGCTTTCTGACCGGCCTGGGCCTGGGTGGGGCGATGCCAAACACCATTACCATGACCTCTGAATTTCTGCCCGCCCGCCGCCGCGCGGCGCTGGTCACGCTGATGTTCTGCGGGTTCACCCTTGGCTCGGCGGCGGGGGGAATATTCAGCGCCCTGCTGGTGTCGCTGATTGGCTGGCACGGCATTCTGATTGTGGGCGGGGTGCTGCCGGTTGTGCTGGCGGTGGCCCTGTTCTTCGTGCTGCCGGAATCCCCGCGCTGGCAGGTACGCCGGGGGGCAGACTCCCGCCTGGTTGCTGCCACCCTCAGCCGCATTACCGGTGAGAGCTATCACGGGGTCACCTTCTACCTTAATGAGCCGCCTCCGTCCAGAAACAGCGCCGCAGCCCTTTTTGCCGGGCGCACCGGTCTGATAACCCTGATGTTATGGACCGCCTTCTTTATGAGCCTGTTGATTGTCTACCTGCTGAGCAGCTGGATGCCAACCCTGCTGAACCATCGCGGCATTGATTTACAGCACGCCTCCTGGATAACCGCCGCATTTCAGGTGGGGGGCACTTTCGGGGCGCTGCTGCTGGGCGGGCTGATGGATCGCTACAACCCCTTCCGGGTGCTGGCCGCCAGTTATCTGCTGGGTGCCCTGTGTATCGTGATGATTGGCCTGTCTGAAAACGCATTGTGGATGATGGCGCTGGCGATTTTCGGCACCGGGATCGGCGTAAGCGGCTCCCAGGTGGGCATGAATGCCCTGAGCGCCACGTTATATCCCACCCAGTGCCGGGCCACCGGTGTGAGCTGGGCCAATGCCGCAGGCCGCTGTGGCGCCATTGTGGGCTCCCTGGCGGGCGGCCTGATGATGATGACGAATATCGCCTTTAACACTCTGTTTTTAGTGATTGCTGTACCCGCGCTGATTGCGGCGCTGATGCTGATACTGCTCAACCGGGCCGCTGCGCCCGCCCGCTCAGCCCTGCCGGCGGCCGCGCCGGTGAGCGAGTAAATCAGCCTGCGACTTAAGGAGAATAATAATGTCTGAAACCACCACTGTTACCCCGGACACGCTACAGGCTCGCCGCCTGCAGTATTACCAGCGGATCTCGGATATGAATCTGACCCCGCTGTGGGAATCGCTGCACAACCTGGTGCCGAAAACCCCGAACGCCAACTGCGCCCCGGCTCTGTGGCACTACGATGCCATCCGCCCGCTGTTAATGGAAAGCGGCAAGCTGATTGGCGCCAAAGAGGCGGTGCGCCGGGTGCTGGTGCTGGAAAACCCGCAGCTGCGCGGCGAATCATCGATAACCAAATCCCTGTATGCCGGGTTGCAGCTGATTCTGCCCGGCGAGGTGGCACCCAGCCATCGCCACAACCAGTCGGCGCTGCGCTTTATTATTGAAGGCAGCGGCGCGTTTACCGCCGTTGACGGTGAGCGCACCCAGATGCATCCGGGCGATTTTATTCTGACCCCCCAGTGGCGCTGGCATGACCACGGTAACCCGGGGGATCAGCCGGTGGTCTGGCTTGATGGCCTGGATCTGCCGCTGGTTAACTATCTGGGGTGCGGCTTTGCGGAGGATTACCCGCAGGAGCAGCAGCCGGTTACCCGCCCTGAGGGGGACTATGTGGCGCGCTATACCGCGAATATGCTGCCGCTGCGCCACCAGAAAGGCAACTCGTCACCCATCTTTAACTACCGCTACGAGCGCAGCCGCGAAGCGTTGCAGGACCTGACCCGCTTTGGCGATCCGGATCCCTGGGAAGGCTATAAATTGCGCTACGTTAACCCGGAAAACGGCGGCTACCCGATGCCCTCCATCGGCGCATTTTTACAGTTGTTACCGAAAGGCTTCCGCTCTGAACCTGCCCGCAGCACCGACAGCACCATCTACCACGTGGTGGAGGGGAGCGGCCAGGTGCGGGTGGGCAACCAGACGTTCGACTACCGGGCCAAAGATATCTTTGTGGTGCCCACCTGGCACGATCTCTCCTTCGTTACCCACGAAGAGAGCGTTCTTTTCAGCTTCTCTGACCGTCCGGTCCAGGAAGCTCTGGGATTATTTCGCGAATCACGCCACACATTTTGACTGTAAGGAGCATTAACATGACTCAGTATGTATTCCAGCCACAGCCTGCCGTTACCGTACCGGTTGCCAACAGCGACGCCCAGTTCCCGGTTCACCGCATTTACTGTGTGGGCCGCAACTACGCCGCCCACGCCCGGGAGATGGGGTTTGACCCGGATCGCGAGCCGCCGTTCTTCTTCTGTAAGCCCGCAGACGCCATTGTCCCGGTGGCCGCAGGCACTACCCTTGAGCTGCCATACCCGGCCCAGACCGACAACTACCACTATGAGATTGAGCTGGTGGTTGCCATTGGCAAAGCCGGGCGCGACATTCCGGTAGAGCAGGCCCATGAATATGTCTGGGGCTATGCCACCGGGCTGGATATGACCCGCCGCGACCGCCAGATGGAGATGCGCCAGATGGGCCGCCCGTGGGAAATTGGCAAAGCCTTTGATTTGTCCGCGCCGATTGCACCGCTGCACCCGGCCAGCCAGAGCGCAAGCATTGAAAGCGCGCCTATCTGGTTACAGGTGAACGGTGAAGATCACCAGCGCAGCGATATCCGCCACCTGATCTGGTCAGTCAATGAAACCATCAGCTACCTGTCCGGCTTCTTCGAATTACAGCCCGGGGATCTGATTTTCACCGGTACGCCGGAAGGGGTAGGCCCGGTGGTGAAGGGCGATGTTATCACCGGTGGTGTTGACGGGCTGACCCCGATTGCAGTGAAAGTGGTGTAACGGCGGAGGCAGTCATGAAGTTACTGAGTTTTTTTAACAGCTCCGCCTCATACCGGGTGCGTATCGCCCTCGGGCTGAAGGGCATTGAATACCAGACCGAAGGGGTCAATATCCGCATTGGTGAGCAGCAGCAGCTGGCTTACCGGCGGCTGAACCCGACCGGGCTGGTGCCGACCCTGATTGATGACCAGGGCGATGCCCACGGTCAGTCGCTGGCGATAATCGACTGGCTGGACAGGCAATACCCGGCACAGCCGCTGATCCCGGCGGACGGTGCTGCCCGGGACAAGGTGCTGGAGATTGCCTGCGTGATTGCCTGCGACATTCACCCGATAAACAACATGCGGGTGCTGCGCTACCTGACAGACGAGCTGAAAATCAGCGAAACGCAGAAAAACCAGTGGTACGCCCACTGGATAGCTCAGGGAATGGGTGCGGTAGAGCAGTTACTCAAACGCAGCAGCGGCCGCTTTTGTGTCGGGGATACCCCGACCCTGGCCGACTGCTGCCTGATCCCGCAAATGGCCAATGCCCTGCGAATGAACTGCGACCTGAGCAGCTACCCGCGCTGCCTCGCCGTATGGGAGGCCTGCCAGGGGCTACCGGCGTTTATCGCCGCCGCCCCGGAAAACCAGACAGATAAGATCCCGGCCTGAGGAGGACCCAGACATGGCAAAAGTTAAAAGCGCAATCATTGTTGGTGGCGGTATCGGCGGGGCGGCAACGGCGCTCTCCCTGGCCCGCAAAGGCATTGATGTCATGCTGCTGGAGAAGGCCCACGAAATTGGTGAAATTGGTGCCGGGATCCAGCTGGGGCCTAACGCCTTCTCCGCCCTTGATAGCCTTGGGGTGGGGGAGATAGCCCGCCAGCGTGCCGTATTTACGGACCATATTTCGATGATGGATGCGGTTGACGCTGAGCAGGTGGTGCGCATTGAAACCGGGCAGGCGTTTCGTGACCACTTTGGCGGGCCTTATGCGGTTATCCACCGGGTTGATATTCACGCGACCGTCTGGGAAGCAGCCCTGCGCCACCCGGGCGTGCAGTACCGTACGGCAACCCAGGTGGTGGAGATCCGCCAGACCGGGGACAACGTCACCGTCTGGGACGATAAAGGCAACAGCTGGACGGCGGACATTCTGCTGGGCTGTGACGGGGTTAAATCCGTGGTGCGCCAGTCCCTGCTGGGGGATACCCCCCGGGTAACCGGGCACGTGGTGTACCGGGCCGTGGTGGACGAAGCGGATATGCCAGACGACCTGCGCATTAACGCCCCGGTCCTGTGGGCTGGCCCGCACTGCCACCTGGTGCACTACCCGCTGCGCGGCGGCAAACAGTACAACCTGGTGGTCACCTTCCACAGCCGCGAGCAGGAAGAGTGGGGCGTGCGCGACGGCAGTAAAGAAGAGGTGATGTCCTACTTCCAGGGGATCCACCCGCGCCCGCGCCAGATGCTGGACAAACCCACCAGCTGGCGGCGCTGGTCCACGGCAGATCGTGAACCGGTTGCCAAATGGGGCAATGAGCGCGTAACGCTGATTGGCGATGCGGCACACCCGGTGGCCCAGTATATGGCCCAGGGGGCCTGTATGGCGCTGGAAGATGCCGTCACCATTGGAAAGGCGCTGGAGCAGTGTGATTTTGATGCGGCCCGGGCCTTTGCGCTGTATGAGTCGGTGCGCATTCCGCGCACGGCGCGTATCGTCTGGTCTACCCGGGAGATGGGGCGCATTTACCACGCCGCCGGGGTGGAGCGCCAGGTGCGCAACCTGCTATGGAAAGGGAAAAATCAGCAGGAGTTCTACCGGGCACTTGAATGGCTGTATGGCTGGAAAGAAGAGAATTGCCTGACACCCCGTTAACCCCATTCCGTAACGGCAACGGAGGCGCTACTATAGCGCCTCTTTTTTTTGCTGCGGGCCGAATATGCGTGTATTGCTGGCACCCATGGAGGGGGTTCTTGACTCCCTGGTGCGCCAACTCCTGACCGGGGTTAACGACTATGACCTGTGTATCACCGAGTTTGTCCGGGTGGTGGACCAGTTACTGCCGGAGAAGGTATTCACCCGGCTGTGCCCGGAGCTGAATAACCACAGCCGCACCCCCTCCGGTACGCGGGTACGCATCCAGTTGCTGGGCCAGCACCCCCAGTGGCTGGCGGAAAACGCCCACCGGGCCGCTGAGCTGGGCTCCTGGGGGGTGGATCTGAACTGCGGTTGCCCGTCAAAACTGGTCAACGGCAGCGGCGGCGGGGCGATGCTGCTCAAAGATCCGGAGCTTATCTACCGGGGGGCAAAAGCCATGCGCGAGGCGGTACCGGCCCACCTGCCGGTAACGGTAAAAGTGCGCCTGGGCTGGGAGAGCAGCGAACATAAGTTTGACATTGCCGATGCCGTACAGCAGGCCGGAGCCACGGAGCTTGTGGTGCACGGGCGCACCAAAGCAGACGGCTACAGCGCGCAGGCTATCGACTGGCAGGCGATTGGCGAGATCCGCCAGCGGCTGACCATTCCGGTTATCGCTAACGGTGAGATCCGCGACTGGCAGTCCGCCCGGGAGTGTATGGCGGTGACCGGCTGCGATGCCCTTATGGTCGGGCGCTGGGCGCTGAATATTCCCAACCTCAGCCGGGTTATCAAGTATAACGAGCCCCCCATGAGCTGGCCCGGTGTGGTGGCCTTGCTACAGCGCTATTCCCGGCTGGAGAAAGCCGGGGATACCGGCATGTATCATGTGGCGCGCATTAAGCAGTGGCTGGGGTATCTGCGCAAAGCGTACCCGGAAGCCACGGCGCTCTTTAGCGAAGTGCGGACCTTAAAAACCGCCGGGGAGATCGCCCGGGTTATTCTGGCGCAGTAAAACGCGCCGCGTTATTTACTGCTCTGTGAAGGGGCGCGGCGCTTACGGCGCCGGCGCATCCACAGGCGCAGCCCCACCACCAGTGCCAGCACGATGATCAGCCAGATCCAGTGGCGCAGATGCTGGTTCAGATCGTGCAGCCAGGGGCCAATCAGCTCCCCGCCCAGATACCCCAGCGAGGTAAAAATCAGGCTCCACAACACCGCGCCCAGGATATTCAGCGGCAGAAAAACCCGCGGCGGCAGGTGGCTGGCGCCAATCAGCACGGGGCCGATAATCCGGAAGCCGTACATAAAGCGTGTGCCTATCACAAACAACTTCGGGTGGCCGGTAATCAGGCGCTGGGCCTGGCCGATTTTTTTCCGGTAGCGGGTAAAGCGATTCAGAATCCGGGTGCCAAATTTGCGCCCCAGCAGATACAGCACCTGGTCGCCAATCATTCCGCCCAGCGCCACCGACAGCACCACCAGAATAAACTGCAATAGCCCCTGGTGTGCCGCCACACCGCCTAAAATCGCGAAAGTTTCGCCTTCAGCCATGCAGCCGATGAGCAGGGCCGCATATCCCCAGTGCGCAATAAGAGCGTTGAAATCCATAAAAAAGAAAACCAGCGTGAGGTGAGAATCATCACCGTAAAGCATACACCTTAATTCCCGGCCTGCGAATAATCCGCGCCGGGCCTGCCGGTGGCGGCAAGTGGTAACAAGATATGTGGGCAAAAAGTAAACGAAAGGGGATGCGTTATACTTGCTGATGATGGGTGTTATTGGCGAGATAACCAGGAGGCCTGTATGAACCATATCTGGGGACTTATCTCTCATCCTGCCCGGGAGATGCAGGATATCAAGCGTGAAAATGAAACGGTCAGCCACCACTATGTGCACCATGTCCTGATTATGGCGGCAATACCGGTGGTTTGTGCGTTTATCGGCACCACGCAACTGGGCTGGAATTTCGGCAGCGGCACGAGCGTACGCTTATCGCTCACGACCGGATTTGTCCTTGGTGTGGTGTTCTATGCCCTGATGCTGGCCGGGGTTGCGGTGATGGGGCGGGTTATCTGGTGGATGGCCCGGGACTACCCCCGGCGGCCTTCGCTGGAGCGCTGCATGGTGTTTGCCGGATACGTGGCAACGCCGCTGTTTTTAAGCGGTATTGTCGCCCTGTATCCACTGGTGTGGCTGTGTGTGCTGGTGGGGGCGCTGGCGCTGCTGTATACCGGCTATCTGCTGTATGTGGGGATCCCGTCGTTCCTGAATATCAGCCGCGAAGAGAGTATTAATTTCTCCAGCTCCACCCTGGCTATCGGGGTGCTGGTGCTGGAGTGTCTGCTGGCCATCACGGTGATTTTGTGGGGCTACGGGTATCGTTTATTCTGAATGTGATGCAAAGCCGTGCGATTGGGCGGCTTTGCCGCATTTTGCAAAGATTCCGGGCTGGCGGGGATTATCCTGTGCGGAGTATGATAGGCAGCCAGCTTCGTTGACCTGTGCGGCGCGGGGCGGTGTACATGAACGTACAACAATAAACATCACTTAAAAAGTCACCATGTCGAGAAAATTCCGCCATTCGCTGTTCAGCATGATGCTGGTGGCCGCAATCCCTTTTGCGCCACAGATTGCCCTTGCAAAAGCCCCCTCCGCGCCTGTTCAGGCAAACCAGCCGCAAATTGCCTCCGGCAGTGCGATGGTGGTGGATCTGCAAACGAATAAAATACTCTACGCCAGCCACCCGGATCGGGTACGGCCGATGGCCTCTATCACCAAGCTGATGACGGCGATGGTCACGCTGGATGCCGGGCTCCCGCTCAGTGAGATGCTCAAAGTCGACATCAGCCATACCCCGGAGATGAAAGGGGTCTACTCCCGGGTGCGGCTCAACAGCCAGATAAGCCGCCGCAATATGCTGCTGCTGGCGCTGATGTCCTCGGAAAACCGCGCGGCCGCAAGCCTCGCGCACCATTATCCCGGCGGCTATGATGCGTTTATCCGCGCCATGAACGCCAAAGCCAAAGCGCTGGGCATGACCCACACCCGCTATGTGGAGCCCACCGGGTTATCGGTGCACAACGTCTCCACCGCCCGGGATCTGACCAGACTACTGATGGCGACCCGTAACTACCCGCTGCTGGGTGAGCTGAGCACCACCCGTGAAGATCAGGCCACCTTCGCCAGCCCCGCCTATACGCTGCCGTTTCGTAACACCAACCACCTGGTCTACCGGGATAACTGGGATATTCAGCTGACCAAAACCGGCTTTACCAACGCGGCGGGCCACTGCCTGGTGATGCGCACCACCATCAATAACCGCCCGGTGGCGCTGGTGGTGATGGACGCCTTCGGGAAGTATACCCACTTTGCAGACGCAGGCCGCCTGCGTACCTGGCTGGAAACCGGCAAAGCGTCTAAAGTCCCGGCGGAAGCACTGCAGTATAAAAAGCAGAAATCAGGGCTGATTGCGAAAAACAGCGAGTAATCGGCAAGGGTGCCGGGGAGAGCGTACCCCCCGGCAGGTCTGTCAGTGGTGTGAGTGATCTTCACAGCACCCGGCGTAGTGTTTCTTCTTACTGGTTTTGCCGATCCCCGGGTTCATACTGTTGGTGGGATCGTTCTGATGGTAAAAATCCACCAGCGCAGGCGGCGCTTCATACAGATGCCCGACGTTATGTTCCGCCGGGTACTGGGCGCCGCGCTCGCGCAGCAGGGCCAGCATCTGCTCTTTCACCTCGTGGGGATCGTGGCCTTTTTTAACGATGTAGTCCTGGTGGAATACATGGCATAAGAAGTGGCCGTAGTAGAGCTTGTAGGTCAGCTTGCTGTCTATCTCTGCAGGCAGATGCTCAAACCAGTCTTCATCGTTGCGGCGCAGGGCAATATCCAGCGCCAGGATATCTTCTACCTCATCCGTGTGTACCGCGTGGTAACGAATGGCGGCCCCGGCGGCGGCAAAGCGGTGCAGGAAGGCTTTGGCCCCTTCAGTGGCGGTACAGGCAAAGAAATCCCCCTCTGCGTCTTTGAAAAACTCCGTCAGCCAGGTTTGTGCTTCATTAATCCCGTCACCGGACATCTTTAACAGCAGGTGGTGCTCATACTTGTCGCGCCAGGTCTGCATCCGCTCCGGCAGGTGGCGGGGGAAGAGCTTACCCAGCTTCTGCATAAAGCGGTCAGTAAAGTACGGTTTAACGAACGGCACTTTCGCCAGTGCCGCATCGGTGCGCCCTTTCAGGGTGAAGAAGAACGGCATCTTGTCGGTGCCGAGCTTATCGATCATCAGGAAGGTGTCTTTACCGTACACGGCGGCGATATCGTAGATATCCCGGTGCATATACTCACCGGCCACCGGCAGGTTGCTGAAGTTCGCCAGAATATGGCGGCGGATCTGGCTCAGCACGGCGGGCTGGTTGGTGCCGATATAAAATACCTGCTGGCGTTTTTCCGCCGGGAAGGTGTCCAGCCGCACGGCAAATACCGCCAGCTTACCGGCACAGCCGGAGGCCTCAAACAGGTGGGTGGGGTCCGCGTTGAAACGGGCCGGGGTGTCGGCATCAACATCCCGGACCCGGGCCTCATAGTGGTGATCAGACCCCTGGCGGCCGTCGTGTTCGATATCCGCAGGCTGAATTTGCCCGTCGTCCAGGCGCCCGAGGATCTGCTCCGGGGTGCTCCCCAGGTTGATCCCCAGGTGGTTAACCAGCTGCAGTTTGCCCTCTTCATCAATGCGCGCATACAGCGCCATTTCCGTATAGGCCGGTCCGCGGTGCACCAGGGCGCCGCCCGAGTTATTACAGATCCCGCCAATGACCGAGGCACCAATACAGGAGGAGCCGATAACCGAGTGCGGCTCACGGCCCAGAGGTTTGAGGGCCTTTTCCAGCGAGTAGAGGGTCGAGCCCGGCCAGGCGAGCACCTGCTCCCCTTTGTCCAGCAGTTGCAGGTGGTCAAGACGCAGGGTACTGATGATAACAATCTCGCGATCGTAATCATTGCCGCTGGGGGTTGAGCCTTCAGTCAGCCCCGTGTTGGCCGCCTGCATCAGAATGATTTTGTCTGCGCTGACGCAGGCGCTCAGCACGCGCCACATCTCCAGCAGTGTGCCGGGGAAGACCACGGCCAGAGCATCCCCCTGGCCGGAACGAAAGCCTTTACGGTAGCGGGCGGTTTTTTCCGGGTCGGTCAGAACATGGCTCTTTCCCACCAGGCGCGATAATTCGGAGATAAGCGTTTTGTTGTCTATTGTTGTGTTCGCTGTCATTGTCCACTCCTTGTGGCGGTTTCAGACATGGCCCTAAGCATAGCGCCGCGAAAAGAGTTTATGCTATTAAATTAACTGATTCATCAGCCACTAAGCAGTATAACGTGCTTTTTACCGGCCCCCGGCTGTGTCACACTGCCGGTTTGCTTCGCTGTTACTACTGTTCGCGCCGAAAACAGGAGAACCATAGAGATGAACTGGCGTTTAGCGGCCGCAGTTGCCGCCTGCCTGAGCCTGGCTCCGGCCCTGGCCGGGACCAGCCCCTTCGGGCAACACCCCCTGACGGTACAGGCGCGCGATGCGTTTGTGTCTGACCTGCTGACCAGAATGACGAACGATGAAAAAATCGGTCAGTTGCGGCTTATCAGCGTAGGCCCGGATAACCCGAAATCGGCCATCCGCGACATGATTAAGCAAGGCCAGGTGGGGGCGATTTTTAACACCGTGACCCGCCAGGATATTCGCGCCATGCAGGATCAGGTGATGGCGCTCAGCCGTCTGAAAATCCCGCTGTTTTTTGCCTATGACGTGGTACACGGCCAGCGCACAATCTTCCCCATCAGCCTGGGGCTGGCTTCGACCTTTAACCTTGATACCGCAAGCATTGTCGGCCGGGTTTCAGCCTATGAAGCGGCAGACGATGGCCTGAATATGACCTGGGCGCCGATGGTGGATGTCTCGCGGGATCCGCGCTGGGGCCGGGTTTCTGAAGGCTTTGGTGAAGATACCTTCCTGAGTTCTGCCATGGGCCAGGCGCTGGTGACCTCAATGCAGGGCAAGAGCCCGGCAGAGCGCTACTCGGTGATGACCAGCGTGAAGCACTTTGCCGCCTACGGCGCCGTGGAAGGGGGAAGAGAGTACAACACCGTCGATATGAGCCCCCAGCGCCTGTTTAATGACTATATGCCGCCCTATAAGGCCGCGCTGGATGCGGGCAGCGGCGGGGTGATGGTGGCGCTGAACTCGGTTAACGGCACCCCTTCCACCGCCGACAGCTGGCTGCTTAAAGATCTGCTGCGCGACCAGTGGGGCTTCACCGGTATTACCATCTCTGATCACGGTGCTATCAAAGAGCTGATCAAACACGGCGTGGCCCGGGATCCTGAAGATGCTGTGCGGGTGGCGCTGAATGCCGGTATCAATATGAGCATGAGCGACGAATACTACAGCAAATACCTGCCGGGCCTGCTGAAAAGCGGCGCTGTCAGCCAGCAGGCGCTGGATGACGCCACCCGCCATGTGCTTAATGTGAAGTACGATATGGGGCTGTTTAACGATCCCTACAGCCACCTGGGCCCCCGGGAGAGCGACCCGGCAGAGACCAACGCAGAAAGCCGCCTGCACCGGGAAGCGGCCCGCCAGGTTGCCAGAGAGAGCCTGGTACTGCTAAAAAACCGCCTCAACACGCTGCCGCTGAAAAAGTCCGGCACTATTGCGGTCATCGGCCCGCTGGCCGACAGCAAGCGCGACATGATGGGCAGCTGGTCCGCCGCCGGGGTGGCAGAGCAGTCAGTCACCGTATTGCAGGGGATTAAAAACGCCCTCGGGGAGCAGGCGACCGTCCGCTATGCCAGAGGGGCGAATGTCACTGACGACCAGGGCATAGTGGCCTTCCTTAACCAGTATGAACCGGCGGTCACCATTGATAAACGCACCCCGCAGGCCATGCTGGATGAGGCGGTAAAAACCGCCAGCCAGTCAGATGTGATTGTCGCGGTCGTGGGGGAGGCCCAGGGGATGGCCCATGAGGCCTCCAGCCGCACGGATATTTCCCTGCCCGCCAGCCAGCAGGCGCTGATTGCGGCACTGAAAAAGACCGGCAAACCGCTGGTGCTGGTGCTGATGAACGGCCGCCCGCTTACGCTGGTAAAAGAAGACCAGCAGGCAGACGCCCTGCTGGAGACCTGGTTTGCGGGCACCGAAGGGGGCAACGCCATTGCGGATGTGCTGTTCGGGGATTACAACCCCTCCGGCAAGTTGCCCATGTCGTTCCCGCGCTCGGTCGGGCAGATCCCGGTGTACTACAGCCACCTGAGCACCGGGCGGCCATATAACGCGGATAAACCCAATAAATACACCTCCCGCTATTTTGATCAGGTCAATGCGCCGCTGTACCCCTTTGGCTACGGGCTGAGTTACACCACGTTCAGTGTCTCGCCGGTGCGCATGTCGGCCCCGTCAATGGACAAGCAGGGCAGTGTGACCGCAAGCGTTACGGTGACCAATACCGGCAAGCGGGAAGGGGCCACGGCGGTACAGCTGTACCTGCAGGACGTGACCGCCAGCATGAGCCGCCCGGTGAAGATGCTGCGCGGCTTCAAAAAAGTGGCCCTTAAACCCGGCGAGGCGACCACGGTCAGCTTCCCGATAGACGTTAACGCGCTGAGCTTCTGGAATGCCCGGATGCAGCACGCCGCCGAACCGGGGGCCTTTAACGTTTATATTGGCCTTGATTCCGCCCGGGTGCAGCAGGGGGAATTTACCCTGAAGTAACCCTTTCCCGGGCCGGTTCCTCCGGCCCGGTTACCCCCGGCGTTCTTTTGCGCATTTGTTAGCAATTTATTAACCCATTGTCAGGTATTCGGTTACTCTGTTATAACCGCATGAAAGCGGGAACAAAATGACGAGGATTGATCTATGCGGCGCATCTGTGCGGGTCTGGCCGGGTTACTGGCGCTGGTTGTGGCGGGTGCCCAGGCAGCAGAGCCGGTGAAAGTGGCATCAAAAATTGATACGGAAGGGGCACTGCTGGGTAACGTGATTATCCAGGTGCTGGAAAGCCACGGCGTAAAAACCATTAACCGCCTGCAGCTCGGGCCTACTGCCGTGGTGCGTGGCGCTATTATCGCGGGGAATATTGATATTTACCCGGAGTACACCGGCAATGGCGGGGTCTTTTTTCAGGATCCACAAGATCAGGTGTGGAAAAACCCCCAGCTGAGCTACGAGCGCATTAAAGCCCGGGATCTGGAAGATAACAAACTGGTCTGGCTGAAACCGGCCCCGGCCAACAACACCTGGACCATTGCGGTGCGCCAGGATCTGGCAAAATCACAGGGGCTGGTCTCCCTGGCGGATCTCAGCCGCTACCTCAAACAGGGCGGTAAATTTAAACTGGCGGCCTCTGCGGAGTTTATCGAGCGGGCGGATGCGCTACCGGCTTTCCAGCAGGCTTATGGCTTCGAGCTTAAGCCTAATCAACTGCTCTCTCTGGCCGGGGGGGATACCTCCGTCACCCTGAGAGCGGCAGCGGAGCAGACCTCCGGCGTGAACGGGGCTATGGCTTACGGGACCGATGGCCCGGTAGCGGCCCTGGGCTTACAGACCCTTACCGATCCGCAAAATGTTCAGCCGGTGTATGCCCCGGCGCCCGTGATCCGCGAGCCGGTTCTGGCGGCCTATCCGAAAATTGAAACCTGGCTGGCGCCGGTGTTCTCCGCCCTTGATCAGAAAACCCTGCAGACCCTGAATGCCCGTATTGCCGTAGAAGGGCAGGACGCAGGTACTGTGGCCCGGGACTGGCTGAAAAGCCGCAAATTTATTAAATAGGGCTGATGGCGTCTAACCGGGTTCTGTGGCTACTGCTGGTGCTGATGACCGGCGCGCTGATTTTTCTGCCGCTGGTGAATCTGGCGCCCAACCGCCTGGTGTCCGGCACACCGCTGATGGTCTGGTCCCCGGGGGCGGTGGTGCTCTGGCTGCTGGCCCCGTTGCTGGGGCTCTGGGGGCTGTGCCTGTTGGCACCCGGGCGTAACGGGCTGATCCTGCTCTGCTGCCAGCTGCTCTTTACCTGCGCACTGTGGATGCTGGGCCAGCTGGCAGACCAGCTGATGCAGCACAGCGGCAGCCTGGCCCGGGTCACGCCGGGCAGCGGCTGGTGGGTAGTGCTGGCCGGTAGCCTGCTCGGGGCGATGGATGCCAGCCAGCGCCTGACACCGCGCCCGCTGTACCGGCTGGCGCTGAACCTGCAAATCTGGCTGCTGCCGGTGCTGATGCTGGCGGGCGGCTGCTTTTCTGCGACGTCACTACTGCGTGAATACCACAACCGGGCGGATGTTTTCCAGGCGGCTCTGGCCGGGCATTTGCTGTATCTGCCCGGGGTGCTGGTGCCCGGATTACTGATAGCGCTCCCCGCTGGCTGGTGGTGCCAGCGCTCCGCCCGGGCGCGGCGCACGCTGCTGCCGTTACTCAATATTATCCAGACCGTACCTTCTGTGGCGCTGTTCGGGCTACTGATTGCGCCCCTGACCCGCCTGGCGCAGCGCTTTCCGGTGCTTGGCGAGTGGGGGATAAGCGGGATAGGGCTGGCACCGGCGCTGGTGGCGCTGGTGCTCTATTCACTGTTGCCCCTGGTGCGCGGTGTAATGTCGGGGCTGGACGCGGTGCCTGCACGCGTTACGGAGAGCGCCCGGGGGATGGGCATGTCCCGGGGGCAACTGGCCTGGCGGGTCGAGCTTCCCCTGGCCCTGCCGGTACTGCTGCGCAGCCTGCGGGTGGTGGCGGTGCAAACCACCGGCCTTGCGGTGGTGGCGGCGCTTATCGGTGCCGGGGGGCTGGGCACGCTTATTTTCCAGGGGCTGCTCAGCAGCGCGATGGATCTGGTATTGCTCGGGGTGATCCCCACCGTTGCGCTGGCAGTGGTTGTCGATACCGTCTTCAGATGCCTGCTGGCATTAGTAGAGGAGAGTCCCGGTGATCGAATTTGACGGGGTCAGCAAATTTTTCCAGGGCCAGCCTGCGGTAGAGGGGCTCAGTTTTACCTGCCGGGAAGGGGCGCTGACCGTACTGGTGGGCACCTCCGGATCGGGAAAGTCCACCACCCTTAAGATGATTAACCGGCTGATCGAGGCCGATCGCGGGGAGATCCGCGTTGCCGGGCGGCCGGTGCGCGAGCATGATCCCCTGGATTTGCGCCGCCAGATGGGCTACGTCATTCAGTCTGTCGGCCTGTTTCCCCACTGGACCGTCGCCCGCAATATTGCCACCGTGCCGCAGCTGCTGCGCTGGCCGGCGGCAAAAACCGACGCCCGGGTAGATACGCTGCTGACACTGCTGGGGCTGGCGCCGGAGATCTACCGCCAGCGTTATCCTCACCAGCTTTCCGGGGGCCAGCAGCAGCGGGTCGGGGTCGCCAGAGCGCTGGCCGCCGATCCCCGGGTATTACTGATGGATGAGCCGTTTGGTGCCCTTGATCCGGTCACCCGCCGCGCCCTGCAACAGGAGGTGCGGCGTATCCAGCAACAGACCCGCTGCACGCTGGTGATGGTTACCCACGATGTGGATGAGGCGCTCTCTCTGGCGGACCATCTGGTGCTGATGGACCGCGGGCGGATTGTCCAGCAGGGCACGCCGGAAGCGCTGCTGACCCGGCCGGTCAGTGAGTTTGTTCACACATTTTTTGCCGCCAGCGATTATGGCATCCGGCTGATGGGCCTGCGCCGGGTGGCGGATTATGTCCGCCCCGGGCAGTGGTGTGCCGGGGAGCCGCTGACCGGTGAGCTTACCCTGCGCCAGGCGCTGTCCTGCTTTATGGCCGCCCGGGTTTTGCGCCTGCCGGTGGTCGACAGCGCAGGCCAGCCGCTCGGGGTGCTGCACCTGGAAGATGCGGTTACCGGGGCAGAGTCATGAGCTGGCTGCGTGAACCGCTGCTCTGGCTGCTGGCGCTGTACGGCGGGCTGCTGCTCTGGTTGCCCCACAGTGCGCCGCTGTTCAGCTGGCTGTTTCCTGAACAGCACAACCCCCTGTGGCGCGGGCAGAGCTTCGCCAGCCTGACGCTGGACCATATGCAGCTGGTGCTGATATCCAGCCTGGTGGCTGTGGTGCTGGGGGCCGGGCTCGGGATCCTGGTGACCAGAGACGCCGGGCGTGAGTTTCGCGCCCTGGCGGAGATCCTGGCCGCAGCGGGGCAGACCTTCCCGCCGGTGGCGGTACTGGCGCTGGCGGTGCCGGTGCTGGGGTTCGGGCGGGATCCGGCCATTATGGCACTGATCCTGTATGGCCTGCTGCCGGTGTTACAGGGCACCCTGGCCGGGCTGGGGGCAGTCCCTTCTGCGGTGAAAGAGGTGGCCCGGGGGGCGGGTATGAGCGGCTGGCAGTGCCTGTGGCGGGTTGAGCTTCCCCTGGCCGCACCGCAGATGCTGGCGGGGATCCGGGTGTCGGTCATTATCAATATCGGGACGGCGGCGATAGCCTCCACCGTGGGGGCAAATACCCTGGGGACGCCAGTCATTATTGGCCTGAGCGGGTTTAATACCGCCTGGGTATTACAGGGGGCGGTGCTGGTGGCACTGGCGGCGATGATTGTAGATCGCGGGTTTGAGCGGCTCAGCCAGGCGCTTACCCGGCATGCAGAATAAGGGTATAACCCACCAGCATGACACCGCCGATACCGCCGAGGCTCAGCAGCACCATAGCGCCGATAATCGCGATTTTACTTAAACGCATCTGTTGCTCCTTTTGTTAACCTGGTGATTATACGGTGAAACGAGGCGGTTAATAAAACATTAAATGCGCGCGGGCGGGCGCAAGAGTGCGGGCCGGGAACCGGCCCGCAGGCAGGGCATCAGAACTGGGTGTTAACGCTCATATACCAGGTCCGGCCGGATTCGTTATAGGTATTGGCGCCTGCGCCATACATATAGCCGGTAGCACCGCCGGTGGTCTGGGCATTACCTTCACGCCAGTGACGCTTGTCAAAGACGTTATCCACACCCGCCGTCAGGCTGAGGTTTTTCGTGGCATCCCAGGTGGCGCTCAGCCCCACAATACTGTACGGGCTGACCTGATCTTTCTCAGAGCCGGTGACCGGCTCGCCTTTATAGTTGTATTTCTTCGGAGTCTGTTTGCCATACCAGGTAAAGGTACTTTGCACCGAGAGATCCTCACGCACCTGATAGCTCAGGGTGGAGTTCAGCGTATATTCCGGGATGATCGACAGGCGATCGCCGGTTTTTTTGTTTTTACTCTGCAACATATAGGTGATGTTGTTGGTCCACATGACCTCGTCGGTCAGCGGCAGGTTCAGGGTGCCTTCCAGCCCTTCAACAACGGCTTTTGGCACGTTCTCCCACTTATAGATGTTGCTGGTGCCGTTGGAATACTCCGCCGAATAGCCGGACTCAATCTTGTCCCGGTAGTCGTTACGGAACCAGGTTACCCCGGCCTGGTAGCCGTCGTGCTTCCATTCCAGACCAATCTCTTTATTGATGCTGGTTTCGGCTTTGAGGTCTTTATTCCCCTGCAGGTAGCACGGCGTACCGGTGGCGTAGCACCCCTGACCACGGCTGTAGAGCAGGTAGTTGGGGTTGGTCTGGTACAGGCTCGGGGCTTTATAGGCCCGGGCGATACCCATTTTCAGGGTTAAATCGTCGGTGATGCCCTGGGAGAGGTTCAGCGACGGGCTCCAGTTAGTGCCGACCACGCTGTGGTGGTCATAACGCAGCGCCGGGGTCAGCATGGTGCTGTCGGTCAGCTCAATATTGTCTTCAGCAAACAGGGAGAAGATCTGCGCCTGGCTATAGGGGCTGCGGTTGGTACTGCTGATACCGTTAACGCTGCCGCCAGCCAGTGTCTGGGTGTTTGAGGCGTTATCCTTCATTTTCTGCTGGTTCCACTCAGTCCCGAGGGTCAGGTTCTGGTTAAACAGCAGATCAAAGGGCAGGCTGACCTCACTGTGCAGCATCACATCGCTGAGGTCTATCTGGCTAAAGTTGTCGTTGGAGAAGATCCCCTCCGTACCGCCCGCCAGGCCCTCATTCATGCGCGAGTTACGGGTGCGCTCATACTGTGCCCAGGTGTTGGTGGAGACGCCATTATCCCAGGCGCCGGTCCAGGTCAGGGAGTAGGTCTGGCGATACATACGGTTGGTTTCGTCGCCATATTTTTCCTTAACCAGTGCGTTGGTGTTGGTGTTCTGGGTATCCCCGGCGTAGAGGTTGCCCTGGCGGGTGTAACCCGTTTCAAAGGCCAGGGACTGCATCGGGGCGAAGTCCCAGCGCAGCTGGCCGTTAATGTTTTTATTGATAACCCCTTCACGGCCGGCGGGCATGGTATCGGCGTAGATCCCGGTTCGCTCAGACTCGTGACCGGCGTTGATATTGCGCCCGTCGGCCTGGGTTTTGTCCAGATCGCCCCACAGCCGGAAGCTGACATCCCCGCCCAGCGGCCCGGTCAGGCTGAAGTTGGTGCGCTTTGTGGCCCCTTCGGATTTGTGCTCCGGAACGTTGAAGTAGCTATTCCAGGTGCCGTGCCACTCCTGGCTGCTGGGTTTGGTGATGATATTCACCACGCCCCCGGCGGCACCGTTACCGTAACGGGCCGCTGCCGGGCCACGGATCACCTCGATGCGTTCGATCATCTCCGGCGGCACCCAGTTGGAATCCCCGCGGGTATCGCGCTCGCCGCGCCACCCCTGGCGCACAGAGTTGCGGCTGGTAACGGGTTTGCCGTCTATCAGGATCAGGGTGTTTTCCGGGCCCATACCGCGAATATCTATCTGGCGGTTGTTACCGCGCTGGCCGGAGGTGGAGTTACCGGTCAGGTTAACCCCCGGCATGGTGCGGATGATCTCCGACACGTCGCGGGCCGGCGGGCGTTTTTTGATCTCTTCTGCGGTAATGGTGGAGACCCCCGGCGCCTGCAGGTTTTGCTGGGCGGCGGTCACCACCAGGGTATCTTCGTGCTCTGCGGTCTGAGTGCTGCCCTCGCTGGCGGGGGTTTCTGCTGCCAGTGTGGGAAGCGCGGTGCCATATAACGCCAGCTGAATCAGCATGGCGAGCGTGCGGTGTTTTTTTGTCATTATCAGTATGCCCTGCTTTTAGCTGCCCCCGGTTGACTCCGTCCCACAGGGAAGAGGGCAGCGATGAGAGAGATAACCCCGGGCAGCCCGCGAAATGTGCCCGGGCCGCCTGGTGTAAGCGAACGCTGATGAAATAATTAGCAGCGTAGTTATCGCGGGCAATACGCTATTGCAAATGAAAATAATTATCAATACTATTGCTGTTAATTTTTTACAATTATAATTATTCTCACAATTTACATGAGGTTAGTTAGTGGATCTCTCTACCGGCTCCGCAGTATGGTGGCAGAATATTCTGCGCCAGGGTGTTCCGTCCGTAACCCCTATTGATTCAGAACACTGTCGGGTAGTGTTTTACTGGCGCGATCCGGCCGGTGACGGGGCCCACTCCCCGGTTAAGCGGGTATGGGTTTGTATTACCGGTGTGACAGACCACCACTCACGCCGCGGGCCGCAAACCATGCAGCGGGTGGCGGATAGCGATATCTGGTGCTGGGAGACCACGCTCAGCAGCCGCTGGCGCGGCAGTTACTGTTTTATTCCCTCCGAACGGGAAGATGACTTCCCCCCGCAGGCTTTTGGCCCGCAGCCAGAGAGCATGGCGTTACGCGAGGGCTGGAGCCGGTTATTCCCCGCCGCGATTGCCGATCCACTAAACCCGGATAGCTGGCGCGGCGGAAGAGGGCACCCCGCCTCGGCACTTCAGCTGCCGGATGCCCCGCCGCAACCGGGCTGGGATGCCCCCAACACACCCCATCAGAAGGCCCGCTGCATTGAGTGGCGCAGCAAACGGCTGGGCAACACCCGGCGGGTCTGGCTGTTCACCACCGGTGATGACGCGCCGCACCAGCGCCCGCTGGCCATCATGCTGGACGGGCAGTTCTGGGCCGAAAGTATGCCCGTATGGCCTGCGCTGCAAAAGCAGACCAACGAGGGGGCACTGCCCCAGGCCCTGTATGTGCTTATCGACATCATCGATTTACCCCACCGCAGCAGGGAGCTGCCCTGCAATCCGGCATTCTGGCAGGCGGTGCGTGAGGAGTTACTGCCCCTGGTGCGCAATCATCAGCGCTGGGCCGAAACCCCGGAAACCACCGTGGTGGCCGGGCAGAGTTTTGGCGGGCTCTCCGCCCTGTATGCGGCGCTGTTCTGGCCGCAGACTTTTGGTTGTGTGTTAAGCCAGTCCGGCTCGTTCTGGTGGCCAACTCGCCGGCCAGACGGCGGACCAGGCTGGCTGATAAACCAGTTATCCTCCGGGCAGGTCAGCGCCGCTGGCCTGAAGATTTACCTTGAAGCTGGCCGCAAAGAGCCGGTTATCCTTCAGGCGCATCAGCGCCTGGTCCCCTTATTACAATCTGGCATCGGTGCCGTTAACTACCATCTGGTCGATGGCGGGCATGATGCGCTCTGCTGGCGCGGAGGGCTGATAACCGGCCTGATGGCCCTGTGGTCACCCGCACGGCAGAAACCCTAATGGTTCAGGAGTCTGGCATGGAATACAGCAACCCCTTTGATGATCCCAACGGGCAGTTTTACATCCTTATGAACACATCCGGCGAATACAGTCTCTGGCCCGACTATTGCCCGCTACCGGCGGGCTGGAACAAGGTCTGCGAGCCCCAACCCCAGGCCCTGTGTGTCAGCTGGCTGGCCGGGCACTGGCAGGCCCTGACACCGCAAACCTGGTCGGCCACAGGGGAGGGGCGCTGATGCAGCAGACAACCGCGTTTCCGCTGGTTGCCGCCCAGCCCGGGATCTGGATGGCGGACAAACTCTCGCCACTGCCCAACAGCTGGAGCGTGGCCCACTTTGTTGAGCTTAACGGTGAGCCGGATGTGGCGTGCCTCTCCCGGGCAATAGTGCTGGGCATGGCGGATGCAGACACCCTGCGGATGCGTTTTGATGACACCGGGGGCGAGGTGCGCCAGTGGTTTGATGCCACACTTCCCCTGACGGAGCCCCGGGTGCTGGATCTGCGCCAGGAACTGCACCCGGAGCGGGCCGCCCGCGCCTGGATGGCCCGGGATCTGGACCAGGATTTGCGCCTCGACAGCGGCAACCCCCTGTATTGCCACGCGTTGATCCTGGTCGGCGATCAGCGCTGGTTCTGGTATCAGCGCTATCACCACCTGGTGGTGGACGGCTTCAGCTTTACCGCCATTACCCGGCGCACGGCGGAGATCTACACGGCGCTGTGCCGCCGTGAGCCTGTGGCGAATAACCCGTTTGTTCCCTTCAGTGAGGTGGCCCGGGAGTATCAGCACTATCAGGCATCCCCCGCCTGCGGGAAAGACGCGGCGTTCTGGCGTGAGCAGGTGGCGAGCATGGCGCCGCCGGTCACGTTATCGGACCGGGGGGCCGGGGAGTCCCCCAGCGCCAGGGCGGTGATCCGCGAAAAAATCGCCCTTAACCCGGAGGATTTTGCCGCCATCACCCGGGATATGCAGGCCAGCGGCCTTTCTGCCGCAGACGCCATTCTGGCGCTGGTTTCCCTGTGGCTCGGGCGCCTGAGCGGGCGCCAGGCGTTTTCCGCCGGGTTTATTTTTATGCGCCGGATTGGCTCCGCCGCACTTTGTGCTACGGGGCCGGTGCTCAATGTGCTGCCCTATGATGTGCGCATTACTCCGGGCCAGCGCCTGGTGGATCTGGCCGCCAGCCTGGCCGGGCAGATGAAAAAATGCCGCCGCCACCAGCGCTATGACGCCGAGCAGGTTCAGCGCGATCGTGGCCCGGCGGCCCAGGGGTCCCCCCTGTACAGCACCGTGGTCAACCTGAAAATGTTCGATTACCGGCTGGATTTTGACGGCATCAGCGGTATTACCCACCAGCTGGCATCGGGCCCGGTACGCGATCTGGAAATTGCCCTGTATCTGGATGAACAGAACAACGCCACGGTAGAGCTGCTGGCAAACCCGGATCGCTACGCTGCCGCCACGTTGCGCCGCCATCTGGAGCGCCTGCCCCTGCTGGCCCGCCAGTTTGCCTGCCAGCCTGACTTGCCCTGTGATCAGGCGAATCTGCTGCATAAAGGGGAGCAGCAGCGGCTGGCGAAAGTGAATGATACCGGGCGCATGACCGCCGCCCTGACCCTGAGCGATATTATCGACCGCCAGGCGGCCCTGACCCCGGAAGCGCCCGCCCTGGCAGACGCGCACCACCAGCTGAGCTACCGGGAGATGCGTGCCCAGGTGGTGGCTCTGGCCCGTCGCCTGCAGGGGCAGGGGGTTCAGCCCGGTGATGTGGTGGCAGTGGCGCTCCCGCGCTCGGTGTTTTTATCGCTGGCGCTACAGGCCATTGTGGAGTGCGGTGCGGCCTGGCTACCGCTGGATACCGGCTACCCGGATGACCGGCTGCATATGATGCTGGAAGATGCCCGCCCCCGGCTGCTGATTGCCGACGCCGCGCAGCAGGCCCGTTTTGCCCGCCTGCCGGATCTGGCCATCCTTACCTGTGACCAGCTGGCACCACCGGGGGGGGAGGCCGGTGCGCTGGGTATCTCGCGCCCGGCACACACCGCCTACGTTATTTTTACCTCCGGCTCAACCGGCCGCCCGAAAGGGGTTATGGTCGATCAGCGGGCGATTGTTAACCGCCTGCTGTGGATGCAGGACCACTACCCGCTGGGGGCGCAGGATGTGGTGCTGCAAAAGACCCCCAGCAGTTTTGATGTTTCCGTATGGGAGTTCTTCTGGCCGCTGATGGTGGGGGCGCGCCTGGTGATGGCCCCGCCGGATGCCCACCGGGATCCGGTAGTGTTGCGGGCGCTGTTACAGCACTGGCAGGTGACCACCACCCACTTTGTGCCTTCCATGCTGGCGGCATTTGTCGCCGCGCTGGACGGTGAGCACAGCGTGGCGCAGTGCAGCAGTCTGCGCCAGGTGTTCTGTAGCGGGGAGGCGCTGCCGGTGGCCCTGTGCCGGGAGTGGGAGCAACTGACCGGCATTGCGCTCCATAATCTGTACGGGCCAACGGAAGCCGCCGTGGATGTGAGCTGGTATCCGGCATTTGGCCCGGCGCTGGCGCAGGTACAGGGCAACAGCGTGCCCATTGGCTGGCCGGTGTGGAACACGGGGCTGCGCATTCTTGATGCCAGTATGCAGCCTGTGCCACCGGGGGTGGCGGGGGATCTCTATCTTACCGGGATCCAGCTGGCTCAGGGGTATCTGGGCCGCGCCGATCTGACCGCCAGCCGCTTTGTGGCGGATCCTCAGGCGTGCGGGCAGCGCATGTACCGCACCGGAGATGTGGCCCGCTGGCTGGATAACGGCGCGGTGGAGTATCTGGGGCGCAGTGACGATCAGCTGAAAATTCGCGGCCAGCGTATTGAGCTGGGGGATATTGACCGGGCGCTGTTGCAGTTGCCCGGGGTAGCCCAGGGGGTGGCCCATGCCTGTGTGCTGAACGATAACCTGACCGGCGGCGGAGACGCGCGCCAACTGGTGGGGTATCTGGTGGCGGAGCCGGGCCAGCAGCTGGACTGCGACGCGCTGCGCGACCAGCTGGCGCAGGCGCTGCCGCCGCATATGGTGCCGGTGGTGCTGGTGGCGCTGGCGCAGTTCCCGCTGAGTGCGAACGGCAAGCTGGATCGTAAAGCGTTGCCGCGCCCGCTTCTGGCGCGGCCTGCCGGGCGGGCACCGGCACCGGGGGGGGAAACCACGGTTGCGGCGGCTTTTGCTGAGCTGCTTGGCTGTGAGGTAAACAGCGCCAGTGATGATTTCTTCGCCCTCGGGGGCCACTCCCTGCTGGCGATGCGCCTGGCAGCGCAACTGCGCGAGCAACTGGCCCGGCCGGTGACCGTGGGGCAGGTGATGGAAGCCTCCACTGTGGCGTCCCTGGCGGCAGTGCTGGCCCACTGCAACAGTGAGGAGGCCGCCCGGCAGGCCGGGTTTGATAGCGTGCTGGCGCTGCGGCGCACCAACGGCCCGGCGCTGTTTTGCTTCCACCCGGCTTCCGGGCTGGCCTGGCAGTTTAGCGTGCTGCAACGCTATCTGCCGGAAAACTGGTCGCTTATCGGGATCCAGTCGCCACGCCCGCAGGGCCCGATGCAGCAGTGCGCAACCCTTGATGAGGTGGTGGAGCACCATCTGGCAACCCTGCGCCAGCAGCAGCCCCACGGGCCCTATTATTTACTGGGGTACTCGCTGGGCGGCACGCTGGCCCAGGCACTGGCTGCCCGGCTGGAGCAGGCAGGGGAGAGGGTGGCGTTTCTCGGGTTACTGGACACCTGGCCGCCAGAGAGCCAGAACTGGGCAGATAAAGCCGCCGGTGAACTGGATCCGGCGGTACTGGCAGAAATCGAACGTGAGCGGGAGGCTTTCCTTGCCGCCCAGCGCGGCCAGCCTTCGGAGCATTTGTTCAGCACGATTTCCGGAAACTACCAGGATGCGGTGCGCCTGCTGACCACGGCACATACCCGGCGGTTTAGCGGTAAAGCCACGCTGTTTGTGGCCAGCGAAACGCAGGCTTCAGGAATGGACGCGCGCCAGGTCTGGGCGCCCTGGCTGGGCGGGCTGGATATCTACCCGGTTAACTGCACCCACGTCGATATTATTTCGCCAGCTCAGCTGATGCACATTGGTCCGGTGCTGCGGGAGGTGCTGGCGGGGTAAGGCTGCTGTTTTCCGGGTTGCTGATGGCACCCGGATGCGGGTTAATCTCATAAAAAGCCTGATCTGGCCTTTTCATTTCCGCATGACGGTTGGATGACTGGGCCAGACAGCCTGCCGCCAGTAAGGTCACACCGATAAGAGCGAGGCGCTCCCCGCACTACTCCCGGAGCCTATTCTGGGCTATATTGGGCCCACTATCGTTCACCCCTTTTTGTACAGGTAACACCGGCAATGGCTCTGATCCCTAAAAACTACGCGCGCCTGGAAAGTGGCTATCGCGAAAAAGCGTTAAAAATTTACCCGTGGGTATGCGGGCGCTGCTCGCGGGAATTTGTCTATTCAAACCTGCGTGAGTTGACGGTGCACCATATCGATCACGACCACACCAATAACCCGGAAGACGGCAGCAACTGGGAGTTACTGTGCCTGTACTGCCATGATCATGAGCATTCAAAGTACACGGAAGCGGACCAGTACGGCACCACGGTGGTTGCCGGTGAGGATGCGCAAGATGATGTGGGCGTGGCAACCTACAACCCCTTTGCCGATCTCAAAGCGATGCTGAATAAGAAAAAATAAGGCTGACCCCTGCGGTAAAACAAAACCAGCTTCAGCGGCTGAAATGCCGCTGAATGTCAGTTAATAGCCGCGAGGGTGTTAACCCCCGCATAAAGGCAATCGGCGAAAACGCAGGTGCGGCTCAAGGACTGGCTGCCAGGATGGCAGCCAGAAGGAAGGTTGAGGCATGGATGCCGCATAACATTGTCAGGAACAATGTTAAACAGCGCTTGCGCTGGCCCCGGAGGGGTGAGCCTCATGGATGAGGCGAATAATCCTGACTGGTCCGCCAGAGCAAGCCGGAGTTGCAGCGAACCGCGTAGCGGCGACAACATTGCCGGGAGCAATGTTGAACGACATTCATGTCGGCCCGCAGGGGGAGCCCCAGGGATGGGGCGACTAACGACCGCGGGCCGGCGAGGTCTCCAGGAGGGGGCCGGTCCCCCCTCCTGGAACGCGACCAGGTTCCGTACACAACATATGAGTGCCCATCGTCGGGGAGCGGAACCGGCTCACTGAACGAACATATTCCGGATCACACTGACGACATTAAAGCTGCTACCGGCACCACAAGGCCAGTGTAAATCGCCGGATTCTACTGGTTAGCGCGGACGGTGACGCCCGAGGGGCACCACCAGCGGTGTATCCGCCACCGGATCGCGGATAATGACACACGGCATACCGTAAATCTCCTCAATCAACCCGGCGGTGATTATCTCCCGCGGGTCCCCCTCGGCTACAATTTTGCCGTCGCGCAGGGCAATCAGGTGGCTGGCGTAGCGGCAGGCCTGGTTAAGGTCGTGCAGCACTGCGGCCAGGGTGTAGCCCTTTTGCTGGTTGAGCTGGCTTAACAGCTCCATCAGCTCTATCTGATGGCTGATATCCAGCCAGGTGGTGGGCTCATCAAGCAGCAGAATATCGGTCTGCTGGGCCAGCACCATGGCTATCCATACCCGCTGGCGCTGGCCGCCGGAGAGGTTATCGACCGGGCGATCCGCCAGCTCGGTGATGCCGGTGGCCTGCATGGCGTGCTGCACGTGCTCTTCATCTTCCTGGCGCCAGCGGCTGAACAGGGGCTGGTGCGGGTAGCGCCCGCGCATGACCAGCTCACGCACGCTGATATCCTCCGGCGTGCGGGCATTCTGGGCCAGCAGGCCAATTTTGCGCGCCACGCTTTTCGTCGGCAGCCCGGCAATGGCTTCGCCATCCAGCAGAACCTCTCCGGCCAGCGGTTTCATCAGGCGGCTCAGGGTGCGCAACAGGGTCGATTTCCCGCAGCCGTTCGGGCCGATAATCGCGGTAAATTTCCCCTGCGGAATGGCAACAGACAGCCCGTCGGCCACAATATGTTTCCCGTAGCCGAGGGTTAAGGCATTGCCGCGTAAGCGGGACTCGACAGTCTGGCTCATCGTTTACGGGACTCCTGAATCAGTAACACAATAAGATAGATGCCCCCGAGGCTGACGGTAATCACCCCCACCGGAAGCTGATAAGGCAGGAAAAGCCGCTGGGCGCACAAGTCGGCGGCCAGCAGCAGCACGGCACCGCACAACGCCGCCTGCATCAGACCATAACGCACCGTGCCGGATAACCGGCGGGCGATATGCGGCGCCACCAGCGCAACAAAAGAGATGGGCCCGGCCAGAGCCGTGGCAGCGGCGGTCAGAATGACTGCCGCCAGCATCAGTAACAGCCGGGAGCGCTCAACCGCCACCCCCAGCGCGCAGGCGCTGTCGTCGCCCATCTCCAGCATACGCAGACGGCGGGCCAGCAGTATCACCGCCAGCAGGGTAACGATAATCAGCGGTGCAGAGGGAAACGCCTTCCCCCAGGTCAGGCCATTGAGGGAGCCCGCATTCCAGAGCCCTGCGGAGATAGCCGTTTCCAGCGAGGCGTGCAGCAACAGCCAGGTGTTGATCCCAAGCAGCATGGCCCGCACCCCGATACCGATGATAATTAACCGGAAGGTATCAATGCCGCCGCGCCAGGCAAACGACCAGACCACCAGCGCACTGAGGATCCCCCCGGCCATGGCCGCCATGGCCACGGCGGTGCTTTGCTGGTCAAAAAATACCATCGCCACCAGCACGCCACTCCAGGCCCCGGCGTTAAACCCCATGACATCCGGGCTGCCGAGCGGGTTGCGCAGCAGGGACTGAAAAATCGCCCCGCTGATGCCCAGCGCCGCCCCGATAAGCAGGGCCAGGGCGATGCGCGGCAGGCGCCACTCCACCACCACTAGCTGGACATTACGCGGCGCGCTGCCGGTGAGCACCCCGTACAGCAGCTGGCCGGATAACGGTATGGTGCCGCCTGCCAGGCTCCACCACACCAGGGCGATCGCGCCGAGGATAAGGGCCATAACCGCAAGGTGAAAACGGGAGAGTAACCGCATTATGACCACCCCCCGCTGCGGCGACGGCGCACCAGATAAATCAGCACCGGGGCGCCAATAAACGCGCTGACAATAGCAACCCGCAACTCCCCGGGAACGATAACCCGGCCAATCACATCCGCCAGCAGTAATAAAGAAGGTGTCGCCAGCAGGGTGGTGGGCAGGATCCAGCGGTGATCCGGCCCCACCAGCCAGCGGGCCAGGTGGGGCATCATCAGGCCAATAAACGCAATGGGGCCGGTAATGGCGGTGGCGCTGCCGCACAGCAGGGTCACCGCCAGCAGACCAGCCAGCTGAGTTCCCGCCACCCGGTTACCCAGGGCGGTGGCCGTATCGCTGCCCATGCTCAGGCTGTTCAGGGCGCGGCTGGCGAGCAGGGCAATCACGCACCCGGCCAGCACGGGCAGGAAGGCCGCTTTCAGGGTCTCCAGGGTGCGGATATCCAGGGAACCGGCCTGCCAGAAGCGCAGCTGGTCGTAGACATCGGGGTTGAGCAGGGCAATGCCGTTACTGAGCCCTTCCAGCACTGCCGCCAGCGCCACCCCGGCTAAGGTCAGGCGCACCGGGCTGAGCTGCCCGCCGCCCTGGCTGCCGGTCAGCGCCACAGTGAGCGAGGCTATCAGGGCCCCGGCAAAGGCCATGGACATCATCGACAGTGGCGAGGTAAAGCCCCAGAACGCCGCCCCCAGCACAATGGCGAAGCTGGCCCCGGCGTTCACCCCCAGCAGACCGGGATCTGCCAGCGGGTTGCGGGTCAGCGTTTGCATTAGCGCCCCGGCAAGGCCCAGGGCCGCACCGGCCAGGATACCGGCAAGTGTACGGGGAAGGCGGGCATCCAGAATGATGGTGCACTCTGGCGTCTGGCATGTGGCAAACAGGGCATCTCTGACGGTGGCAGCGGGTATCGCCTGGGCACCGGTGGTCAGGCTGACCACCGACATTACCACCAGTAATGCCAGCAGGCCGGTCAGTATGACTGAGCGGGACACTGGCTGAAAACTGGGCATAATACGCATCCTGATAATTAATAATGATAGTTATTATCGTTATCACTCCGGTTTGCTATGTTAGCATGAGCGGCTACGTTGGCGGTAAGGAAAATTTTGCTAAGGCTATGTAATGAACCGACAATCTTTATTAATTAATCTCAGTCTGTTACGCACCCATTCTGCTTTCCGGGCGGTATTTATCGCCCGTTTTATTTCCATATTGTCCCTCGGGTTGCTGGGGGTCGGCATCCCGGTACAAATCCAGGCCATGACCGGCTCGCCGTTCCAGGTGGGGCTTGCGGTCACGCTGACCGGCAGCACCATGTTTATCGGCCTGATGATGGGGGGCGTACTGGCGGACCGCTATGAGCGCCGCCGCCTGATCCTGCTGGCAAGAAGCGCCTGCGGGCTGGGTTTTGTGGGCCTGGCGATAAACGCCTTACTACCAGCACCTTCGCTACTGGCCATTTACCTGCTGGGCGTCTGGGATGGTCTGTTTGCGTCGATTGGCGTAACGGCGCTGCTGGCGGCCACCCCGGCACTGGTCGGGCGCGAAAATCTGATGCAGGCCGGGGCCATCACCATGCTGACGGTGCGCCTGGGCTCGGTTATCTCCCCTATGTGTGGTGGCCTGCTGCTGGCCTGGGGTGGCCCGGTCTGGAACTACGGGCTGGCCGCCTTTGGTACGCTGATTACCTGCCTGACCCTGCTGAAGCTGCCCCGCCTGGCACCGCCGGAGATGCCGCGAATGCACCCACTCCGGGCGCTGGGAAGCGGTATCGCTTTTCTGTTCAGCCACCCGCTGGTGGGCGGTATCGCCTTAGTGGGCGCGTTATTGACCATGGCCAGCGCCGTGCGGGTGCTGTACCCGGCTCTGGCCGGTGACTGGCAGATGACCACCGGCCAGATTGGTTTTCTGTATGCGGCGGTCCCGCTGGGGGCCGCAGCTGGTGCCCTGACCAGCGGTCGACTGGCACAGCATACCCGCCCGGGTATGCTGCTGTTGCTGAGCAGCTGCGGGGCGTTTATCGCCATTGGTCTGTTCGGTGGGATGCCGGTATGGGCGGGCGGGGCGCTGTTGCTGGTGGTGTTCGGCTATCTGAGTGGTATCAGCTCGCTGTTGCAGTACACCCTTATTCAGCGCCACACGCCGGATGAGATGCTGGGCAGAATTAATGGCCTGTGGACGGCGCAGAATGTCACCGGTGATGCCCTGGGGGCGGCAGCACTGGGAAGCCTGGCCACCCTGGCAACCCCCCAGTGGGCGGCCAGTGTGTCCGGTGCGGTGCTGTCGGTGGTTGCCGTGCTGCTGATCCTGTTACTGGCCCAGCTACGCGGGCTGTATCAGCCCCCCCAGGTGGAGGAGGGGTCACGAAGCGAAGAGGGCGCTTAAGCGTTGCAGAATCAGTGTGGCGCTGTAGTAGTCAAGCCGGAAGGTCTCCGTACCCAGCGCCCAGACCCGTTTATCTTTCACTGCCGGAATATGGGCCAGTAGCGGGTCTTTACTCAGGGCCGCCGCGTCCTGGTCGTTGTTGGCAAACATCAGCAGGGTCTGGCCGTTAAGGCCGTGGGCCAGGTTTTCGCCGCCAAGCTGCACGATATCGTGGCGTTTGCCCATGCTGGTGCTGAGCCGCAGGCTGGCGGGCAGTTCTGCAAGCCGGAACCCCAGCTGACGCAGTAACTGCCCCTGGGCGGATTCGGCCGTCCACAGGTTGGCGCTGTGGGCGGCGGGGGTATAAACCAGCGCGCTGACCGGCTGGGGGGGCAGGGTCATATGCTGGCGGGCTTTTTCCAGCCGGGTGTTGAATTCGGCAATCCGCGCGGCGGCCTGTTTTTCATGGCCGGTAATAGTGCCCAGCTGGGTCAGTAACTGCTGCCAGCTTTTATCGTCATAGTTGATGACAAGCGTAGGCGCAATGGCCGACAACTGGTCATACAGGGGGAGGGCAGAATCCCCCCCGGTCGCACTGATTAAAATCAGATCCGGCATCTGGGCGGCAATGGCTTCGGCGTTGGCCTCGCCAATATACAGGCGGGCCACGTTACGCTGTCGGGCCACATCCCCCCACTGGCGCAAAAAGCCCTGCTGATCCGCCACCCGGTTGTTGGGGGTGGTGGCACCGCTGGCAACCACCGGCGCATCCAGCGCCAGCAGTGAGCCGGTCAGGGTCACACTGGTAGAGACAATCCGCACCGGCGCCTGCTCCAGCGTGTGGCTGCCTTTACTGTCGGTGACGGTACGCGGCCAGCCGCTGCTGGCCTGGGCGAGTTGACTACACGCACAACAAAATAAAAGCGCGGCAGTGAGCGCATTGCGCAGAATTATCGGCTGGATCACAGGGTTATATCTCTTCTTGTTAAGTAATGCGTCTCATTTTCATCGTTGCGCCGGTAAAGCACAAGGGGCAATTTTAGTGAAATCTGCCGTGGTGATGGTTGACACCAGGCGGCGTAACACTTACGTTACCGCTCCAAAATACAAATGATAATTATTATTAAACGCCTTATCATTTCACCGGAGGTTGCATGGCAACGCTTTTACAGGAAAAGCGACCGGGGGTGGCAACAATGCCCGCAAAAGACAGCTTTAGTTTCACGTCACCGTTGCGCAGTTTGATCACATCAGGGTGTTTCTGCCGTATTACAACACCCGCTCAGGGAGGGGCCGATCCCCGCAGTCCGTTCAGCCAGCAGCTGGCTGAGGCGTTTCACAGCGCCCGGCAGGCGGGTATCGCACACCCGCTGGTGGTGGGGGCTATCCCGTTTGATACCCGTCACCCCAGCGAACTGTTTATTCCACAATCCCACCAGGAGATGACACCCGATCAGGTGGCCGGGCATTTTAAGGCGTCGGCCACCGGCCCGCAGCCGGAGCCGGTGCTGAAAGTGGAGATCCCCGGCCATGATGTCTTTACCCAGATGGTGGCGCGCGGTGCCAGCGCCACCCGCCAGCCGGGTATCGATAAAGTGGTGCTCTCGCGCCTGATTGACATCCGCTGTGCCAGCGCACCCGACAGCCACGGGGTGATGGCCCGCCTGATGGCCCAGAACCCGGGCAGTTTTAATTTCCACGTTCCCTTATCTGATGGCGGCACATTGCTGGGCGCCAGCCCGGAATTATTAGTGCGCAAAACCGGCACCCTGTTCAGCTCCCTGCCGCTGGCGGGCACGGCCCGGCGCAATCTTAGCGATGCCCGCGAAGACACCCGGGCCGGTGAGGCGCTGATGGCCTCTGCCAAAGACCGCCACGAGCACGCGCTGGTGGTTAACGCCATGCGCCAGCAACTCCAGCCGCTGGCCTCTTGTCTGAATGTGCCCGCCGCGCCGTCGCTTATCACCACGCCAACCCTGTGGCATCTGGCATCGGCCATTGATGGCGAGAGCACCGCCAGTGTGCTGGCGCTGGCGTGCCTGCTGCATCCCACCCCGGCGCTAAGTGGTTTTCCCCACCAGCAGGCGATGCAGCTGATAGCCGGGCTGGAACCGTTCGACCGGGGCCTGTTTGGCGGCATTGTTGGCTGGTGTGATGACCAGGGAAATGGCGAGTGGGCGGTCACCATTCGCAGTGCCCGCCTGTCTGGCGAGCATATTCGCCTGTTTGCCGGTGCCGGTATCGTGCCGGACTCATCGCCAGAGTCTGAGTGGCGGGAAACCGGGGCCAAGCTGGGCACCATGTTAAATGTTCTGGGACTGAATTAAGGATTGACGTTATGGCGATTGAATTTAACCACTGGCCGGAAGATTTAGCCCGGCACTACCGGGAAAAGGGCTACTGGGTGGATTTACCCCTCGGCGATATTCTTGACCGTCACCAGCACAGTGAGGCCATTGCCCTGATTGACGGTACGCGCCAGTACCGTTACCGGGAGCTGTATCAGCAGGTTAACCGCCTGGCGGGTGCCTTTCAGCGCCGGGGCTTAAAACGCGGGGACACGGCCCTGGTGCAACTGGGCAATGTGGCGGAGCTGTGCATCACGCTGTTTGCCCTGCTGCGCATCGGGGTGGCCCCGGTGAATGCGCTGTTCAGCCATCAGCGTACCGAGCTGGATGCCTATGCCAGCCAGATTGAGCCCGCCCTGCTGGTGGCCGACCGGGAGCATAGCCTGTTTCAGGATGAGCAATATATTGCGTCCCTGCACGCCCGTCTGCCCGGCTTAACAGTGGTGGCCCTGCTGCACGACACCGGTGAGCGGGGACTGGAGTTCTGGATAGCCGAGCCGCTGGATCTCCCGCTGCAGGAGCCCAGCGCCCCCGGTGAAGTGGCCTTTTTCCAGCTTTCCGGCGGCAGTACCGGCACGCCAAAACTGATCCCGCGCACTCACAATGACTACTACTACAGCATCCGGCGCAGCGTGGAGATCTGTGGCTTTAACGGGCAGACCCGGTTTCTGTGCGCCATTCCCGCTGCCCACAATTACGCCATGAGCTCCCCGGGCTGGCTGGGGGTGTTTTACGGTGGCGGCACGCTGGTGCTGGCCGCCGACCCCAGCCCGACGCTGTGCTTCGGGCTGATTGCCCGGCAGCGCATTACCCACACGGCACTGGTGCCCCCGGCAGTCAGCCTGTGGCTCCAGGCGCTGCGCGATGGTGTCGCGGGGGATTTATCAACCCTGCAGCTGTTGCAGGTGGGGGGCGCCCGCTTGTCTGAAGCGCTGGCGCGGCGGATCCCGGCCGAGATCGGCTGCCAGCTCCAGCAGGTATTCGGCATGGCGGAAGGGCTGGTGAACTACACCCGGCTGGATGACAGCGACGAGGTGATTTTTACCACCCAGGGGCGCCCCATGTGCCCGGATGATGAAATCCGGGTGGTGGATGAACAGGGCACCCCGGTGCCGCCGGGAACAGAAGGCCGCCTGATGACCCGCGGGCCTTATACCTTCCGGGGCTATTACCGCAGCCCGGAGCACAATGCCCGGGCCTTCGACCAGGACGGTTTTTACAGCTCCGGTGACCTGGTTATCCTCGGTGAGGACGGCAATATCCGGGTGGTCGGGCGCGAAAAAGATCAGATAAACCGCGGCGGCGAGAAGATAGCCGCCGAGGAGATAGAAAACCTGCTGCTGCGCCATGAGGCCATTTTGCATGTGGCGCTGGTCTCTATGGACGACGCGCTGATGGGGGAGAAGAGCTGCGCTTTTATTGTCGGTCACCGTCCGCTGCGCGCCGTGGAGATCCGCCGTTACCTGCGTGAGCTGGGGGTGGCGGAATTTAAACTGCCGGACCGTGTTGAGATGGTCCCGTCACTGCCGCTGACCCCGGTCGGGAAAGTGGATAAGAAAAAACTGCGCCACATTATCGCGCAACGCCAGCAGGCCCGGTAAGTACATAAAGGAGAAGAACATGACCATTCCAAAACTGACCGGCTATGAGCTGCCGGTCGCGGCTGATATCCCGGCAACAAAAGTAGACTGGGCGTTTGATCCGGCCCGTGCGGCGCTGCTTATTCACGATATGCAGGACTACTTTATTAACTTCTGGGCCCGCGACGACGCGATGATCACGCAGATGGTAGAGAACATTGCTGCCCTGCGCCGGTTCTGCAAACAGCAGGGGATCCCGGTGTATTACACCGCCCAGCCGGATAACCAGAGCGACGCGGACCGCGCCCTGCTTAACGATATGTGGGGGCCGGGCATTAACCAGCACCCGGAGCAGAAAACCATTATTGCCGCCCTGGCCCCGGAGGCGGACGATACGGTGCTGGTCAAGTGGCGCTACAGCGCGTTTATTCGCTCCCCCCTGGAGCAGATGCTAAAAGAGAGCGGCCGCGATCAGCTGCTGATCTGCGGGGTGTATGCCCATATTGGCTGTATGACCACCGCAACGGATGCCTTTATGCGCGATATTCAGCCCTTTATGGTGGCGGATGCGCTGGGGGATTTTAGCCGTGAAGAGCACCTGGCTGCCCTGAAATACACCGCCGGGCGCACCGGCCGGGTGGTATTAACCCGGGAGCTTATCCCGCAGGCGGAGGCGCTGCCCGCCAGTAAGGCGGCGTTAAAGGCGCTGATCCTGCCGCTGCTTGATGAAGATGAACACCCCGGGGACGACGAAAACCTGATTGATTACGGGCTGGATTCGGTGCGGATGATGGCGCTGGCGGCGAAGTGGCGCAAAGTGCACGGCGATCTTGATTTTGTGATGCTGGCAAAATCCCCGACGATAGACGCCTGGTGGGCGCTGTTATCCCGGGGGATACAGCCATGAGCGGGGAGTTCAGCGGGCAATATGTCTGGGTCACCGGGGCCGGTAAAGGGATAGGCTACCAGACCGCGCTGGCGTTCCATGAGGCCGGAGCGCAGGTGACCGGCTTTGATATCGCTTTCCCCCGGGGAGAATACCCGTTTCATACGCAGATACTGGACGTGGCAGACCCGCAGCAGGTGGCCACCGTCTGCCGCCAGCAGCTGCTGGCGCAACCGCACCTGGATGTGCTGGTCAACGCTGCCGGGATCCTGCGGATGGGGGCAACAGACACCCTGAGCGATACGGACTGGCACGACACCTTCGCCATCAATGTGGGCGGGGCATTTAACCTGTTCCGCCACACCATGGGGCACTTTCGCGACCGGCGATGCGGGGCCATTGTGACCATCGCCTCCGACGCGGCCCACACCCCGCGCCTTGGCATGTCGGCCTATGGCGCCTCCAAAGCGGCGCTGAAAAGCCTGGCGCTGACCGTCGGCCTGGAGCTGGCCGGTTACGGGGTGCGCTGTAATCTGGTCTCCCCGGGATCAACCGATACCGATATGCAGCGCGCCATGTGGCGCTCGCCAGAGGCGGAACAGCAGCGGATCCGCGGTTACGCAGAGCAGTTTAAACTGGGGATCCCGCTGGGGAAAATTGCCCAGCCCCGGGAGGTTGCCGACACGGTGCTGTTCCTGGCATCCCCCCGCGCCAGCCATATCACCCTGCAGGATATTGTGGTGGATGGCGGCTCAACCCTCGGAGCCTGAGATGATCTGGAAACGTCAACTGGCGCTGGACGCCCTGAACGCGATGAATGCGGGCACCATGGTGGAGACCCTCGGGATCCGCTACACCCGCCTGACAGACAATAGCCTGGAGGCGGAAATGCCGGTCGACACCCGCACGGTACAGCCCTTTGGCCTGCTGCACGGCGGGGCCTCTGCGGCCCTGGCGGAGACCCTGGGATCCATGGCCGGTTTTCTGACCAGCCAGCAGGGGCAGTGTGTGGTGGGCACTGAGATCAGCGCTACCCACCACCGGGCGGTGAGTGGCGGGGTGGTGCGCGGGGTCTGCACGCCGCTGCACCTGGGCAAAAACAGCCAGACCTGGGATATCGCCATCTTTGATGAGCGGGGACGGCGCTGCTGTACCAGCCGTTTATCCACCGCCATTTTAGGTTAATACTCCCCCGGTATCAGGTGACTGGTGCCGGGGTTTCCCGCCGGTGTTTTAACACATTACCCTTTTCCCCGTGAGCGCTTTTCCCCGCTGAAATGCCCCGCTTTTATCAGGCCATCAAGTGATCCCGCTAACAAGTCTTACTAAAAAAACGTCCATCCGGCGATTTGTTGTTGTTTCGATGTTGTTAATTTCTGGCAAATGTTTTAAATCACTTTGTAAATTTATATTACAGATGATGGAAACAACAATGGGCGACAGATATGAATAAATCAGGGAAACACTTTATCTGGCTAGTGCTCTCAGTGCTGGGGGCATTTTCACTGGGCTACATTGCGCTTAATCGCGGCGAGCAGATTAACGCACTGTGGATTGTGGTCGCATCGGTATGCGTCTATTTGATTGCTTACCGTTACTATGGGCTGTTTATTGCAAAGCGGGTGCTGGGGGTAGATGCCACCCGTATGACCCCGGCCGTGCGTCATAACGACGGGCTGGACTACGTACCGACAGATAAGAAAGTGCTGTTCGGTCACCATTTTGCCGCGATTGCCGGTGCCGGGCCGCTGGTCGGGCCGGTACTGGCCGCCCAGATGGGCTATTTACCCGGTATGCTCTGGCTGCTGGCCGGGGTGGTACTGGCCGGTGCGGTACAGGACTTTATGGTGCTGTTCGTCTCCACCCGCCGCGATGGCCGCTCCCTGGGGGAGCTGGTCAAAGAGGAGATGGGGAATACCGCCGGGGTTATCGCCCTGGTGGCGTGCTTTATGATCATGGTTATTATCCTCGCGGTACTGGCGATGATCGTGGTGAAAGCGCTGACCCACAGCCCGTGGGGAACCTACACCGTGGCGTTTACCATTCCGCTGGCGCTGTTTATGGGGATCTACACCCGCTATATTCGCCCGGGGCGCATTGGTGAGGTGTCGGTCATCGGCCTGGTGATGCTGATTTTCGCTATCATCTCTGGCGGCTGGGTGGCAGAAAACCCGGCATGGGCACCGTACTTTGACTTCACCGGCGTACAGTTAACCTGGATCCTGGTGGGGTATGGCTTTGTGGCGGCGGTACTGCCGGTGTGGCTGCTACTGGCACCGCGTGATTACCTGTCCACCTTCCTGAAGATAGGGACCATTGTCGGGCTGGCTATCGGCATCCTGATTATGCGCCCGACCCTGCAGATGCCGTCGCTGACTAAGTTTATCGACGGTACTGGCCCGGTCTGGGCGGGGGATCTGTTCCCGTTCCTGTTTATCACCATCGCCTGTGGTGCCGTCTCTGGCTTCCATGCGCTGATCTCTTCCGGTACGACCCCGAAAATGCTCGCCAATGAAGACCAGGCCTGCGTTATCGGTTATGGCGGCATGCTGATGGAGTCCTTCGTGGCTATCATGGCGCTGGTGGCGGCCTGTGTGATTGACCCGGGCGTTTACTTTGCAATGAACAGCCCGATGGCGGTACTGGCTCCGGCAGGCACCGCGGATGTGGTGGCTTCTGCAGCCCAGGTCGTGAGTGGCTGGGGCTTTAGCATCACGCCGGATGTGCTCAACCAGATTGCCAGCGACGTGGGCGAGCAGAGCATTATCTCCCGCGCGGGCGGGGCACCGACACTTGCTGTCGGGATGGCCTACATTCTGCACGGTGCCCTGGGCGGGCTGATGGATGTCTCGTTCTGGTATCACTTCGCGATTCTGTTTGAAGCCCTGTTTATTCTGACCGCAGTAGATGCGGGGACCCGTGCGGCGCGCTTTATGCTGCAGGATCTGCTGGGGGTGGTTTCTCCGGGGCTCAAACGTACCGACTCGTTACCGGCCAACCTGCTGGCGACCGCACTTTGCGTTATGGCCTGGGGCTACTTCCTGCACCAGGGGGTGGTGGATCCATTAGGGGGCATCAATACCCTGTGGCCGCTGTTCGGTATTGCTAACCAGATGCTGGCCGCAATGGCGCTGATGCTGTGTGCTGTGGTGCTGTTCAAGATGAAGCGCCAGATGTACGCATGGGTCGCGCTGGTGCCGACCGCATGGCTGCTGATTTGTACCCTGACCGCAGGCTGGCAGAAAGCCTTCAGCCCGGATGTGAAAGTGGGCTTCCTGGCGGTGGCGAACAAGTTCCAGGCGATGATCGACAGCGGCAATATCCCGGCGCAGTACACCGAGTCGCAGCTGGCGCAGCTGGTGTTTAACAACCGTCTGGATGCGGGCCTGACCATCTTCTTTATGGTGGTTGTGGTGGTGATTGGGCTATTCTCAATTAAGACTGCACTGCAGGCGCTGAAAAGTGACCAGCCAACGGCCCGGGAAACCCCCTATGAGCCGATGCCGGAAAACTACCAGCAACTGGTTGATGAGGCGAAAAACGCCCATTAATCTGTCAGTCAGGCCGGGTTTCCCGGCCTGATTTTCTTATTGCCAGGAGGAAAGCACCATGTTTGAGACACTGGCCAAAGCGGGGCGTTACCTGGGCCAGACCGCCAGGCTGATGGTGGGCGTGCCGGATTACGACAACTATGTCGAGCATATGCGGCTTAACCATCCCGACCAGGATCCGATGACCTACGAGGCCTTTTTCCGCGAGCGCCAGGACGCCCGCTATGGCGGCAAAAACGGCGGCCGTTGCTGCTGATTTCTGGATGTTGATATTTTTTCATGGACGTACAGACGTCTGTGGAGCATGACCCGGCCCCGTGCTATGGTGAGAGTCCATAACACGGAGCAAGGGCACCAGCCATGAGTGATATCCCACTGATCCCCCAGAGTAAACTCCCGGGTCTTGGCACCACGATTTTTACCCGGATGAGCGAGCTTGCCCGCCAGCACGAGGCGATTAATCTTTCCCAGGGGTTCCCGGATTTTGACGGCCCCGCCTACCTGAAAGAGCGCCTGGCCTGGCATGTGGCCCACGGGCATAACCAGTATGCCCCCATGAGCGGTGCCGCCCCTCTGCGCCAGGCCATCGGGGATAAAACCGCCGGGTTGTACGGCTATCGCCCGGACAGCGACACAGACATTACCGTTACCGCCGGGGCAACGGAGGCACTCTTTGCCGCCATTACGGCGCTGGTGCGCCCCGGGGACGAGGTTATCTGCTTTGACCCCAGCTATGACAGCTATGCCCCGGCGGTAGCCCTGGCAGGTGGGGTGGTGCAGCGCATAGCCCTTAAGCCACCGGCATTTGGCTTTGACGCGGCAGAATTGTCGGCCCGTATCAGCGACCGCACCCGGCTTATTATCCTGAATACCCCCCATAATCCTACCGCCACGGTCTGGTCTGGCGATGATTTTGCCGCCCTGTGGCAGGTGATCCGCTCGCGGGAGATCTATGTGCTCAGTGATGAGGTCTACGAGCATATCTGCTTTGCCCCCGGCGGGCACTGTAGCGTACTGGCGCACCCGGGCCTGCGCCAGCGCAGTGTGGTGGTGTCGTCATTTGGTAAAACATTCCATATGACCGGCTGGAAGGTGGGCTACTGCATTGCCCCGGCCGCCATCAGCGCCGAAGTGCGCAAGGTGCACCAGTATCTGACGTTTGCGGTTAATACTCCGGCACAGCTGGCGCTGGCGGATATGCTGGATGCGGAGCCGGAGCACTACCTCAACCTGCCCGAATTCTACCGGGCGAAGCGCGATTATTTCAGCCAGGCCCTGGCCGGGAGCCGGCTGCGCCTGCTGCCCTGTACCGGCACCTACTTTTTGCTGGCGGACTATTCGGCAATTTCAACGGCTGATGACGTCAGCTTTTGCCACTGGCTGACCACGGAGGCGGGCGTTGCGGCGATACCGCTTTCGGTCTTCTGTGCCGGTGATTTCCCGCACCACCTGGTGCGGCTGTGTTTTGCCAAACAAAATGAGACGCTGGCGGCCGCTGCCAGTAAGCTCTGCGCGCTCTGATCCCGCACCGGCCGCCACGTCCGGCCGGTTTTCCCGCCCTTCCCATATCCTGCTGATTCACCGGCCAGAGACGATAATTTGATAAAAATGTGACTTGCTCTGTAAAACATAAAACAATGTTTCGTTTTATGTTGATCATTGTTTTGCTATGAAACAAAATCACTGCAAGTAATAAAAAACGGTATGTGCGTATTACCTGAATAAAGATAAATACCGTTAATTTATTTATTAATTAAATAAGCTGTTTTTTACTTCTGCCATGTATGGCGGGCGGATTTTTTTACACCAGAATAAAATATTAACGTATTGAATTTATTGTTTTTAATCCGATTACCTCTGGCAACTCAGATAGCCAGTATCCTGGAGTTTTATTATGAAAATCAAAGCGACAATGGAAAAGATGCCTGGCGGAATGATGCTGATCCCGCTGTTATTATGCGCGCTGTTAAATACCTGTGCTCCTGATGCGGGTAATTACTTTGGCTCTTTCACTAAGGGTATGATATCCGGCACCGTACCGATTCTGGCTGTCTGGTTTTTTTGCATTGGGGCGTCTATTGATTTACGCGCTACCGGCACCGTATTGCGTAAATCCGGTACGCTGGTATTAACCAAAATTCTCACCGCCTGGGTGGTGGCGATGATAGCCGCGGCGTTTATACCGGAGCACGGTGTGGAAGCCGGTCTGTTTGCCGGGCTGTCAACACTTGCCATTGTATCGGCAATGGATATGACCAACGGGGGGCTGTATGCCAGCCTGATGAACCAGTACGGCTCAAAAGAAGAGGCCGGGGCATTCGTACTGATGTCCCTGGAATCCGGCCCGCTGATGACCATGGTTATCCTGGGTTCTGCGGGGCTGGCGACCTTTGAGCCACACCACTTTGTTGGCGCGGTGCTGCCGTTCCTGGTGGGTTTCGCGCTGGGTAACCTGGACCATGACCTGCGTGAGTTCTTCGGTAAAGCGACTTCAACACTTATCCCGTTCTTTGGTTTTGCGCTGGGGAATACCATCAACCTGGGCGTGATCCTCGATACGGGTCTGCTGGGGATCATGCTGGGTGTGGGTGTGATTATCATTACCGGTATTCCGCTGATTTTTGCTGACCGTCTGATTGGCGGCGGTAACGGTACAGCCGGGATTGCGGCGTCATCCGCGGCAGGGGCTGCTGTTGCGAACCCGGTGATTATCGCCCAGATCAACCCGGCATTTGCGCCGGTGGCCGCTTCCGCCACGGCCCTGGTGGCAACCAGTGTGATTGTGACCGCTATCCTGGTGCCGATTATTACCGCGCTGTACGCCCGCCGTTTCAGTAAGACGAAGCAGGATCCGGCGCTACAGGCAGCAGCGAAAAACTCCGCCTTAACCGGCCACTGATCTCAACACACAGACTAACGGCCGGGCTTGCCCGGCCGTTGGCGCAGGTGGGGGTTATTTATCCCCCATAATGACCGGCATTTTCTCTTCTTCCGGTAGTCCCACTTCCTGTTGCAGCACCTGGTCTTTCGTCATGTAGTAGATAGCCGGTGTCCCGCTGGCGCCGAGGGCGTCCATCAGTTCGGTGTTGGTTTTGATAGCCGCCGCCTGGTCGGCAGATGCCCGGGCGCTGGGGGTTATCTTCAGCTTGCCGTTACTTTGTTCAAAGTCGTGCCAGGTTTTAGCCGGATCTTTACTGGCCATAATGGCGGCGGCGTAACCGGCGCTCTCCGGTTTTATTACCCCCACCAGCAGGGTGCGAATCTGCACTTTTCCGGCCTCTACCCAGGGGCGGGCCCGCTGCCAGAAGGTGTGGCAGTAAGGGCAGAAGGGGTCGGCAAAGACATAAATAATATGGGGGGCCTGGGCGCTGCCATCGGCAATCCAGGGGGCGCTGGCCATTTTCTTCCACATTTCGCGGCCTGCCGGGGTATACAGCTCGTGGTTGATAACCTGCTCGCTGAGGTTGGTGCCGCGGGCGTCATACAGATAACCCGACACCGCGTGTTTACCGTCCGGCGTGAGGTAAATAGTAACCCCCATATCCTGATACTTGCCCAGATACCCGGTCATGCCGCCCGGGGCGTCAAATTTCTTGATGATGGTGATGCCCTGTTTAGCAATGCCCTGAACCGGGGCCGGTAAGGTAGACGGATCCAGGTTCTGGGCCATCGCGCCTGCGGAAGATAACAGCAATGCATTGAGTAAAAACCACTTTTTCATAAACGTATCCAGATGCTTATCGGGTAAGGGATGTGGCCGGTTAACGAACCGGATACCAGCCAGGCGTTGTGATATTGGCTGAAGAAGAGGAGAATGGTAACGTAACGCGGCGATAAGTGCGCTTTTTAATAACATATCGACATAATTATTTATTAATATGTCACATTGTTGTCAGGCACAGGGCAGTAAAACCTGGTTACGATGGGTTTTGCGATACCGCAACGCACTCACAGGTAAGTGTTATAGTCAGCGCTTATCGATTCGATACGGTAAACGCATTGGTCCTGATGAGGCAAATTCGTTATCTTACGTTCCAACGAAACAACGGAGAAAGTACAGATGTCTTTGATTAATACTAAAATTAAACCTTTCAAAAACGACGCATTCAAAAACGGCGAGTTCGTGCAAGTTACAGAAAAAGACACTGAAGGCCGCTGGAGCGTGTTCTTCTTCTATCCTGCTGACTTCACCTTCGTTTGCCCGACCGAACTGGGTGACCTGGCAGACCACTATGCCGAATTCGAAAAACTGGGCGTAGACATCTATTCCGTCTCTACCGACACCCACTTTACCCATAAAGCATGGCACGGTAGCTCCGACACCATCGGCAAAATCAAATACACCATGATCGGCGACCCGACCGGTACGCTGTCCCGCAACTTCGAAATCCTGCGTGAAGACGAAGGCCTGGCTAACCGCGGCACCTTCCTGGTAGACCCGCAGGGCATCATTCAGGCAACTGAAGTGACTGCTGAAGGCATCGGCCGTGACGCATCTGACCTGCTGCGTAAAGTGAAAGCAGCACAGTATGTTGCTTCTCACCCGGGTGAAGTTTGCCCTGCCAAATGGAAAGAAGGCGAAGCAACACTGGCTCCGTCTCTGGACCTGGTTGGTAAAATCTAAGTTATCTACCCCTCCGCATGCCATTCAGTGGCAGCGCTGTGACCGCCCCGGTGTGATACACCGGGGATTTTTGGTTCGTTGTCCACTTGTTGTATGCCCATCTGGATAACCTGATGTTTTAACCGGGTGCATCGTGCCCGTTTTTTTTGCCAGGGAGATACTATGCTCGACACCACTATGAAGACCCAACTCAAGGCTTATCTTGAGAGATTAACCAAACCTGTTGAGTTGGTCGCCACGCTGGATGATAGTCCTAAATCAGCGGAAATCAGGGAACTTCTGGCAGAAATCGCCGAATTATCAGATAAAGTCTCCTTCCGGGAAGACAATAGCCTGGCGGTTCGCAAACCTTCGTTTCTGATTACCAACCCGGGTTCACAGCAGGGGCCGCGTTTTGCCGGTTCGCCGCTGGGCCATGAATTTACCTCGCTGGTGCTGGCGCTGTTACAGACCGGCGGGCACCCGTCAAAAGAGGCGCAGGACCTGCTGGATCAGGTGCGTCATCTGGACGGGGATTTCCATTTCGAAACCTATTATTCGCTCTCCTGCCATAACTGCCCGGACGTGGTTCAGGCCCTCAACCTGATGGCTATCCTCAACCCGCGGGTGACACATACCGCTATTGACGGTGGCGTGTTCCAGAATGAGATAACCGAACGTAACATCATGGGCGTACCGGCGGTATTCCTCAACGGTAACGAATTCGGCCAGGGGCGTATGACGCTGGCGGAAATTGTCAGCAAAGTGGATACCGGGGCGGCGAAACGCACCGCCAGCGAGCTGAGCAGCCGCGCGCCTTATGACGTACTGATCGTTGGTAGCGGCCCTTCCGGTGTGGCGGCCTCTGTGTACGCAGCCCGTAAGGGGATCCGCACCGGTCTGATGGGTGAGCGTTTTGGCGGCCAGATCCTCGATACGGTAGATATTGAAAACTATATTTCCGTGCCTAAAACCCAGGGTGAAAAACTGGCCGGGGCGCTGAAATCCCACGTTAATGATTACGATATCGATGTTATCGACAGCCAGAGCGCGGCGCACCTGACACCGGCTGACACCGAAGGTGGCCTGCACCAGATTGAAACCGAATCTGGCGCGGTACTGAAGGCGCGCAGCATTATCATCTCGACCGGGGCCAAATGGCGCAATATGAATGTGCCTGGCGAAGATCAGTACCGCACCAAAGGGGTTACCTATTGCCCGCACTGCGACGGCCCGCTGTTTAAAGGGAAGCGCGTGGCGGTTATCGGTGGCGGTAACTCCGGGGTGGAAGCGGCTATCGATCTGGCCGGGGTTGTTGAGCATGTGACGCTGCTGGAGTTCGCACCGGAAATGAAGGCCGACCAGGTCCTGCAGGAAAAAGTGCGCAGCCTGAAAAATGTCGACATCATTCTCAATGCCCAGACCACCGAAGTTAAAGGCGACGGCACCCGGGTGACTGGCCTTGAGTACCGGGATCGGGTCAGTGGTGATGTGCATAATATCGCGCTGGCGGGGATCTTCGTACAAATTGGCTTACTGCCGAATACCGGCTGGCTGGGCGACGTGGTTGAGCGCAATAAAATGGGCGAGATAATCATTGATGCCAAATGCGAAACCAGCGTCAAAGGGGTATTCGCCGCAGGCGACTGTACGACAGTGCCGTACAAGCAGATTATTATTGCCGCCGGTGAAGGGGCGAAAGCCTCACTGAGCGCGTTTGATTATCTGATTCGTACCAAAACCGCATAATAAAAAGAAGTAAGACAACCTGCACCAGCACCAGTACAAAAGCCCTGGCCCCGTGGCCGGGGCTTTTGCTGTGTGGGGCCTGCCTCAGCGGACCACAAACACCGGTTTTTTGGCGTGGCGCACAATGGTTGCTGCGTTAGAGCCCAGCAGGTGGGTGGCAATGCTCGGGTTTTTAGAGCCAATGACAATCACGCAGGCATCCAGATCTTCGGCGGCCTGGTTGACCTCATCACGAACGCTGCCAAAACGCACGAGGGGCACAACCCGCTCCGGCGGGAAGGTAAAGCGCTCTCGCATTTGTTCCAGTCGGCTTTCCGCCTCTTTTTCCAGATGCTCTTCAAAACGGCGCAGATCATGGGCAAAACCGTGCATAATCAGTTTTGAAGACTGGGGCAGCACGTGCAGCAGGTAGATGGTGCCGTCCTCTCCGGCCAGAAACTCGGCGTGTTTTATCGCCTTGTCGCTGACATCCATTTCGAAGACATCGACTGGCATCAGAATTTTGTTGTACATAAAACGCCTCCTTGTGTGTTTTCGCTGTCTATAGCAAGCCACAATGGGCGAAAAAATAGGTTGCGGTAGGTTACGGTTTTGAATTTTTGAGCAGAAGTTTTTCACCGCTGGCCGGGGAATGGCAAGATTTGTACGTGGGCGGAGAGCGGTGCGGCATAAAAAAACGGCCCGCAGAGCGGACCGTTTCGCGATATTGCGGTTATTTCACCTGCTGACCCGGTAAGGCGCCGCTGTCCGGGCTTAACAGGAAAATATCTTTCCCGCCCGGGCCTGCTGCCATCACCATGCCTTCAGAGATCCCAAAGCGCATTTTGCGCGGTGCCAGGTTCGCCACCATCACCGTCAGGCGGCCTTTCAGTGCCTGGGGATCCGGGTAGGCGGAACGAATACCCGAGAAGACATTACGCTTCTCACCGCCCAGGTCCAGGGTCAGGCGCAGCAGCTTATCGGAGCCTTCCACAAACTCGGCGTTTTCGATCAGCGCAATGCGCATATCCACTTTGGCGAAATCATCAAACGAGATGGTTTCCTGCAGCGGATCGTCGGCCAGCGGGCCGCTCACCGGGGCCGCCATCGCTTTGACTTCCTCTTTAGAGGCTTCCACCAGTGCATCAACCTGCTTCATATCGATACGGTTATACAGGGCTTTAAACGGATTCACTTTATGGCTCAGCAGTGGCTGGCTGATGCTATCCCAGCTCAGTTCCGTATTGAGGAACGCCTCTGCCCGGGCAGACAGCCCCGGCAGTACCGGCTTGAGGTAGGTCATCAGCACCCGGAACAGGTTAATCCCCATTGAGCAGATGGATTGCAGATCCGCATCGCGGCCTTCCTGCTTCGCCACCACCCACGGGGCCTGCTCGTCCACATAGCGGTTAGCCAGGTCCGCCAGCGCCATAATTTCGCGAATGGCGCGGCCATACTCGCGGCTCTCCCAGGCATCACCAATGCTGGCTGCCGCATCGGTAAAGGTTTTGTACAGCTCAGGATCAGCAATATCTGCCGCCAGCTCACCGCCAAAGCGTTTGGTAATAAACCCGGCGTTACGGGAGGCGAGGTTAACCACTTTGTTGACGATATCGGCGTTGACGCGCTGGACAAAATCTTCGAGGTTGAGATCGATATCATCAATACGCGGCGACAGTTTCGCCGTGTAGTAGTAGCGCAGGCTGTCTGCGTCAAAGTGTTTCAGCCAGGTGCTGGCCTTAATAAAGGTGCCGCGGGACTTGGACATTTTGGCGCCGTTTACCGTCACATAGCCGTGCACAAACAGATTGGTCGGTTTGCGGTAGCCGCTGCCTTCCAGCATGGCGGGCCAGAACAGGCTGTGGAAGTACACAATATCTTTACCGATAAAGTGATACAGCTCTGCGTCTGAGTCTTTCTTCCACCAGTCGTCAAAGTTCAGATCCGCGCGCTTATCGCACAGGTTCTTAAACGAGCCCATATAGCCGATGGGCGCATCCAGCCAGACGTAGAAATATTTCCCCGGGGCGTCCGGGATCTCAAAGCCGAAGTACGGCGCATCGCGGGAGATATCCCACTGCTGCAGGCCGGAGTCGAACCACTCCTGCATTTTGTTGGCTACCTGCTCCTGCAGGGCACCGGAACGGGTCCAGGCGTTCAGCATTTCGCTAAAGGCCGGCAGATCAAAGAAGAAGTGCTCAGACTCACGCATCACCGGGGTGGCACCGGAAACGACCGATTTTGGCTCAATCAGTTCGGTGGGGCTGTAGGTTGCGCCGCACACTTCACAGTTATCGCCGTACTGATCCGGGGATTTACATTTCGGGCAGGTGCCTTTTACGAAACGGTCCGGCAGGAACATGCCTTTTTGCGGATCATACAGCTGGGAAATGGTGCGCTGCTTAATAAAGCCATTTTCTTTCAGGCGGCGGTAGATAAGCGTAGACAGCTCGCGGTTCTCTTCGCTGTGGGTAGAGTGGTAGTTGTCATAGCTGATATTAAAGCCTGCGAAATCTGTCTGATGTTCCTGACTCATTTCAGCGATCATCTGCTCCGGCGTGATCCCCAGTTGCTGAGCTTTCAGCATAATTGGCGTGCCGTGCGCATCGTCGGCGCAGATGAAATTCACCTGGTGGCCGCGCATTCGCTGATAACGAACCCAGACATCAGCCTGGATATGCTCCAGCATATGGCCAAGGTGGATAGCGCCGTTTGCGTAAGGAAGTGCGCACGTTACCAGAATTTTTTTCGCGACTTGAGTCATAGTGACAAGGATTCTTCAGTTGTAAAAAGGGGTTTTGATGTTACCTGAAAAGGGCCGCCTTTGGTAAGTCTATAAGCTAATTGTGGGGTAATTATTCCCTTTCGGGTACACTTAGCAGACACGCTTTGTGAGCAGAAAAAAAAGGAGTCGGGATGCACTCTCAATCCCAGGCCAAATCACCGGAAGCCCTGCGCGCCATGGTTGCCGGTACACTGGCTAATTTTCAACACCCTACACTGCACCACAACCTGACAGCGCTGAAAGCGCTGCACCATGTGGCCTGGATGGACGGGCGGTTACACATTGAACTGCAAATGCCTTTTGCCTGGCAGAGCGGTTTTGAGGCGCTGAAAGAGCAGGTGAGCGCAGAGCTGCTGCGCATTACCGGCGCGACAGCCATCGACTGGAAACTGAGCTATAACATTGCCACCCTGAAGCGGGTTAAAAACCAGCCCGGCATCAGCGGCGTGAAAAATATTATTGCGGTCAGCTCCGGTAAGGGCGGGGTCGGGAAATCGTCTACGGCGGTGAACCTGGCGCTGGCGCTGGTGGCTGAAGGGGCAAAAGTGGGCATTCTGGATGCGGACATTTATGGCCCGTCTATCCCCACCATGCTGGGGGCGGAGCATGAGCGCCCGACCTCACCAGATGGCACCCACATGGCGCCGATTATGGCCCGGGGCCTGGCGACCAACTCTATCGGTTATCTGGTTACTGACGACAACGCCATGGTGTGGCGCGGGCCCATGGCCAGCAAAGCGCTGATGCAGATGCTCCAGGAGACCCTGTGGCCGGATCTGGACTACCTGGTACTGGATATGCCCCCGGGCACCGGGGATATTCAGCTCACCCTGGCCCAGAATGTGCCGGTCACCGGTGCGCTGGTGGTTACCACCCCTCAGGATATCGCGCTGATTGATGCCAAAAAAGGCATTGTCATGTTCGAGAAAGTAGAGGTGCCGGTACTGGGCATTGTGGAGAATATGAGCATGCATATCTGCAGTAATTGTGGTCACCACGAGCCGATTTTCGGCACTGGCGGGGCACAGAAACTGGCAGAGCAATACCACACCCGCCTGCTGGGGCAGATGCCGCTGCATATTTCATTGCGCGAGGATCTGGATCGCGGTGAGCCTACCGTTGCCTGCCGGCCGGAAAGCGAGTTTACCACGCTGTACCGTCAGCTGGCGGGCCTGGTGGCTGCACAGCTTTACTGGCAGGGCGAGGTTATCCCCGGGGATATCGCCTTCCGCGCAGTATAAAAAGCAGGTTTCGCAGCCCCGCCCGGGGCTGCGGATTGCCGGTCGCGACCGGCATGAGCCCATCAGTGGCGGTAGAAGATATCGCCAGACATAATGCGCAGCACTTTCTTGTCCGTACGGGACACCAGCACATAATCCCCACCCATATAGGTCCAGAAGCTGTCCGCTTCCGGTGCCGGCAGGTGGCGCTGGCTCCAGTTGGTAATCTCATAGGGTTTTGTCAGATAGAGATCCGGCACCACATCCCCGGGTTTAAACACACGGAAATCTTCCGTGGTTTGTTTGAGCTCAAAGCTGCTGGCGTCGGCCTGGGCCAGGCCGCTGAACGTTAAACCACCCAGTGCCACCATGGCAGATAAAATGATCGCTTTAGATTTACCCATAATAACTCCGATACAGACGGTCTGATGCAGGTCTGGTATGCATCCGTCACCTAAACAAAACAACCCGGTGGGGCGATTTCACCCCGCGTCCTCTGGCCGGGGCAATCCCAAAATGTGTAAAACAGTACCGCCGCCGGGGTCATGGCCCTGGCGGGCGGTTCAGGATGCCGGAATTGTACGCTGAAATTGGCGTAATGTGATACATCCGGTTGCATTGTTGTCCACCCGGGGCGTTTTTTACAGCCCGCGCCGCATAATTCAGACTGATACTCGCACCGCTGGCCGCGCCCGGATAGTATGCCTGCCGGGCATACAGGCAGGAGGGCGAAATGGCGTGGCTGATGATTACCCTGGCCGGTATGGCCGGGGGCGTGCTGGTTTACGGGCTGGTGCTGATACTTCCCCGCCAGATCCTGGCGTCAGTGCCCGGTGGCCCGGGTACCGGCTACAGTCGGGGGCGCTGTCTCGTGGCAGGGCTGGGGGGCGCTATTCTGGCGCTGGTGATGGTGGCGCTGTTTCCCGCCACCGCCCGGGCCGAGTCGTGGTTACTGGCGGCGGCGCTGGTTGCCCTGGCGGCTATCGATTTACGCCACGGGCTCCTGCCGGACCGGCTGACCCAGCCCCTGTTGTGGGGCGGTTTATTGCTGGCGTTGCCGGGGCCGGGCCCGGCCATTACGGGGGCTGCGCTGGGGTATGGGCTACTGTGGGCCACCGGGCGGGGGTTTTATCTGTTCACCGGCCGGGAGGGGCTGGGCTACGGGGATGTGAAACTGGCGGCGGCCCTGGGGGCCTGGCTTGGGCCTGCACTGCTGCCCGGGTGCCTGTTTCTGGCCGCGCTGTTCGGGCTGCTCCACGGGGCGGCCCTGTGGCTGACCGGCCAGCGGCCGCAGACCATCCCTTTTGGCCCCTCCCTGGCGCTGGCCGGGTGGGGGGGCTGGCTTGGGCAGCTGAGTGTTGCCCTGTAGCCCGGCGGGTTACTTGCCGGCGGCGACCGGGTGGCGCGGGCGCGGTTCATAGCCCTGATAGTGGGTGGCAAAATAGTGGCGCAGAAACTCAACCGTAACCCGCACCCGGGCAGACATAGCCAGCCGGGTGACATACACCGCCCAGATATTGGCGGGCTGGTAGTAGTCCGGGAGGATATGCACCAGCTTCCCGGCGGCGATATTGTCTTTTACATCCCACCAGGAGCGCAGCGCAACGCCCATACCGTCCAGGCACCACTGGTGAACGACCTCCCCGTGGTTGGAGGCCAGGGCCCCGGTCACTTTCAGGCTGTGCTCTCTGGCGTCTGGCCCCTGCAGGGTCCAGACACCGAACGGGTGGTCGCGCTCTTTGATGACCAGGCAGGGCATACCGCTGAGCTCCGCCAGGGAGCGGGGCACCCCTTCACGGTGCAGGAACGCCGGTGCGGCGCATAAGATTCGCTGGTTAGCCCCCAGTTTGCGGGCTATCAGGTTCGGGTCAATATCATCACCCACCCGGATATCCAGATCCACCCCCTCATTCACCAGATCGACAATCTTATCCTGCACGTCAAAGCGGATTTCGAGGTTCGGATACTCCCGGGACAGGGCGGAAAGGGCCGGGGCGACAAAACGGCGACCAAAGCCAAAGCTGCTGACTACCCGCAGCGTACCCTGGGGATCCTGGCGAATGTCAGACAGCTCATCCATCATCTGGTCTACGTCGTGCAGGATGCGCTGGGCCCATTCATAAATGCGCTCGCCATCTTCGGTTATGGTCACCCGGCGGGTGGTTCGGTGGAGCAGGGTCACATTCAGCGTACTTTCCAGCAGGGCAATACGCTTGCTGATAAACGCCGGGGAGACGCCCATCTCTTCCGCCGCCGCGGCAAACCCGGCCCGGCGGGCAACAATAATAAAGACACGCAGGTCGCTGAGTATCGGCAGATTATTCATGATCTGTGTTTTATGTTTCACTGGTTTGGGTATTGGAGATAAATCAGTCAATTATAGGATAGAGGGGAAGTCAATTTTCACCAGCCATAAGTGAGATCTCCGATGAAGAAAACCTATCGTATTGCGGCCATTGCGGGTGACGGTATTGGTCAGGAAGTGCTCCCGGAAGGGATCCGGGTACTACAGGCTGCGGCCAGCCAGTGGGGGCTGTCGCTGGTGTTTGAACATATCGAATGGGCCAGCTGCGAATATTATCAGCACCACGGCAAGATGATGCCCGATGACTGGTTCGAGCGGCTGAAATCTTTTGACGCCATCTACTTCGGGGCGGTGGGCTGGCCGGATACGGTGCCGGACCATATTTCGCTCTGGGGATCGCTGCTGAAGTTTCGCCAGGATTTTCAGCAATATGTGAACCTGCGCCCGGTGCGCTTATTCCCCGGCGTTCCGTGCCCGCTGGCGGGTAAACAGCCCGGAGACATTGATTTTTATGTGGTGCGCGAAAATACCGAAGGGGAGTATTCCTCTGCCGGGGGGCGCCTGTATGAGGGCACCGACCGGGAAGTGGTGATTCAGGAGTCGGTCTTTACCCGCCAGGGGGTGGACCGGATCCTGAAATATGCCTTTGAACTGGCCCGCAGCCGCCCGCGTAAGCGCCTGACCTCGGCAACCAAATCCAATGGCCTGGCTATCAGCATGCCTTACTGGGATGAGCGCCTGGCAAATATGGCTGGCAACTACCCGGATATCACCTGGGATAAGCAGCATATCGATATCCTCTGCGCCCGGTTTGTCCTGCAACCGGAGCGGTTTGATGTGGTGGTGGCCTCTAACCTGTTTGGCGATATCTTGTCCGATCTCGGCCCGGCCTGCGCCGGCACTATCGGGATTGCGCCCTCGGCGAACCTGAACCCGGAGCGTGATTTCCCCTCCCTGTTTGAGCCGGTCCACGGCTCCGCGCCGGATATCTTCGGTAAAAATATTGCCAACCCGATAGCCACCATCTGGGCCGGGGCGATGATGCTGGAGTTTCTGGGCAATGGCGATGCGGACTACCTGGCCGCCAGCCAGGGCATTATGCAGGCCATTGAGCAGGTGATTGCCAGCGGGCCGCGCACGCCGGATATGCAGGGGGAGGCGTCGACCCGGCAGGTCGGTGAGGCGATTGCCGGGCGGTTAACCGGCGGGCGTTAATCTGCCACGCCCACCCGCCAAATGTGATTAATTAGCCAGGCTTACCAGTTTAAAACCACGCGCAACGCGTGGTTTTTTATGCTTCGTGAATAATCATCAGTAAAACATTGGCTTAAAAACAGCCCCTTGCTGCCGGTTTATGGCCATTACCTGCGCCAGCTCACAACTCATTATTTCCGCTACGTAGTTTATCCATTCACAGATCGCCGGATTGTCCTTGGTCCGTGATTTCAGGAGACTGGTGTTGTTAATAAAAAGTGAATGCAACGTGACTTTAATGTTCTGTGTGGCCCGGCGTGGTGCAACAGAATAACTGATTGTAAAAGTACCGGCCCCGGGCCGGTGCACCACCAGCAGGAGCAAACCCATGTTGAGCAATTCGAAAAAAGATGTCCCGCTGATTGTCACAAGCCTGGTGGCGATTGGCGCCATCGCGCTTTCTCTGAGCCTGTTTCCTGAGCAGACTCAGCGTATCGCCAATACTATTTTTAACGGGGTCACGCGGATGCTTGGCTCCACTATTCAGGTACTGGTGCTGGCGGCGCTGGCCCTGGTGGTGTACCTGGCGGTGAGCAAATACGGCAATATTCGCCTGGGCGAGGGCAAGCCCCAGTACCGCACTGCCTCGTGGCTGTTTATGTTTATCTGTGCCGGGCTGGGCTCTTCAACCCTCTACTGGGGGGTAATGGAGTGGGCCTACTACTACCAGACACCGGGGCTGAATATCGCCCCCAAAACCCCCCGGGCGCTGGAATACAGCATCAGCTATTCGTTCTTCCACTGGGGGGTCAGCGCCTGGGCGACCTACGCGCTGGCCTCGCTGATCATGGCCTACCATTTTCACGTGCGTAAAAACAAAGGGCTCAGCCTGTCGGGGATTATCTCTGCCATCCTCGGTGTTAAACCCCGGGGGGTCTGGGGGCGGATGGTGGATCTTATTTTCCTGATAGCCACCGTCGGGGCGCTGACCATCTCCCTGGTGGTGACGGCCGCCACCTTTACCCGGGGGCTTACCGCACTGACCGGCATCCCCGATACCTTTATGGTCCAGGCCTGTGTGATTCTGCTGGCGGCGGTGATTTTTTGTCTCAGCTCGTATATCGGGATCGATAACGGCATGCAGCAGCTCAGCAAGATGGTGGGCTGGGGGGCCGTGGGGTTTGCGCTGCTGGTGTTGCTGGTGGGGCCCACCGAATTCACCATTAATAACACGATCAACGCCATCGGCCTGACCACCCAGCACTTCCTGCAGATGAGCCTGTTTACCGATCCGCTGGGGGATGGCGCCTTCACCCGTAACTGGACGGTGTTTTACTGGCTGTGGTGGATCTCCTACACCCCGGGGGTGGCAATGTTCGTTACCCGGGTCTCTCGCGGGCGCAAAATTAAAGAGGTTATCTGGGCGCTGCTGCTCGGGAGCACGCTGGGCTGCTGGTTCTTCTTCGGGGTGCTGGAAAGCTACGCCATGCACCAGTTTATTAGCGGGGCGATTAATGTCCCTGAAGTGCTCAATACCCAGGGGGGCGAAAGCGCAGTGCAGATGCTGCTGATGGCGCTGCCCGCCGGCAAACTGTTCCTTGCCGGGTATCTGTTTATCATGATTATTTTCCTTGCTTCTCATATGGATGCGGTGGCCTACACCATGGCCTCAACCAGTACCCGCGGGCTGCAGGAAGGGGAAGATCCCAGCCGCAATATGCGCCTGTTCTGGTGCGTGGTGATTACGCTTATTCCGCTCTCGATTCTGTTTACCGGCGCATCGCTGGAAACCATGAAAACCACGGTAGTGCTGACCGCGCTGCCCTTTCTGGTGGTGCTGCTGATTAAAACCTGGGGGCTGGTGCGCTGGCTTAAGCAGGACTATGCCGCCATCCCCGCCCACCTGATTGAGCACAGCCCGCCGCAGCGGGCAGAGCCTGAGCAGGTCCCCCTGATCCACCCTGTACCTGAAAACCAGAAACTGCCTGGATGATAATAAAGAGGAGTCAATAATGAGCCATGTAACGCCACTTAACCCTGACTATGACCAGGACTTCACGCTGCCGGAGAACTTCTGTGCCGACCCGGCAAATGCCTGGACTATCCCGGCCCGTTTTTACACCAGCGCTCAGGTTTTTGAGCAGGAGAAGGCGCGCATTTTCGCCCGCAGCTGGCTGTGTATCGGGCATGCCAGTGAAGTTGCCGAACCTAACGCCTACATCACCCGCGAAGTGATCGGCGAAAACATCCTGGTGGTGCGCGGGCGGGATCGGGTATTGCGCGCGTTTTATAATGTCTGCCCCCACCGGGGCCACCAGTTGCTGAGTGGTGACGGCACCGCGCGTAACGTCATCACCTGTCCGTATCACGCCTGGGCCTTCAAACTGGATGGGGAGCTGGCCCACGCCCGCAACTGTGAAAATGTCGCCGGTTTCGATAAAAACGCCGCAAGCCTGGTGGCGCTGAAAGTGGAGGAGTACGCCGGGTTTATCTTTATCAATATGGACCCGAATGCTGACGGCGTAGAGCAGCAGCTGCCCGGCCTGCAAAGCAAGCTGCTGGCCGCCCGCCCCAATGCGCCAGAGCTTAAGCTGGCGGCGCGCTTTGTTACCCGCACCCCGGCGAACTGGAAAAATATCGTGGATAACTACCTGGAGTGCTACCACTGCGGCCCGGCCCATCCGGGCTTTGCGGATTCGGTACAGGTGGATCGCTACTGGCATACCCTGCACGGCAACTGGACCCTGCAATTTGGCTATGCCCGTCCGTCGGAGAAGTCTTTTAAATTTGAAGCCCGTGAAGACGCGGCGTTCCACGGTTTCTGGCTGTGGCCCTGCACCATGTTTAACGTTACCCCGATGCCGGACATGATGACGGTTATCTACGAGTTCCCGGCCGATGCGGATACCACCCTCCAGCATTACGATATCTATTTTGCCAATGAGGTGTTGACCGAAGAGCAGGAAAAACTGATCGAATGGTATCGGGATGTTTTCCGCCCCGAGGATCTGCGCCTGGTCGAGAGCGTACAAAAGGGGCTGAAATCCCGTGGCTATCGCGGCCAGGGGCGGATTATGGCCGATGCATCCGGCAGCGGGATTAGCGAGCACGGTATTGCCCACTTCCATAATCTGGTGGCGCAGGTCTTTGCCCGGCCGGATAACGACACGCTCTGACGTCCGAACACTGATGACTGTACTGGCCTGCCGCCTGCGGCGGGCCTGCCAGATGATGGAGTGGAATTATGGCTGACTACCCGATGTTCAGCGTTATTGTAAGCCAGATAGACCGTATTACCCCGGATATTCGCCGTTTTACGCTCACCCGCCCGGATGGCGGCACACTGCCGGCATTTACCGGCGGCAGCCATATTATTGTGCAAATGGCTCAGGGGGAGCAGCAGTACAGCAATGCCTACTCGCTGATGAATGACCCGGCAGAGCGCCACCATTACCAGATAGGTGTCCGGCTGGAGCCTGACTCCCGGGGGGGATCGCGCTTTATGCACCAGCAGGTCAAAACCGGCGACAGCCTGCTGATCTCCGCCCCCAACAATATGTTTGCCCTGGCAGAGGCCCCGCGCCATGTTCTGATTGCCGGGGGAATAGGGATCACCCCGTTTATTGCCCATGGTTATGAGCTGGCCCGGCGCGGGCAGGCGTTTGACCTGCACTACAGCTACCGGGATGAAGCGGGAGCGCCGTTTGGCGATCTGCTGGCGCAGCCGCCGTTCAGCTCCCGGGTTCAGGAGTACCGCTCCGCCCGGGGAGAGCGCCTTGATGTGCGCCGGTTACTGGCGGATGTTGACCCACAGGCGCACATTTACTGCTGTGGCCCGGCCACGCTCAGCGAAGAGGTACAGCAGTGTGCCGCCGCGCTGGGTATCGCGCCGTCACGGGTTCACATAGAGCAGTTCGCCATTGAGAATAAATCCGGCGCGGCATTTACCCTGGTGCTGGCCCGCTCCGGCACCACGCTGACGGTCGCGCCGGATATGACTATCCTTCAGGCGATTGAGCACGCCAAAGCGGCACAGGTCGAGTGCCTGTGCCGGGAAGGGATTTGCGGCACCTGTGAAACCGCCATTCTGGAAGGAGAGGCGGACCACCGGGATCAGTACCTGAGCGAGGAAGAGCGCGCCGCGCAGAAGACATTGCTTATCTGCTGCTCCCGGGCAAAAGGGGATAAGCTCATCCTTGATTTATAGCCTCCTGCGGGCAGGCTGCCGGTAAATCTGGCGGCCTGTCCCGATTCAGCCCGTCGTTATTGCGCGTAATAATAAAAAAAATGCTATTTTATATAGAGAGCGTTTATCTTTGCCGCTCTGGTACGCAAAGGAAATAAAGTTCCGGCATATTTAACAGATTAATTATCTGTTTCTTAAACAAAGTGTTATTAATCCCCGTCGCCACCGGTCAGTATGGCTGACCAGATAAATACTGCAGGTCGTTTCGTAACAAATAATCAATCGAAACGTTTTATTTTCTTAATCTTTTCCTCATCTTCCTCTGCTAGCGTTGCGTGTCATGGTATTTCCGTGGGCTTCCCGCGCCGTTTAACGACGGGTGTTTATTTATGGTTGACGGGGATAAGTGGAGGATAGCGTCCGGTTTGACTCGATCCTTTTATTTCTGAGGAAAAAAACAGATGAGTGATTTTCTGCCATTTTCCCGCCCGTCTATGGGCGAGGATGAATTTGACGCAGTAAAAGCGGTTCTGCAGTCAGGGTGGATTACAACCGGGCCAAAAACACAGGCGCTGGAAGAGGCGTTCTGTAATCTGACGGGCAATCGTTTTGCCATGGGGGTGAATTCAGCAACCGGGGGGATGCACGTAACGCTGATGGCGCTGGGTATTGGCCCGGGTGATGAGGTTATCACCCCGTCAATGACCTGGGTCTCTACCCTGAATATGATTGTCCTGCTCGGGGCCACCCCGGTAATGGTGGATGTTGACAGGGATACGCTGATGGTCACGCCGGAGGCGATTGCCGCGGCCATCACCCCCAGAACCCGGGCCATTGTCGCGGTACATTTTGCCGGTGCGCCACTGGATCTGGACCCTATACGGGCACTGGGAGAGCAACAGGGTATCCCGGTGATTGAGGACGCGGCCCACGGGCTGGGCAGCTATTATAAAGGCCAGCATGTGGGCAACCGGGGCACGGCGATTTTTTCGTTTCAGGCGATAAAAAATATCACCAGCGCCGAGGGCGGCATGGTGGTTACCGACGATGAACAACTCGCCACCCGGATCCGGATGCTGAAATTTCACGGGCTGGGGGCCGATTCGTTTAATCGTGAAACCCAGGGGCGTGCCCCCCAGGCGGAAGTGATTACCCCCGGCTTTAAATATAACCTTACCGATATTAACGCAGCCCTGGCGCTGGTGCAGTTAGGTAAACTTTCGGCTTTTAATCAGCGGCGTAAAAATATTGCCGAGCACTATCTTGATGAATTAAAAGAGACGCCTTATCAGCCCCTTGGTATTCCGCCGTGGCCTCACCAGCACGGCTGGCATTTATTTATTATCCGGGTTGATGAAGCGCGCTGTGGAATAACCCGCGACACCTTAATGGCTGAATTAAAAGCACGTGGTATCGGCACCGGGTTACATTTCCGCGCAGCCCATACCCAGCACTATTATCGCCAGCAGTTTCCTGCGGTTTTGCTACCGGATACCGAGTGGAACAGCCAGCGAATTTGTTCATTACCCCTTTTCCCGGACATGACCTATGACGACACTACCCGAGTCATCACGGCACTGCGTGAACTTGCGGAACACTGATATGTTTATGACGCCACCGATTAATAAAATATCAGTAGTGATCCCGGTATTTAATGAGCAGGAAAGCCTGCCGGCGTTAATCCGCCGGACGCAGGCGGCCTGCCAGCAAACCGGAAAAGATTTTGAAATCCTGTTAATTGATGACGGCAGCAGTGACGATTCGGCCAGCATGATCACCATGGCGGCCGAAACGCAAGATAGCCCCATTGTGGCGATACTGCTCAACCGTAATTATGGCCAGCATTCGGCAATCATGGCCGGGTTCAGCAATGTGACCGGCGACCTGATTATTACGCTGGATGCGGATTTGCAAAACCCGCCGGAAGAGATCCCCCGCCTGGTGGCCGCGGCAGAGCATGGCTATGACGTGGTGGGAAGCGTGCGCCAGCAGCGCCAGGACAGCTGGTTTCGCAAGAGCGCCTCGCGCCTGATAAACCGTCTGATCCAGCGCACCACGGGTAAAGCCATGGGGGATTACGGCTGTATGCTGCGCGCTTACCGGCGCCATATTGTTGAGGCGATGCTGAACTGCCACGAGCGCAGCACCTTTATTCCTATTCTTGCCAATACCTTTGCCCGCCGGACAACTGAAATCCCGGTGGCCCACGCAGAGCGGGAGTTCGGCACCTCCAAATACAGCATGATGCGGCTGATTAACCTGATGTATGACCTGATCACCTGCCTGACCACAACCCCCCTGCGCCTGCTCAGCATTCTGGGCAGCATTGTGGCGCTGTGTGGTTTTGGGGTCGCGATTCTGCTGGTGGTGCTGCGCCTGGCTTTTGGCCCCCAGTGGGCTGCAGAAGGGGTATTTATGCTGTTCGCCGTGCTGTTTATGTTTATCGGCGCGCAGTTTGTCGGCATGGGGTTACTGGGCGAATACATCGGCCGTATTTACAACGATGTCCGTGCCCGGCCTCGCTATTTTATTCAACGGGTTATCCGCCAGAATAGCAACACCAGTAAAACCGGTGAACAGGAACACAAATCATGAAAGCTGTTGTTTTTGCCTATCACGATATGGGCTGTACCGGTATCCGCGCGCTGCTGGCTGCCGGATATCATATTGCGGCGATTTTTACCCACACGGACAACCCGGCGGAAAATCATTTTTTTGGCTCTGTCGCGCGCCTGGCGGCGGAGCAGGGGATCCCGGTATTTGCCCCGGATGACGTTAACCACCCTTTGTGGGTCGCGCGTATCCGGGCGCTGCATGCAGACGCCATCTTCTCTTTTTATTATCGCCACCTGCTCAGTGACGAGATCCTCAGCACGGCGCGGATCGGCGCCTGGAATCTTCACGGCTCGCTGCTGCCGCGTTATCGCGGGCGGGCCCCCCTGAACTGGGTACTGGTCAACGGAGAAAAAGAGACCGGTGTGACCCTGCACCGTATGGTCAGCCGGGCAGATGCGGGGGATATCAGCGGCCAGCTGCCGGTGTCGATTGACGACAACGACACGGCACTCAGCCTGCACAAGAAACTGTGCGCCGCCGCGACCACGCTGCTGGGTGATGTGCTGCCTGCCATCCGGGACGGTAAAGACCGCGCCTGGCCGCAGGATGAACACCAGGCCACCGTGGTGCGCGGGCGAACCCCTGAGGATGGCGCGCTGCACTGGGAAAACCCCGCCCGGGCGCTGTATAACCTGGTGCGGGCGGTCAGCGATCCCTGGCCCGGGGCGTTCAGCTACGCCGGGAACAGTAAATTTATTGTCTGGTCCTCCCGGGTGCGCAGTGATCTGCCCCCGGCTGTGCCCGGCACCGTGCTGAGTGTCAGCCCGCTGGTGATTGCCTGTGGTGAAGGTGCCCTGGAGATCCTCACCGGCCAGAGTGAAGGCGGTGTGTATATGCAGGGGGCGCAATTGGCCCAGGCCCTCGGGCTGGTGGCGGGGGCCCGAATCGCTGCTCAGCCGCCGGTCGCCGCCCGGCGTCGCACCCGGGTGCTGATCCTCGGGGTGAACGGGTTTATCGGTAACCATCTGACCGAGCGGCTGCTGCAGGATGATAATTACGAAATCTACGGGCTGGATATCGGCACCGATGCTATCGGGCGTTTTCTCGGAAATCCGCGTTTTCATTTTGTGGAGGGGGATATCAGCATTCACTCGGAGTGGATTGAATACCATATTAAGAAATGTGATGTGGTACTGCCGCTGGTGGCTATCGCCACGCCGATTGAATATACCCGTAACCCGCTGCGCGTTTTTGAGCTGGATTTTGAAGAGAACCTGAAAATTATCCGTGACTGTGTCAAATACCAGAAGCGGATTATTTTCCCGTCCACCTCGGAGGTGTACGGCATGTGTACCGACGGGCAATTTGATGAGGACACCTCGAATCTGGTGGTCGGGCCTATCAGCAAGCAGCGCTGGATCTACTCGGTTTCTAAGCAGCTTCTGGACCGGGTTATCTGGGCCTATGGGGATAAAGCCGGGCTGCGTTTTACCCTGTTCCGGCCGTTTAACTGGATGGGGCCACGCCTGGACAGTCTGGATGCGGCGCGTATTGGCAGCTCCCGGGCCATTACCCAGTTGATCCTGAACCTGGTTGAAGGCACCCCGGTTAAACTTATCGAAGGGGGTAGCCAGAAGCGCTGCTTCACCGATATCAGCGACGGTATCGAGGCGCTGTTCCGGATCATTGAAAATAAAGACGGCCAGTGCGACGGCCAGATTATCAATATCGGTAACCCGGATAACGAAGCCAGTATCAAAGAGCTGGCTGAAATGCTGCTGGCATGCTTTGAGCGCCATCCGCTGCGCCAGCGGTTCCCGCCGTTTGCCGGTTTCCGTGAGGTGGAAAGCAGCAACTACTACGGTAAAGGGTATCAGGATGTGGAGCACCGTAAACCGAGTATCCGCAATGCCCGGCGTCTGCTGAACTGGTCACCCGGGGTGCCGATGGATCAGACGGTGGCGCAAACCCTGGATTTCTTCCTGCGTAGTATTTATCCGGATGAACCACAACCATGACAACGCGTGTTGGCTTAAGGATAGATGTGGACACCTTTCGCGGCACCCGGGAGGGGGTGCCGCAACTTCTGGCGCTGCTTGAAAAGCACCAGGTGCGCGCGAGTTTTTTCTTCAGTACCGGCCCGGACAATATGGGCCGCCACTTATGGCGGCTGATTAAACCGGCCTTTTTGTGGAAGATGCTGCGCTCCCGGGCGGTCTCCTTATATGGCTGGGATATTTTACTGGCCGGAACGGCCTGGCCGGGGCGGCTGATTGGGGCCGGTAATGGGGCGGTGATCCGCCGTACTGCCCGGCGCCATGAGGTGGGGCTGCACGCCTGGGATCATCACCGCTGGCAAAGCCGCAGCGGACACTGGTCCCCCGAACGCCTGACCCGGGAGATAGCCCGCGGGATCGCGGCGCTGGAGGCTATCACCGGTGAGCCGGTGACCTGTGCGGCAGCGCCGGGGTGGCGGGCGGACCAGCGGGTCGTCAGTGCGCTACGGGCATTTAACCTGCGCTATACCAGCGACTGCCGGGGCAGCGGCCTGTTTATTCCGCAACTGGCAGACGGCAGTACGGGAACCGTGCAGATCCCGGTGACACTCCCCACCTGGGATGAGGTGGTGGGGCGTGAAACCAGCGCGGCTGATTTTAATCAGTTTTTACTTCACCGTATTCATCAGTTGGCCAGCCAGCCAGGCACGGAAAACTGCCAGGTGTACACCATTCATGCTGAAGTCGAAGGGGGGCACTACGCCCGCCAGTTTGATCAACTGCTGGCCGACGCCGCGCAACAGGGTATCCGCTTCTGCCCGCTGAGTGAACTGCTGCCCGCAAGCCTTGCCACGCTGCCTGGCGGGCAGGTGGTGCGCGGCACAATCCCCGGGCGTGAAGGGTGGATCGGTATTCAACAACCGGTAACATTCTGATGATGAAAACCTGTAAAAATTTTCGTTACTGGGTGGTGGTGTGCGCCATCCTGTACCTGTTTTATTACCTGTTCCCGGTGGAGTATCGCCTGCTGTGGCAGCCGGATGAAACCCGCTACGCGGAGATAAGCCGCGAGATGCTGGTCAGCCGGGAGTGGGTCGTGCCGCATTTTCTCGGGCTGCGTTATTTTGAAAAACCGATCGCCGGTTACTGGATCAACGCGCTGGGCCAGTGGCTGCTGGGAGATTCAAATTTAGCGGTGCGCTTTGGCAGTATCTTGTCCACCACCCTGAGCGCGCTGCTGGGCGGGTGCCTGGCGTGGTCCCTGTGGCGCGACAGGCTGGTGGCGTTGTTGTCTGGCGCTATCTTCCTCAGCGCGATGCTGGTTTATGGTATCGGGACATATGCGGTACTGGATCCGATGCTTACCCTGTGGATGACGCTGGCCATGTGCAGCTTCTGGTGGGGGGCCAATGCCGCCACACCCGGGGGGAAAGCCGGTGGTTATCTGCTGCTGGGGGTCGCCTGCGGCATGGGGGTGATGACCAAAGGCTTCCTGGCGCTGGCGGTGCCGGTGATTGGGGTGCTGCCCTGGGTTATTGCCACCCGGCGCTGGCGCGAGGTGCTGACCTGGGGCTGGCTGTCTGTGGCGGCAGCGGTGCTGGTGGTGCTGCCCTGGGGGCTGGCGATTGCCCGCCGGGAGCCAGACTTCTGGCGTTACTTCTTCTGGGTGGAGCATATTCAGCGCTTTGCCCGCAGTGATGCCCAGCATAAAGCGCCTTTCTGGTATTACCTGCCAGTGCTGATTCTGGGCTGTCTGCCCTGGCTTGGTTTACTGCCCGGGGCGCTGCGCCTGGGCTGGAAGGAAAGCGCCGGGCGGCGGGAGGCGTTATACCTGCTGGGCTGGGTGCTGATGCCGCTGATTTTTTTCAGCATCGCCAAAGGGAAGCTGGTGACATACATCATGCCCTGCTTTGTGCCGCTGGCGCTGCTGATGGCCCGCTATGCTACCGGGCTGGCAACAGCGCAGGGGGCGCAGGCGCTGCGGGTATTCCGGGCCAATGGGGTGATTAACCTGCTGGTGGGTATCGCCGGAGGCGTCGCCGCACTGGTGCTGGCACCCTGTTTTTACCGCGAGCCGCCGCTATGGTTGCCCCCGGAGTTATATAAAACTTTCCTTGCGCTGCTGGGGTTTACTTTCTGGGGGGTTACCGGCTGGTTATTGCTCCGGGATCCGCTCCGGCGCTGGCCCGGGGCGATATTGTGCCCGCTTGGGGTTGCACTGGCGTTTGGCCTGGCGGTACCGGATCGCATTATGGACAGTAAAAACCCGCAGGTGCTTATTGCTTTCGCCCGGGAGCCCCTGGACAACAGCCGCTACATTCTGAGCAATAATGTGGGGGTGGCGGCGGGGCTGGCCTGGATGCTTAAACGCAGCGATATTCAGCTCTATGGCTCAAAAGGCGAGCTGAAGTATGGCATTAATTATCCGGACGGGGCCGGGCAATATGTCAGCCGTGAGGATTTCAGCCACTGGCTGGCGCAACATCGTCAGGAGGGGCGCGTCTCGCTGGTATTACACCTGGGCCATGGCGAAGATCCCGACCATTTACCGCTGCCTGTACCGGACCGTATCTACCAGCCGGGGAGTACAAGCCGCCAGGTTCTGCTGGAGTATCTCCCCCGGTGAGCGGCTGGCTGCTGCTGGTGGGGGCCAGCGTGCTGAGCTGCCTGGGCCAGTTGTGCCAGAAGCAGGCGGCGCTCTCAGGCTACCATCGCTCCCGGGTGGTGGGCTGGCTGGCGCTGGCGCTGTTACTGCTGGCGGGCGGCATGCTGCTGTGGCTGGGGGTTTTACAGCGCCTGCCGGTGGGGGTGGCTTACCCGCTGCTGAGCCTGAATATTGTCTGGGTGACGCTGGGCGCCCGGGCCTTGTGGGGTGAGCAGGTATCGCGGCGCCACTGGCTGGGGATCGGGCTGATTGTGGCCGGGGTGATACTGGTCGGGGGGAGTGCCTGATGGGGGTGTTCTGGGCGTTGTGCAGTGTTCTGCTGGTCAGTATCGCGCAGTTGCTGATGCGCTACGCCATGCAGCAGCTCCCGCCTGGCTCACTGGCGGCGCTGTTTTCCGGCCCGGGGCCGGTGATGATCCTCGCCTGTGGGGTAGGGGGGTATCTGGCCTCGATGGGGTGCTGGTTTATGGCGCTGCGGCGTATTCCGCTAAGCCGTGCTTATTCGCTGTTAAGCCTGAGCTATGTACTGGTGTGGGGAGCGGCACTGCTGCTGCCGGGGTTCGGGGAGCATTTTTCCCGGGCGGGGGCGGCGGGTGTAGTGCTGATTGTCGCCGGGGTGATGGTTATCTTCAGCCCACAGTCGGGCAGAAGATAACGGGTGATTTACCGGAAGCCCGGCGAGGCGGGGCTTCCGGGGCAGAATCACGATCAGAAAGAGCGATGGAAGTTGGCGATGGGCAGTACCGGTACTGCGGCGTTGGTTGCCACGTTAATCAGACCAATTTGTAAACCTTCCAGGTTATTGGTGACGTTCACCAGACCAATCTGGAAGTTTGTCGCGCTGGCGCTGTTTAACAAGCCGAAGTCGAAGGTGCTGCTGCCGGTGGACATGTTTACCACCCCGAGGTTCATGCCGGTCACGTTGTTGGCTACGTTAAATGCGCCCAGGTTCATACCGGTGACGTCATGTGACAAGTTAATCGCCCCCATGTTGAAACCGGTGACATCGCCGGTCCAGTTCAGGGCGCTGATGTTGGCGCCGGTCATATTGCCGGATTTATTAAATCCCGCCACGTTCAGGCCGGTAACATCGCCGGAGACGTTAACAATCCCCGCATTCACCCCGGTAATTTTACCTTCGCTCCAGTTACCCAGTGCGCCAATATTGACCCCCTGAACATCGGCGGTGTGGTTAAGCAGCGAGACGTTCAGGCCCTGCGTGTTGCCCGCGGTCCAGTTAAGTGGCGCAACGTTCACCCCTTTGACTTCGCCTCCGGTATAGTTACCCACCCCGACGATATTGGCACCATAAATGCTGCCTTCGGTATCATTCCCCAGGCCTACGGTGTTCAGGCCGGTAATATTGCCGGTTGAATAGTTCCCAAGGCCCGCCAGGTTCCAGCCGGTGGCATTGGCGGTGGTGTTGGCAAGGCCCAGGTTAAGGCCCGTCATGTTGGCGGTGCCGCTGTAAAGGCCAATGCTGGCACCGTTGAGGTTACCAAGCTGGTTAGCCAGGCCAATATTCAGGCCGTTATCTTCGCCCCCGTGCCAGTTAAACAGGTTAAGCGCCATCCCGTTCATACCGTTACGGATATGGTCACCACCGACACCCAGCTCCAGCCCGTTCAGTTTGTCCATTTCCGTATAACCGAGGATCGGCATATCAACACCGTTAACGGTGCCGGTTTGCCCGTAGAGAAATGTACCGTGGAAACCGTTGACCTCGGTATCATCCGGAAGATTGCCGAAAGAGGAGAGCTGCACCGGGGCCGCATAACCCGCGCCGGATACCAGTGCGCATGACAGTAATAAACCTAGTGTTGAACGTTTCATTTTTTTCCCTGTTTTTCTTATGCAGAAAATCCGCAGTTATGTTGGTGCACTGTTTTAATGGTTTTATTATCCACAGCCATCATGGCAGGTGGGTAATAAATGTACTGGTCATGCATACTTATAAACAGCGACACCCATTGGATATAAAATACCGCGCTGTGTTAATCAGGATTCGCTAAATGTGCCGCTAAGAAATATTAATATGAATGAATTGTGCTTATCGTCCATTGTCAAGTACCATATGGGCGGTGATTATTGCCCCCGGTGATTAATGTCTGACCGGGGCGATAGTTTATTATCCGGTGGAAACCTCTTTCTGCGATTTCCCCGCACAATGGCTCTTTTCCGCTAATCATATTGTCATCGCGGTATGTTATTGATATTTGTGGCAATTAAGGTAATTTTTAAATTTTTCTACCGGTACGGTATTCCGTATTTGGATGATTACGAACAGCAGTGATCACCGCATTCTATCTGTCACTCGGTCTGTTCTGCCACAATGACTGGCTGGGTGAAAAAATTCTGTATCTGCAGCAAACCGTAGGGCACGAGAAAAGCGCAGGGATCTCTAAGGCTGTTTGTATACGTTTCCCTTATCTTCAGTTTCTTATGTAATTGATGGTATTGATTGGGAGTAAATAAAATATCCAGTCGTAAAACCTGACTATTTATTGTCGTTAAATAAATTCTGGCAAATAGAAAACTGATAACATCATAAATAGTAGAATAATACCAACAATGGAAAGTCGCACTTTTACACGTAACCAATTGGTGTACTGATTAGGAAGCTCTTTAATGAAACGTATTTGTTCATTATTCATTCCCCGCGTATGAAATGAGTTTTCTTTAAAGTATAATGCTTTAATAAAGAATGCATCACGCATAAATGAGAAAAATAACCCCCCATCCTGATAAATTAAAACTTCAACTGGTCTTGCTCCAAATTTTTCAACAAATAGCGAGCAAAGAGTAATGAATTTATTTTTCGAAGCACGATCGTAAATGATGGAAATAATAACCGTAAGTATTAGGCATAAACACAATGCTAATCCAATCGGGTTTCGATACATAATTATAAAATTAATTACCGAAAATTTCATACAGCTGTTCTCCACCCTAATGTCCCAACAGCACTTCCCACTGTACTACCAGCGTACCCTAAACCAACACCAGCAACACCACCGCCCGTACATAAAAACCGGGATCGAAGGGATAATTTAATGTCTGGGGTGAGGTAGCCCGGCACCTTGGGAAAAACAATTACAGTGACACGGTGGCAACCCTCAGCACTAAATACAGTTTTAAATAACCCACTGTATTTTTTGTGCTGATTTATTTGATACCCGCCTACAACTTTCCTGGCGAGTATCGTGTTGCAAGTCCTGTAAGTCCATTGTACACAGCAGGCTAGTTTGTTATTGACTTCATTACCGCTCGTTAGGCGGTTGATCTTTCGTTCCATGAGTCTGTGTACTGGATATTACCATCAAGAATTTTCCATGTTATTTTTTCATACTGCAGGCTGACGCTTTCAACGTGATTCATTTTGTCATTACCAGCCAGTTTAACGTTTGGTACGCCACAATTAACGCCTGTTATTTTCACATTTTCCATAAGGACCGAGTAATAACAAACCTCTTGTCCGGCATGGTTGATATGATAAAAACGAATTTCAGCACTTTTCAGAGTTTGTCCTGTTGCTGCTGCTTTGTACAGGTAGGGCGTAGAGCTATCAACTTCTTTTTCAATCATCATTGATGAATGCTGGCGAGTACCGGTAATCTTACCATTGGCATTATCTACTGGAATATTAATCCCGTGGCTTAATCCAATGATCTCTATGCTTCCATCTCGATCCTGAACATCTACAGAACCTTTAATATCTGCTCCACCATCGTCTTTAATCCACATATACGGAGGGATAGGCATTTTATTTTCTCCTGATTAATTTGAACGCTAGCATGGTTAAAATGTAAAGCACGGTTGTTATTGAAAAAATACTGATTACTGATATATAAACGTAGAGTTCATAAAAATTATCTGCTCCAGGCTCTTCTGAATCATAGATAAATCGCCCTAATTCGAGTGTTAAATTGTGATTCATCCATATTTCCGGGGGGCCAATTGCGCGTCCTACACATAAAGACAGAAGGATGTAATATAATATTTTTGAAGTTTTACGAACAAATATAGGTATAGTCACTGGCAACCACCTCAATCCAGCCACGGGCCATAAGGGAACGCATACAGGGAACCTGAATCAGTGATGTGTTCATTAACGCATTACGGATTTGCGCATAATCAGAATTGTGGGCAATGGTGATGCAACCTTCTGAAATAGTTCCTGGGTGAAGTCTGAATAACCCCCTATAGACGCCGTCTATCCATGTTCCGTCATCAATGCCCCAGTCATCCCGATAGAGAGCAAACCATTCATTATGCCCAAATTGGGTGCCGTTATAAATTTTATTAAATAAATCAAGAGATTTTTCTCTTATTTTTGATACCAGTCCACCAGAACCACGATCAACAATCCAGTATTTACCTGGCGGTATTGGCCCTTCTCCTTTAACAGCACCACATGCGCCTTTGTTTCTGTAAATACTATTACCGGAAAAGGCCATAAATACGCCCACACCATACAGATTGAAGGGGGCGTAATCTGCGCCGTTTAATATCATTTTCCCTTGCAGTGCCACAGGAATCCTGTTTCTTCTGACCGTTCAGAACATTAATTTTACAGTTCTCTCCTTCGGCATGCTGGAAATACTTTCTCGGAAAAGAACTTAAAATTAAACGTATTCAGGTTAAATTAAACCTATTTGCTATTCATTATTAAGCCGCTGATAGTTCATTTTATTAATTATGATGAGAGTAATATATAACACGGATACCCAAAAGGGGCTCTGCATACCTGGTGCTGCGCCGTAGTGGCAGGTACGAACATGGCGAAGATCGGCAAAGTGTTTGCTGATGTTCGAGATCAGTTGGGTATTCCTTATCTGGATGATTATGGATAGCGGCGGTTACTGCATTCTATCTGTCATTCGGTCTGTTCTGCCACAATGACTGGCTGGGTGAAAAAATTCTGTATCTGCAGAAAACCGTAGGGCACGAGAAAAGCGCAGGGATCTCTAAGGCTATTTGTATACGTTTCCCTTATCTTCAGTTTCTTATGTAATTGATGGTATTGATTGGGAGTAAATAAAATAGTCAGGCGTAAAACCTGACTATTTATTGTCGTTAAATAAATGCTGACAAATAGAAAACTGATAGCATCATAAATAGTAAAATAATACCGACGATGGAAAGTCGCACTTTTACACGTAACCAATTGGTGTACTGATTAGGAAGTTCTTTAATGAAGCGTATTTGTTCATTATTCATTCCCCGCGTATGAAATGAATTTTCTTTAAAATATAATGCTTTAATAAAGAATGCGTCACGCATAAATGAGAAAAAGAATCCACCATCCTGATAAATTAAAACTTCAGCTGGTTTTGCTCCAAATTTTTCAACAAATAGAGAGCATAGAATCATGAATTTTCTCTTAGCTAACTTGTCATAAATCACGTAAGAAACATAATTAATTATTCCAAGAATCAAAAAGATCCCAGCGATTTCAACTCGATATGTCGTTATAAAATTAATTGCCGAAAGTTTCATACAACTGTTCTCCTCCTAATTCCCCGATGCGGAGCCACAGGAATCCTGTTTCTTCTGATCGTTCAGGACATTAATTGTACAGTTCCCTCCCTCGGCATGCTGAAAATACTTTCTCGGAAAAGATCTTAAAATTAAACGTATTCAGGTTAAATTAAACCTGTTGGCTATTCATTATTAAGCCGCTGATAGTTCATTTTATTAATTATGATGAGGGTAATATATAACGCGGATACCCAAAAGGGGCTCTGCATACCTGGCACTGCGCCGTTGTTCGCCCACCCCGGTGCTGGCGGCTGTAAAGGTAGCGGGACATATTCACAGGCAGCCCTGATACAACGCCAGTGATTCAGGCTACACATTTACGCCGTTATATGATGTACTAATGGACTGTGTGAAAATACGTAATTTACTGTAAGACAAACAGAATCTACGTTTAAAGACTCGGGGTGCCCTTCCTGGTGAAGGCTGAGAAATACCCGTACCACCTGATCTGGATAATGCCAGCGTAGGGAAGTCTGATATCTGACCGGTATCTCTTCCCGCGCCGGGCAGGAGCGTTAACCCTATGCAGCCTGATCTGCTGAGCGGCCCGCAGGCCGCCGATACTCTTCAACAATTACATTCCCGCGCCCCCCTGGTGCACTGTATGACTAACGACGTGGTGCAGGCTTTTAGCGCCAATGTGTTACTGGCGCTGGGGGCGTCCCCCGCGATGGTGACTGATGCCGGAGAAACCCGCCAGTTTGCCGCCATTGCTGATGCATTACTGATAAACACCGGCACCTTAACCCGCCCGCAGGCACAGGCGATGATGGCTGCTATTGAGGCGGCCCGGCAGGCGGCTAAACCCTGGGTACTGGATCCCGTTGCGGTGGGGGCGCTGCACTTTCGCAGTGAGTTTGCCCGCCAGATCCTGGCATTAGCGCCGGCGGCTATTCGCGGTAATGGCTCGGAGATCCTTGCCCTGGCAGGCCTGTCCGGCGGTGGCCGTGGGGTCGACACAATGGAGAGCGCCAGCGCCGCCATTCCGGCCGCCCGGGCGCTTGCCCGGCAGACCGGCGCTGTTGTGGCGGTAACCGGTGAAACCGACTACGTCACCGACGGTGAGCGGGTGCTGGCCGTGCCCGGCGGGGATATTCTGATGACCCGGGTCGTGGGAACGGGCTGCGCCCTGTCTGCGGTGGTCGCCGCCTGCTGCGCGCTCCCCGGGAACCGGCTGGAGCATGTGGCGGCAGCCTGCCGGATAATGTCCGCCGCCGGGAGCCAGGCCGTCACCACCTGTCGCGGCCCGGGCAGTTTTGTGGCGGATTTTCTGGATGCACTTTATCAACTGGATGCGAGGACACTGGCATGACACTGAAACGGATCAACGCCTTAACCATCGCCGGAACCGATCCCAGCGGCGGTGCCGGGATCCAGGCGGATTTAAAAACCTTCTCGGCGCTCGGGGCGTACGGCTGTTCGGTGATCACCGCCCTGGTGGCCCAGAACACCACCGGCGTACAGTCGGTTTATCGGATTGAACCGGCGTTTGTTGCCGCCCAGATGGACTCGGTATTCAGTGATGTGCGTATCGACACCTGCAAAATCGGCATGCTGGCGGAAACGGATATTGTGGAAGCGGTTGCTGAACGCCTGGCGCGCTACCAGGTCACCAACGTGGTGCTGGATACAGTGATGCTGGCGAAAAGCGGCGATCCGCTGCTCTCAGCCAGCGCCGTCAGCGCCCTGCGGGAGACACTGTTACCGAAGGTGGCGCTCATTACCCCGAATCTGCCGGAGGCGGCGGCCCTGCTGGGCTGCCCCCAGGCCACCAGTGAGCAGGAGATGCGTGAGCAGGGGGCGGCGCTACTGGCGCTGGGGTGCGGCGCGGTACTGATGAAAGGCGGCCACTTGCTGGACGATCCCCAAAGCCCGGACTGGTTATTCACCGGTGATGAGGTGATGCGCTTCACCGCACCAAGAGTGGTGACGAAAAATACCCACGGCACCGGTTGTACACTGTCGGCAGCGCTGGCGGCACTGCGCCCGCGCCACAGCAACTGGGGGGAGACGGTGGCAGAAGCAAAACGCTGGCTGTCCGCCGCGCTGGCCCAGGCAGACAGCCTGGAAGTGGGCCACGGCAACGGCCCGGTGCACCATTTCCACCAGTGGTGGTAAACGGGCGTGTCCACCTGAGCTGCCAGCCGTTCCGCCTGTAATCTCCGCCTGCTGCTGGCGAAGATGCCGTTGTGCGACCAGACTTAAACCTGCCCGTTACCGGGCAGGTTTAATGTTCAGCCGGTGAGTGATGACCGGCCATTACGGGAGCACATTATGACGGATATTACACAGCTGCTGGGCAAAGATGCCGACAGCCTGTTGCAGCACCGCTGTACCACCATCGCCGCAGATCAGCTCTATTTACCGGGCAGTGATTATGTGGATCGGGTCATGACGGATAACAACCGCCCCCCGGCGGTGCTGCGCAATATGCAGACGCTGTACAACACCGGGCGCCTGGCCGGTACGGGGTATCTCTCTATTTTGCCGGTTGATCAGGGGGTAGAGCACTCCGCCGGGGCCTCTTTTGCCGCCAACCCGCTCTACTTTGATCCTAAAAATATTGTCGAGCTGGCGATTGAGGCGGGCTGTAACTGCGTGGCGTCTACCTACGGGGTGCTGGCTTCGGTTTCCCGGCGTTATGCCCACCGCATCCCGTTTCTGGTCAAGCTCAACCATAACGAGACCCTCAGCTATCCCACCACCTATGATCAGACCCTGTACGCCAGTGTAGAGCAGGCGTTTAATCTGGGGGCGGTGGCCGTCGGGGCGACCATCTATTTTGGCTCGCCGGAGTCGCGCCGCCAGATTGAAGAGATCTCCGCGGCGTTTGAACGGGCCCACGAGCTGGGGCTGGTCACGGTACTGTGGGCTTATCTGCGCAACCCGGCGTTTAAAAAAGACGGGGTGGACTACCACGTCAGCGCCGATCTCACCGGCCAGGCCAACCACCTTGCCGCCACCATTGGTGCCGATATTGTGAAGCAGAAAATGGCGGAAAATAACGGCGGCTACAGCGCCATCGGCTTTGGCTATACGGACGAGCGGGTATACACCCGGCTGACCACCGATAACCCTATCGACCTGGTGCGTTACCAGCTGGCGAACTGCTATATGGGGCGCGCGGGGCTGATTAACTCCGGCGGGGCCGCCGGTGGCGAGACCGATCTGGCAGACGCGGTACGCACTGCGGTTATCAATAAACGGGCCGGGGGCATGGGGCTGATTCTGGGGCGCAAGGCGTTCAAGAAATCTATGGCCGAAGGGGTGAGACTGATTAACGCGGTTCAGGATGTGTATCTGGATACCCGGGTCACCATTGCGTAATGGTGGCGGATAAAAAATCGGCCTGCCCGAGGGAGATCGGGCAGGCCAAGGAGGTGGTTCCTGGTATAGGTTGCTTTGTAGGATATGTAATTGCAGCACGGCGAATCATACGGATATCCGACAAAACAGTGTGTGACCGGTTTCTAAGATCCTGAACAATTTGAAAAATAACGTAAGGTTACTTCTTTTTTTGTGAGGTCCGATCACATTACGTGCAAAATGGTCTACGCCTTGTTTTTGCCGTGGGGATCCCGGGTCGTGTGTCCCGCCAGGTTGCGCAACAGCAGCCCGTACTCCAGCGCCATATCGTCAGGCACCGGGATCCATACGGTGTGGCCATCCCCCGGAGCGACATCGACCGGCTGGCCTTTGGTGTTTTCCATCTGTTCGAGGGTAAAGACCACGTTGCCCTGCGGGGTCATCATCTCCAGGCTGTCACCTTTGGTGAATTTGTTCTTCACCGCCACTGCGGCCAGCTCACCGCGCCGCTCGCCGGTGAATTCGCCCACAAACTGCTGGCGGTCAGACACCGAATAGCCGTACTCGTAATTCTGGTAATCGTCGTGGGTGTGGCGGCGCAGGAAACCTTCGGTGTAACCACGGTGCGCCAGCCCTTCAAGGGTGTCCAGCAGGGCTGCGTCAAAGGGTTTCCCGGCGGCGGCGTCATCAATCGCCCGGCGGTAAACCTGCGCGGTGCGGGCACAGTAGTAAAACGATTTGGTGCGCCCTTCAATTTTCAGTGAGTGGACCCCCATCCGGGTCAGTTTTTCAACGTGCTGAATCGCGCGCAGATCTTTGGAGTTCATAATATAGGTGCCGTGTTCATCTTCGAACGCGGTCATATATTCCCCGGGGCGCTGGGCCTCTTCGATCATAAAGACTTTATCGGTCGGGGCGCCGAGACCGAGGGTCGGCTCAATATTCTGCACCGGGATCGGCTCATGCTGATGGACGATATTCCCCACATCGTCCTGCTTACCTTCCTGAACCTTGTACTCCCAGCGGCAGGCGTTAGTGCAGGTTCCCTGGTTCGGATCGCGCTTGTTGATATAGCCGGAAAGCAGGCAGCGCCCGGAGTAGGCCATGCACAGGGCTCCGTGAACGAAAATCTCCAGCTCGATATCCGGCACCTGCTGGCGGATTTCGGCAATCTCTTCCAGGGAAAGCTCCCGGGAGAGAATCACCCGGGTAAGCCCCATCTGTTTCCAGAATTTTACCGTCGCCCAGTTAACCGCATTGGCCTGTACCGACAGGTGAATATCCATCGCCGGGAAGGCTTCGCGGACCATCATAATCAGCCCGGGATCAGACATGATTAACGCGTCCGGCCCCATATCCACCACCGGTTGCAGATCGCGGATAAAGGTCTTCAGCTTGGCGTTATGGGGGGCAATATTGACCACCACATAAAACTTTTTCCCCAGCTGGTGGGCTTCCCGGATGCCGAGCGCAAGATTCTCGTGGTTGAATTCGTTATTGCGCACCCGCAGGCTGTAGCGCGGCTGGCCGGCGTAAACCGCGTCGGCACCATAAGCGAAAGCGTAACGCATATTCTTCAGCGTTCCCGCCGGGGAAAGGAGTTCTGGTGTAAACATAATGTTCTCGTTCTGATGTCAGGTCAGGGCCACACGGGCGTGTGGCGGGTAACGGTGGGAGGCCCACAAATTAAGGGCGGGAATTGTAGCGCCCCGCAGGCAGAGAGTAAACCTGCCGGGCGCGGGCTCAGAGATGTTCCCACGCGATTTCTGGGGCAACAGGATCATAACGGTGATATCAGCACACTTGTCATACCCATTTTGTAGTGCGACACTTGTAATGACGTTTGTAATTACAAGAGGTATAAGACATGGGTAGCATTAACCTGCGTATTGATGATGAACTTAAAGCTCGCTCTTACGCTGCGCTTGAAAAAATGGGTATAACGCCCTCTGAAGCGCTTCGTCTCATGCTTGAATATATCGCTGATAATGAACGTCTGCCGTTCAGACAGACACTCCTGAGTGATGAAGATGCTGAGCTCGTGGAGATAATAAAAGAGCGTCTTCGCAATCCGAAGCCGGTCCGTGTGACGCTGGATGAGCTCTGATGGCGTATTTTCTGGATTTTGACGAGCGGGCACTAAAGGAGTGGCGAAAGCTGGGCTCGACAGTACGTGAACAGTTTAAAAAGAAGCTGGCTGAAGTGCTTGAGTCACCCCGAATTGAAGCGAACAAACTTCGCGGTATGCCTGATTGTTACAAGATAAAGCTCAGGTCTTCAGGTTATCGTCTTGTCTATCAGGTCATTGACGCGCAGGTTGTCGTCTTTGTGATTTCTGTCGGGAAAAGAGAACGCCCGGAAGTTTATAGCGAGGCGGTCAAACGCATTCTCTGAAACCCGGCTGGGCATCCCTGTTTAACAGTGAAGGAGCCACCTCTGCTTTGTGTTGATAATCCTGCCGGGCGCGGGCTCAGATAATTGAACCGGCGTCCGCCTCCCAGCGGTAGCCCACACCGTACACCGCACGGATAAAGGACTCTTCGCTGTCCAGCGCTTCGAGTTTACGGCGCAGGTTTTTAATGTGGCTGTCGATGGTGCGATCGGTCACCACGCGGTAGTCGTCATAGAGGTGGTTGAGTAGCTGCTCCCGGGAGAAAACCTTGCCCGGCTCCGCAGAGAGGGTTTTTAACAGGCGAAACTCTGCCGGGGTCAGATCCAGCACTTTACCGCGCCAGCTGGCCTGGAAGCGGCCCTCATCAATGATAAGCGCAGCCGCGCTTTGCGGGTGGTGCAGGGCTTCGCCGCGGGGTTTGCAGCGCCGCAGAATCGTCTTAACCCGGGCCACCACTTCCCGCGGGCTGTAGGGCTTACAGATATAGTCATCGGCGCCAATCTCCAGCCCCAGCAGGCGGTCGATCTCTTCAATTTTAGCGGTCACCATAATCACGGGAATATCCGAGAAGCGGCGAATCTCTTTACACAGGGTTAAACCGTCGGTTCCCGGCAGCATCAGATCCAGCAGGATAAGGTCCGGCGGGGTCTGGCGCACATAGGCGAGCACCTGATCCCCGTGGGTTATCAGGGAGGGGGCATAGCTGGCGGCGCGCAGGTAGTCTATCAGTAGCTGGCCCAGTTTGGGCTCGTCTTCAACAATCAGAATGCGCGGTGTGGAGGCGTCAATGGGTAACTCGGTCATGTTTCTCTCTGTAATGCAGGATCCAGCGGTAGCTCTACTGTAATGCTTACCCCGCCGAAAGGCGAATGCCCGGCGCTGATCTGGCCGCCGTGGGCCGCGACGATATTGTAGCAAATCGCCAGCCCCAGCCCGGAGCCGCCGCTGGCCCGGTTGCGGGAGCCTTCCGTGCGGTAGAAGCGCTCAAAAAGCTGGGTGAGCTGATGGTCGGTCACGCCGGGTGCGCTGTCGGAAAAGGTCAGTATAAACCGCTCACCGGTCAGCTGGCCGGAAATGGTCAGTTGGCCACCTTTGTCCGTATAGCGCAGGCTGTTTTCCAGCAGGTTGTTAAACAGCTGGGAGAGCCGGTCCGGATCGCCAAAGATTATCACATCATCAGGCAGGGCCAGTTTGATCTCCAGCGCGCGGGAGTGGAAACGCTCGCGGAAAATACCGGCGGCCATCTCCAGCAGGGCGATAATGTCTATCGGGCGCTTCTGGTAGGCAAGGGCGCCTTCATCAGACAGCGAGAGCTGGTGTAGATCATTTACCAGCTTGGTCAGGGTGCCCACCTCCATTTGCAGGGAGGCGACCGTATCCGGGGTAAACTGGCGCACCCCGTCCTGGATGGCCTCCAGCTCGCCGCGCAGTACCGCCAGCGGGGTGCGCAACTCATGGGAGATGTCCGCCATCAGGGCACGGCGCATCTGCTGGTTTTTTTCCAGTGAGCTGGCGAGCTGGTTAAAGTCCCGGGCCAGGCGGCCCAGCTCATCGTTGGAGCTGGTCGCCACCCGGGTGGAAAAATCCCCGGCGGCCAGGCGGTGGGTTCCTTCCACCAGGCGTTTTACCGGGCGCAGCAGCCCCCGGGCCAGGGGGAAGGTGACACCGGCGGCCAGCAGGGTAGAGAGCACGACAATCAGCCAGCTGGAGCGGCGCTGCTGGCGGTCGAAATTAATATCCGTGTTGCGGGTCAGCCGCTCCACCGGGGAGGCTATCACCCAGCCAACCACCTCATTATTCACTTTGATGGCCCGGCGGGCCCCGTCCCGGGGGATCGGGGGCGGCGGGCCGACCAGCATATTGTTGCGGGCGTCGGTCACCCAGAACTGGGTGCGCCAGCCGTGGGGCGGCATGTTAATGTCGTTGTCCGGATCCCGGTCAAAAGAGCGCAGCAGCTGGAACATATAGTGGCCGTTATGGCGCAGAAAACGCCAGCTGCCGCGCTGGGCATACTGCTCGCCGAGCGCGTCGCTCAGTAGCGTCAGGCGCTGCTCGTTACCGTGCTTGATATAGTCAATAAAACCGCGTTCAAAGCTCACCCGCACTGCCCAGTGCATCAGTACCAGCACCAGAATGCAGGAGGCGAGGATCGCCAGGAATAACTTGCCGGTGATCCCGGGCCGCCAGATTTTCATCAGCTGTTGCTCCTTTTGCGCCGGGAGATGACGGCGTTTTTCGTGGTGTCATTGGGCACCCGGGTAAACACCAGCGCCGGCAGGGCAATGATCACCGCCATCGCGATATAGGTATATAAAAACAGGCTATGGGTGTCGCCACCGCTGCCGGTTACCGACTGCTGACCAAAGGCACCCAGCAGCAGGCCCGCCACCGACACGCCAATACTCATCGCCAGCTGCATAATCATCGACAGCAGGCTGTTACCGCTGCTGGCGAGGGCATCGGGCAGATCTTTGAGTGTCAGGGTATTCATGGAGGAAAAGCGGATTGCGTTCACCGAGCCCTGGAACAACAGCACAACAGGCAGCAGCCAGAACCAGCCGAGCATCCCCACCACCGCCAGGCTCAGGCTGACCAGCGCCAGGCTCAGGGTGCTGGTCACCAGCACCCGGCGGTAACCAAAGCGGTTAACCACCTGAACCACAATGCGCTTCATGCCCATATTGCCAAGCACCATCGGGATCATCATCAGCCCGGCGTGGAACGGCGACAGCCCCATTCCCAGTTGCAGAAATACCGGGGTCATAAAGGGCAGCATACCGCTGCCGATACGCCCCAGCAGGCTGCCCAGCAGGCCCACGGAGAAGGTCCGGGTGTTGAACAGCTCAAGGCTGAACAGGGCCCGGGCGTTCCCCCGGGCGTGCCACAGGTAGCACAGGATCGCCACCAGCCCGGCGGCAATCAGCAGGGTGAGATAAAGGCTGGAAATTCCCAGCCCGCCTTTGCCGTCCAGCGCCAGGGTCAGTGCCGCCATACCAAAGGCCAGCATAAAAAAGCCGCTGAGATCAAAAGGCCGGGTCTGCATGGTGTAGTTGGGCATCAGCCACAGGGTGGCGATGGCACCAATAATGCCCACCGGCAGGTTAATTAAAAAGATCCAGTGCCAGGAGGCGTACTCCACCAGCAGGCCGCCGAGTACCGGGCCCAGCAGCGGCCCGACCTGGCCGGGCAGGGTGACAAACGTCATCGCCGCCATATATTGCGCCCGGGGGACGATTTTCATCACCGTCAGCCTGCCTACCGGCACCATCATGGCGCCGCCGATCCCCTGAACAACCCGGGCCATAACCAGCTCATCCAGGGTGGTGGAGCGTGCGCACAGTAACGAGCCGAAGGTAAACAGCACAATGGCGCAGAAGAAAATATTACGCACCCCGACCCGGTCCGCCAGCCAGCCACTGGCGGGCAGCATAACCGCCACCGTCAGCACATAGGAGACGATAACCATATGCATATGCAGCGGGCTCTCTCCCAGGCTACTGGCCATGGAGGGCAGGGCCGTATTGACAATAGTGGTATCAAGGGTTTGCATAAAAAAACCGAACGCCACTATCCAGAGTTGCCACCGCACCGTGGCCGGGAGATCCGTCATGCTGTTACTCGCTTATTGTCATGCTGTCGCTCTGGTGCCGCCTGCGGTGAAAACGCAGCCGCAGCCGGTCAAAAAATAAATAGACCACCGGGGTGGTGTACAGGGTCAGCAACTGGCTGACGATTAACCCGCCGGCAATGGTTATCCCCAGCGGCTGGCGTAATTCGGCGCCGTCACCGCTGGACAGCACCAGCGGCAGGGCGCCAAACAGCGCGGCGAGGGTGGTCATCATAATCGGGCGAAAGCGCAGCAGGCAGGCCTGAAAAATGGCCTTCTCCGGGGAGATATTGCCGTTGCGCTGAGCCTCAAGGGCGAAGTCCACCATCATAATGGCGTTTTTCTTAACGATCCCGATAAGCAGCATGATCCCGATAAGCGCAATCAGGCTGAAAGGGGCATTAAACAGCTCCAGCGCAAGCAGGGCGCCCACCCCGCCAGAGGGCAGTGTCGAGAGGATAGTCAGCGGGTGAACATAGCTCTCATACAGGATCCCCAGCACGATATACACCGTGGCAATGGCCGCCAGGATCAGGATAACCTGGTCGTTCATGGTCTGCTGAAACACCTGGGCGGTTCCGGCCCAGGAGCCGCGTACCGTACTGGGCACGCCAAGCTGGGTTACCGTGCGCTCAATGGCGCTGCTGGCCTGGGAAAGCGAGACCCCGGCAGGCAGGTTAAACGAAATGGTAGAGGCCGCAGAGAGCCCCTGGTGGTTAACCGAAAGGGGGGCATTGGCAGGCTGCCAGCTGGCGAAATACGAGAGCGGGACCGTTTTGCCCTCTTTGTTGATAACAAACATCTGCTGCAGGGCGCTGATATCCTGGGTGTAGCGCTCGTCTACCTCCATCACCACATGGTACTGGTTCAGGGGCTGATAAATTGTCGACACCTGGCGCTGACCAAAGGCGTTATTCAGCAGGTTGTTGACGTCGGAAACGTCTATCCCCAGCCGGGCCATGGTTTCCCGGTCATAGGTCAGGTCCATTTCGGCGCCTTTGTCCTGCTGATCGGAGTTAACGTCGGCCAGCTGGGGGAGTTTTGCCAGCGCCTGGCGGATTTTAGGCTCCCAGGCGCGCAGATCGCTGAGATCGTCAGAGAGCAGCGTGTACTGGTAGCTGGCGCTGGACTGGCGGCCGCCTACCCGGATATCCTGCACCGCCATCAGAAACAGGCTGGCGCCCGGCTCGTTGGCCAGCTTACCGCGCAGCCGGTCGATAACCTGCTGTGCCGAGTCCTGGCGCTCGCTCAGCGGTTTGAGGGTGATAAACATCATGCCGCTGTTCACCCGGGAGCCGCCGGTAAAACCGGTGACGTTGTCCACGTCTTTATCGGTGCGGATAATCTGCATAAAGTCCTGTAATTTCCCGCGCATCGCCTGGAAAGAGATACTCTGGTCCGCCTGAATGCTGCCCATAATAACGCCGGTGTCCTGCTCCGGGAAGAAGGTCTTCGGCACGTTGATATACAGCCAGATATTAAGCGCGATGGTCGCCAGCAGCACGCAGCCGGTCAGGCGGGTGTGGTTCAGCACCCACTTCAGGGAGAGGGCATAGCGCATCTGCAGGTTGACCAGCAGGCGGCCGAAGCCTTTTTTGCGCGCCCGGCGGTTTTTTTCGGCTTTCAGCATCCAGCCGCACATCATCGGGGTCAGCGTCAGGGAGACGACCAGCGAAATGGCAATAGCGACCGTGAGCGTAACGGAAAACTCCCGGAACAGCCGCCCGGGCAGGCCGCTCATCAGCAGCAGCGGTAAAAAGACCGCCACCAGCGAAACACTCATCGACAATACGGTAAAGCCCACCTCCCGGACCCCCTGGAGCGCGGCCTGGAGCGGCTTAACGCCAGATTCCAGATGGCGGGCGATATTCTCCAGCACCACGATGGCGTCATCCACCACAAAGCCGGTGGCGATGGTCAGCGCCATCAGCGACAGGTTATTCAGGCTGTAGCCACACAGGTACATGGCGGCGAAGGTGCCAATCAGCGACACCGGCACGGCCACGGCGGGGATAAACGTCGCCCGGCCGGAGCGTAAAAACAGAAAAACCACCAGGATAACCAGCGCCACTGACATCACCATGCTCTGCTCGACCTCATGCAGGGAGGCGCGGATCGTCGGGGAGCGATCCTGGGCGATTTGCAAGTCCACCGAGGCGGGGATCTGGTCGCGAAGATCCGGCAGTTTCGCGCGGATCCGGTCAACCGTTTCGATGATGTTGGCCTCCGCCGATTTACGGATCATCAGCAAAATGGCCGGTTTCGCGTTGGTCATCCCGGCGGTGCGGGTATTTTCCACCGAGTCGGTAATGGTGGCCACATCGCTCAGGTGAACGGCGGCCCCGTTGTTGTAGTGGATAATCAGCGGTTGATATTCCGCGGCGGTTTTCAGCTCGTCGTTGGTCTGTAACTGCCAGCGCTGATCGCCGTTTTCTACTGCCCCCTGGGGGCGGCGCACGTTGGCCTTGTTGATGGCGTCGCGCACGTCATCCAGCGCGACGCCCTGGTTAAACAACGCCTGGGGGTTGAGGGCCACCCGCACGGCGGGCAGGGAGCTGCCGCCCACGTCCACATCACCCACACCGTCCAGCTGGGCAATGGTCTGGGCCAGCTTTGTGGAGGCCACATCATACAACTGCCCCTGGCTGAGGGTGTCTGAGGTGAGGGTCAGGATCATCACCGGCATGTCTGACGGGTTAGCCTTGCGGTAGGTGGGGCGGCTTGGCATGCCGCTGGGCAGCAGGCTCTGGGCGGCGTTGATCGCTGCCTGAACATCGCGCGCGGCCCCGTTAATATCGCGGTTAAAATCGAACACCAGAATAATGCGCGTACTGCCAAGGGAGCTTGAGGAGGTCATCTCAGTGACCCCGGCAACCCGGCCAAGGGCCCGCTCCAGCGGTGTTGCCACTGAAGAGGCCATGGTCTCCGGCGAGGCGCCCGGCAGTGAGGCGCTTATCATAATCACCGGAAAATCCACCTGGGGCAGGGGGGCGACCGGCAGCATTTTCAGCCCCAGCAGGCCACACAGGGTGACCGCGATGCTCAGCAAAATGGTGGCGACCGGCCGGTGAATAAACAGGGCAAAGAGATTCATTTACGCCTCCTCACGGGGGCGGCCTGCGCGCTGGCGCACGCGGATAGCCAGGCTGTCGAACAGCAGATAGATAACCGGCGTGGTGAACAGTGTCAGCACCTGGCTGACCATCAGCCCACCCACCATGCCTATCCCCAGCGGGCGGCGCAGCTCGGCCCCGACCCCGGTGCTCAGCATCAGCGGCAGGGCACCCAGCAGGGCGGCAAGGGTGGTCATCAGGATCGGGCGAAAACGCAGTAAACAGGCCTGATAGATGGCCTCCCGGGGGGGCATGCCCTGCTCACGCTCGGCGGCGAGGGCAAAGTCTATCATCATGATGGCGTTTTTCTTGACGATACCGATAAGCAAAATAATCCCGATAATCGCGATAACGTCCAGCTCGCTGCCCGCCAGCATCAGCGACAGCAGTGCACCAACACCGGCGGTGGGCAGGGTAGAGAGGATAGTGATCGGGTGGATAAAGCTCTCATACAGCACCCCCAGCACGATATACATGGCAACAATGGCCGCCACAATCAGCCACACGGTGCTGCCCAGCGCCGCCTGGAAGGCCAGCGAGCTGCCCTGGAAGCGGGTAGTAATATCTACCGGCAGATCGAGCGCTTTTTCAGCGGCGGTAATGGCCTTAACCGCATCCCCCAGTGAGTAGTTATCCGGTACGTTAAACGAGATAGTGGCGGCGGGGAACTGGTCCAGATGGTTGATGGTCAGCGGCCCGAAGCGCTGTTCAACCCGGGCAATGCTGCCCAGCGGAATGGCATTACCGTCGCTGCTGGTCAGGCGGATATTATTCAGCGCATCAAGCCCCGGGGTGGTACTGGTATCGTGACCAAGAACCACGCGATACTGGTTCGCCTGGGTATAGATAGTGGAGATCAGCCGCTGACCAAAGGCGTTATACAGGGCGTTATCGATATCCGCCATGCTGATCCCAAGGCGGCTGGCGCTGGCCCGGTCCACATTGATATAGCCCACCAGCCCTTTGTCCTGCCAGTCGCTGCTGACATCCGCCAGCTGGGGCAGGGTACTGAGCTGCGCCACCAGTTTCGGCACCCACAGGCTCAGCTCATCAAGGGAGGTGGCCTGCAGGGTGAACTGGTACTGGGTGCGGCTGACCTGGGTATCGATGGTCAGATCCTGGGTCGGCTGCAGGTACAGCTGCGCCCCCGGGAGCCCGGCAGTGTTTTTCTGCAGGCGCTCAATCACCGCGGCAACCCGGTCTTCACGCTGGGCCAGCGGCTTGAGCATGATTTGCAGACGCCCGGTATTCAGGGCCGGGTTGGTGCCGTCAACGCCGATAAACGATGTCAGACTTTCAACGGCCGGATCGCGCATAATGATCTCTGCCGCCTGCTGCTGGCGCCGGGCCATACTGGAAAACGACACCGACTGGGGCGCCTGCAGGGTGCCCTGGATAATGCCGTTATCCTGCACCGGGAAGAAGCCTTTGGGGATAATCACCCACAGGATAACCGTCAGCACCAGGGTGCCGGTTGCCACGCCCAGGGTGAGCCACGGGTGGTTCAGTACCCGGCGCAGCCCGTGGCCGTAGTATTCAATAACCCGCTCGAAGATGCGCTCGCAGGCCCGGGAAAAACGGTTCTGTTTACGCAGGGATGCATGGCTGAGCATCCGGGCGCACATCATGGGGGTCAGCGTCAGGGAGACGATGGCGGAGATAAGGATCGCCACCGCCAGGGTCACGGCAAACTCCCGGAACAGGCGGCCAACAATATCCCCCATAAACAGCAGCGGGATCAGTACCGCAATCAGGGAGAGGGTCAGGGAGATAATCGTAAAGCCGATTTCGCCTGCTCCCTTAAGGGCGGCCTGGAGCGGTTTTTCGCCTTTTTCGATATAGCGCGAGATGTTCTCGATAACCACGATGGCGTCATCCACCACAAACCCGGTGGCGATGGTCAGGGCCATCAGCGTCAGGTTATTGATGGAGAAATCCAGAAACACCATGGCTGCGAAGGTGCCCACCAGGGAGAGCGGCACGGCAACCGCCGGAATAATGGTGGCCGGGACATTGCGCAAAAACAGGTAAATGATCATCACCACCAGGGCGATAGCCAGCATCAGCTCGTGCTGGGTATCGCTGACGGAGGCGCGGATATTGCTGGTGCGATCCGCCAGCAGCTGCACATCAACCGATTTCGGCAGGCTGGCGGTCAGGGCCGGGAGCATGGCGCGGATACTGTCGGCGGTGTTAATAATATTGGCCCCGGGCTGGCGCTGCACATTCAGCACGATGGCCGGTTTTTTGTTGGCCCAGGCGCTCAGCCAGCTATTTTCCGCCCCCTGTTCAACGGTAGCCACATCCCCCAGGCGCACCGGTGCGCCGTTCTGGTAGGCTACCACCAGGTCGCGGTACTCCCCGGCGGATTTCATCTGGTCGTTGGCTGACAGGGTGATAGCCCGGTCCGGCCCGTCAAGGCTCCCTTTGGCCGAGTTTACGTTGGCATTGCTGATGGCGGTGCGGATCTGCTCACTGGTGAGCCCAAGGGCGGCGATGGCCGGGGCATTAAGATTCACCCGTACTGCCGGGCGCTGGCCCCCGGATAAGGTAACCAGACCCACCCCGGAAACCTGGGAGATTTTCTGGGCTATCCGGGTTTCGACCATATCTTCAACCTGGGTCATCGGCAGGGCGCTGGAGGTGACCGCCAGGGTCATAATGGGTGGATCTGCCGGGTTAACCTTGCTGTAGACCGGCGGGTTTGGCAGGTCGGTGGGCAGCAGGTTGGTGGCGGCGTTAATCGCGGCCTGCACTTCCTGCTCGGCAATATCCAGCGACAGGGCAATATCAAACTGCAGTGTCACCACGGAGGCGCCGCCCGCACTGCTGGAGGACATTTGCTTCAGGCCGGACATCTGGCCGAACTGGCGCTCCAGCGGGGCGGTAATGGCGGAGGTAGTCACATCCGGGCTGGCCCCCGGGTAGAGGGTCACCACCTGGATGGTCGGGTAGTCCACTTCCGGCAGGGCGGAAATGGGCAAAAACCGGTAACCGACAATACCGGCCAGTAAAATGGCCAGCATCAGCAGGGTGGTGGCAACGGGGCGCAGAATAAACAGCCGGGAGGGCCCGCCGGTAGCGCCGGGTGGAAGTACCTGCATCAGGAATGTGCCCCCTGCTGCTGAGCCCGGGGGTTATCTGCCGGGGCCTGGGGGGAGCTGGCGTCGTGGGCGTCCACCACTTCCACTTTTGCCCCTTCAGTCAGGCGGTCGATACCGTCGGTGACCACCCGGGTGCCGGCAGAAATCCCGGCGGTGATCACCACTTTTTCGCTGTCCTGAATACCAATGGTCACCAGATGCTTGCTGACCTTGTTCTCGTCGTTCAGGGTCCAGACAAAGTGCCCCTCGCTGCCCATTTGCAGCGCCGCAGAGGGGATAACCACCGCGTTTTGTTCGGTGTCTACCAGCAGCCGGGCGTTGACAAACTGGTTCGGGAATAGCGCGTCGTCCTGGTTGGTAAAGCGCGCCTTGAGTTTGATGGTGCCGGTGGTGGTGTCTATCTGGTTGTCGAGGCTGAGCAGGGCCCCGTCGCTGAGCTTCCGGGTGTTGGTCCGGTCCCAGGCTTCAACACTCAGGGCTTTGCCTGCTTTTTGCGCCTGTACAATGGTGGCGATGTTGCTCTCCGGCAGGGTAAAGACCAGATCAATCGGGTGGGTCTGGGTGAGCACCACAATACCTGTGGTATCACCGGTGGAGATCTGGTTACCGATATCGACCTGTTTCAGGCCAACCCGGCCCGCTATCGGGGCGGTGATGCGGCTCCATTCAAGCTGTAACCGGGCGCTGGCAACACTTGCCTGATCCGCTTTAATGGTGCCGAGGGTTTCGCTGACCAGTGCCTGCTGGGTGTCCAGCTCCTGGCGGGAAACCAGGTTGGTTTTTACCAGCTGCTGGTAGCGGGCCAGATCCCGGCGGGCGTTAGCCAGGGTGGCCTGATCTTTTGCCAGTTGCCCCTCGGCCTGGGCGAGGGCGACCTTAAACTGGCTTGGGTCGATTTCTGCCAGCAACTGCCCGGCTTTTACCTGCTGGCCTTCGGTGAAGTGAATGGCCATCAGCTGCCCGTCTACCCGGCTGCGCACGGTGACGGTATTCGCCGCGGTTACCGTTCCCAGGCCGGTTAAGTAACGGGGGACGGCCTGGCTGGTAGCGGTTGCCGCCTGAACCGGTGCCAGAGGCCCACTGTGACGGCCACCGCGCTTGCCGCCGGCTCCCGGGCGCGACTGGCCGCTGGTCTGGCTTTTTGCTGTGCTACCGGCATCCGGCGCTGATGAGTGGTTGCGCCAGAAAAGCAGTGCAGCAATCACAATGACAGCGATGCTGCCAGGCCAGATCCAACGGGAGTGCTTTGAGCCTTTCATAAGTGGTGTCGTTCTCTTCCTGGAATCATATTTCGGGGCGTGATGATACTAGTTTAGCCAGTGGCCTGCGCCGAAAAATGGAGGAAATATGGAAGCGGGTTCAGAAGTGGGGGATTATGGCGTTTTTCTGCACAATAGCGGCTGTTTTTCGGAATATACTGCCCCGCAAGCCATGGCTGCGGGGCGATACCTCAGTCGCGAAAGACCACCCCTGCCCAGCGGGCAAGGCCCGCGGTGACGGAGCCGAAATCGTCCCCGCCCATAACCGGCAGGCCCGGCAGCAGGGTGCTGAGCGCCTGGCGAATCAGCGGTGAGCGGGCACTGCCCCCGGTCAGGTAGATGACATCCGGCTTTTCGTGGCTGGCCTCAAGGGTCAGGGTCACTTGCTCCAGAATGCGCTGTAGCGGCTGCTCTACGGCGGCGTTGAGATCGCTCTGGCGCAGCAGGGTGTGCAGGCTGTCGCGCACAAAATCCAGATCCACCTGGTATTCCGCCTGGCCGGAGAGGGCAATTTTGCTCTCTTCGGCACTGCGCACCAGGCGATAGCTCAGGCGCTGGCGCCAGACTTTTTGCAGCAGGGCGACCAGGTCCGGCTGGCGGGCGTCACGCACCAGATCCGCCAGCTGCCTGCCGGTGGCGGTGCTGTAAAAATCACTCTGGGCCGGTACGTCGTTAATGGCGACCGCATTCCACCAGGGCAGGATAGGCAGGGCGGTGCCTTTTTCGGTTTGCCCGCCCATGCCCAGCAGCGGCATTAACTGGCGAAAGGCGAGCATAATATCCAGATCGTTACCGCCAACACGGCAACCGCTGTGGCCCAGCAGGCTTGCCTGGCGCTCCCGCTTGTTTTGCCACCGGGGGCCCATCAGCAGTAAGGAGCAGTCTGTGGTGCCGCCGCCAATATCCACCACCAGCACCCGCTGTTCACGGGTGAGGGTGGCTTCAAAATCGAGCCCGGCGGCAACGGGCTCGAACTGGAATACCACGTCATTAAAACCGGCGCGGCGGGCGGCGCGATCGAGAATACCTTCCGCCTGGCGGTTGGCCTCTTCACCCCCCAGCCCCTGGAAGTTGACCGGCCGGCCAATCACCGCCTGGTCGATAACCTCGCCGGTCTGCTGTTCTGCCTGGTGGCGGATATGCAGCATCATGGCGCAGACCAGATCCTCAAACAGCGCGACCTGCTGGGGCTTCAGGCCACTGGCCCCGAGGAATGACTTCGGGGATTTTACGAACCAGACCTCGTCCGGGCAGTCCATATATTGCGCCAGCGACTGCAGACCAAACTGAACGCTGCCCGGCTGTACGCGGATGTCTTCATCGCGGTTATAATTGATGGCGCGGCGCAGCAGCGCCTGAGTCTCGTCTCCCGGGGTGGGCACGCTGTGGTGGCGCCACAGCCATTCACTGACAGACTCCCGGGTGGGGGCGCAGATCATTGACGGCAATAACGGCGCGCCGTTTTCCAGGGCCAGCATCTGCGGCTGGCCGTTGCGCATTGCGGCTACCGAGCAGTTTGCCGTGCCGTAGTCAAAACCAATAAACATAAAACGCCCCCGGGTCGTAAAGAAGGGGGGCGACTTTAGCGGAATGTCTGCCTGGCGGCAAGCGGTGTGGCCCGGTACGGCGAAGAGAGAAGGAATCGGTAATGTATCAGCTGTACTGGCAACCCCCTTATGACTGGGCGTGGATAGCCGGGTTTCTCGCGGCGCGTACTGTCAGCGGCGTTGACAGCGTCTCTGAGGCGGGATACCAGCGTGCGCTGGCCATCGGCCCCCATCATGGTCTTATCCGTGTGCGGGCCGATGCCGGGCAGCACTGCCTTGTGGTGACACTCAGCCCCTGGCTACTGCCGGTGGCAGACGAGGTGCTGGCGCGGGTGCGTAGGATGTTTGATCTCGACTGCCCGGTCGCCGAGGTGGCGGATGTTCTGGGTGGGCTTGCCCGTCACAGGCCGGGCATCCGCCTGCCCGGGTGTATGGATCCGTTTGAGCAGATTGTCCGCGCCGTGCTCGGGCAACTGGTGAGTGTGGCGATGGCCGCCCGGCTGACCTCCCGGCTGGTGGCGCTGGCGGGCACACCGCTTGAGGATAATCCCGGCTGGTGGCTGTTTCCGACACCGGCGCAACTGGCCGCCATTGATCCTGTGGCCCTGAAAGGGCTGGGGATGCCCCTGGCCCGGGCCCAGTGTCTGGGCCATATTGCCCGGGCCTGTCTTGACGGGGAGTTTCCGCTCCGGGCCCCGGATGATCCCCAGGCGGGCATTAAAGCGCTGACCCGCTACCCCGGTATCGGCCCGTGGACCGCCAGCTATTTTGCCCTGCGGGGATGGCAGTCGGTGGATGTTTTCCTGGCGGATGACTACCTGATCCGTAAACGCTTCCCCGCAATGACCAGTGCGGCTATTCGTAACTATGCCCGGCGCTGGCAGCCGTGGCGCTCTTATGCGCTGTTGCATATCTGGCATCATGATGGCTGGCAGCCGCAGTAATGGCGGGATATTTCTGAAACATTTGACTGGTACTGACTTACGCGGATCCCTATAATTGCCGCGTTTGGTGCCCTAGCGCGCTCTCCTCAATTTTGTTTAATCAGGTCGTTAATTTTATGACTGACAAGTCTCATCAATGCGTCATCATCGGGATCGCCGGTGCTTCAGCTTCAGGGAAAAGTTTAATTGCCAGTACACTCTACCGGGAGTTGCGCGAACAGGTCGGTGATGAACACATTGGTGTTATACCGGAAGATTGCTATTACAAAGACCAGAGCCATTTGTCGATGGAAGAGCGTATAAAAACCAATTACGACCATCCCAATGCTATGGATCACAGTTTGCTGTTTCAGCACCTGCAGATGCTCAAAGCGGGGAAAGCGGTTGAGCGCCCGGTATACAGTTATGTTGAGCATACCCGCACCGCTGAAACGGTACATATCGAGCCGAAAAAGGTGATTATTCTGGAGGGGATCCTGCTGCTGACCGATGCCCGCCTGCGCGAGGAGATGAATTTCTCTATTTTCGTTGATACCCCGCTGGATATTTGCCTGATGCGGCGCATTAAGCGCGATGTGAATGAGCGCGGCCGGTCAATGGATTCGGTTATGGCCCAGTACCAGAAAACCGTGCGCCCGATGTTTTTGCAGTTTATCGACCCGTCTAAACAGTATGCGGACATTATTGTGCCGCGCGGCGGGAAAAACCGCATTGCCATCGATATTCTGAAGGCGAAAATTAGCCAGTTTTTCGAATAACGCTCAACATCCGTGATGGGGGGTTACCATTCGTGGCGGCTGTCTGGTCAACCAGGGCGGGCTGTGGCAAGGTAACGGGCAGAAAAGAGAAAGGAGATCGTTAATGCGTCTTTGCGACCGCGATATTGAAGCATGGCTGGATGATGGCCGTTTATCTATTACACCGCGCCCGCCGGTTGAGCGAATCAATGGCGCCACGGTAGATGTGCGTCTGGGTAATAAATTCCGCACTTTTCGTGGCCATACGGCGGCGTTTATCGACTTAAGCGGCCCGAAGGACGAAGTGAGCGCCGCGCTCGACAGAGTGATGAGTGACGAGATTGTCCTGGCCGATGGCGAGGCCTTTTACCTGCACCCGGGTGAGCTGGCGTTGGCGGTGACGCTGGAGTCTGTCACGCTGCCTGCGGATCTGGTGGGCTGGCTGGACGGGCGTTCGTCCCTTGCCCGGCTCGGGTTAATGGTCCATGTGACCGCTCACCGCATCGATCCCGGCTGGCAGGGCTGCATTGTGCTGGAGTTTTATAACTCCGGTAAGCTGCCGCTCGCGCTGCGCCCGGGAATGATGATAGGTGCCCTGAGCTTTGAGCCGTTATCCGGCCCGGCAGACCGCCCTTATAACCGTCGCCAGGATGCGAAGTATCGCGATCAGCAAGGGGCCGTGGCGAGCCGTATTGATAAAGACTAAGCCTGCCCCGGAGCAGAGGAATTCATGAGACGATTTATAACCACGCTGATGATCCTGCTGGTTGTGCTGGTTGCCGGATTATCTGCACTGGTGTTGTTAGTCAATCCGAATGATTTCCGCGCCTATATGGTGCGCGAAGTGGAGCAGCGCAGCGGTTACCAGCTGACGCTGGACGGCGGATTGCGCTGGCATGTCTGGCCGAAGCTGAGCATTTTATCCGGCCGTATGCAGTTAACCGCCCCGGGGGCATCGCACCCGCTGGTGAGTGCTGAGCATATGCGCCTGGATGTGGCCCTGTGGCCGCTGCTGTCCCATAAGCTGGCGGTTGAGCAGGTGATGCTCAAGCGGGCGGTGATCGAACTGACCCCTGAGACTGAGGCCCGCCGCCCGCAGGGGGCGCCGAAGCAGCCCGGTAATGACCGGGACGATATTCCGCTGGATCTGGGCCGCGGCTGGTCTTTTGATATTGGTAAATTGTCGGTCACCGACAGTTTGCTGGTGTTCCAGCATTCGGACGACGAACAGATAACGGTGCGTGATATTAATCTGCACATGGAGCAGAACGAAAATCACCAGGGCCGCCTCTCTTTCAGCTCGCGGATTAACCGCGATCAGCGCGATCTGACCCTCGCATTTGACGCGGATCTGGACGCCAGCAGCTATCCGCACATTCTGCGCGCCGGTTTTAATAATCTCAGTTACCAGTTCCAGGGGGCAGATCTGCCTACCCAGGGGATCCGTGGTCAGGGGAAAATGCAGCTTACGTGGCTGGAGGCGGATAAACAGCTTTCGGTGACGGATTTTGGCCTGACGGCCAATGACAGTACCCTGAACGGTAATTTTTCAGTCAATCTGGCGGATATCCCCCAGTGGCAGGTGGCCCTCTCTTCACCGCGGCTGAATCTGGATAACCTGCTGGTGACCCATGACGCTGCGCCAGCCAGGAGCGATACCGGTATCGTACCGGCCACCGACAGCACGCCTGGCGTGCTCCCGCGACCGGTCATTTCCGGCGGGCTGGATAATTCTACCGTGTCGGCTCTGAAGGGCTTTAGCGGTAATCTGGCCCTGAACGCCCAGGCGGTTATCTGGCGGGGGCTCTCGTTTAATGAGGTGGCATTCGCGGCGCACAATGAGCAGGGGCTGGCGACGGTTACCCGGCTTGAGGGTCACTCCGGCGAGGGGAGACTCAGCCTGCCTGCCACGCTGGATGCCCGTGGGCCACAGCAGCAGGTTTCCGTGAGCCCGCAGGTGGATAATCTGGAGATTGGCCCGATTCTGACGGCGTTCCATTATCCGCTGGCCCTCTCCGGCCAGGTATCCCTGAAGGGCCACTTCACCGGCAACAGCTTTGATGCTCTGGATTTTCGCCAGCACTGGCAGGGGAGTGCGCAGGTGAGTATGCACAACTCCCGGATGCAGGGCATGAACTTCCAGCAGATGGTTCAGCAGGCGGTGACCCGCAACCGCAGCGATATTAAAGCGCTGAAAAATTATGATGATGCAACCACGCTCAGTATCTTTAGTGCGCAGGCGAACCTTGATGAGGGGGTGCTGACACTCGGCAATATGGCGGGTAAATCTAAAGTGCTGAGCCTGACCGGTAACGGCACGCTGGATCTTAACCAGCAACTGTGTGATTCACAGTTCAGTATCATGGTGACCGGCGGCTGGGAAGGGGACAGCAAACTGGTTGAACGGCTGAAGCAGACGGCGATCCCGCTGCGGGTATATGGCCCGTGGCAGCGGCTGAGCTACAATCTGCAGATTGACCAGCCTCTGCGCCGCCAGCTCCAGGATGAGGCGAAACAGCGCCTTAAAGAGTGGGCGGAACGCAATAAGGGCAGCAAGCACAGTGATGATGTAAAACAACTGCTCGATAAGCTGTAACGCAGGCATCAAACATAAACGCACAAGGCCGGGATATTCCCGGCCTTGTTGTTTTCAGACTTCGTAATCCAGCGCCCGTGTGCTGTGGGGGGAGGTGATGGTCACCTTCTGTACCCGGTGGCTGTCGACCTCGTCGGTGCGGATCCGGTAGCCGCCGATATCGATGGTCTCTCCGGGGCACGGAATATGCTGCAGGTGCTCCATCAGCAGGCCGGCAACCGTGTGGTATTCGCGCTTTTCATCCAGGGGCAGGGGGATTATCTGCACCAGGTCCTCCAGGGGCATATGGCCGTTAACGGTCCAGCTGCCGTCGTGGTTTTTATGGATATCGTAGCGGGCGTCCGTTTCGTCGACCTCATTGGGCAGGTTCCCGGCAATGGTTTCGGTGACGTCGCTGAGCGTAACCAGCCCTTCTACAGAGCCAAATTCATCCGCAACAAAAGCAAAGTGGGTGCGTGCGTGGCGGAACTGCTCCAGGGCGTGCAGCAGCGGTAGCCCTTCAGGAAACACCAGGGGCTGGCGCACCAGGGCCTGCAGATTAAGCGGCTGGTTGTGCAGCAACTGGTGCAGCAAATCGATAACGTGCACCACGCCAATCGGGTTATCTGCCCCTTCGGTGATAACCAGCCGGGTATGCTGATTTTTATCCAGCAGGCTGCGGATGGTCGCGGCTGAGGCATTGAGGTCAATATGCTCAATATCGTGGCGTGAGGTCATAATGCTGCTGACGGTGCGCTGGTTGAGATTCAGCACCCGCTCAATCATCCGCCGCTCCTGGGGGTTAAATACGGTTTTGTTGGCCCCGTCGGCTACCAGCGTGGCGGTTTCAGCCCCCAGCTCGGCCTGCTCCTGGCGGCCACTGAGGAGCCGCATAACCGCTTCTGCCGTGCGCTGGCGTAATGACAGGTTGGCTGTCAGGTAGCGGCGACGGTTGAATATGGCCAGCTGATTAAGCGCTTCGATAATGACCGAGAAGCCGATGGCCGCATACAGGTAACCTTTGGGAATGGCAAAACCAAACCCTTCCGCCACCAGGCTGAAACCTATCATCAGCAGGAAGCTCAGGCAGAGGATAACAATGGTCGGGTGGCTGTTCACAAAGCGGGTGATGGGCTTGCTGGCGAGGATCATCAGCGAGATGGCAATGACCACTGCCGCCATCATGACCGCAAGATGGTCCACCATGCCTACGGCGGTGATAACGGAGTCCAGGGAGAATACCGCATCGAGGATCACTATCTGGGCCACTACCGGCCAGAAGCGCGCCCCCCGGCGCTGAGGGACATTTTCATGGTCCTTCCCCTCCAGCCGCTCGTTGAGCTCCACCGTGGCTTTAAACAGTAAAAACAGCCCCCCGAACAGCATGATCAGATCCCGGGCGCTGAAGGCGAGCTCCCGAAAGTGGATAAGTGGTGTGGTCAGCGTGACCAGCCAGGATATCGAGGCCAGCAGTACCAGGCGCATCAGCATCGCCAGGATTAAACCGGTGATACGGGCCCGATCCCGCAGCCCGGCGGGGAGCTTTTCCGCGAGGATGGCAATAAACACCAGGTTATCAATACCCAGTACCAGTTCAATAACTATCAGAGTAATCAGCCCCACCCAGATTGAGGGGTCAACAAGCCATTCCATACAAAAACGTGGTTACCTTCAGTAAGATGACGAATTTCACACTAATAGGATGGATAAGCAGCGGGGGAAATGCAATTTTTGTCTGGCAGGCGGCGCCAGTAAAAGTGAAATAAACCAGAATCATCCCATTACCCTGGTGCAATATATGAACGGGTAAACTATTTGTGCGCTAATAACCCATGGAATTCTGCGCTTTTACGATAATTCCTGGCTAACTCTGTATCTCTGACCGGTATTTTTCCTGCACCAGACCTTTTGCCCTGGCCGGTGGCGGCGCGATGGGTGTTGTATCGTAAAACCTGCTGGCTTCGGAGCACGAAAAGGCTATAATTCACCAACCATTTTGAGGTGGGATTGAGAATGACTAATTTAAAAGCTGTTATCCCTGTTGCAGGCCTGGGGATGCACATGTTGCCTGCGACCAAGGCAATTCCTAAAGAAATGCTGCCAATCGTCGACAAACCGATGATTCAGTACATCGTAGACGAAATTGTCGCCGCCGGGATCAAAGAGATTGTGCTGGTTACGCACTCATCCAAAAATGCCGTTGAAAACCATTTTGACACCTCTTACGAGCTGGAAGCGCTGCTGGAGCAGCGTGTAAAACGCCAGCTGCTTGCGGAAGTAAAATCCATTTGTCCGCCGGGCGTAACTATCATGAACGTGCGTCAGGGTCATGCGCTGGGTCTTGGGCACTCCATTTTGTGCGCTAAGCCGATTGTTGGCGAGAACCCGTTTGTGGTGGTGCTGCCGGACATTATTCTGGATGACGCAACAGCGGATCCGCTGCGCTATAATCTGGCCGCGATGGTGGCACGCTTTAATGATACGGGCCGCAGCCAGGTGCTGGCGAAACGTATGACCGGTGATCTCTCTGAGTATTCCGTTATCACGACAGATGAAAAGCTGGAAAACGAAGGGCAGGTGGCCCGGATTGTTGATTTCATCGAAAAACCCGATGAGCCGCAGACGCTGGATTCTGACCTGATGGCGGTAGGGCGCTATGTGCTTTCCGCGGATATCTGGGCTGAGCTGGAAAAAGTGCAGCCGGGTGCCTGGGGACGTTATCAGCTGACAGATGCAATTGCGGCGGTGAATCAGTATCATCCGGTGGAAGCGATGCTGATGACCGGGCAAAGTTATGACTGCGGCAAGAAGCTGGGCTATATGCAGGCGTTTGTCCAGTACGGGTTGCGCAACCTGAAAGAAGGGCAGAAGTTCAGGGCGCGGGTTGAGTCGTTGCTGGATTGAGCCGATAATCACGCGCAAAACAGTAGCAGTAGTTAGGGGGGGAACCCCCTGTTTTTTAGGTAATTTATTGATACACGGCACATTTATCACAAGTTAGCGATTTATGTTGGGAATGTTGTGAGAGCATTGGTATCTCTAAGCCAAGGGCGGTAGCGTTGCCATTTCTGTACTGCATAAACTCTGACGGGCAGTGTGGCAAGAATAATGAGCACTTAATAATGAAGTATAATTTAGGCTATTTGGTTGATTTAGTTGTAGTTATCACGAATAAAGAACTTAAGGTTCGGTATAAAAGCAGTTTTTTTGGTTATTTGTGGTCTATCGCAAATCCGCTGCTTTTTGCCATGATCTATTATTTCATTTTTAAACTGGTTATGCGGGTACAGATTCCCAATTACACTGTGTTTTTGATCACTGGCTTATTTCCCTGGCAGTGGTTTGCCAGCTCAGCAACCAACTCATTGTTTTCGTTTATTGCTAATGCGCAGATTATCAAAAAGACAGTTTTTCCGCGCTCGGTGATTCCACTCAGTAACGTAATGATGGAAGGTCTGCATTTTTTGTGCACTATTCCGGTCATCATTGTTTTCCTGTATGTCTATGATATGTCGCCATCTTTCGACTGGTTGTGGGGGGTGCCGCTTATCGCTATTGGTCAAATTATATTCACTTTTGGTGTGTCGTTAATTTTCTCCACGCTTAATTTGTTTTTTCGCGATCTGGAGCGTTTTGTGAGCCTGGGGATTATGCTGATGTTCTACTGCACCCCCATCCTGTATGCCTCCGATATGATTCCGGAAAGCTACGGCTGGATCATCACTTATAATCCCCTGGCGAGTATGATTATTAGCTGGCGTGATCTGTTTATGAATGGTGTGTTAAATTATGAGCACATAGGTATTCTTTATCTTTCAGGGATTATTTTGTTAATCGCTGGTCAATATGTGTTCAATAAGCTGAAATATCGATTTGCAGAGATCTTGTAATGGAACCAGTAATAAAATTTGATAATGTAACAAAGCAGTATCCGCTTTATCATCATATTGGTTCTGGTATTAAGGAGCTGCTTTTTCATCCACGACGCGCATTAAATTTGTTCCGTGGTCGTAAATATATGGCGATTGAGAATATCTCATTTTCTGTCAACAAGGGCGAGGCTGTTGCTCTGATCGGGCGTAATGGCGCAGGGAAAAGCACCTCGCTGGGGCTGGTCGCTGGTGTGATGAAACCAACCAGTGGGACTGTGACTACACATGGACGCATTGCGTCAATGCTGGAGCTTGGCGGTGGTTTTCATCCGGAGCTCACCGGGCGGGAGAATATTTATCTTAATGCCACGTTGCTGGGTCTGCGCCGTAAAGACGTCCAGGCCCGTATTGAGCAGATTATCGAGTTTTCCGAACTGGGTGATTTTATCGATGAACCGATCCGCGTTTATTCCAGTGGTATGCTGGCGAAGCTGGGATTCTCGGTAATTACTCAGGTAGATCCTGATATCTTAATTATTGATGAGGTGCTGGCAGTAGGGGATATTGCGTTCCAGGCTAAATGTCTGAAGACAATTAATGATTTTAAAAGTCGGGGCGTGACGATTCTGTTTGTAAGTCACAATATGAAAGATGTTGAAAAAATTTGTGATCGGGTTGTGTGGATTGAGAACCATCACCTGCGCGAAATTGGCTCTGCTGCAGAAGTTGTAGAAAAATATAAACAAGCCATGGCTTAAATTGAGATTTAACATGAACGATATTAAAATTTATACTTGTCATCACAAGCCAAGCTCCTTTCTTTCTGCAGCAACAATTCACCCGCTACACGTTGGTAAAGCAAATTCACTGAATGACATTGGTTGCCCTGGTGATGATACTGGTGACAATATATCTTTTAAAAATCCGTTCTACTGTGAACTGACTGCACACTATTGGGTATGGAAAAATGAGCATCTGGCCGATTATGTCGGGTTTATGCACTATCGTCGTCATCTGAATTTTTCACCTAAACAGGATTATCCTGAAGACGTCTGGGGGGTTGTTAACTCTCCTGTGATTGATGCCGCTTATGAAGCTAAGTTCGGGCTTAGTGACGAAGTAATTAGTGAAAGTATTAGGGGCTATGACCTGGTTGTCCCCCGTAAATGGTCAGTGACTTCCGCGGGAAGTAAAAATAATTTTGAGCATTACGAAAAAGGTGAATTCCTTCATATTGGTGATTATCAGGCTGCGATTGAGGTCGTTACTGAACTGTATCCCGATTATGCTTCGGCGATAAAAACGTTTAATACGGCAGCAGACGGTTACTATACTAACATGTTTGTAATGAAAAAGAACATGTTCACTGCCTATTCTGAGTGGCTGTTTTCTATATTATCTGTGCTCGAACATCGCATTTCGATGAATAACTATAATGCGCAGGAAAAGCGTGTTATTGGACATATCGCTGAGCGTCTTTTTAATATCTACTTAATTAAGCAACAAGAAGAAAAACAGCTTAAAATAAAAGAGCTGCAGCGTACATTTGTTACTGAAGAAACATTTAATGGTAAGCTAAAACCCGCTTTTAGTGAGAATGCTGCCCCGATAGTTATCAGCTTTGATGATAACTATGCAATCAGTGGCGGCGCGTTGATTAACTCTATCGTCCGGCATGCTGAACCTACTAAAAATTATGATATAGTAGTGCTGGAAAACAGAGTGTCTGCACTAAATAAAAAAAGACTAATGCTTCTGGTTCATGGGTTTTCTAATATAAGTTTACGTTTTTTTGATGTGAATGCATTTAGTGAGATGAACGGTGTACATACTCGTGCGCATTTTAGCGCATCAACCTATGCCCGTTTATTTATTCCACTCCTTTTTCGTGATTTTCCGAAAGTTATTTTTATTGACTCAGATACTGTGGTTAAAACCGATCTTGCTCAGTTAATGGAAATTGAGCTTGGTAATAATCTGGTCGGTGCCGTAAAAGATATTGTAATGGAGGGGTTTGTTAAGTTTGGCGCAATGTCGGAATCCGATGATGGTGTTATGCCAGCAGAGCAGTATCTTAAGTCAACATTAAATATGGATGATCCGGATGCCTATTTTCAGGCCGGTATTATTATTTTTAATATCGCCAAAATGGTTGAAGAAAATACTTTTTCCAGGCTGATGGAAACCATGAAAGCGAAGAAATACTGGTTTCTGGATCAGGATATTATGAATAAAGTATTCTATGATCGGGTTGTATTTCTACCGCCGGAATGGAACGTATATCACGGTAATGGTAATACTGACGATTTTTTTCCTAATTTAAAATTCGCTACTTATATGCGTTTTTTGCAGGCCAGAAGATCGCCTAATATGATCCATTATGCAGGTGAGAATAAACCATGGAATACAGATAAAGTTGATTTTTTTGACGATTTTATGGAAAATATTACAGGCACTCCCTGGGAGAGAATAGTCTATGGGCGTATTCTAACGGAACAGTTAGGCATTACTTCTGATCGGGCTACGAGACCTGTAAAGAATAGAGTGTTGCTTCAAACCAGAATTAAAAATCAGCTTAGACTTTTAGTCAATAAGTATGCTCCGGTTGGTACCTCCCGGCGTAACCTTATTACAAAATGCTATTATAAAGTAAGACGTGCAATTTCCGGATAATGATTTAAGGGCCAGCAATGAACAGAAAGAATATATTAATCGTCGGTGCCGGTTTTTCAGGAGTGGTTATTGGCCGCCAACTTGCGGAGCATGGGCATAAAGTTACCATTATCGATCAGCGCAATCACACTGCTGGTAATGCCTATGATGCGCGTGATAAAGATACTGATGTTATGGTACATATCTATGGCCCGCATATTTTTCACACTGATAATGAGACAGTATGGCAATTTGTAAATAGATTTACAAAAATGATGCCTTATATTAATCGAGTCAAGGCGACGGTTAATGGGCAGGTATTTTCACTGCCGATCAATCTGCACACTATCAATCAATTCTTTGGTAAGACCTGTTCTCCGGACGAAGCAAAAGCCTTAATTGCTGAAAAAGGTGATAGCTCAATTACTGAACCCAAAACCTTTGAGGAGCAGGCTCTGCGATTTATTGGCAAAGAGTTGTATGAAGCCTTCTTCAAAGGTTATACGATTAAGCAGTGGGGTATGCAACCTGCTGAGTTACCGGCTTCTATTTTGAAACGTCTGCCGGTGCGTTTTAATTATGATGATAATTATTTTAATCATAAATTCCAGGGGATGCCTGAGGATGGCTATACTTGCCTGATTAATAGTATTGCTGATCATGAGAATATTACGCTGGAACTTAACCGCAGTTTTAATCATGAGGAGCGCGCCAGTTATGATCATGTTTTCTACAGTGGTCCTCTGGATGCCTTCTTCGGTTATCAACATGGTCGCCTGGGTTACCGTACGTTAGATTTTGAAAAATTTACCTATCAGGGGGATTTCCAGGGTTGTGCGGTAATGAACTATGGTTCAGTGGATGTGCCCTACACTCGAATCACCGAACATAAATACTTCTCTCCGTGGGAGAAGCATGAAGGTTCTGTTTGTTATAAAGAGTACAGCCGATCATGTGGTGAGAATGATATCCCGTATTATCCTATCCGCCAGATGGGTGAGATGGCACTGCTGGATAAATATTTGACGCTTGCAGAGGCTGAGCAAAATATTACTTTTGTTGGGCGTCTGGGGACTTATCGTTATCTTGATATGGACGTGACTATTGCAGAAGCACTAAAAACGGCAGATGACTATCTTAACTCACTGGAAAATAAACAGTCTATGCCGGTGTTCACGGTAAGCGTTCGATGAGATGTACTGCTCTAATTGTAACGTTTAACCGGCTGGAAAAGTTAAAAAAGACGATATCTGAAACGCTGAAGCAACCCTTCAATGATATCGTTATTGTCAATAATGGTTCCACGGATGGAACCTCAGCATGGTTAGACTCTCTGACGGATGAGCGGCTATCACTGCTTAACCTCCGTGTGAACGGTGGTGGTGCGGGGGGCTTTAAAGCAGGGAGTGAATATATTAACCAGCAAATCGATTGTGACTGGGTTGTCTTCTATGATGATGATGCCTATCCTGAAGCGAATATGCTGGAAAATTTTTCCTCCTTTGCTTCGCTGGGACATGAGGTATTTTGTGGTGCTGTTCGGGATCTCAATGCGAATATCTGTGGCATGAATCTTCCGTTTAGTAGAATTCCGGCTACATTCAGTCAAAATGTTGACTATGTACGCCATCCGGAAAGATATCTGCCCGATATGCAACGGGCATCAGTAGTGCAGAGCGTGTCCTTTGTTGGTATGATTATTCGCAGCGATATCTTAAGAAAATATACAAAAGATATTCATTCAGAACTATTTATTTATTTTGATGATTTATATTTTGGCTACCGTTTATCATCTGATGGATGTAGCATTCTTTTTTGCCCTGAACTACGCTTTAGACATGATGTCAGTATTCAGGGGCGATGTATTAATCCTGAGTGGAAGATATATTATCTGATTCGTAATCTTTTTCTTGGTCAGAAATATTTTCCGGATAGACCTGTTTTTAGTTATGGTGCAATTTATCTGCGAATTATTAAATATATAGCACAACTTCCGTTCCAAAAAAATAAATGGCGTTACTTATCATTTTTATGCAAAGGAATTACGCATGGCATAAAAAGAATAAGTGGCAAGCAGCATCAGTGAGCACATAAATGAAAAAATTGTGTTACTTTATTAATTCGGACTGGTATTTTGATTTACACTGGGTCGATCGGGCTATTGCTGCGCGTAATGCTGGTTATGAAATCCACGTGATAAGTCATTTCACTGATGATAGAATAGTAGGTAAATTTGCTAACATTGGATTTCATTGCCATAACCTTCCCATCGAAGCGCAATCTTTTAATCCATTAGTTTTTATTAAAGCATTTCAACGGGCAGTTAAAATTATAAAGAAAATAAACCCTGATCTTATTCATTGCATTACAATTAAACCTTGTCTAATCGGTGGAGTTATTGCCAGACGTGCCAGAAAGCCTGTGGTTATCAGTTTTGTAGGGTTAGGTCGTGTATTCTCTGCACAGGGAATGTTACTGAAATTATTACGTCACATTACTATTCATGCCTACAAATTTATTGCTAACAATAGACACAGCGTATTCATGTTTGAACATGAGCGAGATCGTATCTGCCTGAGTTCTCTGGTTGGTATCAGTCAGGATCGCACTATTGTTATTGACGGTGCAGGTATTGATCCCGAAATTTATAAATACTCACTGGAACAATATAGAGAAACTCCGGTGGTGCTGTTTGCCAGTCGTTTGCTGTGGAGTAAGGGGCTTGGTGATTTGGTAGAAGCAAAAAAACGTCTTCATCAACGTGGTATTCGTTTTACGCTGAATGTGGCAGGCATTCTGGTGGAACATGATAAAGACGCAATCTCTGTCGATGTTGTCGAGCGCTGGCATCAGGATGGGCTGATTAACTGGCTGGGCCGGTCGAATAATGTCTGTAACCTCATTGAAGAGTCTAATATTGTTGCCTTACCATCGGTTTATTCTGAAGGTATTCCGAGAATTCTTCTGGAGGCATCTTCTGTAGGTCGGGCCTGTATTGCTTATGATGTCGGAGGATGTCAAAGCCTGATTATCAATAATGACAATGGGCTTATTGTTAAAAGTAATTCTATAGATGAGTTAACGGAGAAACTAGAATATTTGTTGAGTAATCCTGATGAGCGAATCCGGATGGGGATTCGTGGACGTAAAAGAGTTATCGACAAATTTTCCAGTAAGTTGGTTATTCATAATACCCTCAAAACGTACCATGATGTGGTGAGAGGTTAGGTAGTAAAATTTAGATAAGATTAATTTTTGTCTTTAAATACAGAACACTGTATAAATTACTCATCGTTTAATTAGGTAGTCAGAGAACAAATTAGCTGGTTTATCCTTAACCATTATTCGTCATCAGGCAATAGGTGCACAGAAAATGGCGTTCTTTGTGCTATTATGCTTCAACGCGTTACCGGCCTGTAGGGGGCCGATAATAAACATATCCAACAGGAGTTTGTAATGTCCAAACAGCAAATCGGCGTCGTCGGTATGGCGGTGATGGGGCGCAACCTGGCACTTAACATCGAAAGCCGTGGCTATACCGTATCCGTTTTCAACCGCTCTCGTGAGAAGACTGACGAAGTCATCGCTGAGAACCCGGGCAAAAAACTGGTTCCTTATTATACGGTGCAGGAATTTGTTGAGTCTCTGGAAAAACCACGCCGCATCCTGCTGATGGTGAAAGCGGGCGAGGGTACCGATAAGACTATCGAATCTCTGAAACCTTATCTCGACAAAGGCGATATCCTGATCGATGGCGGCAACACCTTCTTCCAGGACACTATTCGCCGTAATCGTGAACTGTCTGCAGAAGGTTTCAACTTCATCGGCACGGGTGTTTCTGGTGGTGAAGAAGGTGCACTTAAAGGTCCTTCTATCATGCCTGGTGGGCAGAAAGAGGCCTATGAACTGGTCGCACCGATTCTGAAACAGATTGCGGCGGTTGCTGAAGATGGTGAGCCTTGCGTGGCTTACATTGGTAATGATGGCGCTGGCCACTATGTGAAAATGGTGCATAACGGCATCGAATATGGCGATATGCAGCTGATTGCTGAGGCCTACTCCCTGCTGAAACATGGCCTGAATCTGACCAACGAAGAGCTGGCTGCCACCTTCACCGAGTGGAACAAAGGCGAGCTGAGTAGCTACCTTATCGACATCACCAAAGATATCTTCACTAAAAAAGATGAAGAAGGTAAATACCTGGTTGATGTGATTCTGGACGAAGCCGCGAACAAAGGTACCGGTAAGTGGACCAGCCAGAGCTCCCTGGATCTTGGTGAGCCTCTGTCCCTGATCACTGAGTCTGTATTTGCCCGCTATATCTCCTCCCTGAAAGATCAGCGCGTTGCGGCCTCAAAAGTGCTGACTGGCCCACAGGCTAAGCCGTTTGCCGGAGATAAAGCTGAATTTGTTGAGAAGGTTCGTCGTGCCCTGTATCTGGGCAAAATCGTCTCTTATGCTCAGGGCTTCTCTCAGCTGCGTGCGGCTTCTGAGGAGTACAACTGGGATCTGAACTACGGTGAAATCGCGAAGATTTTCCGCGCTGGCTGCATTATTCGCGCCCAGTTCCTGCAGAAAATCACCGATGCCTACGCAGAAAATAAAGCCATCGCGAACCTGCTGCTGGCGCCATATTTCAAAAAAGCGGCTGATGAATACCAGCAGGCGCTGCGTGACGTGGTTGCGTATGCGGTACAAAATGGTATCCCGACCCCGACGTTTTCTGCGGCCATCTCTTACTATGACAGCTACCGTTCTGCGGTTCTGCCGGCGAACCTGATCCAGGCTCAGCGTGATTACTTTGGTGCACATACTTATAAGCGTGTTGATAAACCAGGTGTATTTCATACAGAGTGGTTAAGTTCATAAGAGTAATGTAATAAAAAAAACAGGCCATCTTATGATGGCCTGTTTTAAATCGCATCTCAAGCTGTGAATGATTGACGCTATAAGCGTTATAGCCTGAAAACGTTCATATCGAAACATTTATGCTTACTTAGATAAGCACTAGGAAGTAAATTGATATGAGGCGTTACAGATGTTCATCGCATGTATACTTACGTTGTAAAGACCATACAGTTTGGCCGTCAAAGCTCCGATTTAATATCTCTAAAAGATAAGTTACTATAGAGGCTATCTAAAAAGTTACAGTATCATTAAAATTAATTCATATGTGATGCTTTATTTTAGGGGGAATTTTGACTTCATTCACCATGATGTATTCTGGTTCTATTTTTGTATTTTATTTTCTGTCTTATTTGTGAAATTTACAAGGTGGTTAGCATTTTAATTATTTTGGATTAATTTATTAATTATTATGAAAAAAATAGATTATTTAGAAGGGTTGCGAGGAATATGCTGCTTTATCGTGATAATTGATCATTGTATCAATTTCTATAAACCAGATATAAGATTTACAGGTATGTCTGGAGTTGGAGGCGAATTTCGCAGACTCATTGCCTGGACGCCATTAAATATTATCTATAGTGGGATTGCTCCTGTTTGTATTTTTTTTATTTTAAGTGGTTTTGTTTTATCATTAAAATTTAATCAATCACATGATAATAAAATTATTTTCTCAGGCGTAGTGAAGCGTTATCCTAGATTAATATTACCAATACTTGCATCAATGATAATAATGTATTGTGTTTATTTTCTATTATACCATTATACCGGGTATAATATGAACTTGACTTTTTGGGAGGCCATTACACAAGCATTATATTTTGCACCATTTGAACATACAGCATTGACTAATTATGCATTATGGACCATTTCCTATGAGATGTATGGTTCTTTTCTCGTTTTTGCTTTACTTTCTTTTTTTGGGAGTCATAAGTATAGAATTTTATTCTATTCTATAGTGTTTCTTTTCTTATATATAAATAATTCCTTCTATTCGCTATTTGTTTTTGGCATGATCTTAAGCGATATGTTTGTTCATGGTAAATGTTCATTTACGGCGTATGCTCGTATCATTTTCCTGGTGCTCGGTATCATTTTTGTAACTACGCCATATCAGCGAGATGGCGTAGAACTATATAGAGGCATGTACTCCTATATTTCTTATTTTGATGGCGTAGAATACAAGACTTTGTATCAGTTATTTATGCTAACAGGAAGCATGCTTCTTTTTTGTTCTTTATGTGGATCTAATATTGCTGAGCTGATTCTTAATAAAAAACCATTCCAGTATCTTGGGAAAATATCTTTCCCACTGTATGTAATGCATGCAACCATATTGACTGTAGTAACGTGGGTACTAAAAAACACTGTATCTGAAGTTTCCTTAACTAACTTCCTGGTTACATTTTTTGGTACAGTGGTTCTATGTTTTATGATTTCATCATTATTTGAAAAATATATAGACGTCCCTGCGATAAAAATTTCCAGTAAGCTGTCAAAAAAATTAAGTGAAAAATATTTTTGAGGTTCCTATGGCTTCACAAGAAGTTAAATTATCTATAATTATACCAGCTTATAATGCCAGTAAAAGTATTGGTAGAACGCTGTTATCCTTTTCATCTGCAATTACTTGTAGTTATGAAGTTATTATTGTTGACGATTGTTCAACTGATAATACAGTTGAAGTTATTAGTAATTATGCAGAGTTACATCAGAACATCCACGTTATATCTCTGCCTGTGAATAGTGGCCCTGGTGTTGCTCGAGATGAGGGGCTTAAGCATGCTATTGGCGAGTATATTTTATTTTTCGATAGCGATGATTTGATGCGTAGAAATGCGGTTGACCGTACAATTGCTTTTCTTGATAAAAATAATATTGATGTTGCAGTGTTACGATACGCTATAATGTTTGGTAAAGAGAAAAAAGATATTGGCATGTGGGAACGTGATAGCCAAATCTATATGGAGGTTCAAAATAAATTTGGATTAATATTTGAACCAGCTAAATTTCCTTATTTTCTGACGGTCACAAATTATCCATGGACCAAAATATGTAGAGCAGATTTCTTGCGTTCAAATAATATTGAGTTTGGTAGGTTGCGATTGCATGAGGATATTCTTCCTCATTGGATGATATTAATGAACGCCAAAAAAATATATGTTTCTACTGATGTAATTTGCGATTATATATTTGATCCTGATGGTGGAAATATAACAAATAATAAAAGCGCATTACGCTTGCAGTGTGTTGATGCTGCTAATGTGCTCTATAGTACTTTACAAAGTAAACCCATATATAAGCCTTACTTGTTTGAATTTTGGAAATTTGCAGCCTGCTTATTAGATTGGGCAAAAGATGTGATTGATACATCTTATAAACAGCAACTACTATCTTCAATACAGAATATATTTTTAAAAATATCATTCGAAGAGTTGCAACGAATTTATCATACAGATAAAGATACGTATTCCGTCATATATAAATTTATTCTGAATAAAGGATTCTAATATGTCCCCGAAATTATCTATTATTATTACGTCATATAATATTGAAAAATATATAGGGGATAGTATTCAGAATGTAATAGATCAAACAATTTCAGATATTGAGATTATTATCGTTGATGATGGCTCCAGTGATAAAACTTGCGATATTATACGTGAGTATGCTGCTAAAGATAATCGGATTGTACCTATTCTAATGGGAGAGAATTCGCCAGGTGGAGTCGCAACTCCAGCTAATATAGGTATTGAAGCGGCTACTGGTGATTATATCGGGTTTGCCGATGGTGATGATTTGTATGACCCTACAATGTTTGAAAAACTCTATTTATCAGCAGAAATAAATAGTGCTGATATTGCTATGTGTAATTTTATGGAGTTTGAATCAGAGTCTGGGTTAAAAAATGCCCCTTTCGAGCCCGGATGGAATAAATTATCAGGTATATCATCTTTAGATATTCGTTCATCAGATAATAAGAAGATGGTTCTTGATTTACTACCAGTTCCATGGCGGAAAATATATAAAAGAGAGTTACTGGTTAACAATCACTTACTATTTCCTGTTGGTGACTATTTTTTTGAAGATAATGGTTTTCATTGGTTTACAACATTAAATGCTAATCGGGTTAGTTTTGTTGATGAGATTCTCTGTTTTCATCGACGTAATAGAGTCGGTCAGACTATGTCTGCCGGAGGTGAGCGTTTATTAGGAGTTTTTCATCAACATGAAGTTATCTATAACTATTTAGTTGAAAAGAAATTAGTTTCGGAATATCGTGATTACTCACTAAATTGGTTGATAGGTCATTTGTCGTGGGTTCAACAAGAACTGAACCCAAAATTCTCACATCAATTCTATCAGATTATGATCTCACATATTAGTAAATATACTCAAGATGAGGTCAGGAAGTATCTTGCTAGTAAATATTATGATCGTAAAAGTATAGAGCTAGTAGTTTGCTTACTTAGGAAGGATGAAAAATTCTTCATTGAAATAATGAATGGTAAGCAGTCATTATCTATAAAACAAAAGATTATATTTAACTACTATAAACTTGGTATGGTTGATTTTATATTAATGTCTATAAGACATTTGGTTTATAAAGTTAAGGGAGGGATTAAATATAAACATGTATCAAATAATGAGCTTAGAAATTTATTATGGCAAAGTAATGAAAGAATAGAAAGATTAAATTCAAAAATTAATGATTTGGAAAGAATTATTGAAACCGGTTTTATTCTGACAGAGTCAAAACTAAACAACAAAAAATAATATATCTGGCTGCCGGAAGAATGCTCTCTTCACGGCAGATAATTTTATATATTAGTTAAATAGCCTACATTTAAATCTACACTGCATCAGGATAAATGAATATGAATAACATACAACCTGCGGTTAGTGTTGTTATACCTATTTATAATGCAGCATCTTACTTCCCTACTGTATTATCTAGAATATTAGAACAAACACTAGCCAATATTGAAATAATAATTGTTGATGATCATTCATCTGATACTACTTTAGATATGATTGGTGAGTATGCTAAATATGATTCGAGAATTATTATTTTAAGTAACGATAATAATAATGGGGCAGGTGAATCACGGAATAAAGGGCTTCAGATAGCTACAGGCGAGTATATAATTTTTCTGGATGATGATGATCTCATTGCTGTCAACATGTTAGAGAAATTATATGCTACTGCATCAGCATGTAATGCTGATATTGCTGTTTGTCGATCACAATTTATTGACTGGAATACAAGAAAAGTTACAGATACTCCATGGACTATTAGAGATGATTTATTACCATCAAAGTCGGTTTTTTCGGGGGGGGAGATAGAATCAGATTTCTTTCGGGCTTTTGTATGGTGGCCATGGGATAAGTTGTATCGCCGTGAAAGAATAATTTCTAGTGGAATTTTCTTTCAGGAAATAAGAACAAGTAATGATCTTTTCTTTACTGTTACTCAGATGCTCATGGCTAACCGAATAACTATTGTTTCTGATATTCTGATTGAACATGTGGTAAATAGAGCATGTTCTTTGGAAAATACACGAAATATCTCATGGCGATGTGCTATTGATGCTTTAGAGAAAGTTCGACTTTTTCTAGAGGAATATTCATTATACCCCAGGCGAAGAAAAGATTTTGTAAATTATGCACTCTCTTTTTTAAAATGGAATATTGATACCCTATCTGGTGATGCTTACAAATTATTTTATGATTGTTCCAGAGAAACTATCGCTGCATATAAAATTGATAAAAATGAACTCTATGAACAAGAGCTTGTTATCTTTCTTGATGACTTACTACAATTAAATTATTTTGAATATTTAATTAAGCTACGTGATTTTCTTTCGAAAAAATGTGGGTTGTTTGAAGGGGAATTAAATGATGTAAATGATGCACTGAAAGTTTCGAATGAAAATATAGAGAGGCTACATGATAATTTGAATAGTATCAATGAGCTACTTTCTTCGAAAGAGAACGATATCGAAATATTGAGATTATCCTTGGATACAGAGAAAAATAAAAATCATATTCTTCTATCATCATTGTCCACAGAAGAAAAAAAGAATGATATATTAAAGTTATCACTGGATTCGGAAATTAGAAAAAATACAATACTTCACGATCAAATTGAAGAGTATAAAGTACATATTAGAGATATAATGACGTCAAAAACCTGGCGTTATACTAAAGTCTTCAGAAGAAAATAATTTTGAAAACTAATGCAAATATGAATGAATGTCGTTCCTAACCTGAATGCGGTGCGATGTTATGAGAATATCGCTTTTATCGGCAGTAGGTTTACCGTTATTCTTAAATAGACTGTTATCGCGCTTACTTTTTGAAACTTTCTGATTTTCAGCCATTAGCTATCATTATAAATGATGCTGTATGCCACTATTCCCACTGTAATCATCCCTGCAAAGTGAACCATTCTCTTTTAGAGATCTTCCGACATACTGATTATGTCCTCCAGAGGAGATCGCCATGCGTAAAGCCTGACTCACCGAACACCAGATCATGCCGTTCTGAAGTCCGTCGAAGCCGGATGTACTGTCAGGGATGCGGTAAGTGTCAACGGAGTTATCACCCCTGACGTTTATTATGCTGCCTGCTTTTCCCGCTCCGGATTCAGCCTGTTTAAGAATCGCGATGATCTGGCTGTCGGTAAAACGTGATCGTTTCATAGAAATCCTCCTGCATCAGGTTAGGAGAAAATTCCACTTATGCCTGCACCGGTTTTTCGGGAGGATTACCCCCCCTCAGGATGATTTTTCAGACAGGGTGACAACTATTCTGACATTGAGGACTCAGCCCAGAATAGTTTGAAAACCAGAACCTCGCTTAGAGCTGTGCCCACATTACGTGGGTAGGATCATGGCCACTGAACTTCGGATGATAGAATCCCTCTTTATCTAGATTTATACTTACATCGAGTTCTTTGATTTACTTAAATAGACTAGCTATCCGTTGTTTAAGATAACGATAAAGATAGTCATCAACGAATCTGGCATATAAAAATGCGATCAAAATAGCACTTGAGGATGCCAGAATTAGAGATAGATAATTTTGTGGTAAGACAGAAAGAAAACCAGACACGATAATTGATTCGTGTAGTAAGTATAGCGGAAAGCTGATATATCCTAAGAAGGAAAAAAAAGATGATGATAGTATTTTAGTGATATATGATCCTTCAGGAAGAAAATCTGTAAATAAGAGAGGGATAAAAGCAATGAGTAGGAAAAAGTCTAAGCGACTTTTATTCAATGCATAGATTCCTGTTAGGCAGATAATTCCGCAAAATGTGATAAATATAAGGCTATATTTTTCACGAATAAAGGTTATTGCCATGTTATTTTTTGTGAGTTGGTAGCAAATAGATCCTATTAGCATTGAAAGAGCTGCAGTGGAGAAGGTCGGGGGGATACCGCTTTTATTCTTCAGATAAAGTACAATAAATGACATTGCAGCGATAATTATTTTAATGCTCAAACTTAACCGGGTAAAAATCAGCGGAATAAGTAAGGATGCCCAAAATTCAATGCTAATACTCCATGATGGCTCATTGATAAGCTGAAAAGAATAACTGGTAACTCCATGGAGAAATAATATGTTTTTTATGTACGTGGAGATCATGAATATATCTGGGCTGGATACATATCCTCCATGGCGTTTATTATATAAATATACTAAAACCATCAAAGTGGTTGATATAACATGTAATGGCCACAGTCGGGCTAATCGGGTTAGCAGATATTTTATAAAGTTTCCGCCGGAATGAGCGTGAGTTAATACAAAACCACTCATCATAAAAAAGTAAACCACACAAAGATAAGCGCCACTGAATGGACGAACCAGTGGCCATCCCATAAGGCTACCAAACATATGACTGAGCATAACCATTACAGCTAACACACCGCGAATGCCATCGAGAGCAGTAAATCTTAAAGTAGACAAATCATAAACCTTCTACAGTGACGCTAAAAAAGACAGGCAGTATATTATCAGTAGAAACATCTATAATACATTTTATATTTATGTGATTTAATTTGAGAAACTCACAAAAATAATTGACTTTTTATGTCACATGTGAAAATGGTTTTTTTAGTGGTTATAATTTAACCTTTTTATATGAAAAAGAGTCCTGACCTTCTATCAGAACTCGTTTTCATAATGTCACTCATTAACATAAAAGGGATATTAACTACCGGTGCCGCCCCTCTAAATTCCCAATCACGTCCCCGAGGCTAAGCCCCTGATCCTGCAACAGCACCAGCAGGTGATACACCAGGTCAGACGCCTCATTCTTCAGCTCAAACTTATCCTGCACCGTTGCCGCCAGCGCGGTTTCCACGCCTTCTTCACCCACTTTCTGGGCAATACGCTTAGTCCCGCTGGCATACAGCCGGGCGGTGTATGAGCTTTCCGGATCTGCCGTCTTGCGCGCAGCCAGCAACTGCTCCAGCTGATACAGAAACAGCCACTGAGGTTGCGCCCCGGCGAAGCAACTGGAAGTGCCTTTATGGCAGGTGGGCCCGATGGGGTTGACCAGCGCCAGCAGCGTATCGTTATCGCAGTCCGGAGTCAGACTCACCAGATTAAGAAAATGGCCGGAGCTCTCGCCCTTGGTCCACAGTCGCTGCTTCGTACGCGACCAGAATGTCACCTTGCCGGTCTGCTCAGTCACCGCCAGCGCTTCCTGATTCATATAGCCCAGCATCAGCACCTCGCCGGATTCTGCATGCTGCACCACCACCGGCAGCAGTCCGTCGGTTTTTCCCCAGTCCAGTTGTGCCCGCTGTTGTTCTGTTAACACTGTCGAATCTCCACGCCATGCTGAGCCAGATACAGCTTTAGCTCTGCAATATTAATAATTTGTTTATGGAACACCGAGGCTGCCAGCGCCCCGTCTACCTGCGCTTCCTGGAACGCCTCCAGAAAGTGCGCCATCGTACCGGCACCACCGGAAGCAATCAGCGGCACTTTGCATTTTGCGCGCACTTTTTTCAGCTGCGCCAGATCATAACCATTGCGCACGCCGTCCTGGTTCATCATATTCAGCACTATCTCACCAGCACCGCGCCGCTGCACTTCCTCTACCCAGTCCAGGGTCTCCCACTGGGTAATGCGGGTGCGGGATTCATCCCCCGTATACTGGTTAATGTGGTATTTCCCGCTGGTCTCATCAAACCAGGTGTCGATACCTACCACAATACACTGCACCCCGAAGCGATCCGCCAGCCGGGTAATCAGCTGAGGATCGGCCAGGGCAGGGGAGTTCACCGAAATTTTATCCGCCCCGAAAGAGAGGATCTGCGCCGCATCGTCGATAGATTTGATCCCCCCGGCCACACAAAACGGAATATCGATAACCTCAGCCACCCGGGAGACCCAGCTCTTGTCCACCACCCGGCCATCACTGGAGGCGGTAATATCGTAAAACACCAGCTCATCTGCGCCTTCTTCGGCGTAGCGTTTTGCCAGCGGCACAATATCGCCAATAATTTCATGGTTGCGAAACTGCACGCCTTTCACCACCTGGCCGTTACGCACGTCCAGACAAGGGATTATCCGTTTTGCCAGCACTGGATTGCCTCCGTTACGCTGAATTTACCTTCCAGCAGGGCGCGACCGGTAATCACCCCGCTCACACCGCTGCCGCGCAGGGCCGCAATATCCGCCAGTGAACCAATACCGCCGGAGGCCTGGAACCCCACCTGCGGGTAGCGGGCACACACCTCCTGATACAGGGCCACATTGGCCCCCGCCAGGGTACCGTCCCGGGAAATATCGGTACACAACACATGCTTCAGGCCAGAGGGCAGGAACTGCTCCACCACCTGCTCAAGGGTCACGCCGGATGTCTCCTGCCAGCCGCTGACCGCCACGCGTTTTTCGCCGTTCTCAATTCGCACATCCAGCGCCAGCACCAGGGCATCAGCCCCGAAGCGGCTAAACCACTGGCCCACGCGCTGAGGATCTTTTACCGCCGTGGAGCCCACCACCACCCGGCTGACACCGGCAGCCAGCAGGGCCGCCACATCCTCTTCGGTGCGCACACCGCCCCCCACCTGGACCGGCACGCTGACCCCGGCCACCAGTTTGGTTAACAGCGGGATCTGGCGACGGGCCGGATCTTTCGCACCGGTCAGGTCAACCAGGTGCAACACCTGCGCCCCCCGGGCCTGGTAATCCTGCAGGCGGGGGAGCGGATCGCTGCCGTAATCCCGCTGTTGGGCGTAATCACCCTGGTGCAGGCGCACCACGGTGCCGTCAATTAAATCAAGCGCCGGAATAATCATCACATCTCCAGGAAGTTTTTCAGAAGCCGGGCGCCTGCCGCACCGGAGCGTTCCGGGTGAAACTGTACGCCGTAAAAATTATCTTTCTGTACCGCCGCCGTGAAAGGCTCACCGTACTGGCAGTGGGCGATGGTCGACTCATTGACCGGCATGGCGTAACTGTGGACAAAATAGAACCAGGCCCCTTCATCAATACCGTTAAACAGCCGGCTTCCGGCTTTGGGGACTATCCGGTTCCAGCCCATATGGGGCAGGGGCAGGCCACAGTCGCGCATTTTTTCCACCGGCGCGTCGATGATCCCCAGGGTATCAATGCCATCACTTTCATCGCTGCGGCTGCCCAGCAGCTGCATCCCCAGGCAGATCCCCAGCACCGGCTGGGTACAGGCTTTGATCATCTCAATCAGCCCCCGCTCGCGCAGCTGCTCCATCGCCGCCCGGGCGGTGCCCACCCCGGGTAAAAATAATTTATCCGCATTCAGCACCACATCCGCATCACGGCTGACAAGCGGCGTATAACCTAAGCGCTGCACGGCCCACTTCACGGAAGAGAGGTTCGCACAGCCGGTGTCGAGGATCACAATGCTCATCACAGCACCCCTTTAGAAGAGGGCAGCACATCCCCCTCCACGCGGATAGCCTGGCGCAGGGTGCGGCCAAAGGCTTTGAACAGGCTCTCTACCCGGTGGTGATCATTTTTACCTTTGGTTTTCAGGTGCAGGGTCACGCCCATGGCGTAAGAGAGCGAGCGGAAGAAGTGCTCAACCATTTCGGTGCTCAGATCGCCCACCCGCTGGTAGTTATATTCCGCTTTATATTCCAGGTGCGGGCGCCCGGAAATATCCAGCGCACAGCGCGCCAGGCATTCATCCATCGGCAGCACAAAGCCAAAGCGGTTAATACCGCGTTTATCGCCCAGCGCTTTTTTCAGCGCCTCGCCCAGGGCCAGGCCGGTATCTTCCACCGTGTGGTGGTCGTCAATATAAAGGTCGCCTTTGACCTTCACCGCCATCTGAAACCCGCCGTGGGTGGCTATCTGATCCAGCATATGGTCAAAGAAGCCCACCCCGGTTTTAATTGTGCTCGGGCCTTCCCGATCCAGCCATACCTGGACATCAATCTGGGTCTCCCGGGTGTTACGCTCCACATGAGCATAGCGATCCCGGCGGGTGAGCTGCTCGCTGATGGCTTTCCAGCCCAGGGTGTCACGCTGGTAGCGCAGCCCCTGGATGCCCATATTCTCCGCCAGTTGCAGATCCGTCTCCCGGTCGCCAATCACATAGCTGCGGGCGCGGTCCATCACCCCCTCGGCCAGATACCCGGTCACCAGCCGGGTTTTCGGCTTCCGGCAGTCGCAGTTATCCGCCGGAAAGTGCGGGCAGATCAGCACATCGTCAAACACCACCCCCTGGGAGGTGAAAATCTGCATCATCAGATTATGGGGGCCGTTAAAGTCCTCCTGGGGAAAACTGTTGGTGCCCAGGCCATCCTGGTTGGTTATCATCACCAGCCGGTATCCGGATTGCTGCAGCTTCAGCAGGGCCGGGATCACCTCCGGCTCAAAGGCCAGCTTGGCCATGCTGTCCACCTGGAAATCTTCCGGTGGCTCTGCAATCAGGGTGCCGTCGCGATCAATAAAGAGGTACTTCTGGCTCATGGGTTCTCCGCCGTTGTCAGTGAAGGTTGTTTGCTGAGGGCATCCAGCACCCGCTGGCATTCTTCCCGGGTGCCCACGGTGATGCGCAGGCAACCGCGCAGGCCCGGCTGTTTATTCTGATCACGTAAGATAATGCCCTGATCCCACAAGGATTTAAAGGCCGGATCCGAGTCCGCCAGCCGCACCAGCACATAGTTGGTTTGTGAGTCGTACACCTGCGCAATGCAGGCCGTCTGGCGCAGCTGCTCAGTCAGTAACTGGCGGTTGCGTAACACAGTGGCGACCTGTTCACGCATGGCGGCGATCCCCCGGGGGGTGAGTGCCTGGGCGGCAATGTCCGCCACCGGGGTAGAGAGCGGATACGGGGCAATCACTTTGAGCAGCAGGTTGATCACCGTTTCACTGGCGAGGGTAAAGCCGCAGCGCAGGCCCGCCAGGGCGAAGGCCTTCGACAGGGTGCGCAGAATAACCAGGTGCGGATACTCCGCCAGCCAGCCGGCGAGGCTTGCCTGGGGGCAGAACTCAATATAGGCCTCATCCGCCACAACCAGCGCTTTCCCGCGGGTCATCTCCAGCAGGGTGCGCATGTCGTCCGGGTTGATAAGCTGCCCGGTGGGGTTATTCGGGCTGCAGACAAAAACCACCTTTGCGCCGTCAAGCTGAGCCTGGATCCCGGCTAAATCCAGCTGCCAGTTTTCATCCGTGGGCACAGTGCGGCACGCCACGCCAATGGTTTGCGCGCTCACGCTGTACATCCCGTAAGTGGGCGGGCAGTAGATGATGGCGTCCTCACCGGGCTCGCAAAAGGCGCGGATAATCAGCTCAATACCTTCATCTGCGCCGCGGCTGACCAGCACCTGCTCCGGCGCGACCCCGGCATAAGCGGCATAGCGCTCGATAACCGCTCCGGGCTGGCACTCCGGGTAGCGGTTAAGGGTCTGCTGAGTAAGCTGAAACTCAACCGCTTGCGGGTATTCGTTCGCGTTCAGCCAGACATCACCCTTACCGCCCAGGCGGCGGGCAGACTGGTAAGGCGTGAGCGCGCGGACATTGGCGCGGGCCAGTTGTTCAGTATTCATGGCATCTCCTTCAGGGCGGCAACGCGCAGAGTCACGGCATTTTTGTGGGCAGTCAGCTGTTCAGCGGCGGCCAGAATCTCAATGGTGGAGGCCAGGGCGCTGAACCCCCGGGCAGACAGCTCCTGAACGGTCATCCGTTTCTGGAAGTCCGCCAGCCCGAGGCTGGAACAGGTGGCGGTGTAGCCATAGGTGGGCAGCACATGGTTAGTGCCGGAGGCATAATCCCCGGCAGACTCCGGGGACCAGTCGCCCAGGAATACGGATCCGGCGCTGGTTATCTGGTCAACCAGCTCCCGGGCGTTACGGGTCTGAATAATCAGGTGCTCCGGGCCATACTGGTTGGAGATAGCCACACACTGGGCCAGATCCCGGGCCACAATCAGGCGGCTGGCAGAAAGCGCCTGGCGGGCGGTCTCTGCACGGGAAAGGCAGGCCAGCTGCTGCTCAACCTCTGCGGCTACCCGGCGGGCCATGTCGGCATCCGGGGTCAGTAAAATCACCTGGGAGTCCGGGCCGTGCTCCGCCTGGGAGAGCAGATCAGAGGCCACAAACGCCGGGTTAGCGCCGCTGTCGGCGATCACCAGCACCTCGGAAGGGCCCGCGGGCATATCAATGGCCGCCCCGTCCAGCCGCTGGCTCACCTGGCGCTTCGCTTCGGTCACAAAGGCATTACCCGGGCCGAAGATTTTGTCCACTTTCGGGATGGAGCCAGTACCAAAGGCGAGGGCGGCAATCGCCTGGGCCCCGCCGACCTGGAACACCTGCTGCACGCCGCACAGCCGGGCCGCATAAAGAATCTCATCCGCCACCGGGGGTGGGGTACACAGCACCACTTTACGACACCCGGCAATCTCCGCCGGGGTAGCTAACATTAATACCGTTGAAAACAGCGGTGCCGAGCCGCCGGGAATATACAGCCCCACGGAATCCACCGGGCGGGTGACCTGCTGGCAGCGTACCCCCGGCATGGTTTCAATATCGACTTCCGGCAGGCGCTGGGCAAGGTGAAACTTGCGGATATTCGCCACAGCACAGGCCATGGCGGTTTTGATTTCATCGTCCAGACGGTCGCAGGCGGCGCTGATGGCCGCGTCAGACACCGCCAGGGCATCAAGCTGGGTGTTATCAAAGCGGGCGCTGTATTCGCGCAGGGCCTCATCACCGCGGGCTTTAACATTTTCCAGAATATCGCGCACGGTGCGGGTAATGCTGTCCGAGGCGGAGATAGCCGGGCGCATCAGGAGCGCGCGCTGGCGGGCTGCATCACAGTCGTTCCAGTTGATGATTGTGTTGAAGGTCGACATCGCTATCACTCCATCATTTTTTCAATAGGCAGCACCAGAATGGAGCTGGCGCCCAGCGCTTTCAGTTTTTCCATGGTTTCCCAGAACAGGGTTTCGCTGCTGACCATGTGCATGGCTACGCGTTGCTTATCACCGGCCAGCGGCAGAATGGTCGGGCGCTCAGCACCCGGCAGCAGGGCGATCACTTCGTCCAGGCGCTCGCTGGGAGCGTGCAGCATAATGTATTTAGACTCGCGGGCCTGAATCACCCCCTGGATACGGGTCAGCAGTTTGTCGATAAGCTGCTGTTTGGCGGCGGTGATTTCGCCATCGCGCTGGATAAGGCAGGCTTTAGAGCGGTAAATCACTTCGGTTTCCCGCAGGCCGTTAGCCTCCAGGGTGGCGCCGGTGGACACCAGATCGCAAATCGCATCCGCCAGCCCGGCCCGGGGGGCCACTTCGACAGAGCCATTAAGCAGGCAGGATTTAAACGGAATGCCTTTCTGATCGAGATAACGCTTTAACAGGTGTGGGTAGGAGGTGGCGATACGTTTATTGCGCAGACATTCCGGGCCGTCCCAGGCTTCATCGACCGGGGCCGCCAGCGACAGGCGGCAGCCGCCGAAATCCAGGCGCCTCAGGGTGTAATAGCGCGGGTCTTCCCCCTGGGCCCGGCGGCTGAGCAGCTCTTCTTCCAGCACGTTCTCACCGATGATGCCTAAATCAACCACGCCATCCATCACCAGGCCCGGGATATCATCATCGCGCACCCGCAGGATATCGATAGGCATATTTTCGGCCAGCGCAATCAGGCGCTGGGTGTGCAGGTTAATTTTGATCCCGCAGCGGGCCAGCAGCTCCCGCGAATCATCGCTCAGGCGCCCGGATTTCTGCATAGCTATGCGTAAGCGTGAATTATCTGACATGGTCTCTATCCTTAAATTTGCTAACGGTCTGCGTTAAAACGGTAATAAAAAAGCCCCCGGAAGGTTGACCTTCCGGGGGCTCATTAACAGCTGGTTCGCGCCACTGGAAGATCTGTATGTCTTCCAGCACCAATCGCCTGAAAGACTAGTCAGGATGATGGTGGTGATGGTGATGGCGAGTAACCGGGAAGCTGTTCATTAAATTCTCTTTGTGAATGTCTATTCAACGTGTGCATTTAACCTAAACCAGAACCGCTGAATAAGGCAAGTGCTTTTTTTACACAATCAGATAATCTCATCCGGGTGGATGAATTGTCAGTTCCCGGATGCTGGCGTAGCCTTATCACGGTAAGCAAAATGCGCAGGAGAAAGTCATGAAGAAGGTCGCTATTGTCGGGCTGGGATGGTTAGGGATGCCGCTGGCGCTCTCACTGATGGGGCGGGGCTGGGAAGTGACCGGCAGTAAAACCACCCCTGACGGGGTCGAGGCCGCCAGGATGTGCGGGGTGGATAGCTGCCTGCTGAATCTGCAGCCGCAGCTTGAGTGCGACAGCGACGATCTGGAAACGCTGCTGGCCGGTGCCGATGCGCTGGTTATCACACTTCCCGCCCGCCGCAGTGGCGAGGGGGATGACTTCTACTGCCAGGCTGTGCAGGAGATAGTCGACAGCGCGCTGGTTCACCATATTCCGCGCATTATTTTTACCAGCTCCAGCGCCGTATACGGGGACGCGGAAGGGGTCGTCACAGAGCGTTCGCCGCTGACGCCGCGCACCGCCAGCGGCCAGGTGCTGTGTGAATTAGAACACTGGCTGCACGATCTGCCGGGCACCTCGGTAGATATTCTGCGCCTTGCGGGGCTGGTGGGGCCGGGGCGACACCCGGGGCGCTTTTTTGCCGGTAAATACGCAGCGAATGGTAATCACGGCGTGAATCTGGTGCACCTGGATGATGTGGTCGCGGCAATCACGCTGCTGCTGCAAACCCCCCGTGGGGGGCACCTGTATAATTTATGCGCCCCAGGGCACCCGGCCCGTGAGGCATTTTATCCTTATATGGCCCGGGATCTGGGGCTGGCCCCGCCCACATTCAGCCATGCACCGGCCCATACCACGGGTAAGCGGGTTGATGGCGATCGCATTTGCCGCGAGCTGGGGTTTCAGTACCAGCACCCGGATCCGATGACAATGCCAGTGCGTTAATTTCCTGTCATAAAACATCAGTAATTATAAAGAGAATTTGATAACCGCTATGGATACCGGCAAAAGCAGGAATGCCGGTCCGCGCTGACAGGGGTAAAAACCGACCGGATTTTACGCCAGAATGGGGGAAAACCCCGGTAAAAATACCGGATTGTGATTATTTTTTATCATTTAAAATCAACTAATTATGTTGCTATAACCCGGGGATATAAAAGAAATCCCCCCCACTGCACGTAAAGTCTTGTCTTTGTGGCCAGAAATGGGGCAAAATACGCGCCCGGTAAAATGGAATATGGCCGACGTTTAAACGCGTCGGTTATTTTTTTACCGGTGCATTACCCAAACTAATCAAATCAAAGAGGCCGGGCTCAGTACCGGATAGATATTTACTTTTAGAAATCGACAGCAGTGTCGCCGAGGAAACATGTAAAGATGGTGCAATTATTTGCTTTTGCGTCAGGTTCCTTCACTGGGGGAAATGTAAATGTCGCTTAACGTAAACGGTCAGCCAACTTCTCGCGTGGAATTACGTAAAACTCTTACGCTGATTCCGGTTGTAATGATGGGTCTTGCCTATATGCAGCCGATGACGCTGTTCGATACATTTGGCATTGTATCCGGGCTCACAGGTGGGCACGTTGCAACTGCCTATGCCTTCGCGCTTGTCGCTATCCTGTTTACCGCACTGAGTTACGGTAAGCTGGTGCGTCGCTTCCCGTCTGCGGGTTCAGCATATACTTATGCGCAAAAATCCATTCACCCGACTGTCGGTTTTATGGTGGGCTGGTCCTCCCTGCTTGATTATCTGTTTATGCCGATGATCAACATTCTGCTGGCCAAAATCTATTTTGAAGCGCTGGTGCCTTCCGTTCCGTCATGGATTTTCGTGGTGGCGCTGGTGGGCTTTATGACGGTGTCTAACCTGCGCAGCATCAAGACCGTGGCAAACTTCAACACGGTTATCGTTGTGCTGCAGATGGCTATCGTGGCAGTGATTGTCGGTCTTATCGTCTGGGGTCTGACCCACGGCGAAGGCACCGGCACCCTGGTGAGCGCGAAACCGTTCTGGAGTGAAGATGCCCACGTAGTGCCGATGATTACCGGTGCGACTATCCTGTGCTTCTCGTTCCTTGGTTTTGACGGTATCAGCTCCCTGTCTGAAGAAACCAAAGACGCAGAGCGCGTGATCCCGCGGGCAATCTTCCTGACGGCGTTAATTGGCGGGTTGGTCTTTATTGCGGCCTCTTATTTCCTGCAGCTGTACTTCCCGGATATCTCGCGCTTTAAAGATCCGGATGCCTCTCAGCCGGAAATTATGCTCTACGTTGCCGGTAAAGCCTTCCAGTTCGGGGTGCTGATTTTCTCCAGCATTACGGTTCTGGCCTCAGGTATGGCGGCACACGCCGGGGTTTCCCGCCTGATGTATGTGATGGGCCGCGATGGCGTCTTCCCGACCCGTTTCTTCGGTTATATCCATCCGAAGTGGCGTACTCCGGCATGGAACGTGCTGCTGGTTGGCGCGATTGCTCTGCTGGCGATTAACTTTGATCTGGTTACCGCAACCGCACTGATTAACTTCGGCGCGCTGGTGGCGTTCACCTTCGTGAACCTGTCTGTGATTTCACAGTTCTGGATCCGCGAAAAACGCAACAAAACCATCAAAGATCACATCCAGTACCTGGTGCTGCCCCTGTGTGGTGCCATGACGGTGGGTGCCCTGTGGATCAACCTGGAAGAAAGCTCCATGATCCTGGGCCTGATCTGGGGTGCGGTGGGGATCATCTACCTGGCGTGCGTGACCAAAAGTTTCCGCAACCCGGTTCCTCAGTACGAAGATGTGGCCTAAGCGCCACGGATAAGAACGTTACATGGAAATGGCACCCGGATGGGTGCCATTTTTTTTGCGCTTACCCCACCAGCTGCTGCACATACTGATACAGCGCCTTTAACAGGGCGATTTTCTCCCCGTCGCCTTCGTACTGGGTGTAGAGCATCTCCAGCTCGCGGGCGTATGCCTCCAGCGCCCCGGGGCTGAAGACCTCCCGGCGGTGCTCCAGCCAGCGCTGCTGCTCGGCCTCGCTGAGGGTGCCGGGAAAGTTACGCGCCCGGTAGTTAAACAGCAGTTTTTCAATCCGCTTATCGGCAAAGGTGATATCCAGAGCGGGCAGGTTCTGCGGCTCAGTCTCAAGGATAATCTTCATGGCGGTTTTGTCCGCATCGCCGAAAAAGCCGTTATACAGCTGGCTGTCCACATTATCCGGCACCGCAAAGGGCTCTGCCCGGGCATAAAGGGCGACGATTTTTTCTCGCAGCTGAGGATTCGCGCGCAGCAGGGCCAGGTTATCCATGCAGTGCTGGCGGTCTATTCCCAGCCGCTGGGCATCCTGGGGGCGCAGGGCGTTATCTTTTGCCAGCACCGGGCACTTATTCAGGTGCACCAGTTTCACCGGAACGGGCAGGGCATCCCCCAGCTCGCTTTTTGGGGTGTAGAGGCGCTCGCGCAGCGCGTCTGCATCCAGATCAAACAGCGGGGAGATATCCGCCGCCAGATCCACCACAATCACCGCGTTGCGGTTATCCGGGTGCCAGGCCAGGGGGGCAATCAGGCTGGTGTTACCGCGCCAGGCACCGAACATTCCGGAAACATGAACCAGGGGCTGCATCTGCACAATGTCGATAAGCGTGGCCAGCTTCTGCTTACCCCGGTAGTTCAGCAGGTAGTCAAACAGGCGTGGCTGGCTGGCTTTGATTTTGCGGGCCATGGCAATTGTGGCGTAGACATCCGCCATCGCGTCGTGGGCGTTGGCGTGTTCAATACCGTTGGCGGCAGTCAGGTGCTCCAGGCGGAAGCTGGGCAGCCCGTCGTCATTTTCCGGCCAGTTGATCCCCTCCGGGCGCAGTGCGTAACAGGCGCGCATCACATCCAGCAGATCCCAGCGCGAATTGCCGTTTTGCCAGCTCCAGGCGTAGGGATCGTAAAAATTCCGGTAAAAGATATTGCGGGTCACTTCGTCATCAAAACGGACATTGTTGTAGCCCACCACGCAGGTGCCGGGCACGGTAAAAATATCGTGAATGCGACGGGCAAAATGCGCTTCATTTTCCCCCTGCGCCAGCGCCTGCTGCGGGGTAATGCCGGTCACCATTACCGCGCCGGGCTGGGGCAGGTAATCGTCGGCCGGGCGGCAGAAAAAGACCTCCGGCTCGCCGATAATATTGAAATCCATATCAGTACGCAGTGCGCCGAACTGGGCGGGCCGGTCCAGAGAGGGGCTGGTGCCGAAGGTCTCGTAATCATGGAAGAGGAAAGTGGGCGGGTTGTCCTGATGCTTCACGGTCTGTTTCCTGGCTGGCGAAATAAACCCTAAGTATCTCCGGTTTGCCCGGCACATACCAGTATTGCGCCCGGGGGCCGGGCGGTTTTTCGGGATTTATCCGGAAAGCGAGCCATCGGGTAGCAGAAAACGACGAATGTCACATTTTTTTGCAATTTCTCAGTGAAACTATATAAAAACTCCCGTACAACATGCGGCAGATATCGGCCCGCTGTGAGGATAATTCGTTGAAGTTTCGTGCTCTTTTGACTGTTTCACTATTTGTAACTCTGATTCATAACGCGGCGGCAGATGTCGCCCTCGACCACGCTCCCCAGCCGCCGGATATTCAGGCCGCCTCCTGGGTGTTAATGGATTACACCACAGGCCAGGTGCTCACGGCCCATAACGAACATGAAAAACGCAACCCCGCCAGCCTGACCAAGCTGATGACCGGCTATGTGGTTGATCGCGCCATCGACAGTAAAAAGATCTCACCGGACGATATTGTCACCGTCGGGCCGGATGCATGGGCAAAAGGCAACCCGGTATTTGACGGCTCCTCGCTGATGTTTCTTAAAGCCGGGGATAAGGTCTCGGTCCATGATCTGAGCCGCGGGCTGATTGTGGACTCAGGAAACGATGCCTGTGTCGCCCTGGCGGACTATGTGGCCGGGGGCCAGCGCGAGTTTGTCGGGATGATGAACCACTATGTGAATAAGCTCGGCATGCGTGATACCCACTTCGAAACGGTACACGGCCTGGATGCGCCCGGGCAGCACAGTACCGCATGGGATCTGGCGCTGCTGAGCCGGGCGATTATTCACGGTGAGCCGGATTTCTACCATATGTACAGTGAAAAAAGCCTCACCTGGAACGGGATCACCCAGCAAAACCGCAACGGCCTGCTGTGGGATGACACCCTCAATGTCGACGGCCTGAAGACCGGCCACACGGCCAGCGCCGGGTTTAATATTATCGCCTCCGGCGTGTATGGTAACCGCCGCCTGATTGTGGTGGTGATGGGCGGCGAAAGCCCCAAAGGCCGCGAAGAGCAGGCCCGCAAGCTGCTGAACTGGGGGCGTCAGAACTTTGACACGGTCCAGATCCTGACAAAAGGCCAGCGCTTCGGAACAGAAAAAGTCTGGTACGGGGATAACGAAACCGTGGATGTGGGCGCCGATCAGGATTTCTGGATGGTACTGCCCAAAAGCGAACTGGCCCGGGTTAAGGCCCGTTATATCCTTGATAAGCCCGATCTGGAAGCGCCGATGGCTCTCCACCAGCGTATTGGCGAGATTGAACTGCACGACCGGGACAAGGTTATCGCCCGCTGGCCGCTGGTTACCCTCGGCAAAGTGGAGCAGGGGGGCATGTTCTCCCGCCTGAGCGACTTCCTGCATAAGACACTGTAACAGCCGCTGTAACGCACCGGGGGAGCTATGCTCCCTCTTTCTTTTTTATGGCGTCCTGCGCCCCATCCTTCATACTTAATGACAGGCCAGTGGAGTGGCCGGTACAGCCTGAATGCGTAACGCGTGGAGGTGACAGGATGAAATATCAGATTGAGCATTATCCCGGCAGTAGCGTGGTCGGGTTTCACAAAGTGGGCCCCTGGGAGCTCACGGTCCAGGAGGGGTTTGAGCAACTGGCGGCCTGGGTGAAACGCCAGGATATTCACAGCGGTCAGTGGATGGCTATCTACTATGATGATCCGCAAGTGATCCCGCCAGAGAAACTGCGTTGTGACACGGTCATTACGGTGGCGCGCAGTTTTCAGCTGCCGGAGCCGGACAGCGGCGTGATAAAAACAACCGTTGCCGCCGGGGAGTATGCGGTGGCCCGGGCCCGGGTAGACGACGAAAATTTCGCGAAACCCTGGATGCAGTTTTTTGCCAGCCTGCAGGATGAGCAGACCTGGCAGCCCACAGGAAAACCCTGTTTTGAGCACTACCTGAATGAGGGCTCAGAATGCGGTGTCTGGGAGTTCGATATGTACGTGCCCGTTGAGCGTCAGTAATCATGCGCCAGTGCGCCTTGCCGGATAAGCCGGGCGCACGAAGGAGAAATTTTTCCCTTCCGGGGCTGCCTCCCGGGTCCGAAAACTCATACAATACCCCCTTTTTAAGGGAGAGCCGTAGTGCGCCCCGACAAACCATTAACCCCCTTTGAACTCCGGGTTTACGGCCATTACAAAGTTGTCCACGGCTGCCGGATTGCGCTGGCCTTCGTGCTGACATTTTTACTGGTCCGGCTGCTGGATGTGCCGGAAGGCACCTGGCCGCTGATCACCCTGGTGGTGGTGATGGGGCCCATCTCATTCTGGGGAAACGTGGTCCCCCGCGCCTTACAGCGGATCGGCGGGACTATCACCGGGGCGGCCATCGGCCTGGTGGCCCTGAAGCTGGAGCTCTGGTCACTGCCGCTGATGCTGCTCTGGTGTGCGCTGGGAATATTTCTGTGTGGCTACCTGGCACAGGGGAAACGCCCCTACCAGGCACTGCTGATAGGCATTACCTTGTCGGTGGTGGTGGGGGCCCCCCCGGGGGATATGGAAACGGCCCTGTGGCGCAGTGGCGATGTGATTTTTGGCTCGCTGCTGGCAATGCTGTTTACCAGTATCTGGCCCCAGCGGGCGTTTATTCTCTGGCGCATTAAAATGGCGGCGTTTATCAGTGATTTTGATCGCCTGCACCATGCGGGGTTCTCGCCGAATCTGCTGGAGCGCCCGCACCTTGAAACGCCCCTGCGTACCATGCTGGGAAATATGGAGAAGCTGCGCACGCTGGTGGTGCCAGCCAGTAAAGAGACCCGGATCCCGAAAAGTATTCTCGACGGTATCCAGACGGTGGCCCGCAATATGGTCTGCACTCTGGAGCTGCAAATTAATGCCTGGTGGGCCTCCCGGGAGAGCCATTTTCTGATGATCAATGCGGTCACGCTGCGTGAAACCCAGCGCATGACCCACCGGATGCTGGCGGCCATTGAACTGGCGCTGCATGACGGTAACCTGAACGCGATACAGCACGCCAGCGTGCGCCAGGCCGAAATTGTTGATGAGCTGCGGCGCCTGATGAAGGAAACCAGTGCCGGTAAAATGCATGAAGCGCCGGTATATGGCTACGTGTGGCTGAGCCTGGAGCTGGCGCAACAGCTGGAGCTGTTATCCCAGCTGGTCAGCCGCGCATTGCGCAAATAATCTGCGCCTGTCACAGTAAAAACGCGAGGTTGTTTCGATTCAGCAGCGTTTAAGGTTATGATGGGGTCAGTGAAACGATTGTCACCAGCCACCGCGACCGGTGCGCTTTTGCCCTATAGTTACTGGTCAGACTGTGGTTGTCTTAACGAATCCGAGTATCACATAGCAGGGGTGTAAAAATGGAAAATACTAAGCCTTCTTTTCAGGATGTTCTGGAGTTTGTCCGTTTGTTCCGTCGCAAGAACAAACTGCAGCGTGAAATCCAGGACGTAGAGAAAAAGATCCGTGACAACCAGAAACGTGTACTGCTGCTGGATAACCTCAGTGACTACATCAAGCCTGGTATGACTGTTGAAGCTATTCAGGGCATCATCGCCAGCATGAAGAGCGACTATGAAGATCGCGTTGATGATTACATCATCAAAAATGCTGAGCTGTCGAAAGAGCGTCGCGATATCTCTAAAAAACTGAAAGTGATGGGCGAGATGAAAAATCAGGATCCGGAAGCCAAAGCCTGATAGCCCGCCACTGATTCTCCCGGCCGCATCCTGGTATGCGGCTTTTTTGTGCCTGCGCCTCAGCCAGGCCGGAGATAATGCGGGGTACTTGCATATTCTCTACCTACCTACTCACATCTGTATATTTTCTGTGTGTTTCGTTTATTGCGATTTTCGTTTATTTCGACTAGCCTGTGTGATAAAGCCTCTTGGGGCTGAAAGCTGAAACTACACCTTAAACCTGGATACTAAAATGACAAACTCAATTCTTGATAGCCTGAGCCTTCCGGCTCAAGAGGAGATTGAGGCCGCTGTACGTGGGCAAAGGGAGCTTGCTGCTTATCTCTCCACTAAAACGGAAACACAAAAAATTTCGATTCAGGATGCAGACAACAACACTCACCAGATTGAGCTCCCAACATCTTCATTGACTTTGCTTATGTCTATTCTCGGAGAGTTGGCCGCTGGAAATGCGGTTCAGGTTGTTCCTGTGCATGCTGAATTAACAACCCAGGAAGCTGCCAATATTCTGAATGTTTCTCGCCCTCACATGGTGAAACTTCTGGAGGACGGAAAGCTGCCTTTTCACAAAACAGGTCGCCATCGCCGCGTACTTTTCGCCGATTTGATGAAATATAAAGATCAGCGGGATAATGAAAGTAGCAGAGCCATGCAGGAGTTAGCAGACCATAGCCAGGAACCTGGATTTTACTAATGACTCATTCACCTTATCCCGTAGTCTTAGATGCCTGCGTTCTCTATCCATCCCCTGTCAGCCCCACAGCCATACCCCTCAGCCCACGCCGCCGGAAATCATCCGCAGTAAATGCTGGCGCGGATAATACCGCCCTGCCTCCCGGGTGCGCAGGGTGGCGATAATCTTCTCCACATCGTGCCGGTGGCGATCGAGCAGTAACCCCACCACGCTACCGCTGTGGGCCACCGCTAAACCGTACATATCAAATTCCTCAACCAGCGCCCGTAACTGATTAAACCCCGGCTTGGGTAAAAGGGCCTGGCTTGCGATGGCGCTGCACATGGCCGCTTCACCGGCCAGCCGGGGATCGTTATGCAGGCAGGCGCGATACAGCAACTGCCAGGCCCGCTCCAGCTGGGGGGCACCGTCCAGCAATAGGGCACGGCGATCCCGCCGGTGGTAATCCGCCGTGGTCAGTTGCTGGTCGCTTTCCAGCACCAGAACATCCAGCACCGGGGTCCCGGGGCAGGGAATCCGCTGCTGGCCCTGCAAATGGTCAAACAGGGTCAGCGAGCGGAACAGGGTACTGTCTGTGGGCTCCAGGGCCACGCACCAGCGGGCAATTTGCTGCTCGCAGGCGGGGTAGTCCAGTAGCCGGGCAGTGGCCAGGGCCGTGGCGGCCAGATCCGCCGTCGAGCTTGCCATACCGCGCGCCACAGGGAGCGTAGAGTGCCAGCGGATAGACAACTCGCTGGCGTAACTGGCCGGGTAGCCCAGCCACTGCACCACCTGGCTGACCATGGCGCGCATCAGCGGGCGTTCAGCCGCGTGGGGCGCCCCCCGGCATACGGTCACCTCGCTGAACCAGTCCACCGGGCAGGAGACCAGTTTTTCAGATCCCAGAATCCACCCCTGGATTAACTCCCCACAGGAGCCGGGGCAGCGGGCTTGCGCGCTTTGCATGGGTATTCCTCAGATATTCAGTCGCCCGCATTTTTACCGGCAAAGAATGACGGGTAACTTGTTATAGCTCAACAAATCTTTACACAAGGTTTATAAACTAGGGGCCGGAAAATAATATATGACCGGATACCGGGAAAGGGGTGTGACTCCCCTGCAGCCCCCGCTGCTGTAATGCTGACGAGTCCGCATAGCCACTGATGATAACATCGGGAAGGGCGGATAAGAACGACGCAGAGCCAGAAGACCGATCCGTTCATACCCGATCAACACCTTCGGTGGGGAGGTTGTGGACAGCGCAAAACGCAGCCGTGAGGCTGGGGTTTCGCACATGCCCGCATTGCCATGCCCCCCGCAACACAGGAACGGCAATGGCCTCAACCCACAAGCACGCATTCGTCCTCGCCGGCACCAGCAGCGGGTGTGGTAAAACCACCCTGACACTGGGCCTGTTATGCGCCCTTGCCGGGCGGGGGCTTAAGGTCCAGCCGTGCAAAGTGGGGCCGGACTACCTCGATACCGGCTGGCACCAGGCCGTCAGCGGGGTCAGCTCCTGCAATCTGGACAGCTTCATGCTGCCGGAGCCCGCCCTTAACGGGCTGTTCAGCCACCACCTGCGCCAGGCGGATATCTCCGTTATCGAAGGCGTCATGGGCCTGTATGACGGCTACGGTAGCGACCCTCACTACTGCAGCAGCGCGGCCCTTGCCAGGCAGCTTGGTTGCCCGGTAATCCTGGTGGTGGATGGCAAAGCGGTGTCCACCTCCATTGCCGCCACGGTACTGGGATTTCAGCAGTTCGATCCGGCGCTGAATATTGCCGGGGTTATCGTCAACCGGGTAAACAGCGACGGTCACTACCAGCTACTGAAGCACGCCATTGAACATTACTGCCGGGTGCCGGTGTTGGGTCGGGTGCCGGTAATGGACGATGTGGCGCTGCCTTCCCGCCACCTCGGGCTGGTGGGGGCCGGTGAGCAGACCATCTGCCTGGAGACCTGGCGCAAATTTGGCCAGCTGCTGACGCAAACTCTCGATATTGATCGCCTGCTGGCGCTCAGCACCCTTGATCAGCTCCCCCCGGGGGCGTTGCCCGCTTTCCCGCACCCGCAACTGGCCGAAGGGCTGACCCTCGCTCTGGCCCGGGACGAGGCCTTCAGTTTTTACTACCCGGACTGCCTCGATTTACTGGCCCGGGCCGGGGTCCGGCTGGTGCCGTTCAGCCCGCTGCATGATAACCAGCTCCCGGCCTGCGATATGGTGTGGTTTGGCGGCGGTTACCCGGAGCTGCATGCCCGGGCACTGAGTGCCAACCAGCGCATGCGCCAGTCTGTGCAGGCGGCCCACCAGCGGCGCATCCCCATATACGGCGAGTGCGGCGGGCTGATGTACCTCGGCCAGCAACTGATCACCAGCGAAGGGGAGCCCTTTGCCATGGCCGGTGTGCTGGAAGGCGTAAGCCAGATGGGGGCGCGCCTTACCCGGTTCGGCTATTGCGAGGCCACCGCCCGCCACGACACGCTGCTGGCGAAAGCCGGTGAGAGCCTGCGCGGCCATGAATTCCACTATTCCGATTTTACTACCCCGTTATCCCCGCAGTTTGACTGCCTGAAAACCCGGGACGGCGCCGTACAGCGGCGCTGGCAGGGGGGCTGGCAAAGTGGTGCTACCCTTGGCAGTTATCTGCATCTGCATTTTGCCCGACGACCGGCCATGCTGACCGGCTGGCTACGGGCCGCAAGGAGTCATCTGTGACACTTATTTCTCTGGTTGTCAGCTGGGTTATCGCCTGGCTGCTGGATCTGATTATTGGCGACCCTCAGCGCTGGCCCCACCCGGTGCGCTGGATAGGCAGCATGATTACCCACATGCAACGCCAGATTCGCGAACACTGCCACACCCCGGAATCCCTGCGCTGGGGGGGCGGGCTGCTCTGGGTATTCGTGGTGGGGATCACCTGGCTTGCCGCCGCAACCCTGCTGCGGGTTGCCAGCCATATCCACCCCTGGCTGGGCTGGGTGGTGGAAGTGTGGATGATTTTCACCACCCTTGCCGGGCGCTGCTTAAGTGACGTGGCCCGGGAGGTCGGGCAGGCCCTGCGCCACGGCTCGCTGGCCCAAAGCCGCGAGAAGCTCTCCTGGATTGTCGGGCGCGACACCTCAGAGCTGGAGGCACCACAAATCACCCGGGCGGTTGTGGAGACCGTGGCGGAAAACACCGTAGACGGGGTGATTGCGCCGCTGTTCTTTTTACTGCTGGGCGGTGCGCCGCTGGCGATGGCCTATAAAGCGGTCAATACCCTTGATTCGATGGTCGGTTATAAAAATGCCCGCTTCCGGGATATCGGCATGGTCTCGGCGCGCATGGATGATGTGGCGAACCTGATCCCGGCGCGCCTGAGCTGGCTGCTGCTGAGTATTGCCGCCGGGCTGAGCGGGCTGAACGCCCGCCGGGCGCTGGCTACCGGCTGGCGGGATCGCTACCAGCACAGTAGCCCCAACTGCGGCTGGCCAGAGGCCACCGTTGCCGGGGCCCTTGGGGTCCGGCTTGGCGGGCCAAATAGCTACTTTGGTCAGCGGGTAGAAAAACCGTGGATCGGCGACGATCTGCGGGAGATCAGCATCGATGATATCCCGCGCACCATTCGTTTAATGATGCTTTCCAGCCTGCTGGCACTGCTGCTGTTTGCGGCGATCCGCCTGCTGGTGGGCTAACCGGAACTGACAATGAAATATATCCAATCCCCCCAGACTATAGAGAACGAAAGTTTTCATATTATCGGCGACATTATTGCCCGGGAGCGCCCGGACTACCGTTTTGCCAGCCCGCTCCATGAGGCGGTGATCAAACGGGTTATCCACACCACGGCGGATTTCGACTGGCTGGATATTTTATGGTTTTCTGACCACGGGCTGCCCCGTCTGCAGGCGGCGCTGCGCAGCGGCTGCACCCTGTATACGGATACCACCATGGCCCTGTCGGGGATCAACAAACAGCGCCTTGCCGACTGGGGCAGTGAATGCCGCTGTTTTATCCGCGATCCGCGGGTGGTGGCGGCAGCCAGAAATCAGGGTATCACCCGCTCCATGGCGGCGGTGGATCTGGCACTGACAATGCCCGGCAAAAAAGTGTTTGTCTTTGGTAACGCCCCTACGGCGCTGTTTCGCCTGCTGGAACAACAGGGGGAGGCCGAAGGCGTTATCGGTGTGCCGGTGGGCTTTGTGGGGGCGGCAGAATCCAAACAGGCGCTGATAGACAGCAACCACACCGGGGTGGCAGCCCGGGGGCGCAAAGGCGGCAGCAACGTGGCGGCCGCCATTGTCAATGCGCTTCTCTATTTCAGCGGAGAAGCGTAATGGAGAGCACCACCGGGCAGGAGACGGTCTGGCATAACGGCAAAGCGCTGCGCCGGGGGTATACCACCGGCTCCTGCGCCACGGCGGCGGCGAAAGTGGCGGCGCTGATGGTGCTGCGCCAGCACCTGATCCACCAGGTCTCCATCACCACCCCGTCCGGCGTGGTGCTGAATCTTAACGTTGAGCAGCCCCACATTGAAGGCCAGCAGGCGGTTGCGGCTATCCGCAAAGACGGCGGCGATGATATCGACGCCACCCACGGCATGCTGATCTTCGCCCGGGTGCGGCTTAACCACAGCGGCACCATCAGCCTGCAAGGCGGCGACGGGATAGGAAAAGTGACCCGCAACGGGGTGGGGCTGGCCATTGGCGAGCCCGCTATTAACCGCACCCCGCGCCAGACCATAGAAGCCGCCGTGCGTGAGGCCATCGGCCCGGCGCGCGGGGCTGAGGTGGAAATCTTCGCCCCTGAAGGGGAAGCGCGGGCGCAAAAAACCTACAACGCCCGGCTGGGGATCCTGGGGGGCATTTCGATTATCGGCACCACCGGCATTGTCACGCCCATGTCCGAAGAGAGCTGGAAACGCTCCCTGGCCCTGGAGCTGGAGGTCAAACACGCCGCCGGTCTTAACCGGGTGATCCTCGCCCCGGGCAACCATGCGGAGCGTTTCGTGCGTGACCAGCTGCACCTTGACGGGGAGAGCGTCGTCACCATGAGCAACTTTGTGGGATACATGATTCAGGAGGCGGTGCGCCTTGGCTTCAGCCAGATTGTGCTGCTCGGCCACCCGGGGAAACTAATCAAAATTGCTGCCGGGATCTTCCACACCCACAGCCATATTGCGGACGGGCGCATGGAAACGCTGGTGGCCCACCTGGCGCTGATGGGGGCGCCTCACCCGGTGCTGGTGGCGGTGAGCGAATGCGACACCACCGAAGCGGCCATGGAGGTCATCAGCGCCGCCGGGCTACAGGCTATCTGGCCACTGCTGGCGCGGCGTATCTGCCAGCGGGTCGAAGAGATGCTGCGCTACACCCGTAACCCGCCGCGCTGCGACGCGGTCATGTTCGCGTTTGACAACCAGGTGCTGGGCAGCAACCGCCCGCTGGCGGATATTTTCGCCGGGTGGCCCACATGCTGACGGTCGTCGGTATCGGGCCGGGCCAGCACGAGCTTCTCACGCTGGCCGGGCAGGCCGCCATCGCCCGGGCGGAGATCCTGGTCGGCGGCAAGCGCCACCTGGCCCTTTACGGGCGCGCCGGGGTGCTGTGCCGCCCGCTGGATGCGGATCTCGACGGGCTGATGCACTGGCTGGCGGACAACCGGCAGCGCGAGGTGGTGATCCTCGCCTCCGGCGATCCGCTGCTGTACGGCATCGGCAACCGGCTGGTGGCCCATTTCGGGCTCGCCGGGGTGACGGTTATCCCCGGGATCAGCGCCGTTCAGTATTTATGCGCCCGGGCGGGGATCCCGCTGAATGATATCTACATCACCAGTAGCCACGGCCGGGTTGCGGATTTCGACCAGATCCTCGCCTATCCCCGGGTGGCAATGGTGACCGACAACCACACCGGCCCCTGGCAGATAGCCCGGGCCATTATGCAGCGCAACCTGACGCGCACCCTGATTATTGGCGAGTCGCTCTCCTTACCCGGGGAGCGCATCCACCGGCTGAAGCCGCACCAGGTCGCACAACATTACGCAATGAACGTGGTGGTAATACTGAATGAAGGATGAGCTGTTTTTACGCGGCCAGCAGGTGCCGATGACCAAAGAAGCGGTGCGGGCCCTGGCCCTGTCGCGCCTGGAGCTGCACAACGCCACCACCCTGATAGACGTGGGGGCGGGCACCGGGAGTATCTCCCTGGAGGCGGCGCTACAGTACCCGCGCTTACGGGTCACCGCCATTGAGCGCAAACCGGAAGCCCTGGCCCTGATGGCGGAAAACTGCCGCCATTTTGGCTGTGAGGACAATATCCGGCTGCTCCAGGGCGAGGCACCACTGCCGCTGGCGCAGCGGGCAGACGCCATCTTCATTGGCGGCAGCGGCGGCCAGCTGGCGGCGCTGACGGACTGGGCCCTGGCCCACCTTAACCCCGGCGGGCGGCTGGTAATGACGTTTATCCTGCTGGAGAACCTCCACCAGGCGCTGGCGCACCTCAGCGCCCGCCCGGTGGCGAATCTTGACTGCCAGCAAATACAGCAATCGGCACTGACCCGGCTGGGCCAGGGCCACTATTTCAAACCCAATAACCCGGTGTATCTGATGTCCTGCACCCTGGAGGCGGCTTATGACGCACGCTATTGATCGTCACTGTGTCTGGTTTGTGGGGGCCGGTCCCGGCGACTGCGAGCTTATCACCGTAAAAGGGCTGCGCCTGCTGCAACAGGCCGACGTGGTGATTTACGCCGGATCGCTGATTAACCCGCAACTGCTGGACTACTGTCCGGCACAGGCCCGCTGCCACGACAGCGCCGGGCTGCACCTGCAGCAGATTATCGATCTGATGCGCGAAGGCATTGCGGCGGGCAAGCTGGTGGTGCGCCTGCAAACCGGCGATCTCTCCCTGTACGGGTCGATTCGCGAACAGGGGGAGGCCCTCAGCCAGTTGCAGATCCCCTGGCAGGTGGTGCCCGGGGTGAGCGCATTCCAGGGGGCCGCCGCCCAGCTGGGGCTGGAGTACACCGTACCGGAAGTCTCCCAGAGCCTGATTATCACCCGCATGGAAGGGCGCACCCCTATGCCTGCGCGGGAGTCCCTGGCGGGCTTTGCCGCGCACCGCACCTCAATGGCGATTTACCTGTCAGTGCAGCGGATCAACAAAGTTGCCGAACAGCTGATCGCCGGGGGCTACCGGCCAGAAACCCCGGTAGCCGTGGTCTACAAGGCCACCTGGCCGGAAAGCCAGACCCTGCGCGGCACCCTTGCGGATATCAGCGAGCAGGTGCGGGCGGCGGATATCCGTAAAACGGCCCTTATCCTGGTGGGGGACTTCCTGGGTGATGAATACCACAACTCAAAACTGTACGACGCCGCATTCAGCCATGAATACCGCAAAGCCTGAGCCCCTGGCCCTGTTTTGCCTGACCCCGGGCGGGGTGGCACTGGCCCGGCGCCTGCAGCCCCACCTGGCGCTGGCCTGTTTTACCAGCCCGGCCCTGGTGGCCCCCGGGTTTCACCCCTTTGAGGGGGGGCTTATGGCCCACGTGCGCCGGGCATTTACACAGTATCCGGCGCTGATCATCATCGGCGCTACCGGGGTGGCGGTGCGCGCCATCGCCCCGGTAGTGCAGGATAAGTTTCGCGATCCGGCAGTGGTGGTTATTGATGAGCAGGGGCAGCACGTGATCAGCCTGCTCTCCGGCCATATGGGCGGGGCCAATGCGCTGACCCGGCAACTGGCCGGGCTGCTGGGGGCGGACCCGGTGATCACCACCGCCACAGACGTTAACCAGCTGGCGGCGCTGGATCTGCTGGCCCGCCAGCTGAACGCGCGCAGTGACCATTTCCGCCACCATGTGAAAACCATTAACCAGGGGCTGGTCAGCGGGCAGCGCATCGGCCTGTGGTGGGATAACGCCACCCTGGGGCAGCCGCCGGAGCTGGATCTGCGCGGGTTTATCCCGGTTGCGGATATCCGCAACCCGGGGGCGCTGGATAACCTGGTGTGCATTACCCTGGCGGACACCTTGCCTGCCTGCGGGATCCCGCTGGTGAAGCTGGTCCCCCGGCGGGTGGTGGCGGGCATGGGCTGCCGACGCCACAGCGATCCGGGCACCGTGGAGAGGCTGCTGCGCCAGCAACTGGCGGCCAACCACCTGGATCCTCTGGCCCTGGGGGCCATCAGCAGTATTGATCTGAAACGGGACGAACCGGCGCTTATGGCGCTGGCGCAACAGTTCGACGTTCCGTTTCACACCTTCAGCGCAGAGACGCTGCGCCGCTATGAGCATCAGGTGCCCGGTTCGGCGTTTGTACGCCAGATAACCGGGGTGGGGAATGTGTCGCAAACCGCCGCCTGGCACCTGTGCCAGGGGGATTTTATCGGTGAGCCGCTGCGTGAGCAGGGGGTCACTATTGCATTAGGCAGGCTGCCTGGAGTGGAAAACAAATGTTAACTGTAATCGGAATTGGCCCCGGGGCCGTAGCCACCATGACCGGGGAAGCCGTTGAGGCACTGGAGCAGGCGGAAATTATTGTCGGGTACAAAACCTACACCCACCTGGTGAAAAGTTTTACCGGTGACAAGCAGGTGATCAAAACCGGCATGTGTAAAGAGATAGAGCGCTGCCAGACCGCCATTGACCTGGCGGCAGAGGGCCACAATGTGGCGCTGATCAGCAGTGGTGATGCGGGGATCTACGGCATGGCCGGTCTGGTGCTGGAGCTGGTCAGCCAGCAGCAGCGCAACGTAGAGGTGCGGATTATCCCGGGGATGACCGCAAGTATTGCGGCTGCCGCATTGCTGGGCGCCCCTCTGATGCACGACTTCTGCCACATCAGCCTCAGTGATCTGCTCACCCCGTGGCCGGTGATTGAGAAACGCATCATCGCCGCAGGCGAGGCAGATTTCGTTATCTGCTTCTATAACCCGCGCAGCCGTGGCCGGGAAGGGCACCTGGCCCGGGCCTTTGAGCTGCTTAAAGGGGTCAAGGATCCGGCCACCCCGGTGGGGGTTGTTAAGGCCGCCGGGCGCAAAAAACAGGAGAAATGGCTCACCACCCTCGGGGAGATGGACTTCGAACCGGTCGACATGACAAGCCTTGTGATCGTCGGGAACCAGACCACCTATGTGCGTGACGGGCTGATGATCACCCCCCGGGGCTACAACCTGTGACCTGCGGGGAGCTCCTGCTGGTTGGCGGCACCAGCGATGCCCGGGAACTGTGCCTGATGCTGGACCAGGCCGGGCTGGCTTATACCCTTTCTGTTGCCAGCGAGGTGGGCCGCCAGCTGGCCGGGCCGATTCATGGCGCGGTCCGCACCGGCAAGCTGGATGCCGCAGGGCTGAAAGCGTGGCTGTGCGCTAACCGCACCCGCCAGGTGATTGATGCTTCCCACCCCTATGCGCAACTGGTCAGCGCGAATCTGGCCAGTGTCTGCCGCGAGCTGGCGATTCCGTTGCTGCGCTGGCAGCGCCCGGGGCTGATTGATGCCATCGACCACCCGCTGCTGCTGCGGGCGGCGAGCCTGGCGCAGGCCTGCGCCCTGGCCGCCCCCCTGGGGCCGCGTGTCCTGCTGACCACCGGCAGCAAGGATCTGGCCCACTGGCAGCGCGGCCTGCCGGGGAAAACCCTGCTTGCCCGGGTGTTGCCGACCTCCGGCGTGCTGGCCCAGTGTGAGGCTCTCGGCCTCGGGGTCGGGCAAATTTTTGCCCTGTGCCCGCCATTTAGCGAGGCATTTAACCGGGCTTTTTATGAACAGTGTCAGCCGGATGTGGTGATCACTAAAGAGTCCGGCAAAGAGGGCGGGTTTATCGAGAAAGTGCGCCCGTGCCTTGAGATGAAGATCCCCTGCATTGTGCTGACCCGCCCGGCCAGTCCGCTGCCTGTCGGGCAAATTATTACGACTTATGGCGAATTCGCCGATTTTCTGGCAACCCTGGCGTTGCCGAGGAGCCACCCATGAAAAAAGCCCTGCTGGTTATCAGCTTCGGCACCAGCTATGCGGATACCCGCGAGAAAAACATCACCGCCTGCGAACAGGCACTGGCGGCCAGTTGCCCGGGGCGGGATCTGTTCCGGGCATTCACCTCGGGGATGATTATCCGCAAACTCCGCCAGCGCGATAACCTGGTTGTCGACACCCCCCGCCAGGCCCTTGAGCGGCTGGCGGCGCTGGGATATCAGGATGTGGCTATCCAGTCTTTGCATATTATTAACGGCGACGAGTTCGAAAAAATCACCGCCGAAGTGCAACAGATGCAGGGGCGTTTTCAGCGCCTGACCCTCGGTATGCCGCTGATCAGCAGTTTTTCCGACTACGAAGCGCTGCTGGCGGCCCTGGTGCAGCAGTCGCCCGCCCTCGGGCCGGACGACCGGCTGGTGCTGATGGGGCACGGGGCCAGCCACCACGCCTTTGCGGCCTACGCCTGTCTGGATCATATGATGACCAGCCGCCGCCTGCCGATGCGGGTCGGGGCGGTGGAAAGCTACCCGGAGATCGATCTGCTGGTGGCGGATCTGGTGGCGCAGGGGGTGCGCAAAGTGCACCTGATGCCGCTGATGCTGGTGGCCGGGGACCACGCGAGGAACGATATGGCCTCCGACGATGACGACGCCTGGAAAATGCGCTTTATCCGCGCCGGGATCCCGGCCCAGGCCTGGCTACAGGGGCTGGGTGAAAACCCGGCAGTCCGCGCTCTGTTTGTGCAGCATTTACACCAGGCGCTGGGTAGCGCCGGGCAGGAGGCAGCATGAGCGGACGTCTGTACGCCCTGGGAACGGGCCCGGGAGCCAGTGATTTAATTACCGTGCGCGCTGCCCGTCTGCTGGGCCAGCTGGATGTCCTGTTTGCCCCGGCCGGGCGCAAAGGCGGGGACAGTCTGGCGCTCTCGATTGTGCGTGAATACCTCGGGGCCCACACGGAGATCCGCTGCTGCCACTTCCCGATGAGCGCCGACAGCGCGGAAAAACAGCAGGCCTGGGATACGGTCTGCGCACAGATAACCGAACAGGTGCAGGCCGGGAAACAGGTGGGGTTTATCACCCTCGGGGATGCGATGCTGTTCAGCACCTGGGTCTTTTTGCTGGCCCGTCTGGGTAACCCGCCGTGGCTGGAAATTGTTCCGGGGGTGACCTCATTTGCGGCCATTGCTGCCCGCAGCGCGATGCCACTGTGTATGGAGCAGCAGTCCATGGCGGTGGTGGCCTGCACCGCAGGCGACGAGGCCATTGTCCGGGCGCTGCGCGATAATGAGTGCGTGGTGCTGATGAAGGTCTATGGCCGCTTTGCCGCCATAAAAGCCCGGCTTCGCGAGCTGGGCCTGCTGGAGCACGCCCTGATGATGTCAGAGGCCACCCTGCCGGGTGAGCAGTGCTGGCGGGATCTGGCAAGCCTTGCGGATGACACGCCGCTGGCCTATTTCTCCACCATTGTGGTGAACAAATCCTGGAGCGCTGCACAATGAAGGCGCAGATCCGCTACCTCGCCATGAGTGCCGGGGCGCCAGCCCTGGTCCTGATGGCGGTGCCTGCCGATGCCTGGGCGATGCACATCATGGAGGGTTTTTTACCGCCTCTTCACGCCCTGGTGTGGTGGCTTTTGTTCCTGCCGTGCCTGTGGCTGGGGCTGGTGCGCCTGCGCCAGATAGTCAGCGCAGACAGCAACCAGAAAGTGCTGCTGGCCCTGTGCGGTGCGTTTATTTTTGTGCTCTCGGCACTGAAGATCCCCTCCGTCACCGGCAGTTGTTCACACCCGACCGGCGCGGGGCTGGCGGTTATTCTGTTCGGCCCCGGGGTGGTGGCTATTCTCGGGGCGATTGTGCTGCTGTTTCAGGCACTGCTGCTGGCCCACGGGGGGCTGACCACCCTTGGCGCTAACGGCATGTCGATGGCGGTTCTCGGCCCGGTGGTCGGGTATCTGGTCTGGAGGCTGGCTACCCGTGCCGGGCTGCGCCGGGATGTGGCCATATTCCTGTGCGCGGCGCTGGCGGATCTGGCGACCTATGTGGTCACCTCGCTACAGCTCGGGGTCGCCTTCCCGGATCCCCACAGCGGGGTTGCCGGATCGGTGATGAAATTTATGGGGATCTTCTGCCTCACCCAGGTGCCTGTCGCCATTGCCGAAGGGCTGCTGACGGTGCTGATTTATGATCAGCTGAGTAAACGCCACCTGGTACAGGCCCCGGGAGTACGCGGATGAAAAAGAGCCTGTTATTGCTGGCCCTGGTGGCGGGGCTGATGATCCTGCCGTTTTTTGTTTCCCACGGGGGGGAATATGGCGGCACGGATGATAAGGCCCGGGGGCAGATTCTGGCGATAAACCCTGAGTATCAACCCTGGTTTACGCCCCTCTATACCCCTGCCAGCAGTGAAATTGAAAGCCTGCTGTTTACGTTGCAGGGCTGCCTGGGCACGGCGGTGATTTTTTATATTCTGGGTTACTACCGGGGGCGGCGCGGCAGCCATGCTGGCGATTGATAAGATCAGCGGGCGCAGCCGCTGGTGCCACCGGGATCCCCGGCTCAAGCTGGGGTGCTGGGTGGTGCTGATGAGCCTTGCGCTGGGGCTACCGCCTGCCGGTCAGGCCGTGCTGGCGGCACTGATCGCCGCCCTGAGCTGCTGGATGCTGCGTGTCTCCCTGCGGCGCTGGCTGGGCTGGATTGCCATTCCCTGCGGTTTTTTACTGCTCAGCACCCTGACTATGCTGCTCAGTGCGGCGGCACAGCCCGCCGGGATGCTGTGGTCTGTTCCGCTGGGGTTTACGTATCTCGGGGTGCTGCCTGCCGGGCTTGATATGGCGAACCACACCCTGTGGCGCAGCCTGGCGGCCATTTCGGCCACCTTCTGGCTGGTGCTGAACCTGCCGTTTATTCAGCTGATTGCGCTGTTACAGCGCTGCCGGGTGCCGGTACTGCTCACTGAGCAGATCCTGCTGACCTGGCGGTTTATTTTTATTCTGCTTGATGAAATGCAGGCCATTTACCAGGCCCAGGCCCTGCGTTTTGGTTACCGCACCCTGAGGGGGAGCTACCGCTCCCTGGCGATGCTGGCGGGGATGTTGTTCTCCCGGGTGATGGTGCGCTATCAGCAGATGGCAACCGCCCTGGAAGTTAAGCTCTATCAGGGTGATTTTCATCTTTAAGGAGGCGTCATGCTGGCGACGGATGACCTGAGCTTTGGGTATCAGGATGAGGATGTTTTGCACCATCTGAGCCTGGATTTCTCCCGTTACCCTGTCACGGGGCTGGTGGGGGCGAACGGGTGCGGCAAATCCACGCTGTTTATGCTGCTCAGCGGCCTGCTGCGCCCGCGCCGGGGCCAGGTGCTGTGGCAGGGCAGCCCGCTGGACTACAGCAAAAAAGGGCTTCTCGCCCTGCGCCAGCGGGTGGTGACCGTGTTCCAGGATCCGGATCAGCAGCTGTTTTATACGGATATCGACAGCGATATCGCCTTCAGCCTGCGTAACCTGGGAATGGCGGAGCCGGAGATTGCCCGGCGGGTTGATGAGGCCCTGAAGCTGGTAGACGCAGAGCACTTTCGCCACCAGCCGATCCAGTACCTGAGCCACGGCCAGAAAAAACGCGTTGCCATTGCCGGGGCACTGGTAATGGAGGCGGACTACCTGCTGCTTGATGAGCCCACCGCCGGGCTGGATCCCGCCGGGCGCCAGCAGATGATAACGCTTATCCGGCGTATTGCCGCCGGCGGGAAACATGTCATTATCTCCAGCCACGATATTGATCTGATGTATGAGATTTGCCACGGGATCTACGTGATGCAGCGCGGGCGGCTGGTGGCCAGTGGAACACCGGACCAGGTCTTTCAGGATGCGGAGCTTATCCATCAGGCCGGGCTGGTGCAGCCCTGGCTGGTTAAGCTCTCCCGGTTGCCGGGGTTTGGCCTGTACCGTAGCGAACAACAACTTTTTAACCCCCAGGATACCCTATGACACGGGCAATAATGGTGCAGGGCACCGCCTCTGATGCAGGCAAAAGCGTGCTGGTGGCGGGACTGTGCCGGATTTTTTATCAGGATGGCCTGCGCTGCGCGCCGTTTAAATCCCAGAATATGGCGCTCAATTCCGGCATCACGCCAGACGGTAAAGAGATGGGGCGGGCGCAAATTTTCCAGGCCGAGGCGGCCGGTATCGCCCCGGATGTGCGCATGAACCCGGTGCTGCTCAAGCCCACCAGCGACAGCAAAGCCCAGGTGGTACTGATGGGCAAAGTGGCTACCGATATGGACGCCCGGCGCTATCACGACTATAAACCCCGGCTTAAGGCCCGGGTGCAGGCGGTCTACCGCAGCCTGGCCGCAGAGCAGGACGTGATGGTACTGGAAGGGGCAGGCAGCCCGGCTGAGATCAACCTGCGCGATCGGGATATCGTCAACATGGGGATGGCGGAGCTGGCCGAATGCCCGGTTATCCTGGTGGCGGATATCGATCGCGGCGGCGTTTTTGCCGCCATTTACGGCACCATTGCCCTGCTACAGGAGCACGAGCGCTGGCGGGTCAAAGGGGTGATTATCAATAAGTTCCGGGGGGATGTGGCCCTGCTGCAACCGGGGCTGGAGCAGATAGAAGCCCTGACCGGGGTGCCGGTGATTGGCGTGATGCCCTGGCTGGATATTGACCTGGAAGACGAAGACGGGGTGGCGATTCAGCGCGGTAAATATCACCATATGCCGCAGCAGGCGCTGGATATTGCCGTGGTACAGCTGCCGCATATCTCCAACTTTACGGATTTTAACCCGCTGGCCGCCCAGCCCGATGTACGGGTGCGCTATATTCGCCACCCGGCAGAGCTTGAGGGGGCGGATCTGGTGATTCTGCCCGGCAGTAAAAACACCCTCGGTGATTTACAGTGGCTGCACCACACCGGCATGGCAGAGGCCCTGGGGCGCTGGCGTGAAGCCGGGCACCCGCTGTTCGGGATCTGCGGCGGTTACCAGCTACTGGGCCGCCAGATTGACGATGATGTCGAGTCCGGCCTTGGCAGCCTGCCCGGTCTGGGGCTGCTGGCCGTCACCACCCGGTTTGCCCGGGATAAGGTCACCGTTCGCACCCGGGCCCGGGTACTGCCCGGGCTGCTGGATGACAGCGGCGGGCACCCGGTAGCCGGTTATGAGATTCATATGGGGACAACCCTGGTCGCGCCCGGCGTGCGCCCCCTGCTGGCCCTGGAAGAAGGTGGCGAAGATGGCGCCATCAGCGCCGACGGGCTGGTGGCCGGGTGTTATCTGCACGGTATTTTTGATAATACCGGCTTCACCCGCACCCTGCTGGATGCGCTGCGCCGCCGTAAAGGGCTGGCGGCCTGGCAGGGGGACGTGGTCGACTACCGCCAGTGGAAAGAGGCGCAGTTTGACACCCTGGCCGCCGCCATGCGCCAGCACATTGATATTGAAAAGGTCTACAGCATTATGGAACAACATCAGGAGCGCGCATGATTACGCTGATTACCGGCGGGGCGCGCAGCGGGAAAAGCGGCCACGCGGAACAACTGGCTGCCGCCGCCGGGGAAAAAGTGCTCTATATCGCCACCTCACAGGTGTGTGATGAGGAGATGGCTGAGCGGGTTGCCCATCACCGGGCCAGCCGCCCGGCCCACTGGCGCACGGTGGAGTGCTGGCGCGATCTGGCGAGTGTTATCACCCCGGAGAATGATCCCGAAGAGGTTATCCTGCTGGAGTGCATAACCACGCTTATCAGCAATCTGCTGTTCGAGGTGACCGGGGAGACCCCCGAGTCAGAGTGGGATTACGCGGCGATTGAGCAGTTTATTGGTCAGCAGATTGATACACTGCTGGCCGCCTGCGCCCGCTGCCCCTCGCCGGTGCTGCTGGTGACAAACGAAGTGGGGATGGGCATTGTGCCGGAAAATCGCCTGGCCCGGCACTTCCGAGATATGGCCGGGCGGGTCAACCAGCGGCTGGCCGCTGCGGCGCAGGATGTCTGGCTCGTGGTTTCAGGAATAGGAGTAAAAATAAAATGATACGGTTGTTCTGGGCAACACTCTCTTTTATGAGCCGCTTACCGGTGCCTCAGCGCTGGAGCCGCGGTGTGGAAATTGACCAGTATGTGCGCGGCATTGTCACCTTTCCGGTGATTGGCCTGCTGCTGGGGGGGTTAAGCGGGCTGGTGTTTTTGTTTATCCAGCCCGGTGGCGGGATCCCTGTGGCGGCCTTTGCCTGCGTACTGGCCCTGGCGCTGCTTACCGGCGGCCTGCATCTGGATGGCCTGGCGGATACCTGTGACGGGGTCTTTTCCGCCCGCTCCCGGGAGCGGATGCTGGAGATCATGCGCGACAGTCGGCTCGGCACCCACGGGGGGCTGGCGCTGATTTTTGTGCTGCTGGGGAAAGTGCTGGTAATAAGCGAGCTGGCGGTACGCGGTAATGCCATGTTACCGGTGCTGGCCTGCGCGTGCATTGCCGGGCGCAGCGCGGTGGTGATGATGATGTACCGCCAGCGCTATGCCCGGGAACAGGGCATGGGCAATTTGTTTATCGGCAAGCTGAGCGCTCAGCAGGTGCTGACGACGCTTATCCTCGGGCTGGTGCTCTGTTTTGCCGGGCTGCACCTGCGTGGGGTGCTGGCAATGCTGGCGACCATTGTGCTGGTCTGGGTGCTGGGGTGCGCACTGAAAAGAACCCTGGGCGGCCAGACCGGGGATACCCTTGGCGCCGCCATTGAACTGGGCGAGCTGGTATTTTTACTGGCGCTGTTATAACCATAAAAACGGAGAAGAGCAGGTGAACACTGACATAGCAAATATCGCCGCCCTGGTCGCGCAAATCGACGCGCCGGACCAGCAGGCACAGGGCGAGGCCGCACGCCATATTGACGGGCTGTTAAAACCGGTGGGTAGCCTGGGGCGGCTGGAGTCTCTGGCAATCCAGCTGGCCGGGATGCCCGGCTGGCGGGGGCAGGTCAGTAAACCGGCTCACAAGGCGATTCTGGTGATGTGCGCCGACCACGGCGTTTATGAGGAAGGGGTCGCCGTCTCGCCCAAGGCGGTTACCGCGATTCAGGCCCTGAATATGACCCGCCACAATACCGGCGTGTGTGTGCTGGCCGCCGCCGCCGGGGCGCAGGTGCACGTGGTGGATACCGGTATTGACTGCGAGCCGCTCCCGGGGGTGAAAGATTTACGGGTTGCCAGAGGCTGCGGCAATATTGCCCGGGGCCCGGCCATGAGCCGCCAGCAGGCAGAGGCGCTGCTGCTGGCCTGCGCAGGCTATACCCGCGAGCTGGCCGCCGGAGGGGTGAAACTCTTTGGGGTGGGTGAGCTGGGGATTGCCAACACCACCCCGGCTGCGGCCATGGTCAGTGTGCTGACCGGCAGCGAGCCTGGCGAGGTGGTGGGGATCGGGGCGAACCTTCCCCGGGAGCAGTTGCAGCATAAAGTAGAGGTGGTGCGCCGGGCGCTGGCGGTAAACCAGCCGGACGCCAGCGACGGCCTGGATGTGCTGGCGAAAGTGGGCGGTTTTGATCTGGTGGGGATGGCCGGTGTGATGCTGGGTGCTGCCTCCTGCGGGCTGCCGGTGGTGCTGGATGGCTTCCTGTCTTATGCCTCGGCGCTGGCTGCCTGCCGGATTGCCCCCGGCCTGCATGATTACCTGATCCCGTCGCACTTCTCTGCGGAAAAGGGCGCGCGCATTGCGCTACAGCACCTTGATCTGGTGCCGTACCTGAATATGGATATGCGCCTGGGTGAAGGGAGCGGGGCGGCCCTGGCCATGCAACTGGTGGATGCGGCCTGCGCCATGTACAGCCAGATGGGCACCCTGGCGGAGTGCGCCATTGTCCTGCCCGATTAACCGGCGCAAAACAGCGATGTCATCACCCCGCCGTTAGTCAGCGAAAAGTTGCCCCGGTACAGGGTTCCCCTGACCGCTGCCGGGGCTAGCGTTTCCCTGAGCTGCAACACGAACTGCTGCTGCGCCATATCCAGTGCGTAAAGCGCGGCCGCATCACACCCGAAATAGCGCCCCACCTGCGGATACAGCGCCTTAAACAGGCTCTCTTTGGCGCTGAATGTCAGCAATAACCCGTGATAGTCCGTTAAGCCGCAGGTGGAAAACTGTGCCTGCTCCTCTGGGGTGGCAATGGCACTGGCGATACTGAGCAGGGTGCGCGCGTCGGCCATTTCAATATCAACACCGGGGCTCAGCCCGTAGCGTGCCGGGATCAGCAGCGCCAGCGCCCGCTCTGCGCTGTGTGACAGTGATCCGGCCACCGCGGGCGGCCACAGGGGCTCACGGTTGCTGCCGCTGGTAATATCGGCGGTGATCCCCCAGTGGCGCAGGATCTGCTGGCAGGCATAGCGCCCGGCGAGGTATTCCGCGAGCCTTTTGGGCACGGCCCGGGCAAGGTGTGCCGGGCGCAGAATGCCCAGCTGGCTGAACAGCGTATCCTGCCAGGCGGCCGGGTTGAAGTGCACCTCGCAGCAGAGTGCCCCGGGCTGGTGAGGGTGGGGGCTCAGGGTAACGTTGCGGATAAAAGCGGGCATAAGCGGCTCCGGGCGGTGATAAGCCCGGCTACTATAGGCGACACCGGGCCCGGAGGGAATGAAAAAACATGGCGGGGCAGCCCCCGCCACAGGGTCAGGCGGTAATACGCGGGTGCTGATCCACCAGGCTCTGGCGCTGGAGCATCAGGCGGGCGATCTCTTCGTCGATATTCTCGATTTTATGCTCGATATTATCGTGGTGCTCGCGCAGGATCTCCCGGGCTTCCTGAATGTCTGAGGCGGCAGGCGTTGCGCCTTTCAGGGGCCGGTTTGCCGTCTCTTTCATGGTCAGCGCGGTAGCCAGACCAATCACGGCGATAGCCATCAGATAGTAGGCGGGCATCAGCAGGTTGCTGGTGAACTCCACAAGCCAGGCGGTCAGTGTCGGCGTGATACCGGCAATCAGTACCGAGATATTAAACGCCAGTGCCAGGGCACTGTAGCGGATCTGGGTCGGGAACATGGCTGGCAGACAAGACGCCATCACCCCGATAAAGCAGTTAAGGATCACCGCCAGAATCAGCAGACCGGCAAAAATCAGCCCGATAACGCCGCTGTTAATCATCATAAAGCACGGTACTGCCAGCACCAGCAGGGCAAGGCTACCGCACAGGATAAACGGGCGGCGACCGATCCGGTCACTGAACAGGCCGATAAGCGGCTGCACAAACAGCATACCTATCATAATGGCGATGATAATCAGCACCCCGTGGTCTTCGGAATAGTGCAGATTGTGCGACAGATAGCTCGGCATATAGGTCAGCAGCATGTAGTAGGTCACGTTGGTGGTGATAACCAGGCCAACACAGACCAGCAGGCTGCGCCAGTGGCGGGTAGCTATCTCTTTAAACGAGATCTTCTTGCTGCTCAGCCCGTCGCGGTTTGTCTGTTCCTGCTTTTCCATATGCTGCTGGAAGGCCGGAGTCTCTTCCAGGGCGTGACGCAGATAGAGGCCAATCACCCCCAGCGGCAGTGCCAGGAAGAACGGCAGGCGCCAGCCCCACTCAAGGAAGTTTTCTTCACCGACCAGGGCGGAAATCAGCACCACCAGCCCGGCCCCGAGGACAAACCCGGCAATGGATCCGAAATCCAGCCAGCTGCCCATAAAGCCGCGTTTGCGGTCCGGTGAGTATTCCGCGACGAAGATGGACGCACCGGTATATTCGCCCCCGACAGAGAACCCCTGGGCCATTTTACACAGCAGCAACAGCACAGGAGCCCAGAGACCAATGGTCTCGTAAGCGGGGATGAGCCCGATACAAAATGTACTTAGCGACATAATGACAATGGTGATTGCCAGGATGCGCTGGCGGCCGTACTTATCCCCCAGCATACCGAAAAACAGGCCGCCGAGCGGGCGGATAAGAAAGGGCACGGAAAAGGTGGCCAGGGCGGCAATCATCTGAACGCCCGGGTTGGCATCCGGGAAGAAGACCTTACCCAGTGCGTAGGCGACGAATCCGTAAACCCCGAAGTCGAACCATTCCATTGCGTTGCCAAGAGAGGCGGCGGTGATAGCTTTACGTAGTTTGGCGTCATCAATAATGGTGACGTCACTTAAGGTAATCGGCGTGAGCTTTTTCCTTCTGCGGATCATAGGTGTTTGTCCTCGCGGCTGATGTTCGGCACGCCGGGGGTAACTGCAGGTCACGGGGCATCCGTGCCGCAACCGGTTGAACGGTGCGGTGCTGTCCGGCGTGGCGTTCAAACGCAGCAGGTTTAGTTGCATTAAAAATAAAATGCGATACAACCTAACCTGTTGGCGTCTGTTTGTTAGTTGAATATCCTATTTACCCTAACATGATAAATGAGTGTGATCAAATTCACACAAATTGACCTGTTCTGACAATCGGGGTCAGAGGGGGGAAATGGGGGGTAAAAAAGCCCGCTGCATTTTCTTCTTTTATTGCGCTGTAAATGACCCGCATCTCACTTTTGTGTAATTTATGCTGTTCAGTTGTTAATTTTATGTTTCCATGCATACTTGTTTGCAAAAGCAAATAATTATCATATTGCATTCGGGTGGGCGGCTGATGCGGTCTTAGCCTGATTAAGCAGGGATATCATAATGTTATCGAGAGATCATTTGGATGTTCAGGTGATTAAGCAGGCGCTCGCATGGTCGATGCAGCAATCTGTCTGGCTCTGCACGGTTGTTGGCACATGGGGCTCCTCGCCGCGCAATCCTGGCGCGCTGCTGGTGGTTAACGAGGCGCTGCAGTGGTGTGGTTCGCTCTCGGGGGGCTGCGTGGAAGAGGCCTTTCTTCAGCAGCTGAAAGCCGGGGCGTGTCGTGAACACAGCCAGATGATGATCTGGGGCGAGGGGGGGTTAACGCCGGATATCCCGCTTCCCTGCGGCGGGCGTCTGCAGGTGCTGGTGGAGTACCTGGCGGCGACGCAGAAGACACAAGATTATTTGCGGCGTATTTTGCACGCGCTGGAAGGACATCAGCCGCTGAAAAAGAGCCTGATTTTGCCCAACCCCTGCCACGGGCTGGAAACGCCGCGGGAAGGGCGCCATCCGCGAACGGAATATGCCGCGCCCCGTGTCACTATATGGCATACGGCGCCGCCCCGGCTGGTTGTCGCCGGGTTCTCGCCCGTGGCCCGGTACTGCATTGATTATGCTGTCAGTCTTGGGTTTGAGGTCATTCTGTGTGAGCCCCGCCCTGCGTTTCTGGCGCAGGTGAGCGGCACGCTTCCTGACGGTGTGCGGCTGGTTGAAAAGCTCCCGGCGATCTACCTGGAAAAGGAGGGCTGCCACGGGCACACCGCGATAGTGGCGCTGACTCACGATGCGCGGATGGATGACCTGACGCTGATGGAGGCGGTGCTGACGCCCGCGTTTTATATCGGCGCTATGGGGTCGGTGGCAAACAGCCAGGCGCGTTTGCAGCGGCTGCAGCGCGTGGCCGGGTTAAGCGCGGCTGATGTCGCCAGAATTCATGCGCCTGTTGGTCTGCCGCTCGGCAGTAAAACCCCGGCGGAGATTGCGCTGGCGGTTATGGCCGATATTGTGCGGCACAAGAATGGGCTGACGATGGCGGAAGATCGTGATCGATCAGCACACCCGGATGCGCCTCCAGCACCAGAAGCTCTGCCGGTGTAAGCAGAGACTTCGCCCCCACATCTCCCGACAGCGCGGTAAGGCTGTCCCGCCATCGGGCCGAGAATGCAACCGGATGGCCAGGTGCGCCTTGCCAGTAAAGCCGGGCCTGTGAGTGCCGCGTGAGGGCGGCGGCCAGGCGCTGGTAATCCCCCGGGCGAATGTGCGTCATATCGGCAGGCTGAATCAGCCAGCCTGACCACGCTGGCGTATCGCGGACTCCCCGGGCAATGCTGTGCCCCATTCCCTCACTTGCCAGCATGCTGAAGGAGGCGCCATAACGGCGCGCAATGGCCTGTAGCGCCACCGCCTCTGGTCGCAGAACGATATGCAGCGGCAGCCCGCTGGCCTGTGCATGGTGAAGGCAGATGTCGAAAATAGGCCGTGGCCGGGCGTCGCTGCCGGTGTGACAGGACATGAGCTTATTGCCCACCCCTCCGGCACGGGTATAGCGGCGGCCAAGACCGGCCGCCAGAATGAGAATGCCGGGAGGTGGGCTTGCCATTAGCCGGTCACCGTTCTGGCATGCGATTTGTTGAGAAACGGCATATGGCGTACCGGCTGCCCCGTTGCGCGTAGTACGGCGCTGGCAACCGAAGGCGCCACCACCGCGGTGGAGACTTCACCCGCCCCCTGGGGGGGACGATCGCTCTCCAGCAGTACCACCTCAATTTCCGGCATATCCTGCAACTGGATAACGCCAAAATCGTGGAAGTTGCTTTGCTGTACACGTCCGTTGTCGAACGTGAGCTGGCTGTAGAGGGCGCCGCTGAGACCAAATCCGAGCCCGCCCTCAATCGCCGCTTTGACCAGGTTTGGGTTAATCACTTTTCCGCAGTCGACACCGCAGGTCATCCGTACCACGCGCCACTGAGAGCCGGTCACTTCCACTTCGGTTATCAGCGCCACCCAGGATAAAAATGCATGATCGCGGGCGACCCAGAAATTGGTGGCTAAACCACGATGGCGGTTCTTCGCCGGGGGCGTGTCCCATCCGGCGGCTTTGGCGGTGGCGTCAATCACGCGCAGCATCTCCGGCGAGTTACTCAGCAGATGGCGGCGATAGGCAATGTCGTCTTTTTTCGCTCTGTAGCTCAGTTCACTGATAAAACTTTCCATAAAGAACAGGCTGGTGGTACTGCCGACGCCGCGTAAAAAGGTTAACGAGATATTCTGATCGATATTACCGCAGTCCACGCGCTGGTTGGGGATCTGATAGCGGTTGTTATAAACACACTCCACCATGGTTTCATCCCAGCCGCCGTTATCCTTTACCCGGTCGTTTCGGTGTACCTGACAAAATAGCCCCTGACCGACATGTTTTGCCCACATGGCTACCGGATAGCCGTCGTCATCCAGCGCTGCCTGATAGTGGCTGGAGTTGCCCGGTCGGTAGTAACCGTGCTGAACATCGATTTCCCGCGGGTAGATAACTTTCACCGGGCGCTTCACCGCTTTTGAGGCAAAAAAAGCGTGCATCACGGAATCCGGGGTAAATTTACGACCGAAAGAACCGCCGAGGAACGTGGTGTGCACCGTGACCGCCTCTGGCGTCAAATGCGCCATTTTCGCCAGGATCCCACGGACTAGATCCTGCCCCTGGAATGGCCCCCATGCTGTTACTTTGTCCGTCTCGACATAGCAGGTGGCATTGTAGGGCTCCATCGTGGCGTGCGTAATATAGGGGCCGGTATAAAACGCTTCGTAGAAGTTATCGCCATTGCGCTGCGCGTCGATTAACTGCTCCGTCTCGCCCCGTCGCATCGCCGTGACCAGCTCGCCGTGTAGCAGCAGTTCCCGGTTCAGGGAGTCAATCGTCTGGCTGGAAAAGTGGTCTTTCTCGGTTATCTCATAGTCAACGTCGAGCAGGTCAGCCGCTTTCTTCGCCTGCCAGTAGCTTTCAGCCACCACCAGTATGGTGTTAAGGGACATATCGCTGTCCAGCTTAAACATATTGAGCGTTGACCAGTGGCGTGTTTTAACGATATCCACCACGCCAGACATGCCGCGAATTGCGGATTCGTTTTTAATCGCGATGATTCGCCCGTTCAGGGTAGGCACCATCCAGGGAACGGCAATCAGCATATTGGGCACGGTGACATCTATTCCAAAAATGGCTTCACCATGCACCTTAATGGCGCTATCAATGCGTTTCACCGGCTGGCCGATAAGCGATGATTTTTCCTGCTCCGGGGTTTTCAGCACCACGGGTAAACGGGCGAGGTCAATTTTTTCCGCCCACGGGATCAGCGCCCCGTAGCTGACTTTTGCGCCTGTCGGGCGGTGGATGACGTGGCTTTTTTCGCAGTAGCAGTGGTCGGCGGTGGTGGCAAAATGTTGTGCGCCCGCGGCTAAAAAGAACGCGCGGGCCTGTGCGCCAGCCTGGCGCATACGATCGTAAAAATGGGTCATCGACAGCGACGCCGCAACGTACTGGGCAACTTCTTTCTCACCGCCACCGGAATGACGATAGGCGTCGCGCCCGGTCACAAACTGCACGGAGACATTCTCCCAGTCTGCTTCCATTTCCGCCGCAACAACTTCAGCCAGCCCGGTAAAAATGCCCTGGCCCACTTCACACTGGGAAACGCCGATCACCACCTGGTTATCGGGGCCCATCCAGATCCAGTCGTTAAACTCCCGGCTGCTCTCTGGCGGTGTTCCGCTTTGCAGCACTCTGGCCGCGTGGGCTATAGGGGCCAGCGGGATAAGCAGCGACAGTACGCCGATATTTTTCAAAAATTGACGCCGTGTAAATGCCATTATGCTTGCTCCTTACCCGGGCTTTTTGTCGTCGCGCATACTCGGTCGATGGCTTTTTTAATGCGGTGATAGGTTGCGCAGCGGCAGATATTACTGATTTTCTGATAGACCACCTCGCTGTCGGGAGGCGGGGATTGCGCCAGCAGCGCCGAGACGGCCATGATCATGCCCGGCTGGCAATAGCCGCACTGGGGAACATCTTCATCAATCCAGGCCTGCTGTACCGGGTGGCGCTGTTCGGCGCCAAGCCCCTCAATGGTGACGACGTGGCGGTTTTCCGCCAGCTTAAGTGGATAACAGCAGGAACGGACCGCCTCGCCATCTACGTGTACCGTACAGGCACCACAGGCCCCGACACCGCAGCCGAATTTGGCCCCGGTAAGCTGAAAACTTTCGCGGATCACCCACAGAAGGGGGGTGTCGGCGTCGCCGTTAAAGGCAACTTTTTTTCCATTTAAGATGAATTCCATACTTACCCCCGTGAGTGATGACGTGCATTTTTGCGGCGCAGTAACCAGACCGCGAACAGGATGACCACTATCGCCAGCAGCAACCATGGCGCCATCCCCATCAGCACAACGCTGAGTGGGCGTTCTCCGCCCTGACGCTGCTGCGCCACGAAGGCCGGAGTGACCCGGGTTTTGCCATCGCCAAACTGCGCGGTGATGTAATTGGTCACATCAGCGATCTGGGCGTCGTTCAGGGCGTTGCGAAATGCCGGCATTGAGGTGGAAACAAAGTCGCCTTCGCGGTGGACGCCATCCAGTATGGTCATCACCAGATTGGACGGATTCAGGCTACCGACGGTGGAATTTTGCGTCAGCGACGGGAAGCGGTTGTCATAAGCGCCTTCGCCGCCCGCCCGGTGACAGGCTGCGCACGCGCTTTCATACAGGGCCTTACCTGCCGTCTGAGTGGTGATGTCGCGCGATGTCTGCGGATGTGTCCAGGCGGCCAGTGTTTCGTTGTCCTGGCGAACGGGCGGGATCTGGCGCAACCAGGTGGCAATGGCCTGCAGATCGTCATCGCTTAAATGACTCAGGCTGTGTTCAATCACTTCCCCCATGCCGCCTGCGGCCACGCCTTTACCGGGTGTATTACCGGTTTTCAGGTATTGCACCAGTTGCTGATCGCTCCAGCCGCCGATACCGCTGACAGGATCGGATGTGATATTCGGCGCGTGCCAGCCATTCTGGTCGCCGCCAGAGAGGCGACGCGTGGATGATTCCCCCATCAGAGTGTTACGCGGGCTGTGGCAGGCAGAGCAGTGCCCGAGCACTTCGGTCAGATAGTAACCGCGCTGTAGTTCGGGCGTCGCCAGCGGAACCGCGGGGGCTGGCGGCGTGTTGTTAAACAGATTCCAGATACCCATCAGCGGGCGGACTGACCAGGGAAAAGCGAGGGCGGTCTGGGGGGCGGCTTTATCGACAGCGGGAACCGCATGGTTTATCCACACCCAGAGCGCATGGATATCCGCGTCACGCATTCCCTGATAAGCGGTGTAGGGCATGGCGGGATAGAGGCGACTGCCGTCTGCGCGGATACCCCGGGTTACGGCTTGTTTAAACTGCGCCTCGGTATAGCGGCCAATTCCGTATTGTTCCGAGGGGGTAATATTGGTGGCGATAATATCGCCCATGGGCGTGGAGATGGCTTTTCCGCCGCTTAAGCCCGAGGCGCCTGGCCCGCTTCCCTGGTGGCAGGCTACACAATCTGCGGCTCTGGCGACCCATTCTCCCCGCGCAAGCAGTGACTGCTCAGGGGCGTTACCGGCGGCACTCGCCTGCTGACAAACGCTAAAAAACGTGAATAACGCGAGACTAACGAGATGACCCAACCGATTTTTTATTTTCATGATCTTCATTCTTATTGTTATCAGAAAGAGACTCATTACCGGAAATAAACAGCGGCTGCTCAATGATTCTGGCGGCCTTGTCTTTAATGGAGTCCAGCACATGGAGGAAGGTTGCCAACTGTTCGGGTGTGATATCGGCCAGTAATTTCTTACGCACTTTTTCGGCGCTGATATCTATTTCGTGGTGGATAGCGTGCCCAAGATCCGTCGCAAATAAACTCTTTGCCCGCATATCTTCACCTACGGCTTGTCGGGTGATGAGTTCGTTTTTCTCCAGGAAAACAATCGCTCTGGAGCAGGTTGAGATTTCACTGTGCAAAAAGGTGGATACCTGTGTGAGCGTGCAGCCATCGCCAAGTTCAATAATTGCGCGCAATACCAGCCAGTGCGGGTGGTTGATGGCCGTCTGGAAAACAGATTTGTCCATTGCGCTTCGCCACAGGCGATTCGCCACGTCCAGATGAATACCTACGGCGCAGAGATGTGTTTTTTTATCGACCATAATCCTCTCGTATTGTTTGCATATGCAATATTTGCACATGCAAACATGGTAGGTTATGGTTTTCAGGTTAGCAACAAATCACCACAATAATTAACATTGCATTGTTATCTGCCAGGGCGTGATGATCGGAGGCAATACTGAGCTGATGCCCGGAGGGAATGGGGAAATGCAGAAAAGCAAAAAGCCCGCTAAAAAAGCGGGCTTTTTAAATTTGGCTCCTCTGACTGGACTCGAACCAGTGACATACGGATTAACAGTCCGCCGTTCTACCGACTGAACTACAGAGGAATCGTTGTGGAGGCATATATTAGCGGCGCGAAAAAAATTGTCAAACGGCAATCGGCAAATAGCGGTTTAACTGCTGAAGTTCTGGTCAGATGGCAGTAAAAACCGGCATTCCGGCCCGCAGATATTGTGCAGGGGAATAAATCCCTTTCGCTGTGAGGGGTGTTATACTTTGATAATCGAAATGAAGTTTCAATTCTCCTGCAGTGGGCTCCCTTGAACATACAATTACCGTTTCGCCGACTGGTGTCGGGCACCTCGTGGTTTCGTCACCGTAAGGGGTATAAAACGCTATTCTGGCGTGAAATTACCCCCCTTGCGGTGCCGATCTTCCTGGAAAATACCTGCGTCTTGCTGATGGGGGTGCTGAGCACCTTCCTGGTCAGCTGGCTGGGAAAAGAGGCGATGGCCGGGGTCGGGCTGGCAGACAGCTTTAACATGGTGGTGCTGGCGTTCTTTGCCGCAATTGACCTCGGGACCACGGTGGTGGTGGCGTTCAGCCTGGGCCAGCGTAAAGGCGCCCGGGCGCGGGCCGCCGCCCGCCAGTCGCTGGTGATTATGACCATTTTCGCCATTGTGCTGGCCGGGGTGGTGCATATTGCCGGCGATGCGATAGTCAATGTCATTGCCGGAGAGGCCAGCCCCCAGGTTAAGGTGCTGGCGCTGAGTTATCTGCAGTATACCGCCTGGAGTTACCCGGCCGCAGCCATTGCCCTGATCGGCAGCGGCGCGCTGCGCGGGGCCGGGAATACCCGCATTCCGCTGCTGATTAACGGCGGCATGAATATCCTCAATATTATGATCAGTAGTGTGCTGATTTACGGTGCGCTGGGCTGGCCGGGGCTGGGGTTTGCCGGGGCCGGGCTGGGGCTTACGGTATCGCGCTATATTGGCGCGGTGGCGATTATCTACGTGCTGATGGTGGGGGTTAACCCCGCACTGCGTATCCACCCGCGCAGCTATTTCCGGCCGCTGGATATGGCCATTTTGCGAGATGTGCTGGGGATCGGTGTTCCCGCAAGCGTAGAGTCCGTCCTGTTTACCGGCGGTAAACTGCTGACCCAGATGTTCGTGGCCGGTATGGGCACCAATGTGATTGCCGGTAACTTTATTGCCTTCTCGTTTGCGGCCCTGATCAACTTACCCGGGAATGCCCTCGGCTCCGCCTCAACCATTATTACCGGACGGCGTCTCGGGAAGGGGCAGATAGGCCAGGCCGAACGCCAGTTGCGCCACGTTTTCTGGATGTCGACATTTATCCTTACCGCCATCGCCTGGCTGACGGCGCCATTTGCCGGTGTGATCGCCTCTTTTTATACTCGCGAGCAGGACGTTATCGATGTGGTGAAAATTCTGCTGTGGATGAATGCGGCGTTTATGCCTATCTGGGCGGCCTCCTGGGTTCTGCCTGCCGGGCTGAAAGGGGCGCGGGATGCGCGTTTTGCCATGTGGGTTTCCATGCTCGGCATGTGGGGCTGCCGGGTGGTGGCTGGTTATATTCTCGGGATCCATTTCGGCTTTGGCGTGGTTGGGGTATGGCTGGGGATGTTCCTTGACTGGGCGGTACGGGCGGTCTTTTTCTACTGGCGTATGGTCAGCGGGCGCTGGCTGTGGAAGTATCCGCGGCCGCCGAAACATACCGGCTGACCGCAGAAAAAACAGCGGGCCGGTAGCGGCCCGCGTGGTCAGGATTACGAGGTGGCTGAACTATAGTGTCCGGTCGCCGGTTTTGCTTCCGGTGTTGTCTCCGGCCACAGGGTGTCATAAGAAACACCGGTCAGATCCTCAACAATATGGCGCACTTCCGGGGTCACATCGCCAGGTTTACCGTTCTGCTTCATGCGCTCCATCTCTTCGACAAACAGCCCGTGTGTTTTCTTATTCAGGCGGAAGGTCAGCGCCTGCCACAGGGCCAGCAGTAACAGCCCGGTGGTGCCGATAAACAGCGTCATGGCGATGGTGTGAACCGCTTCCGGCGGCTGCTCAAGGCTGCCTTTGATGAAGCCACCAGACTGCAGCACAAACCCCACTACAAAGGTCGCGATGGCGACGGTTGTCTTGCGGGAGAAGGTCATCACCGCAGCGAACAACCCTTCGCGACGCTGGTGGGTGATCATCTCGTCAATATCCGGGATAAACGGGAACACCGTCCAGGGGGTGAATTCCAGGGTAGAACGGCCCACCTGGTACACCACGGCCAGGATTATCAGCAGCAGCGCTTTTTCCTCGGCAGGGAAGAGGTACATCACCAGGAAGCCGCCCAGGCACAGGATCATCAGGCTGTAGGCGAGGACATACAGGCGTGACGGGCCAATTTTAATGATGGCGAAACCCGCAAGCAGCGTGACCGGAATACCGATAATACTCATGGAGAGCAGGCTACCGGCAAATGCCGATGACACATGCAGGCAGTAAACACAGAAGAAGACAAAAACAGTGTTGTAGATATCTTTCGCCGTAAAGGAGAACAGATAAATTGCCAGATGCTTACGGAAGGCGCGCACCTTCAGGGTGGAGAAATACTCGCGGAACAATGCACCCAGTGCCGCCAGACGCTGGCCCGCAGTGCGCGGCTCTGCTTGCTGTTTTTCCAGCTCGGCAAGCATTTCCGGGGTCAGCTCCCGCTCCCAGGTCACTTTCCAGGAGATAAACACGCACACCATAAAGACAATCGAGAAGACAATACCGTTGATCAGGTAGGCATCGGCATTGTTCTCCCCGAGCTGGCTAATCAGAATGCCGGGAATAAACGTGGCGAGGAAGGTCCCGGTCGCAGAGAGGAACATCCGGCAGGTGGAGAGCTTGGTCCGGCCGTTAAAATCCTTGGTCATCTCGGAGGGCAGCGTTTCCCAGGGGATCAGCACCATGGCGGCAATCACCTCGAAGGCGAGATACACGGCAAGATAGAACCAGTAATTCATGCCGTTAAGCCACAACAGGGCATAAACCAGCATGAGTGGCGCGCCGATCAGCAGGAAGAAACGGCGGCGGCCGAAGCGGCGACCAAGCGCATTTTTGTAGAAGTGATCGGTAAAGCTGCCCATAAACAGGCTGATGACCGCATCCACAATCCTTGCGATCGCCACGATAGAGGCGGCCTGCATCGGGGAGAGGCCGACAAACGTGGTGTAATAGAATAATAACCAGGCGCCGATCACAGTAAATGCGCCGCCGCCCATAATATCTGTTAATCCGTACCCGATCCCGACCGGGATGGTGATTTTTCTTTCTCTGGATTTCATCGCGATATTCTCCGTAATGACTTCGTTAACGGAAATAAACTGGATAGTCGTGCTGAGCGGTTGCTTCGGCGCGGGTGTCTGCGTTTTCCTGGTATACCGTTATAACGGTTGCGCTGGCGACGATATGGCCGGGAAAAGGGCGACCACGAAGTGAAAACGCCTGATTCAGCAGCATACTGAGTGCGTCAGTCCGGGAGCGTATTCTGGCCGATATGGTAATAAATAAGTTAAAAATCAAAGGCATTTAATTTGCTCCTCAAGGGCAGCGTTTTGTCGTTATACGTCGTAGGGAGGGCGTAAACGGCCCGTTGGGTACAAGATATACGCCGTTTGATTTGCGTGTCTACTACCATACAAGAACTACTGTTATTATTGTGATAATCATCAAAGTATATCGCCGTACTATTTACATGCTGCGTTTCTTGCTCCGTTTTATTTTCCCCGCACAAAGGGGAGCCGGCCATTACACTGTTTACTGATACGGCGTATGCCCCGGTAGCGAGGTGGCGGATACCCGGGGGCGGATTTTGTGCGCTGGTCGTGGTTTTAACCGGCCAGATCAGATTTTGTTATCCGGCCCTATTGATTCCTGCGCTGGCGGCATCTATGCTTTGGTCATTGATACTAGTATGGTAGGTGCCATTCACTCTGACCCACCATCACTATTCCATTGCAAATTAAGAGGCGTGATTATGCAGATGACAATGCGCTGGTTCGGGCCAGATGAAGATAAGGTAACCCTCGAAAATATCCGCCAGGTTCCCGGTGTGGAAGGGGTGGTGGGTGCCTTATATGATGTACCCGTCGGTGAAGTGTGGCCGCTGGATAAAATCGAAGCCCTGGTGGGCCAGGCTCACCGTGCCGGGCTGAAGATGGAAGTCATTGAAAGCGTGAATATTCATGACGACATCAAAATCGGTACGCCGGAGCGGGATCGCTATATCGCCAACTACCAGCAAACCATTCGTAACCTGGCCAAATTCGGCGTGAAAGTTATCTGCTATAACTTTATGCCGGTATTTGACTGGATGAAGACCGACATGAACTATGTGCTGCCGGACGGCTCGCTGACCATGGCTTTCGAAAAGAAAGACATTGATAAGAGCCTGGAAGAGGTGGTGCGTGAAGTGCTGGATAACGCCAACGGCTTTGCCCTGCCGGGCTGGGAGCCGGAGCGTCTGGCGAAGGTTCAGGAGCTGTTTGCCCGCTACCAGGATGTGGATGACGACAAACTGCGTGAAAACCTGGTCTACTTCCTGAAGGCGGTAGTCCCGGTATGTGAAGAAGTGGGCGTGAAGATGGCGATCCACCCGGATGATCCGCCGTACTCTATCTTTGGCCTGCCGCGGATCATTAAAAACCGCGAGGATCTCGACTGGCTGTGCAACGCGGTAGACTCCGAAGCGAACGGTATTACCCTGTGCACCGGCTCGATTGCGGAAGATCCTGATAATGACGTGTGTGAAATTCTGGCTGAGTTTACCCGCCGTAAACGCATCCATTTTGCCCACGTGCGCAATATCAAGATTATTAAAGATAAAGACTTTTATGAGAGCGCCCACCCGTCACAGTACGGCTCCCTGGATATGTACCGGGTGATGCAGGCACTGCACGACAACGGTTTCGACGGCTATATCCGTCCGGACCACGGGCGCTTTATCTGGGGTGAAACCGGCCGCCCGGGTTATGGTCTCTATGACCGTGCACTCGGTGTGACTTACCTGACGGGCCTGTGGGAAGCGCTGAACAAGCAAAAACAGCCTGCATAATCTGTCTGCTGCGTCTTACCAGCCCCGGGGGGATCTCCCCGGGGCTTTTTTTATGGTTTTTTGCCCCTACAGGGCCTGCGCGGTGGTTATCTTTTCCTGCTACCGGGCGGGGGGGAGCGAAACGTTGCCCGGATTAAAACGCTATAATAAACACATCTTCAGTATGGCTAAGGAGGGGGAAATGCGCCGTATACCGATGTGTGCTCTGTTTATTGCTCTGCTGGCCTGGCAAAGCGCGCAGGCCGTGAGTTATCCGCTCCCTCCGTACGGCAGCCGTCTGGTGGGGCAAAACCAGACGGTTACCGTAGCGCCGGGCAACCGCCTGCCTCTGGAGGCGTTTGCCGCGCAGTACGGCCAGGGGCTGAGTAATATGCTGGAGGCGAACCCCGGGGTCGATGTCTGGTTACCGCGCCCGGGAACGCAAATGATCGTGCCGCAGCAGCTGATCCTGCCGGACACGGTGCGTGAAGGGATTGTGGTGAACGTGGCGGAAATGCGGCTCTATTACTATCCACCCGGGGGCAGCAGTGTGGAAGTGTTCCCGATAGGTATCGGCCAGGCCGGGCGCGAGACCCCGCGCAACTGGGTGACCTCGGTGCAGCGTAAGCAGGAGGGCCCCACCTGGACCCCCACCGCCAATACCCGGCGGGAATATGCCAAAGAGGGCAAAGTGCTGCCGGCTTTTGTTCCTGCCGGGCCGGATAACCCTATGGGGCAGTACGCTATCTATATTGGCCGGCTGTATGCCATTCACGGTACTAACGCGAACTTTGGTATCGGGCTGCGGGTCAGCCAGGGGTGCATTCGCCTGCGGGATGCGGACATTAAATACCTGTTCGACAATGTGGCGCCCGGCACCCGGGTACAGCTGATTGATCAGCCGGTGAAATACACCACCGAGCCGGACGGTAGCCGCTGGATAGAAGTGCACGAGCCGTTATCGCGCAACCGGGCAGAGTTTGACTCCGGGCGTAAAGTGCCGCTGCCTGTCACCGCAGAGATGCGCACGTTTATGGATGATCCGGCGGTCAGTTACAGTAAAGCCCAGGGGGCGCTGGAGCGCCGCTCCGGGATGCCGGTTAATCTGGGCCACTGACAGCAAACAGCCCGCCAGTGGCGGGCTGTCTGGTTCAGGGGGTTATTCGGCAAGCTCCATCGCCCCGGGTGTGCTTTGGGGGCGGGGGGCCGCCTGCTTCCAGGCATCCCCGTAAGGGGCGGTGCCTTTGTCATAGGGTTTGGCCAGCAGCATGTAGACAAAGCCCGCGCCCATCACCACGACGGTTGTCAGGATCATGGAGTAGTTAATATACCAGGCGGCGTCCGGTGTCCGCGGCCACACCATGTTGATTATCGCCCCGATACCGTAAACCAGCGCACCCAGGTTCACCAGCAGCCCCCAGCCACCAAGGGTGAACTGGCCGGTGGGGCGCCAGCCCCGCACCCGGGCAATGAGTGCTGCAATCACGATCAGCTGGAACGCGATATAGATCCCGATGGCCGCAAAACCCACAATGGTGGCGACCGCATCGGCCATAAACAGCCCCAGGCAGACAATCGCCGCCGGGATCACGCCACTGACCAGCAGCGCAATGGAGGGCACCTGGTTGGTGGAAAGGCGGCGCAGCAGCCCGCTGCCGACAATCATCTCATCCCGGGCGTAGGCAAACAGCAGGCGACTGGCCGCCGCCTGCAGGCTGAGCACGCAGGAGATAAACGACACCATCACCACCGCCATGACCAGTTTGGAGCCCACCGGCCCGAAGGCGTTCGCCAGAATGGTCGACACCGGATCGGTATCTTCCCCGGCCAGCACTTTCTGGATATCCGGCACCGAGAGGATCAGCGCCAGGCAGGCGAACATCGCCGCCGCGCCGCCGATATAAATCGTCATCCGCATCGCTTTAGGGATGCGACGCCCGGGGTTCGGGGTCTCTTCGGCCACATCGCCGCAGGCTTCAAAGCCGTAATACTGGAACAGCCCCGCCAGAGAAGCAGCAAGGAAGGCCGGGAGGTATGAGCCGTGACTGTTCAGCCCGAAGGTATCAAACAGCACGCTGAGCGGCTGGTGGCGCTCGAACATCAGCAAATAGCCGCCCACCAGAATGGCGCCAATCAGCTCACAGAGAAAGCCGAACATGGCAACCCGGGCCAGCAGTTTTGTGCCCACCAGATTCAGGCAGGTGGAGAGCAGGATCAGGACCAGGGCGATATAGATGCTGGCGTCAGAGCTGGCGGCAAACCCCAGCATGGCGGAGAGGTACGGGCCCGCCCCCACCGCGACACCGGCGATAGTGGCGCACAGCGCCCAGGCATATACCCAGCCCACCATCCACGCCCAGCGTTTACCCACCAGGCGGCGCGCCCAGGGGTAGACCCCGCCGGAGATCGGATACTGGGAGACTATCTCGCCAAAGACCAGACACACCAGCAGCTGGCCGCAGCCTATCAGCAAGTAGGACCAGAACATCGGCGGCCCACCGGCGGCCAGGCACAGGCCAAACAGGGTATATACCCCCACCACCGGCGAGAGATAGGTAAAACCGAGGGAGAAGTTCTCCCACAGGCTCATGGAGCGGTTGAAGTTGGAACTGTAGCCGAGGGCGCGCAGCTGTTCGGCATCCTGATCCACAGAACCGTGTGATTGCGATGCAGACGATCGACTCATATTGCCTTCCTTACCAGAATGACGTTCTTGTTGTGGCCCGGCGGTGCAGGTTCCGCCGGTGCAGTAAATAGTGCGTTGTTGTTATAACCGCGAGTAGTCAGTGTCAGACGGCGTTTTCGGTCTCCTCGTTGTAGTGCGGATCAAACTGGGATAACCACTCCACCGCCTGGTCCCGGTAGCGGGTAAAGCCTTTGTAGTCCACCAGTTGCTGATCGAGGGTTTTCAGCACCCGGTGCATACGTTTCGCCCAGGCCGGATTGGTGGCGATATCCTGAAGGCTGAGCATATAGGTGCGGATCGGGAAGACGATGGCGTTGCTGCGCGGCAGGCGGTGCAGCGGTTGCAGCTCAATACGCAGGTACACTTTTTCACCGGCGTTTTCCGCCGTGACGGTGGTGCGATCCGGTGCCCAGTCGGGCAGGCTCTCTGCGGAGACATCCAGCCGCGGGTTCACCGTCAGTGACCAGTTCAGGCGGCGCACCGGGTGGCCGTTGCGTAAACGCAGCAGAAACTTCAGCGCCCGGTCGAGCATGCCGCTTTCTTTGAGCAGCGGCACCGGGCCGTGGAACTCATGCCACGCCATACCGAGGTTAAAGCGCAGGGAGTAGTCGGCGCGCTGGGTGGCGATACCCGCCCCCCAGTAGAGGGTGCCGTCGCGCTCTTCCTGTAGTACCCAGTCCCCCTGGGCCTGGCGGGTGACGTACTCCATCGGCTCGTAGGGCAGGGTCGCCGGATCGCCAAAGGTGAAGGTATCGTCGATATTCAGCAGGTTATTGGTCCAGCGCCAGCGGGTGCCGTTGCGCTCCAGGGTGAAATACTGGGGATAATCGCTGGCGTAGGAGGTCATGATAAGCTCCAGCAGATCCCACTGGGCCTCCATCATATGGGGGGCGGAGACATAATGCATGCCCGGGTCTTTTTCGAGGGTGATAGCCCGGTCCCGGCATTCGCTGATGTAGTGCTCATCAATATCAAAGACCGCTTTCAGGGCACCATCGCCCACCGGAACATGGGGCTCCAGGTTCATGGTGTACATGTATTCGTCATCGGGGAACGGCCAGGGGGCCCGGGCAATACATTCCGGGCTGTTGGCAAAGGTGTAGTCATCACGGTAGGTTTCATCAGGGCGAAATGTAATGGTCATGGGAAGTTCTCCGTTCAGCAGTCAATGACGAGTCGGGTGCATTTGGCCCGGGAAACGCAGGGCATGATTTTGGTGTTACTGGCTTTGTCTTCGTCAGACAGCCAGTCGTCGGTGTGGATAAGCTCACCGTCCAGGTCCAGTACCCGGGTTTCGCACATGCCGCAGGCGCCGCCCCGGCACAGGTAGGGGATGTGGTGGCCTGCGGATTCTGCCGCTTCCAGCAGGCTCTGATCCGGGGAGACATTCACCGTTGCGCCGCTGCGGGCAAGGGTAACGCTAAAGGCCTCCCCGATGCTGCCCTGCTCCAGGAAGCGCTCGTAGTGGATATGGCTGTCGGTCCAGCCGTGATGGCGGGCGGCGTTGACCGTGTCCTGAATCATGCTTTCCGGGCCGCAGACGTAAACATCACTACCCAGTGGCCGGTCCGCCAGTACGGCGGAAATATCCAGCCGCTCGCCCTGGTCGCTGTGGTACAGGTGGATGGCGCTGCCGTATTCGGCCCGCAACTCTTCACCCAGCAGTGCGTGCTCTGTGCCGCGTACTGCAAGGTGCACCTCAAACGGCGTGCCGCGCAGGCGCAGCTCGGCCAGTTGTGAGCAGACCGGGGTGATCCCCACGCCACCGGCAATAAACAGATGCAGCCGGGCGTGCTTGCTCAGGGGGAACAGGTTCACCGGCCGCAGGACCTCCAGCTGGTCGCCTTCCTGTACGTTATCGTGCATTCGTACGGAGCCGCCCCGGCCCGTGTCGACCCGGCGCACCGCAATCTGGTAGCTGCTGGTGTTATAGGGGGAGCTCATCAGTGAGTACGCGTTACGGTAGTAGCCCGTGGCATGGGGGATCAGCACCACCAGGTTACTGCCGCCGGAGAAGGGCGGCAGGGGCTCGCTATCCAGCGGGGTGAGCGTAAAGCGCTTAATTTCCGGGGTGACATTCTCAATGCGGGAAACCCGCACGTTAAGGGTGCCGTTATGGGTATTCATGTGTCCAGCTCCTCTGCTTCCGGCAGTTCACCGGGGACTTCGGCATCAGCCTTGACGGCCTGGAACGCGGCAAGGCGTCGGGAGTAATGGTCACGGACGACCAGGGTCCGCTCACAGTGCGGGCAGTCAAATACCCGCTGGGTGACATTTTCGGTATAACCGCTACAGTGCACACACCACACCCGGCGCACAAAAGAGCCGCAGTGTTCGCGCAGCACTTCGTCTTTGTTGAGGTTGATGGCGTCTGCCGCCTGCATGGCGGTGCCGATAAAACTCTCAGAACCGGCCAGGTAGAGCCGGGTGCCCATGTATGACTCGGCCAGCAGGCTGTGCAGGGCGCTGACCAGGGCCTGGCTTGTGGGGTAGATTTCCGGGCTAATGCCATCAACGGCTTCTATTTCCCGCAGATAACTGTTCCCGGAGAAACTCTCCGGCGAATAAAGCACCCGGATGGTGTCGGTGTGCGGCATCTGCTCCAGTAAGCGCAATAGCGCTGCACCGCCGCTGCCCTGGCCGGCAATAATGTGGCATTTGCCACCGGCAAGGGGGTGCAGAACATCGTAAATGGGTCTGCTCTTGATACCCGTAATGAGCATGGCTGTATTCCTCCTGCGCTGCTGGCCTTCCCGGCTCAGCGTTATGTATTTTTCCACCTGTTATAAAGGTGACTTTATTGTTAAGCAAATGCTGTGCCAACCAATTAACTTATTGATAATAAGCAATTTACTATTTTTCATAACCGCAGGGTGATGGCGAAATTGCACCGGCTGTTGGCATTTTTGCAGCGCGGTAAATCAGGGGGGGAGGGCGCACTTCCGTGTGCCGGAGGGGGTTAACTGCGCTGAAGTTTGCGGATAAGCGTGCCGACATCGATATCAAGGTGGCGGGCGGCTTTACGCTTGCTGCCCTGCAGCTGCACCGCCTGCATGATGAGCTGGCGCTCAAACTGCTGCACGCGGGCTTTCAGATTACCGGCCAGGGTATCCGCCGCGCCATTAAGGCCGGGGGCGTTGTCCGGTGCGTGCGCGTCATGGCCGGTGGCGGGGAGCGCAGCGCACTGCCCCAGCACCTCCGGGGGGAGGTGTTGTTCCGTGGCTTCCTCGTCGGCCAGCACCGCGAGGCGCTCAAAAATATTGACCAGCTCGCGAATATTGCCGGGGTATGAATAGGCCAGTAAACGCTGGCGGCAGCACGGCGAAAGGCGCAGCGCAGGCAGGCGATCCTGGTTGATCCGCTCAAGCAGGATATCGATAAGGACCGGCAAGTCGTCCAGGTGCTGGCGCAGCGGGGGAATTTCAACCGGCAGCACCGCCAGGCGGTAGTAGAGATCGGCCCGGAACTCACCGGATTCCACCAGGCGGCGCAGATCTTTATTGGTGGCGGTGATCACCTGGACCTGTACCGTTTTGGCCAGCGGCGAGCCCACCGACTGGATCGTGCTGTCTTCAAGGAACTTCAGCAGCTTGGCCTGCACGTGAATGGGGATCTCCCCGATCTCGTCAAGAAACAAAGTCCCCCCGGCGGCGCTTTCAATATAGCCGCGCTTGCCCCCCTGCAGGGCGCCGGTAAACGCGCCGCGCTCGTAGCCAAACATTTCCGATTCGAACAGGCTTTCCGGAATACTGCCGCAGTTAACGTGAATAAACGGGCGATCGCCCCAGCCTGCCGCCCGGTGGATATGGCGGGCGATGACGGTTTTCCCCACCCCCGGCTCCCCCAGCAGCAGTAAGCGTGCCCGGCGGCGAAAGGCGCGCACGCCGGTATCCGCAATGCGCGAGAGCAGCGGGGAGAGGTGCAGGGCATTGTCCTGGGGATCGCCCAGCCCGCGCTCTGACGCCGGGGTAAAGTGCGGGGCACCGGAGGGGGCGCGGTTGTCCCGGTTATCCGTGTGGCGCAGCACCAGCAGGGTGTAGGGTTTTTCACTGGTGCCGGTGGGCACGGCCTGGGCACTGGTGATAAAGCTGCGCCCGTCCATGGCGCGGGCCATACCGCTGGTGGCCCCGCGCCGCATGGACAGCTGAACGTCGTCAAAATTCAGGGCCGAGCGCTGGAAAAACTCGGTATTGGCAAGGCCGGTGGCCTCCTGGCGCGACAGGCGGTTAATACGCTCGGCGGCGAGGTTCATAAAGCGGATGCGTGAATCCCCGTCACAGAGAATGATGGCCTCACTGAAGCTGTCGAATAAGGCGTGCAGCGCCGGTGTTTCCAGTAATGCCGAGAGCACGTCACTGCTGATACTGACCGCAGAGCGCATGCCGATTTTCATGGTGGGCAGAAAAGTATTGTCACTCATGGATGTAACTCGCGACTGGGTTGTTGCTCGCTCCCGGCGTTACGCAGTACGGCCACCTTCCAGGTTACGCCTTCCTGCATCACGATAGGGGAACAGTGAATATTATAGGGCCGGGGCTGGCCGCTGAGATCGGGCAGCAGCAGGCTGTGCCAGGCCCGCTCCGGCAGTGATTCGCTCAGCAACCGGCTGGCAATTCCGGCCCCCCGGGTGATGCCAAACTCGCGCTCAAAGGCGGCGTTGCGCCACTGGGGCTGGCGCTGCTCGTCGATAACCATGACCGCATCGGGGACGGCGTCAAACACCCGGCGCAGGGCGTCGATACGCTGCCGGGCATCGTGCTGGATGCGCAGCTCCTGGCTCACATCCCGGATGCTGCCCCACATGCGCAGCAGGCGGCCATTCTGGATGCTGGCGCGCACGTCGTTTTCCACATAGGCGGGTGAACCGTCGTGGCGGCGATCCACGGAGAGGGCGCCATCTACGCAGAAGTCGGTCTCGACCAGGCGGCGGACAAACTCCTCATTGGCCGGGCTGCGCGGCCAGTAGAGGTGCACCGGCTGCTGGTTAAACACCACATCCGCCGGCATTTCATAGACTTCTGCCATGGTGCGGTTGCACATTCGCCAGCAGGAGCGGTTTTCAAACACCTGGCGCACCACTTCATCGGTGGTGGCGGTGATATCCACCGGATCGAACCACTCAATACACCAGTAGGCTACCCTGGCGCTGTACAGCATCTGGCTCATCACGTCGTTGGCGTTTTGTAATTCGCGCAGCTGGTTACTGAGCGGGCCCAGGGGGATAAACGCCAGATGGATGCGCGGGGCATCGTTACGCCGCTCCAGCAGGCCGCAGGCCAGCACCGGGTAGAGGCTGCCGGTGTGCTGGATCAGGGTCAGCTCAAGGTGCGGGAGCTTTTCATCCGCCGGGGGGCAGGCGAACAGGTTGCGCAACTGGCGGATGGATTCGGCGGTAAACACGCGGGAAATACCGAAGCCGCGCATTTGCGGCGGCGCATAGCCCAGCTGATCGCTCAGGGCGGGGGAGACATTGAGCAGCAGCCCATTTTCACTGACAGTACAGCTGTGAATCAGCCCGCGATCGGCCAGGGTTTCAGGAATATGCATAATATGCCCGCGTTGTGATGGGTGAGAACGAAACGGCCTGCAATACGCCTCTCCTGTGCGCAACAGAGCCAAATCCGGATGCTGCATAATTGCAGCACAGGTCCGTAAATTAACAACGCCACCAAAAGCAGGGTTATTGGCCGGCTCCGGCTGCGTCATAGTAAATTGTGATGAATTCCGGTGATTTTTCGGCGAAAAAAGGCGATGGCGCAGGAAATTCCGCCAACGGCGGATATCAGTAACTGCAACGAAAGTCACATTACAGAATCGTATTATGTGGGGAATATTGCCGCCCGGCCGGGCGGCTTATCCTTACCGGGAGCCCGGTGTGGGGGTTTTCATCACCATGGCGGTCACGGCCGAGATTAGACAGCCACACAGCAGATAGACCGCCACCGAGTGCCAGGCGCCGCCGGAGAATGTCACCAGCGCGGCGGCGATAAACGGCGTGAAGCCACCGCCCACCACACTGGCGACCTGATACCCGACCCCGGCGCCGCTGTAGCGGTATCCCGCACCGAACAGCTCGGTAAACATGGGTTGCTGCACGCACACCACCATATCGTGGGCGATATTGGCCAGCAGCAAAGAGAAGATAACCACCCCGGCCACAGAGCGTGCTTCCAGCGCCATAAAGAACGGAAAGGCACTGGCCGCGCCCAGCAGGGCCCCGGTAATGTAGACCCGGCGGCGCCCGTAGCGGTCCGCCAGCCAGGCGAACAGCGGGATAGTCAGGCAACTTAGCCCGCCGACCAGGAGCCCGATATTCAGAAACAGCTCGCGCGGCAGGCCGAGGTTCTGGGTTGAGTAGTTCAGGGCGAAGGCGGTGACGATATACATCGTCAGCAGCTCGCACAGGCGCAGGGCGATAATTTTGCCAAAAGCACCCGGATGGCGGATAAGGGCTTCAAACACCGGCAGGCGCTTTTTCCCCTCGGTGGGCTGCTGCTTGCGGGCGTGTTCAAATTCGGCGGACTCTTCCATGCCGTTGCGGATCCACAGGGCACCCAGCACCAGCACGATGCTGAATAAAAACGGCAGTCGCCAGCCCCAGCTCAGGAACTGCGCGTTGGTGGTCAGGCTGCTTATCAGGGAGACCAGACCGGTTGAGAGCAGCAGGCCGACACCGTAACCCACCTGGACCCCGCTACTGTAAAAGGCTTTTTTACCGGCGGGGGCACTTTCGACCGCCAGCAGCGCCGCACCGCCCCATTCACCACCCACTGCAAACCCCTGAAGGGCACGCAGGGTGACCAGTAATGCCGGTGCCCACCAGCCGATGGTGCTAAAAGAGGGCAAAATGCCGATGCAGGCGGTCGCAAGCCCCATGATCCAGACGGTCATCATCAGCATGCGTTTACGGCCCAGCCGATCCCCAAAGTGGCCGAAAATAATGCCGCCGAGCGGGCGGAACAAAAAGCCCACCCCGAAGGTGGCAAACGCGGCCAGGGTGCCCATGGCCGGATCGACCCGGGGGAAGAATTCACTGTTAAACACCAGTGCTGCGGTAATGCCATACAGCAGAAAGTCATACCAGTCGACAACCGCACCGGCGAAGCTGCCCCAGGCGGCCCGGCGGGCGCGGTGATGTGGCGGTGACGGGTTGGCTGAGTCGGTGGTGGCGAGGCTGGAGTCCATAATTGTCCTGTTGTGTGCTGAGTTTAGCGTGATGTTTTACCGGGAGCCCGGGGGCGATGACGCTTTTTGTTGTTGAACCGGGGAGATCTTTATCACCAGCAGGGAAAGAAGACAAATAACCGCACCTGAATAGAAGGTGGATGGGGCGCCCCATGTCTCCCACAGCAGGCCCGCACCAAGGCTTGCAAACAGCAGGGCGATACCGCTTACCAGGTTAAACACCCCGAAGGCGGTGCCGCGCAGGGCGGGCGGGGCCGTGTGTGCCACCATGGCGGCCAGTAGCCCCTGGGTCATTCCCATATGGATCCCCCACAGACCCACCCCGGCCAGCAGGGTAAGCCAGTGGCCGCTGAGCGCCAGCACCAGATCGGCGGCAATCAGCACCACAAGGCCCCACTGCAACAGCTTGCGGTGGTCGACCCGGTCGGAGAGTTTCCCGAACGGGTAGGCACTCAGCCCGTAGACGATATTCATGGCGACCATTACCAGCGGAATGGCAAACAGCGGAATATGCATCTGCTGCGCGCGCAGCACGAGGAATGCCTCACTGAATCGGGCAAGGGTAAAAATGGCGCCCAGTGCCACTACCCACCAGTAGCGGGAGGAGAGCTGGCGCAGATTATCCCGGCGCAGCGGGTTGCTGCGTTTGTGAACGACCGGCGATACGGGCTCTTTCAGGCCAAATGCGAGCAGGGCGATGGCGATAACCGCAGGGATCACGGCCACCCAGAAAATGGACTGGAAATCGTTGTGCCACAGAAGCATCAGCGCCACGGCAAGCAGCGGTCCGAGAAACGCGCCGGTGGTATCCAGCGCCTGGCGCAGGCCGTATGCCGCGCCGCGAATCTCTGCCGGGGTGACATCGGCAACCAGTGCATCCCGCGGGGCTCCGCGGATCCCCTTGCCTATCCGGTCAATCATTCTGGCGCTAAAAATCATGGTGGCAGAGGGGGCCAGGGCAAACAGCGGTTTACTCAGGGCGCCAAGACCGTAGCCGAGCAGCGCCAGCCCTTTGCGCTTGCCGATATAGTCGCTTATCACACCGGAAAACACTTTCAGGATCAGGGCGGTGGCCTCCGCAACGCCTTCAATCAGGCCAATAATCAGCACGCTGGCGCCAAGTGTCGTGGCCATAAACAGAGGCAGCAGGCTGTGGATCATTTCCGATGATATATCCATCATCAGGCTGACGACGCCAAGCACCCAGACACCCTTTGGTATCTGTTTTAGGGTGGTAAAACGGGAAAACATAAGGCCATCCTTAACACGGTTGTTTGTCAACGGGGCTGCCGGGTGGTTTTTTATCCTTATCTGTCACTGGTTTTTCAACGGCGTGCGTATTTATGGCAAGGAGCGACGCCTGTTTAAATATAGCGATAGCGGGGGTAAGTGACGGGATATTACACCGGCCCGCTCAGGTTTCCGTAAACGGGCCGGTGAAGAGGAGGCCGGGCATCAGCTACCGATGATGCCGCCATCGGATTTGGTGATAACCACCGTTGAAGAGCGCGGTCGTCCATCTGGCCTGGCGTCCGGCCAGTTGGAGACCGCACGAGGATTATCCGGATCGGTAATACTGTCGGCGCTTTCACCCGGGTGCTGGATATTGATAAACAGGGTGCGGTTATCCGGTGTAAAGGCGATACCGGTAATTTCACAGCCGCAGGGCCCGGTCAGAAAACGGCGATATTCATTGCTGCCGGGAATGGTCGCGAGCATCTGGTTGTTTCCCATGCCTTCATACGCTTTTTTGTTTATGGTGCTGGAGGAGACGTCGGTCTGGATCCACAGTACGCCCCGGTTATCGAAAGAGAGCCCGTCCGGGCTGCCGAATGCGGCCCCCTGCATGGAGCCTTTCACGCCGGGATCGTCACTGTCTGTACGCCCGGCCAGCACCAGAATGTCCCATGTAAAGTGTTCTGCGGCGGGATCGGCCTGCGCTTCGCGCCAGTGCATGATGTGGCCGAACTGGTTGTGGGCCCGTGGGTTGGCGGCGTCTGCCGGGGCCCGGCCTTCTTTGCCGCGATCGGTGTTGTTAGTCAGGGTGCAATAAATACTGCCCGGCTTATGGGGATCTACTGCTATCCACTCAGGACGATCCATTTTGGTTGCGCCAGCTGCATCGGCGGCAAGGCGCGTTTTAATCAGTAAATCCCCCTGACTTTCGAATCCTTTGCTTTCATCAAGGCCATTTTCGGCGTAGATAAGCGGCAGCCAGTCGCCGGAGCCGTCTTCGTTGAACCTGGCCACATAGAGTGTCCCTGACTCCAGCAACTGCATATTTGCCTGGCGATCGTCGGGGAGATATTTTTTATCAGAAATGAATTTATAGATGTATTCAAATTTCTGATCGTCACCCATATAGACCACCACGCGATTATCCGCTGCCAGTGTCACGGCGGCGCCTTCATGTTTGAAGCGGCCTAATGCGGTGTGTTTACGCGGTGTGGAGGTCGGATTGTACGGATCTATCTCCACCACCCACCCGAACCGGTTCGGTTCATTGGGGGTTTTATCAACGTTAAAGCGCGGGTCTACCTCGCTCCAGCGGTAAGATTTATCGCTCTCACTGATGCCGTAACGCTTTTCCAGCGCATTGCGCGGTGCTTTTTTAACAAAAATATCGGACCAGTTTTCCTCACAGGTCAGGTATGTTCCCCAGGGGGTATAGCCGTTAGCACAGTTTTGCATGGTGCCTGACACCCTTTCTCCTTGCGGATCGGCGGCGGTTTTCATTAATGGCTGATGACGTGCCGGACCACTCAGTTCCATTGGGGTGTTAGCGGTAATACGGCGGGCAAATGCGGACGGGCGCACCACGTGCCAGCCATCGGTGCTTTTTTTCACCTCAATAACGGAGACGCCCATCGCATTCTGCCCTTTACGGGCTTTATCAAGATCCCAGCTGGCCGTGCCGTCTTTAAACAGCATACCGTTATCAATGTACTCATGGTTTAGTGCCAGAAGGCCATGGGTCGGGTTATCAGCACCTTGCGGCAGGCTAAACCAGGCCATCCCGTCATGATGCATACCGGCCTGTACGGCCTGCTCGTCGGTCGTGTTGCTGGCGTCGAATTTAAATTCAGGCAGATTATCGCGAATGCCCACGGCATCGCCCCAGCGGTAAAGGGGGCGGGCGATATAACCCCGGGGCACGGTTACGGTGTCTGCGGCAGAGACGGGAATGCTGGTGAAGCCCAGCGCCACGGCTTGCGCCACTGGTGATGGCTTAGCCACTGCTGCGTGGGCATTTTCCGGCCGGATTAAAAAAGGAAACGCTGCGCCAGCCCCCGCTATCATTCCCATTTGTAAAAAGTGGCGCCGGGACAAAACGGCATCTACCACGTCAGAAAACACGGGGTTGGTGCTGTGGTTGCTTATCTCATCGCGGTGCTCTTTTTTAAACACCGGTTTATGTGGTCTGCTCATCGTCTTTCCCTGTTATTTCCATCGAGTTGAGTGGCAATGGAGAGCAGTGTAAGAAGTATTTGTTACAGATTTATAACGCAGGAAATTATCTGATCACCGCAGAGATGGGGAAGAGCATGCCGCGACTAATATACTTTATAAACTATGTTTAAATGGGCAGGACAGATGTTATAATAGTCAGGAAAAATAAAACGATCATTACTAAAAACAAAGTGAACTTAACTTTTAGCCATAATACCATTTCGTTGGGTAACTCTTTGATGAAATCATAATGTTCAGAGTCCATATTTCTGACGGGAAAGCTCCCCTTTTTAAATACGAATGGGAAGATGAAATAAAAATCCTTCTGAAAGGTTAAGAATATCCCACCGGCTTGTGCAAGAATGATTTCTGCTGGTACATAACCGAATTGTTCTTTAAAAGCATCGCATAATAAAAGATGTTGTTTGTTTTTTAGCACAGAATATCCTATTGCGATAAACCCGAAGAATATACACAATAACGTTAAGATCGCAGACAGGATGCCCACTATTCACCTACCGTTTTATAAATGAGTTCGCCGAGACTTTCACCTTGATCTGACAGAAATTCACCGCCTAAATAACCTCCACTAGTACCAAGAATTACACCACAAGCTAGTGCACCTGCTCCTGCTGCTTCTATTGTCAAAGCACCTAATACTACAGTGCATATACCTGTGCCTATCGCACCACCTCCGATGCTTCCAATGATGCTACCAGAAAAACTACCAACCTCGGTATATTTCTTTTTGGTGCATTCACCTTCACGACCAACAGAACAAGCCTCGTTTATTTCATTGATTGAATTCAATGCATTAAAACCGATTCCTACATAGCCAACATATCGCATAGCCTTAATATACTTAGCTGCCCGCTCTAAGTGGGTCGCATAACCATCGATATCGCTAATGCCCGTTTCATTCCATTTATGCGTTATCGATTTAGTTGACAGACCAAGTGCACTTTTTAGACTGTTATATTCACCGAGTGCCATGCCTTTATTAAGGAAGCCAACTTTAAGTACACGATCAAGTTCCCTGAATAGTTGAGTACGTCTTACATAGAACTGCTCACCAATCAAAGCTCCTCTTGTCATGTAAGTATTTTTGTACGTTTCCTGAATTTCTTTCAGGATCCTCTCTATATTCTCAAAATATTTTCCGACAGGTTCAGCAGCAAGACCAATTCCTTTATCAGCGATATTGCTGAAGTTGGCTATTGTTGCATAGTGATTGTGTAAAAAATTAGCTTCTTTATGTGTAAGCGGTTCTAATGCTGTATCAATACGTTGTTTAGCAGCCTTCATATGCTCGATCTGATCGCTGTCCTGTTTTTCAGGATCAACAACCAGCAGAATAGAACCAGCTTTGTATTCCTTATCAGCACCGTTAAGAGCACGATAAAGTTCGCGTGTTCCTGCTGGTGGCTCGCTTTCAAACAACCACGGCTCATAGGCTCTCGTTTCAGCCCCATAGGGAAGAACGCAAAATCCGGCATCCACAGGTTCACGTTTTGCTTCTACCTTCTTTTTAGCAGCCTGAGCATGTTGTTCAGGCTCTGCAGCTTTTGCAGGTTCAGGAGAAGGGGCAGCAGCGACCAACGGAGCCGCAACAGGAGCAGCTTTGACTGGTTTGGCATCTTCGAGCCAATAAGAGGCGTTTGGGAGTGAAGGAATAAATCTTGCGTTGCAGGGACATGTACTACGGCTATTCAAAGTACCTGCGGCTGCTACACCACGAATCATATAATTGGGTATCCCACCCGCAATATGATAAATTTTGCCGTCTTTACCACACGATACAGAATCACCATTTCTTGCCGTTGCAATCCCTCCAAAACTGTGATGTGGGGACCCTGAAAGAATGCTGCCGCCGCAAGTTGTCTTGTCGCCAATGCGAAGAAAATAACCCGTTGCCATATGTCTGATCCTTAATGAAGTTTATTTGCCGGTTTAGCCCCACCAACAGCCAGCGAAGACACGATCCACTTTTGTTTTTCGATTGAATAAGTACTTACTCCTCATATCAGTAATCATTCATCCCCTCAAAAAGGGTCGCATCAAATTTAAGTACTGCTTTATTCGAAACAAGATCAAAATCATCACTAATTGTGAATGATTCAGGAAACTGTACACTGCGGTAATGCTCTGAACATAAAACAAGATTTCTGAAATCATCAATTGAAAAGCCAAATACCAGCATGATGCAGTACTCTGGTTTTCGGGTTCTCTTTTGCTTTCAATCCTGCGGCGAATAGCCAGTTCGTTAACGTTGATGGGATATGAAGATGAAAAAATCTTACTTATGACAGGCGCTGCGTTGGTTTTGTCGGATTACCAACATTTTTACCAGCAAACGGGTACGGCTTCGAGTGGTTTTTAGTGAACGAGGTGAACTTAAAGAAGGGGATAACCAACTGATAAAAATGCAGAAAGCAGACGTCAGTGAACGTCTGCTTCCCTTAATTTGGCTCCTCTGACTGGACTCGAACCAGTGACATACGGATTAACAGTCCGCCGTTCTACCGACTGAACTACAGAGGAATCGTGTGAACGGGGCGAATATTAGCGGCGGGGTGCGGGCTTGTCAAAGCCTGATTGCAAATTCCGGCGCGTTTGACGATAAATTCCTCATCTGGCTGTAAAAACAGCCATTAAGTGGCGATTTCAGCCCCCGAACGGTGCCTGAACTGTTACCGGGGGCTGAAAAAATCAGCGGAAGGGGGGCTCGTTAAAGGTGCGTAGTTTGCGTGAGTGCAGGCGCTCTCCTTCGGCGCGCAGCAGATCGATGGCCCGGATACCTATCTGCAAATGCTCAGAAATCGCCCCTTCATAGAAACGATTGGCCTGACCGGGCAGTTTTATTTCGCCGTGCAGCGGCTTATCAGAGACGCACAGCAGCGTGCCGTAAGGCACCCGGAAGCGATATCCCTGGGCGGCAATGGTGGCGCTTTCCATATCAATCGCGACTGCCCGGCTCAGGTTAAAACGCAGGGCAGAGGCCGAATAGCGCAGCTCCCAGTTCCGGTCATCGGTGGTGACCACAGTGCCGGTACGCAGCCGCTGTTTTACCTCCTCCCCGGGCATACCGCTGACCAGTTTTGTGGCGTCGTACAGCGCGCGCTGCACTTCGGCAATGCTCGGGATCGGAATATCCGGCGGCAGCACCGCATCCAGCACGTGATCATCGCGCAGATAGGCGTGCGCCAGCACATAGTCGCCGATATCCTGGCTTTCACGCAGCCCGCCGCAGTGGCCTATCATCAGCCAGACATCCGGGCGCAGTACCGCCAGATGGTCACAAATGGTTTTCGCATTCGACGGGCCCACGCCAATATTAATCAGCGTGATGCCCTGGCCATCTTCCGTAATCAGGTGCCAGGCGGGCATCTGGTGTTTCTTCCAGGCCAGATCGTTAATGGTGCGCTCCGGCGCTTCGGTATCTGCGGTGATCCAGTGGCCACCGGCGCAGGACAGCGCAATATACGGGCTGTCGGGATCGAGGATCTGGCTGCACCCCCAGCTGACAAACTCATCCACGTAGCGGGTGTAGTTGGTAAACAGCACAAAGGGCTGAAAATGCTCCGCCGGGGTGCCGCTGTAGTGTTTCAGGCGGGCGAGGGAGAAATCCACCCGCCGGGCATCAAAGTGGGAAAGCGGGTAGCTTTCTGTCGGGTGGAACAGGCCGTCTGCGGTTTCATCACCAATTTGTGAGAGTTCCGTTGTCGGGAAATGGCGCGTCAGCCCGGCGCTCATGGAACGATCAAGCGATAAGCTGGAGCCGTCAATCACATAAGGGTAGGGAATTTCGTGCTCTGAGGGTTCAACCTCAATACGGGCACCATAGTCATTCACCAGCAGGGTGAGCTGCTCAAGCAAATAGGCCCGGAACAGGGCAGGGTTGGTGATGGTGGTGGTATAGCACCCCGGGTGGGTAAAGCGGCCAAAGGCCCGGGTCTTTTTGTGGCGCACCGCATTGCCATCCCAGCTGACTTTAAGGCGCGGGTAAACGAACAACCCACCGGCCCGGGCCTGGTCGTCTGGCAGGGTTCCCTCTTTGATAAATTTGGCGATTGCCTCACGCAATGCCGTAACCGATGCGGTGTACAGGGCGTCAAGTCGGTCCAGTGCCTGGACCGGTGTCAGCGCAGTAGGGCTCATGTTCTCTCCTTTGATAACGCGTAAAGCAGGAACGCGTGTTAACAAAGTGTATGCCATTGGCCGTGGGGGGCGAAGCAGAAATTAGCGTGACCGGCAGAGCGCGGTAGTCATGGGGGCGTGCGAAAATGGCGCAGGTTAAAAAAAAGCCCCGACAGGAATTATTGCCGGGGCTTCAGACTACTTTATATTCAGGGTTAAACATCAATTAACTTTACAACTCAAACACGTTTATCAGTACTGCGGTTAGCACTGCTACTAATGTACCGTATTACGCTGAAAGCGGCGCAGATACGGACATCCCCCTCGCGATATATACTCTTTGATGCGTGGCTTTATGTGTGTCGCCCGGTAACTGCCGCCGACACGGTGATACTGTAGAGCAAAGCCTTACATCATCGCGTTCTGGTCCACACCCTGCGATTGTCGTGACTGACTACATGGCCTGAAAGCATCACTGAAGAAAGCGTACCATCCACCTGCTTCAGTATCCCATACAACATACTTCGTGGCCTTTATCGCATTAGCACAATGTCATTCGGACATTTACGTTAACCATTAAGGCTTACAGCCCGTGTGGTTAACGACCAACATACAGGGTTAGTACAGCATGTCAATACTGTTATTGCATCCATGTGTTTGAGGTGTCTGACGGGGGCCAGGGCATGGGCCTGGTGGCGGGGGATTCGGGCGGCCAGCTTCGTATATTTCTGGGTTACCGGACGCACGAAATGCAAAAACCCGCTTAAGTTTCCTTAAGCGGGTTCTTAAATATGGCTCCTCTGACTGGACTCGAACCAGTGACATACGGATTAACAGTCCGCCGTTCTACCGACTGAACTACAGAGGAATCGTGTGAACGGGGCGAATATTAGCGGGGTGCTCTTATCTTGTCAAAGGTGAAATTCGCTAAGTTGTACTGTTTGCTGACAATTTCAGCAGTGCGCGGTAAAAAAATGCAAAGCGGTGAATTTTTGCACTCCAATGGTGCGTCCGTGCCCCTTTTCCAGGGCAGGCGCGCCTGTAAAACGGTGCGCTGTGCTGATTAACCGCCCGCCAGGGCAGGGGGCGCCATTCTGGCAAGCATTTTGCATTTATTACCAGGACCCCGTATCCGCTACCCGTTCTGGAGGCAATATGAACTTAAGACGACTCAAGTATTTCGTGAAAATCGTGGATATCGGTAGCCTGACCCAGGCCGCAGAGGTATTGCATATTGCACAGCCCGCGCTCAGCCAGCAGGTGGCCACCCTGGAAGGTGAAATGGATCAGCAATTACTGATTCGCACTAAGCGTGGGGTTACGCCTACCGAAGCCGGAAAAATTCTCTACGCCCATGCGCAGGCGATTCTGCGCCAGTGCGAACAGGCACAGCTGGCGGTCAGTAATGTGGGGAATATCCTGAGCGGCCAGGTGTCTATTGGCCTGGCGCCGGGAACGGCCGCCTCCTCGGTGATGACGCCGCTGCTGCAGGCGGTGCGCAATAACCTGCCGGAGGTACAGATTTTCCTGCATGAAAACGGCGGTGGCCAGCTTAACGATAAACTGCTCTGCGGGCAGCTGGATATGGCCGTATTGTATGAACGGGCCCCGCAGGCCGGGATCCTCAGTAAGCCGCTTCTTAAAGAGGATCTGTATCTGGTGGGGAGTGGTGAGAGCCCCGGTAAGAGTGTGGATTTGTCCGCCGTTGCGCAGATGCGGCTGTTTCTGCCGCGTGATTACAGCGCCGTGCGTAAGCGGGTGGATGAGGCGTTTTCGCTGCGCCGTCTGACGGCGAAAGTCGTTGGTGAGATCGAGTCGCTCTCCACTATGGCGGCAGTCATTGCCAGCGGTACCGGGGTGACACTGCTGCCGGAGTCTGCCGCCAGATCCCTGACGGCCAGTACCGGGAGCTGGATGGCCCGCGTTACCACACCATCGCTGACGCTGCCTTTGTCGCTGAATTTATCCGCGCGCATACCGCTGACACCACAAGCCCAGGCGGTAAAAGATATTCTTATGGCGCTGGTGACCCACCCGATGATGGAGAGCCGCGAGCTGCAACTGGTGGGCTGATTGCGTTATTCTTGCTGGTTATAAGTTGCTGGTTTTTATTATTTGTTGCCATCACCGCAAGGCCTTAACAATAGGCTATCGCACCTGATGAGCCGTGGAGGCAGAGTGAACTTCCAGCAACTTAAAATTATTCGTGAGGCGGCGCGGCGGGACTACAACCTGACCGATGTCGCCAGTATGCTTTATACCTCGCAGTCCGGCGTAAGCCGCCATATCCGGGAACTGGAAGAGGAGCTGGGGATTGAGATTTTTATTCGCCGGGGAAAGCGCCTGCTGGGGATGACAGAGCCGGGTAAAGCCCTGCTGGTAATTGCCGAGCGTATTCTCAACGAAGCCAGTAATGTACGCCGCCTGGCGGATGTCTTTACCGACAATGCGACCGGGGTGCTGACGATTGCCACAACGCACACTCAGGCGCGCTACAGCCTGCCTCCGGTGATTAAAACGTTTCGTGAGCGCTTCCCTGAGGTGCGCCTGGAGCTTATCCAGGGCACGCCCCAGGAGATAGAAACCCTGCTCCATAACGGGGGGGCCGATGTGGGGATCGCCACCGAGCGGCTGAATAACGATCCGCTACTGGTCGCTTACCCCTGGTTCCACTGGTATCACACCTTACTGGTGCCAGCCGGTCACCCCCTGGTGAACCACACCCCGCTTACACTTGAGCATATTGCCCAGTGGCCACTCATTACCTATCGCCAGGGGATAACCGGGCGTGGCCGGATTGACGATGCATTCCAGCGCCGGGGGCTGATACCGGATGTGGTGCTCAGCGCTCAGGACTCCGATGTGATTAAAACCTATGTTGAGCTGGGGCTGGGGATTGGCCTGGTCGCCGGGCAGGCCGGGGGGGAGGCCGGAAACCCGGCGCTGGTGCAGCTGGATACGCGCCACCTGTTTGAGGCCAATACCGTGTGGCTGGGGATCAAACGGGGCCAGTTACAACGTAACTATGTCTGGCATTTTATTGAATTGTGTAATGAGGCGCTCTCATTTGAAGAGATTAAACGCCAGGCGCTGGAGCCGGAAGAGGCTGTCCTTGATTATCAGATCTAATTTTCCCGGTCGGGAGCTGTAACGGAAAAGCAAAAGCCTGCTTGAAAGCAGGCTTTTCTAAATCTGGCTCCTCTGACTGGGATCACCTGAGATGAAACAGATTTTCTGATATTACGGGCTATTATCAGCCGGTCTGAAAATAGTGCCTCTTCGCTGCCAGCGCTTTCGCGCCTGAACCAATCCACCATGAATCTGATGAATAATTGTGCGTCGTCCGCTGTGGATGTTATATTAAAATATAATATCCGGAGGTGCTCTATGTATACCACTCGTCTGAAAAAGGTTGGCGGATCCGTCATGCTGGCGGTTCCTCCCGTCGTGCTGAAAACCCTGAGTCTGTCGGTGGACAGCGAAGTGGGTATGACCATTGAGAATGGCTGCCTGATTATTGAACCCCAGAAACGGCCCCGTTATTCGCTTGAGGAACTGCTGGCACAGTGCGAACCGCACGCCGAAATGAGTGAAGAGGATCGGGAATGGATTGATGCGCCTGCGGCAGGTAAGGAGATCCTGTAAATGGACAGAGGGGAAATCTGGCTCGTTTCACTGGATCCCACAGCCGGACACGAACAAAGCGGGAAACGCCCGGTGCTTATCGTATCGAAGGCCTCGTTCAACACGTTCACCCGGTTGCCCGTTGTTGTTCCTGTCACCAGCGGCGGGAATTTTGCCCGTACGGCTGGTTTTGCTGTTTCACTGGATGGTGCAGGGACGAAAACAACGGGCGTTATTCGCTGTGACCAGCCCAGAACTATCGATATGGCGGCCAGAAATGGTAAGCGGCTGGAACGTCTGCCTGATGCTGTTGTGAATGAAGTGCTGGCCCGGCTGGAAGCCATACTGAGCTGATACCCGGACATAATGGGGAAACGCAGAAAAGCAAAAAGCCTGCTCGAAAGCAGGCTTTTCTAAATATGGCTCCTCTGACTGGACTCGAACCAGTGACATACGGATTAACAGTCCGCCGTTCTACCGACTGAACTACAGAGGAATCGTGTGAACGGGGCGCATAGTAATAGCCCGGCATTTTGCTGTCAATACTAAAACTAATTTCCTGATTTAAATGGTTATATTGCCATCATTTTGCTGATTAATGCAGCGCACAGGATGCATCTTCATCATTTTGCAGGCGCCGGAGCGGGTCCTGACCATAAAAACGGCAGAAGTGCTGCCAGAGCACCGGGAAGCGCGGGGCAAACAGGGTGGGGGCGCTGAAGAAGTATTCCGACAATACGGCGAAACATTCCGCCGGATCGGTCGCGGCGTAGGCATCTATACTGGCGCCGGTTTCGCCCACCTGGTCTATCTCATCCTGGATATGGTCCATGGCGGCATGCAGCGCATGCTCCCAGCTGGCCACCTCGCTAAACGGGATCTGCGGAATACCGCTGGCGCAGGCACCATTGCGCATATCCAGCTTGTGGGCCACTTCATGGATTATCAGATTAAAACCGGAGGCGTCGAACGAGTCCTGAATATCGAGCCAGTTCAGGACCACCGGCCCCTGCTGCCAGCTTTGCCCGGACTGGACTACCCGGCGGGTATGGACCAGGCCGATATCGTCCTGCCATTCGTCATCCACCAGGAAGGGGGCCGGGTAGATCAGCACGTCATGGAAGCCATCGAGAGATTCAATACCCAGCTCCAGAACCGGCAGCGCGAACAGCAGCGCAATGCGCGCGCGCTGGAGTGGTGTTAGTTCCAGACCCTGAAGCGGGATCAGGCGCTTGTGGCGCAAAAACTTCGTGGCCAGCGTGATAAGGCGGCTGGTCTCTTGCGTTGTCAGGGTCGAGAGTAATGGAATACTGAGCGCCTGTTCCCAGGGGAGGGCGGGGTTTGCTGTGCATGATGTTGCTTTCCAGGGCCACTTAATCATCATTACCTGCTCGTAAAGTCGTCACTTAAACGAAGATACCCGGATCAGAGCTGTTAAAATGCCAAAATACCTGGCATTATTGCAACCGTTTTACGGAGAGATGCCGGAGCGGCTGAACGGACCGGTCTCGAAAACCGGAGTAGGGGCAACTCTACCGGGGGTTCAAATCCCCCTCTCTCCGCCACTTCATGACTGTTTTTTCTTACTGATTTTCTGTTGAAAACCCTTCGTTTTTACCCGCCAGATGTTACACACCATGGTGAGATCTGTCATGTGCACATCTCTCATAAAACGCAATATAATGTGTTATTTCCCCGCCGGTTCCGGGCGGTCGCTGCCAGCGCAGAGGAGTACATATGCATAATCAGGATCCTGAGCTGTATGCTCTGGCTGAAGATTATCTTAGTGCCATTATGCATTTTGAAGACGGAGACCCCAATGAAAACCCCTGGGTTTCAGGTAAGCCCAGGCAGCTTAATATTAATGTGGACAGGTATGATCCTGAGTGGCCGCGAATATTTACCCGGGAAAAAGCGCGTATTATATCTGCCCTGGGGGATGTGGCTCTGAATGTGGTGCATATTGGCTCTACGGCAGTGCCGGGGCTGTCGGCGAAGCCGGTTATTGATATTGATTTAATTGTGGCCCGCCCGGGCGATGAACACCGTTATATTCCGCAATTAACCTCACTGGGGTATATCCATACGGTTCGCGAGCCGTCCTGGTATGAGCACCGAATGTTGTATCTTGATGATCCGGAAGTTAATTTGCATGTATTCCCGCCCAGTTGCCCTGAGCATCTGCGCCATCTGTTATTTCGTGACTGGTTAATCCGCCACCCTGAAGACGTTATTGCCTACGAGGCCAGTAAGCTGCAGGCAAAAAACGGTGTCACTACCATGATGGATTACAACCAGAAAAAGAGTGCGACCGTGCGGAATATTTATCACAAAATATTTACAAGTCTGCAAAATAATCACCAACAAAAAACCTGAGCTATATTCAGCCAGCCACTGGCTGCGAATTTTCGGACTGTTTCACCAGGATACCGGTATTGAACTGTGATATAAATCACGCGGTAAAATGCGTGGTTACGCAGGTAAGCAATTAATCATTTGAGAAGAAGGTATGTCTCAGGTAATGGACGAAAAACCAACGCGGGACCCGGGTGGGCGCCTGGCGCTGTGGCTATTTTATGGTTTTTGCCTCTACTCTGTATGGGCAATGGTACGTTATTTTTGGGTAGTCAGCGGGGCCGATCCCGCCGCCAGTGGTCCGGGGATCTCTGAACTGAACTCCTCTACGGGGATCTGGCTGAGTGCGCTGTGTGGCTTTATGGTCCTGGGCGGTGTCTGTGCGCTGCTGGGGGGGCTGGCCTGGTATACCCGGCCACGACAGCGTTAATCGCGAAGCTAATCTGGCCTGGTGCCGGATCTGTGTTCTGATGTTATCCTTGCGCCCTGCAAACCCTGTCTGGTGTTTGCGGGGCCTGCCGCGCTTTACGATCAAAACCCTATTGTATTAACCGCTTTGTGATACTCTGGTCCTTATTTCGATTTGTTAAATGGTCGACGTGATGCCCGAAGTCAGCACACTGAAAAATCAACCTCTGCCTGATCACCACGCCGCACCGGATGCCGCCCGGGCACGGGATGTGCTTACCCGGGTGCTGGATATCTACCGCCCGGTTGCGCTGCTGGCGCGGATGAACGCCGTTGGCGATCGCAAATGGACCCGCGCGCTGTTATCACGCCTTCTGGAGCAGGAGGACGACAGCACGCTGCTCACCCCCCGGGAGTACCGCGAGCTGGCACAACTGTTGCCCGCGCCGCCTGCCATACACCCCAACTACCGCTTCCGCTTTGTTGATTTATTTGCCGGTATCGGCGGTATTCGCCGTGGCTTTGAAGCGATCGGCGGGCAGTGTGTCTTTACCAGCGAGTGGAACAAATTCGCGGTGCGCACCTATAAAGCCAACTGGTACTGCGGGCCGGAGCACCATTTCAACCAGGATATCCGCAGCCTGACTCTGAGCAACCAGCCCACCGTCAGCGAGGCACAGGCGAGCGCGCATATTCAGCAGAATATGCCGGATCATGATGTGCTGCTGGCCGGCTTCCCGTGTCAGCCCTTTTCGCTGGCCGGGGTCTCCAAAAAGAATGCCATGGGGCGCGCCCACGGGTTTGCCTGCAAAACTCAGGGCACTCTGTTCTTTGACGTGGCGCGGATTATCGCGGCAAAACAACCGGCCATTTTTGTGCTGGAGAACGTGAAAAACCTCAAAAGCCACGACGGGGGCAACACATTTCGCATTATTATGCAGACCCTCGACGAGCTGGGCTATGAAGTGGCAGACGCAGAGGCCAGCGGCGTTGCGGATCCGAAAATTGTCGACGGCAGGCACTTTTTACCCCAGCACCGGGAGCGCATTATCCTGGTCGGATTCCGCCGGGATCTGAACCTGCATCCGGGCTTTACACTGCGCGATCTGCCGCAGTTTTACCCTGAGCGTCGCCCGACGTTCGGCGAGCTGCTGGAGCCGGTTGTCGATGCCAAATATATTCTGACCCCGACCCTGTGGCACTACCTCTACCAGTACGCCCGCAAGCACCAGGCAAAGGGCAACGGGTTTGGCTACGGGCTGGTGGATCCTGCCAACCCCGCAAGCGTGGCGCGCACCCTCTCTGCCCGTTACTTTAAAGACGGGGCGGAAATTCTGGTCGATCGCGGCTGGGATAAAACCCTGGGGGAGCAGCACTTTGCGGATCCGGAAAATCAGAAACGCCGCCCGCGCCGCCTTACCCCGCGCGAATGCGCCCGGCTGATGGGCTTTGAAACCCCCGGGGGGCAGCCGTTCCGCCTGCCGGTCTCTGATACCCAGGCGTATCGCCAGCTGGGAAACTCGGTGGTGGTGCCCGCCTTCGCGGCGGTGGCCCGGCTGCTGGAGAGCCGTATTTTGCGTGCGGTGGCGCAGCGCCCGGCAGAGCAATGTGCCGATGGATGTCCACAGTAAGGCGATTCGCAGTAAAAATATGCGGGCCATTGGCACCCGGGATACGGCGATTGAAAAGCGCCTGGCCGGGCTGCTGAACCAGCTGGAGATTGCCTGGCAGCCCCAGGGGCAGGGGCTTCCCGGGCGGCCTGATTTTGTGATTACCGGCTACCGGGCGGTCATTTTTACGCACGGCTGCTTCTGGCACCACCATTCCTGTTATCTGTTCCGCTTACCGGCCACGCGCACCGCGTTCTGGCTGGAAAAAATTACCGCCAACGCCCGGCGCGATGAGCAGGCCGTGCACCAGTTGCTGGCCGGTGGCTGGCGGGTGCTGATTGTCTGGGAGTGCGCCCTGCGCGGTAAACAGCGCCGGGATGACCACTGGCTGAGCGAGCGGATAGAAGAGTGGCTATGTGAAGGCGGGGCCCTGGCGCAGATAGACGCGGCAGGTATCCACGGGGCCCCGTTGGGCTAACCGTTGCGGCTCTGATTGCGGGCCGGAAACAGGGATTTTCCCAGCGTGACCAGCACCACTGCCGCGATAATCACCCCCAGCGCCGCCCACTCCAGCGTGGAGAGGGACTCGCCGGCGAACAGGGTCCCCAGCAGCACCGCCACCACCGGGTTCACATAGGCATAACTGGTGGCAACCGCCGGTGTAACGGTACGAATCAGGTACATATACGCGCTGATGGCTATCATCGAGCCAAACAGCGACAGATAACCTACCGCCAGCCAGCCCCGGAGCGGGGGCATCCGGGTGAGGGTCTCGCCGCTCAGCCCTGCGGCCGCCAGCAGAATTATCCCGGCGGCAATCATCTCAATGGCGCCCGCCATCAGCCCGGTGGGCAGTTCAATACGTGAGCCGTAAACCGAGCCAAACGCCCAGCACAGGGAGCCCACCAGGATCATGGCCGCCCCCCACGGGTTGCCGCTGAGATTGCCGCCGCTGTTGAGCATAATAATACCGCACAGGCCAAGGGCGATGCCTGCCCACTCCAGTTTCCGGGTGGCAATACCAAACAGGCGGCTAAAGCAGAGGGTGAACAGAGGAACGGTGGCGACCATCACCGCCGCAATACCGGAGGGCACATTCTGGTGCTCGGCCACGGTCACGCCGCCATTACCCATCGCCAGCAGTAAAAAGCCCAGCAGGGCGGCATTGAGCATCGGCCGCAGGGCGGGCAGTTTATGGCCACGCAGCAGTAAAATCCCCAGCATCAGTAACCCGGCGATGCTGAAGCGGACACCGGCCATCATTAGCGGGGGCCAGCTTTCGACACCGATACGAATCGCAAAATAGGTGGAGCCCCAGATGATATAGAGCGCAAACAGCGCACCAACCAGGGGTAACAGGCGACCTGCGCGCATACTGCCTCTGTAATAAAAGTGTTAACAAAGGGCAATAGTAAACGGGAAAAATCGTTAGCTGGCGAGCAATTTAATTCGCGGTGGTTAAGAGATTTCCGTTGACGCGGTAAAGTGTTTCCGCTCTGCGGCTTTTCATCCATACTAACGGGCGTTTGTAAGCGATAAAAAAGGATCAAAAGTTGGCCGGAAGTAGTTTATTAACCCTGCTGGATGATATTGCCACATTGCTGGACGATATTTCGGTGATGGGAAAGGTGGCGGCGAAAAAAACCGCCAGTGTACTGGGGGATGATTTATCGCTGAATGCGCAGCAGGTCTCTGGCGTGCGCGCGAATCGTGAATTGCCGGTGGTGTGGGGCGTGGCGAAGGGCTCCCTGCTGAATAAAGTTATCCTTGTGCCCCTGGCGTTACTGATCAGTACCTTTATTCCCTGGGCGATTACGCCGCTGCTGATGCTGGGCGGGGCGTATTTGTGCTTTGAGGGGATGGAGAAAGTGGTGCACAGTCTGACGCGCCACAAAGATACCGATCCGGAGCAGGCGCGGATCCAGCGGCTGGAGGCGCTCAACAGCGCCGAAATGCAGACCTACGAGCGCAATAAGATAAAAGGCGCTATTCGCACCGATTTTGTGCTGTCAGCCGAGGTGGTCACCATCACCCTCGGAATTGTTGCCCAGGCACCGCTGCTAAACCAGATCCTGGTGCTGAGCGGTATCGCGCTGCTGGTTACGGTGGGGGTTTACGGCATTGTCGGGGTTATCGTCAAGCTGGATGATATGGGCTACTGGCTGGTCGCCCGCAAAGGGCAGGTGGCGCATATTCTGGGCCGTGGCCTGCTGGCGCTGGCCCCCCGGCTGATGCGCTTTTTGACGATCGCCGGTACCCTGGCTATGTTTCTGGTTGGGGGGGGCATTGTGGCCCACGGCATTGGTCCGCTGCACCATCTGACAGAGCAGTGGGCAGCGGCGGGCGGAGCTGCCGGGGAGATGCTGATACCGCTGGTGGTGAACATGGTTGTAGGGGCTGTGTGCGGCGGAATAATTATTTTGCTTGTTGAATTCATTCAGCGCCTGCGCGGGGGTGGTGACAGTTAAAAAAATGCTGTATATATGTTGCGAAAAGTTGAGCCTGGTGGCGATACCCTGATTACTGAGCGTGCAGGCAGAGGGTAACAGATTAGCTGTTATCCCTGCTGTTTCCCCTGATACCGGAGTCATTTATGGTCTATGTGGTCAGTGATGAAGTGATGCACAAAAGCGGCGGGCAACGTATGGTGGTAACCGGCGAGTCCGGCGGCATGGTGGAATGCCGCTGGTATGACGGTTACAGCGTGCAGCGTGAGGCGTTCCATGAGGATGAGCTGTTACCTGGTGAGTGCGCCAGCGGGGAGTAATCCACCGTATACCGCTTAGCCTGTTGCCTGAATGATTGCCGGGCATAACGCAAACTGCCCGTATCTGCAAACCCTCTCCGGAGGGTTTTTTTACTTGCCTCCCGGGAAGACTATAATCGCCACGTGTGGCAGAAAGGCGGCCACTATACTTTGTGATATCTGCCGGATCACTGGTCAGGCGCATCTGAGTATTCAGATAATTTCTCGCGGTTTCAGGGAGTTCAGTTGTGTCAGACAGGTCTATCCGGCAAATTCTGGGGCGGTTCAAAAATCCACTACGGGTGGTGCATTGCTGTTTCAGTGCCGTGCTGGTGCTGTCGCTGATGCTGGCATGGCGGGTCGCTGTGGTGCTGGAGCAGGCCTACGTGGCAGAGCAGGTCTCCAGCCTCGAAGAGGTGGCCTCAGCACTGGATCGCCAGTTTCAGCATAGTGTGGATAACCTGCTGTTTTACCGCAATACCATGCATTATGCTCTGCAGTCACCCTCCTCAACGGATAAAACTCGCCTGGCAATTGAGCAGTTTGCCGAGCGTCGCAGCGCCCCGGACTGGTCTGTCCGGCTGGCACAGCGCCGCGGGCTGCCGGTCTACGGCACTTCCGATGATTTTGTTACGCGCCATCCGCCCCTGTCCCGGGATATACCAGAGCTGAATAACGAACTGACCGCCGCGCTGGAGCTCAGCTACATCCTGCAGCTTGCCGACTACAGCCAGGACTTCCAGCGGCGAATTTTTTATGTCTCCCGGGCGGGCTATTACCTGGCGACCACCCCCGTTCCCTCAGGCAACCGGAGCGAATACCTGTTCGGGAAGATCCTCAATGCCCCCTGGTTTGAGGGAAATAAAGAGCATATTAACCGCGCCCGGGCGGTGGTCTGGACAGACAGCGTATACCCGCTCCACGGTGTAGCGGCCAGTGTGCCGCTGGATCTGAACCACTACTGGTATGGCGTGCTGGGCATCGATTTCTCTCTCGACGCTATCCATGCGTTCCTGCTGGATAATATCCAGGATAAAAATGAAGGCACGGTTTTACTGTATAACCGCGCCTTCAGGCAGATAGCCTCAAGTGCGTTTTTCCCGCCCCAGGCCCCCTGGTTCAGCGCCGGGCAAATCGCCCGGCTCCAGCAGGCGATGGACGGTAACCTTATGGAAGGCTCCCTGCGCATGGGCACGCGCTTTGTCACCTGGGCCAGGCTGAACAGTTATGACGGGGTGCTGGTGCGGGTTCACACGCTACATGAGGGGCTGCGGGGTGGTCTGGGGAGCATCAGCCGTATCCTGCTGATGCTCGGCATACTGTGCAGTCTGGTTTTGCTGCTGAGCTGGTACGTTATGTTACGGCTGGTGAAGAGCATGATGAAACTACAGGGGGCCCTGAGCTGGCGGGCGAATTTCGATGCCCTGACGCGCCTGTACAATCGCGGCGCATTTTATGATCTCGCCAACCGCCAGATGGAAATATGCCGCAATCAGCACCAGCCGCTGTCGGTGATTCAGATGGATCTTGACCATTTTAAATGGATTAACGACACCTACGGCCACAACACCGGCGATAAAGTGCTGGCCCATACAGGGGCGATGATTCTGTCTGCCTTACGCAGTGCCGATATTTCCGGCCGGGTAGGCGGGGAGGAGTTCTGTATTCTGCTGCCCGGGGCGACACTGGCCGATGCCCGGATGGTGGCCGAGCGTATTCGCCAGCGGCTCCGCAATAAAGCGTTACTGATCGATGCAAAAACGACTATCCACTTCACCGCCTCTTTTGGCGTGAGCTGCTCCACGGAGCTGGAATCGGCGGATTTCACCCAGTTGCAGATCCGGGCGGATGAGCGCCTGTACTACGCGAAAGTTCACGGTCGCGATCAGGTGTGTGCCGGGGAGATGCCCCCCACCAATAATGGTGATTGACTGATGGCTCGGGCCATCTCATCAGATATGGTAAGCTGCGCCGGGCCTGGCTTCAGGGCGTGATAGAAGAAAAAATTATACAGGCAGAATATTTCGCTCTTAAGAACGGCCTTGTGCCGTAGATTGAACCAAGATATTTTGTTCTGACACTGGATTACTGGTGTAACGAATTTTCAACTGCTTCTTGCTTATGCAAGTTTGATCCCCGCGCCTGCGGGGATCTTTTTATTCAGCGGTTGCATTCCAGCGTGCTGAAATCCCGGATATCCAGCTCAAAGGCCTCCGCCAGCTCGGTTAGGGTATGGTAGCGGGTGCCGCCGATTGTCACCCTTTGCGGATCGTCATCGCTGATGGCGGGCTCGATCTCACTTTCACAGATCTCGTTGATCGCGGCCAGTAACGCATCAACATCGATATCTGCCTGATTCCGTACCGTAGCACGCAAGCCTGGTGTGAACCGTTTCATGGTGCCTGTCCTCTGTTGCTTCTTCCCTTTAAAAGTATAGCGGGCAGTGCTGATTTTAGTGATGGGCAGGAGGAATTAGCAGGAATGATTCTCATTGCGCGAACAGCTGAATCCTGGCCGGGTTTTAGCTACACTGCGGGTAACGGAATCAGGAGGATGTTATGAAGATAAATGACCGGGTGACAGTCAAAACCGATGGCGGCCCGCGCCGGCCCGGTGTGGTACTGGCGATTGAGGAGTTCAGTGAGGGGACCATGTATCTGGTCTCCCTTGAGGAGTATCCGCTGGGGATCTGGTTCTTTAACGAGAAGGGGCACCCGGATGGCATTTTTGTTGAGGCCTCCGCGGAATAGCCCCGCTGTGTCATTTAATTGTTATTTAAATGATAAGCTCAGCAACAATGGTTAAGATCCCCTTCCGGTGCCAGGGTATAGTGTGTTTACCCCTTCAAGAGCTAAGCCACCCTCGGTCGGTGAGTGCCGGAGATAAGCGCCGGATGGGGTTGAGGCCAGCCCGGGTATCTACCCGGGTTTCGCTATTTTGAGATATTGATCCTGTTCTCATATTTTCTTCCGCCACTTCTGCTTTATTCACGATATAACACTGTGATACTTCATTAATCGTTATCAGTTACCTGCGGGTTACACTGGATCGTAACCAGGATTAAAATGATGCATCCCAGACAACGTATACAGCAATTTTTACCGCTCCTTACCCCTGAGCTGCAGCGTGCGGCGGGTTTTACGCTGACCCACAGCCACGATGTGATGACCCTGTCAATGCGCGCCTATGCGCAAAACGCCGGGGTGAAGCCCGCCACGCTGCACCGCCTGGCCCAGCGCCTGGGATATGAAGGCTGGTCCGCGCTGAAAAACGATTTTATTGCCAGTATGACCGTCAGCGCAGAAAGCCCCACCTCCCGGGCCTCCCGGCTGGTGGAGCTCAATGATACGGCCCGCCTGTATGACGATATGTTCGCCGCCCACACCCGCAATATGGCCCGTTGCCACGATGAAAACCGCGCCGCCATGGGGGAGACCATCGCCCTGATGGATAACGCCGAGCATGTCTATATCTGCGGGTTTCGCGCCAGCTTTCCGATTGCCTGGTCGGTCTATTATGTCTACCGCCTGTTTTATAAGCATGTGTCGCTGATAGACGGCTTCGCCAGCAATGATGAGATGTTCACCCGGGATATTGGCCCCGGTGATGTGCTGGTGATAATCGGCTTTGCGCCGTATTCGCGTGAGTCATTACTGGTACTGGAGGCGGCCCGCAGCGTGCAGGCGACCATTATTGCCCTGACAGACTCTGCAACATCACCGCTTGCCGTCGGGGCAACAAAATCCCTGTGGTTTCCTACCGATGGCCCGTCGTTTTTCCCGTCGGTGGTGGCCGGTATGGGGGTTGCTGAATCGTTACTGCAGCGCTGGTTAACCGCCACGGAGAGGAGGCCGTAGAGCGCATCAGGCATGCGGAAAATTATATGGTGCGCAGCGGGGCGTGGGTAGTACCGGGGAAATAGGCCCGGGTTGCCCCGGGCCGGGAAGGTTAGCGCTGGATCAGATAGTGAATAGTGGGCCCGTCCTGCTGCACATCAAGCACGGTATAACCGTGATTACGGGCATCCTGCGGGATGTTATTAATCGACTGGGGGCAGTCGCTGATCACTTCCAGAATCTGGCCCTTTGCCAGTTGCGGCAGCGCCTCCAGCGTGGCTACTGCCGGGTAAGGGCAGGGCTCACCGCGCATATCAAGGCAAAAATCAGGTACGTACTGGCTCATTACAGGTTCTCCATCGCGACAGGCTGAGGGGCGGTTTTTTTCGCGCGGAAGAAGCGTTTCTCCCAGGCGACAAGCAGCAAAAAGGCCGCCAGTAACAGCAGATACGTCACCAGCAGGCCGCCCAGGGGGCCAAAACTTTCCAGCAGGTTGATTTTCGGCCAGCGGGTTGCCAGCGGTGCGGAAATATCATCCCACACCCAGGCCAGCAACGTGGAGCCCAGCACATTGCCGAACCCGACCCACCAGTAATGCACCTGGCCTTCAACGGCGCGGTACATCCAGCCGGTTTCGCAGCCGCCCGCCAGCACAATACCGAAGCCAAACAGCAGCCCGCCAATCACCGCATTCGGGCCCGCCCACATAATTTTGGGTGCCATTCCCAGCTGAACATAACTGAAAATCCCCAGCGCGCTGACGGCAATACCGGCAAGAATCGCTTTGGCCATCTGGGTGCGCCCGGTGATCCACAAATCACGAAAGGCTGAGGTAAAACAGATCTGCGCCCGCTCAATCAGCAGGCCGAACCCGACCCCGAACAGCATTGCCATGCCCAGTTTCGGCTGATGTAACGCCAGCGCAGCGCCCCAGGCCAGCATGGCGGCGAAAACCACCATCCCGAGGCGAAAACGACGCCTGGCGCGATCGACCTTCTGGGTGAAGGGGGCCGGAGCGCTGACTTTCTGCAGTTTTACCGGAATACGGAACACCGGCAGCAGGGTAAAGCGGGCACCAAACCAGGTGCCGATGGCCGCCGCCAGGGCAAAAATCCAGGCATGCAGTGAGAACTGAGGAATGCCGGTAAAAAATGCCGCCAGGTTGCAACCCATGGCAAGACGGGCACCAAAGCCCGCAATAGCACCACCAATGATGGCCTGAAACACGCGGATTTTATGCTGCGGCAGGCGCAGTTTTACGTTATTGGCCCATAAAGCGGCGGCAAAACAGCCCCCAAACATGCCGATAATCATCACCCCGTCAATGCGGGTCAGCGGGGTGCCATCCAGATGCATCAGCTTGTAGTAGCCCCAGTTTTCCGCATGGACCCCCGCCAGCTGGAGCAGCTCGCCCCCCCAGCGGGTGAACTCACCGGTCACCGCCCAGAAGGTGCCGGTGATCCCGAAGTAATAGGTGGAGAGTAATCCGGCAGCAATAACGGCAGGAACGGGTGACCAGAATTTGATCAGAAATTGTTGTTTAAAACTGTGCCAGGACATGGCGTTTATCCTCTGAACTCAGACGGAACGATAATGGTATGCGCCACGGCGCAAAAAGGTGAGGCGCGGATCATACGCCGAATTCATCAGTACAACTCATCAATATTACGATTCATTATCCATGATCAATTTTGGGCGTATCGCTTACGGGGATGGCAGGCTGCGCCCTTTAATGCCAAAATGTTACTTTGCTCCGCGTTGGGGAAGAGGATGAAAAAAATAGCAATTCTGGCCACTGTGCTGGCGCTTGGTGGTTGTGTTCAGGTGGATAATTATCAACAGGTGGTGAAGGTTCCTGCGCCGCAGGGAATTGCCGGATACTGGCAAAGCACCGGGCCTCAGAGCAAGCTGGTCAGCCCGGAGGCTATCGCAAGCCTGCTGGTCACCCCGGAAGGGGATACGCTGGACTGCCGCCAGTGGCAGCGGGTGATTGCGGTGCCGGGGAAACTTATGCGCCGCGGCGATGATTTATATAACGTCACCAGCAAACTGGAGATTTACGACATCTCTCCTGACGGCGCCAGCCTGGATTATGCGGGCATGACGCTCCATAAAGTGGACCGGCTGACCGGGGAGTGTGAGGATTTCCTGGCGAAACACCCGCTGGCCTCAGAGGTGGCGCCGTGACAGCACGGCCGGGAGCACGGTAAGCAGAAAAAGTCTACTCTCGTTATATAGCGAAAAAGCATAATTTGTAGCGTTCGGTTTTAACGCTGTGACGCGCCGTCGTTCTACACTAGCTGTAACTAGCTGATTTGGGGTGTCTATGAATTTTGTAAAACTGGGTCGTCAGTCTCTGATGGGAGCCCTGGCCGTGGCGCTGATTGCCGGTGCCAGCGTGCAGGCGTTTGCGGCAGAGGGTCTGTTAAATAAGGTCAAAGAGCGCGGTACATTACTGGTCGGGCTGGAGGGGACTTACCCGCCGTTCAGCTTCCAGGGGGATGACGGCAAACTGACCGGGTTTGAAGTGGAATTTGCGCAGCAGCTGGCGCAGCACCTCGGGGTGAAAGCCGCGCTGAAACCCACCAAATGGGACGGTATGCTCGCCTCGCTGGACTCCCGGCGTATTGACGTGGTGATTAACCAGGTCACTATTTCCGATGTGCGCAAGAAAAAATATGATTTCTCCACCCCTTATACCGTGTCCGGTATTCAGGCACTGGTGAAAAAGGGCAATGAAGACACCATCAAAACCGCCGCCGATCTGAAAGGCAAAAAAGTCGGGGTAGGGCTGGGCACCAACTATGAAGAGTGGCTGCGCCAGAACGTACCCGGGGTGGATATCCGCACCTATGACGATGATCCGACCAAATACCAGGATCTGCGGGTGGGCCGTATTAACGCCATTCTGGTTGACCGCCTGGCAGCACTGGATCTGGTGAAAAAAACCAATAACACACTGGCTGTGGCGGGCGAACCCTTCTCACGCCAGGAGTCTGGCGTGGCGCTGCGTAAGGGCAATGAAGATTTGCTCAAAGCCGTGGACGACGCACTGGAAACCATGAAAAAAGACGGTTCCCTTGAGAAACTGTCCCAGAAATGGTTCGGTGCAGACGTCACGAAATAACGAGCCATGACCCGTGGTAAAGGTGCTGAAAACAGCACCTTTTTTCATTTTCACTACAGGGGGCCGACCCTGTCTGGCTGATCACGATGTCCTGCCAGTATTGTTGTGTCCGGAGGCCATATGCCACTACAACATCTCACTCACTTTCCGCGCCTGGAGCTGATTGGCGCCCCCACGCCGCTGGAATACCTGCCGCGGCTTTCTGATCACCTCGGGCGGGAAATCTACATTAAACGCGATGATCTGACCCCCATGGGGCTTGGCGGAAACAAACTGCGCAAGCTGGAGTTTCTTGCTGCCGATGCCCTGCGCGAAGGGGCCGATACGCTGGTTACCGCCGGGGCGATACAATCCAACCATGTGCGCCAGACGGCGGCGGTTGCCGCCCGGCTTGGGCTGCACTGCGTTGCGCTGCTGGAAAACCCCATCGGCACTACGGCGGAAAACTACCTGACTAACGGCAACCGGCTGCTGCTGGATCTGTATAACGTGCAGGTGGAAATGTGTGCGGCGCTGGATGCCCCGGATCAGCAGCTGGCTGACCTGGCGGAAAAACTGGAAGCGCAGGGATTCCGCCCCTATGTGGTGCCGGTAGGGGGCTCAAATGCCCTGGGATCGCTTGGGTATGTGGAAAGTGCCCTGGAAATTGCCCACCAGTGTGAGGATATTATTGATTTATCCAGCGTGGTTGTGGCCTCCGGCAGTGCCGGTACGCACGCGGGCCTTGCCGTGGGGCTGGAGCAGTTACTTCCCGGGACGGAGCTGATCGGCGTAACGGTTTCCCGCACGGTGGCCCAGCAAGAGCCCAAAGTCGCGGCGCTCCGGCAGGCGGTGGCTGAAAGCCTGCAGGTCAGCGCAACGGCCCCGTTAACGCTGTGGGACGACTATTTTGCCCCCGCTTACGGCATGCCAAACGAGGCAGGAAACGAGGCGGTGAAACTGCTGGCTCGCCTGGAGGGGATTTTGCTGGATCCGGTCTACACCGGGAAAGCGATGGCCGGGCTGATAGACGGCATCAGCCGCAAACGTTTTAAAGATGACGGTGCCATTCTTTTTGTCCATACGGGCGGCGCACCGGCACTGTTTGCCTACCATCCTCATGTTTAACCGGCCTCTGGCAGAGTGTAATTACTGATGCAAGAAAGTCTGCAACTGGTGCTGGATTCAGCACCCTTTTTACTCAAAGGCGCGATATTTACGCTGCAACTCAGTATCGGCGGGATGTTTTTTGGCCTGATACTCGGTTTTTTGCTGGCCTTAATGCGCCTGTCGCCGCTGTGGCCGGTCTCCTGGCTGGCGCGGATGTATATCTCCATTTTTCGCGGCACGCCACTGATAGCCCAGCTGTTTATGATCTATTACGGGTTACCGCAATTTGGTATCGAGCTGGATCCTATTCCCTCGGCGATGATTGGCCTTTCCCTGAATACGGCGGCCTATGCGGCAGAAACGCTGCGTGCAGCCATTAGCTCTATTGATAAAGGCCAGTGGGAGGCGGCAGCCAGTATCGGGATGAGCCCGTGGCAGACCATGCGCCGGGCGATCCTGCCCCAGGCGGCCCGGGTGGCCTTACCACCGCTGAGCAACAGCTTTATTGGCCTGGTGAAGGATACCTCCCTGGCGGCGACCATTCAGGTTCCTGAGCTGTTCCGCCAGGCGCAGCTGATCACCTCCCGGACGCTGGAGGTCTTTACCATGTACCTGGCCGCCTCTGTTATCTACTGGATCATGGCGACGGTGCTCTCGGTACTGCAAAACTATTTTGAGCAACAACTGAATCGCCAGGAGCGTGACAACAAATGAGTACCATTAGTGTCAAACAGCTGGTGAAGAAATTCCACGGGCAGACGGTGCTGCACGGTATCGATCTGGAGGTAAAATCCGGCGAAGTGGTCGCGATTATTGGCCCCAGTGGCTCCGGCAAAACCACGTTACTGCGCAGTATTAACCTGTTGGAAAAACCGGAAAGCGGGATCATCAGCGTTGGGGATATTACTATCAACGCCAGCCTTCCGCTGAGCCGCCAGAAGGCGAAAGTCCGCGAGCTGCGCCAGCATGTCGGGTTTGTATTCCAGAGCTTTAATCTGTTCCCTCACCGCACGGTGCTGGAAAATATCATTGAAGGCCCGGTGATAGTGAAAGGGGAGCCCAGACAAGAGGCCACCGCCCGGGCGCTGGAGCTGCTGGCAAAGGTGGGGCTGACGGGCAAAGAGAACAGTTACCCCAGACGCCTGTCTGGCGGGCAGCAGCAGCGGGTGGCGATTGCCCGGGCGCTGGCCATGCGCCCGGAGGTTATTCTGTTTGATGAACCCACCTCGGCCCTGGATCCGGAGCTGGTGGGCGAAGTGCTGAACACCATGCGCCAGCTTGCGGCGGAAAAGCGGACCATGGTGATTGTCACCCACGAGATGAGCTTCGCCCGCGATGTGGCCGACCGGGCCATTTTTATGGATCAGGGGCGTATTGTGGAGCAGGGGCCAGCGAAAGCGCTGTTTGCCAACCCGCAGCAGCCACGTACCCGCCAGTTCCTGGACAAATTTTTAATGCAGTAATCCGGCAGGCCACCGCCCGGTGGCCTCTGTTTTTAGTGCCTTCCTCTGTTGCCTGCCAGCGGCAGTCCTGCTGCTAACACATTAATTTCACTAACAGAAGAAAAATAATAACGCACGCAGTGATAACGCATTGTGATTATTTGTAATGCTAATCTGGCCCGGTATTTCGTAAAAAACAGACTATTTTTCGCCGCGTTATATACCCCGGTGTGTCATACCCTGTGGTCGTGTCGCCAGATCGTATGAGTAATTTATTACCGGATAGTTGTATTTTTACGCTATTGGTAAAAAATATTATGCTAAAAGGTAAATATATTTTAACAATGTGCTAAATTTACGATTGATTTTATTGATGATCTTTATGTAAGGAGCAGGCCACTTATGCAGGATAGCGATTTTTTCCACTGGTGGCGGGAATGCTCACTGGCGTTTCAGTCTGTTGAGACAGCGCCGGAGCTGCTGCTGGTGCAGCAAAAACAGTCGGTACTGATGGGGTTTGAATTTTGCGCGTTTTGCCTGCGCCACCCCATCCCGTTTACCCGGCAAAACCTTCTTACCCTGGCGACCAATTATCCGGAACAATGGATGGCCGGGCAGCATATGGAACATATCGCCGCCTGTGATGTGATACTCAAAGAACAGCCGGGAAGCCGCTGCTTTTTATCCTGGCATGATGCGCACGTGCCCCGGGGGGCCGGAGACGTTCACCAGGGGTTCACCCAGGGGGTGGTGGCATCTAACCGGACGGTTGGCTATTTATCGGTGGCTGACTGCAAAGTAAGAATGATGACCATGTCCGAAGAAGAGCTGATGCTGCGGATGCAGCACCTGTGTGAGCTGAGTATGGCGGCCCTGCAGCGCATTGATACCCCGATGCTTGAGGCCAGAGCCATGCGGCTCAGTAAGCGCGAGCGCGAGATCCTGCAGTGGACGGCAGAAGGGAAAACCTCATCTGAAATCGCGATGATTTTATCTATCTCAGAAAATACGGTGAATTTTCACCAGAAAAATATGCAAAAGCGCTTTAATGCGCCGAATAAAACCCAGATAGCCTGCTATGCGGCAGCAACGGGATTAATTTAAAGCCGGGGCGGTAGAAGAAAGAAGGGGGGAGGGCGCTTCAGACAAAAGGAGGCGGCCGGGATACCAGCCGCGCACAGATTACTGGCGGTACGCCTGTTTGATCTGCTTCAGGGTGCTGGTGAAAGCCTCTGCGTGGTTGCTGTTTTCCATCTGAGAGATTTCTTTTTCCATTTTAATTATTACTTTACCGGCATCAGCCTGCCCCATCGCTTTTAACATCTGGGTGAACAGCGCCTTCATACAACTTAATTCCAGGGCCAGTTCTGCTGCATTTTCGCGAGTGGAAAAGTCAGGTGTACTCATTTATTTTCCTCTATTCGGTTAGAACACCGTTTATCATGACGGCTACTCCAGGACGGCGGAGTATAGCATAAGCCGTGAAAAATACGCGCGCCGTAAAATGAGCAAATCATAACAGGTTGTTTTTTGCCCAACACCGCCTGTGGCGCGCCAGTCTGCGGCTTGTTTATATTATGTATATTTAAAGTTAATTAAAATAGAGTATTTATTAAATATATGTGTCTTATTTTGTTTATGCCGAACAGATACCGAATCTATTAACCATTTCCCTGAGCCAACAGGGTTATTTTCCTGAAGGTTTCCGGAAAAATTATTTCCGCAAAGCTGGTTACAGATCTCAGTAATGAATTTTGCGGTTTCAAACTTACAATAAAAACCGTTAAGATACGCCCGAGTTAGTTAGCCGCGTTATCCCTATTTCTGGAGATTCATCCATTGATCAACGTACTTCTTGTTGATGATCACGAACTGGTGCGCGCAGGGATACGACGCATTCTTGAAGATATCAAGGGCATAAAAGTCGCCGGGGAGGCCTGCTGCGGCGAAGATGCCGTAAAATGGTGCAGGACCAATCCGGTTGATGTTGTGTTGATGGACATGAGCATGCCCGGTATTGGTGGCCTGGAAGCAACACGTAAGATTGCCCGCGCATCGTCTGATATTCGGGTGATTATGCTGACCGTCCATACTGAAAACCCATTACCCACCAGGGTGATGCAGGCCGGGGCAGCAGGTTACCTGAGTAAAGGCGCCGCCCCCCAGGAGGTGGTCAGCGCTATCCGTTCGGTGCACTCCGGGCAGCGTTATATCGCTTCTGATATCGCCCAGCAAATGGCGCTGAGCCAGATTGAACCCGCAAAGACAGAATCGCCTTTTGCCAGTTTGTCTGAACGCGAATTACAGATTATGCTGATGATCACCCGGGGCCAGAAGGTCAACGAGATCTCAGAACAGCTGAATCTCAGCCCGAAAACGGTGAACAGCTATCGCTACCGGATGTTCAGTAAGCTGAATATCAGTGGGGATGTTGAGTTGACCCACCTGGCTATCCGTCATGGTCTCTGCAGTGCGGAGACATTAGCCAGTCAGTGAGCGCCGTGTTTGATTCTAAAGCATTTCTGAAAACGGTCACCAGCCAGCCAGGCGTCTACCGGATGTATGACGCCAGCGGGACCGTTATTTATGTTGGTAAAGCGAAAGATCTGAAAAAACGCCTTTCCAGCTATTTCCGTACCCAGGTCGCCAGCCGTAAAACGCAAGCGCTCGTCAGCCAGATTGCGCAAATTGATGTCACGGTCACCCATACCGAGACAGAAGCCCTGCTGCTGGAACACAACTACATCAAACTGTACCAGCCGCGCTATAACGTGCTGCTGCGTGATGACAAATCCTACCCCTTTATTTTTCTGAGCGGCGAGCATCACCCCAGACTGGCGATGCACCGGGGTGCCAGACACGCCCGGGGGGAATATTTCGGCCCGTTTCCTAATGGTTATGCCGTTCGCGAAACTCTGGCCCTGCTGCAAAAAATCTTCCCCATCCGCCAGTGTGAAAACAGCGTTTACCGTAACCGCTCGCGCCCGTGTCTGCAGTATCAGATTGGGCGCTGCCTTGGCCCCTGCGTGAAGGGGCTGGTGACCGAAGAGGAGTATGCGCGCCAGGTTGAGTATGTGCGGTTGTTTTTATCCGGTAAGGATGACCAGGTGCTCAGGCTGCTGATCGCCCGCATGGAGAACGCCAGCGAAAATCTGGAGTTTGAAGATGCCGCCCGCTTCCGGGATCAGATCCAGGCCGTGCGCCGGGTCACGGAAAAGCAGTTTGTGTCGAACACCGGCGACGATCTGGACGTAATTGGTGTGGCCTTCGAGGCCGGGATGGCCTGCGTGCATGTGCTGTTTATCCGCCAGGGGAAAGTGCTGGGCAGCCGCAGCTATTTCCCGAAAATCCCGGGCGGCACCGAGCTTAGCGAAGTGGTCGAAACGTTTGTCGGGCAGTTTTATTTACAGGGTAGCCAGGCGCGCACTCTGCCCGGCGAGATCCTGCTTGATTTTACGCTGACAGACAAAAACGTGCTGGCAGAGTCGCTCAGTGAAATCGCCGGGCGGCGAATTCATGTGGAGACCCGCCCCCGTGGCCCCCGTGCCCGGTATCTGAAACTGGCGCGCACCAATGCGGCCACCGCGCTGGTGACCCGGCTCTCCCAGCAGGCGACAGTCAGCCAGCGGCTGACGGAGCTGGCAAAAGTGCTGCACTTGCCGGAGATAAAGCGCATGGAGTGTTTTGATATCAGCCACACCATGGGCGAACAAACGATCGCATCCTGTGTGGTATTTGACGCAAATGGCCCATTACGCGCGGAGTATCGCCGCTACAATATAGAGGGCATTACGCCCGGCGATGATTACGCGGCGATGAATCAGGTACTGCGCCGCCGTTATGGAAAAGCGATTGATGAGAGTAAGATCCCGGATGTCATTCTGATTGACGGCGGGAAAGGGCAGTTACGCCAGGCTAAAGAGGTATTTGCTGATCTGGATGTCACCTGGGACAAGCAGCACCCGCTGCTGCTGGGGGTGGCGAAGGGCAGTGACCGTAAAGCAGGGCTTGAGACGCTGTTCCTTGAGCCTGAAGGGAATGGTTTTTCTCTGCCACCGGATTCACCGGCGCTGCATGTGATTCAGCATATCCGCGATGAGTCTCACGATCATGCCATTAGCGGCCACCGGAAAAAACGGGCCAAAGTGAAGAACACCAGCTCGCTGGAGGAGATAGAAGGCATTGGCCCTAAACGCCGCCAGCAGTTGCTGAAGTACATGGGGGGCTTACAACCCCTGATGAACGCGAGTGTGGAAGAGATCGCAAAAGTGCCGGGGATTTCGCAGGCGCTGGCAGAAAAGATCTACTACTCGTTGAAACATTAATTCCTATGTAGCAACATAGGTCAATCTCCATTGACGACAAATAGTTACCGGTGCTATGCGATTTAACATACCAACTCTATTAACGCTGTTCCGAGTTATTCTGATCCCGTTTTTTGTCCTCGCGTTTTATCTGCCTTTTACGTGGGCGCCTTTTGCCTGCGCATTTATCTTCTGGCTGGCGGCAATTACGGACTGGTTTGATGGCTTTCTGGCCCGGCGCTGGAACCAGAGCACCCGTTTCGGGGCGTTTCTGGACCCGGTGGCGGACAAAGTCATGGTGGCGATTGCCATGGTGCTGGTGGTGGAGTATTACCACAGCTGGTGGGTGACCTTACCGGCCGCCACAATGATTGCCCGCGAGATTATTATCTCTGCCCTGCGTGAATGGATGGCGGAGCTGGGGAAACGCAGCAGCGTGGCGGTCTCCTGGATTGGTAAAGTGAAAACCACGGCCCAGATGCTGGCGCTGATTGCGCTGCTGTGGCGGCCGAATATGTGGATTGAGTCCCTGGGTATCGCGTTATTTTTTGTCGCGGCGGTGCTTACCTTGTGGTCAATGTTCCAGTATCTGAGCGCTGCACGGGGCGATTTGCTTGATCAGTGATCAGTTCGCCGTAATTTTCAGCAAACGATGCACTGGGGTGAAAAATATCGTTGACTCACCGCGTCAGGTAAGTAGAATGCAACGCATCGAACGGCGGCACACTCTTCCGGACGATAACAAAATCAAGTGATTAGCTTACTTGATACTGCGGGAATAGCTCAGTTGGTAGAGCACGACCTTGCCAAGGTCGGGGTCGCGAGTTCGAGTCTCGTTTCCCGCTCCAGTTAAGAGACACACGCTCCGGCGGGTGTCACCCGAAAGGGAACACAATTTGGCGCGTTAGCAAAGCGGTTATGTAGCGGATTGCAAATCCGTCTAGTCCGGTTCGACTCCGGAACGCGCCTCCACTTTTCTTCCCGAGCCCGGATGGTGGAATCGGTAGACACAAGGGATTTAAAATCCCTCGGCGTTCGCGCTGTGCGGGTTCAAGTCCCGCTCCGGGTACCATGGGAAAGGTCTTTAAAGACAAAGAATTAAATCTGATAAGAAACCACCGCAAGGTGGTTTTTTTATATCTGCCATTCTGCCGATGAAGAGCGCAAATTATTTCATTCAGATGCATAATACCCCCCGTAGCGTGTAGATGATGCCGCCTGTCCGATTAAAAAACAGAGGAATAACTTATGAGTCAGGGCCCGTTAGATGCCGGTGAACTGGAATGGCTGGACGATATGCTGCTGGAGTACGGTAGCGATGCATCGGTACTGGATGTCTCTGAACTGGATGGTTTTTTAACGGCGGTACTTTCCGGCCCGGTGTTGATCCCGCCACAGCGCTGGATCCCCGCCATGTGGGGCGGTAATGAGCACCTGCCTCACTGGCACGACCCGGAGCAACAGGCGCGCTTTAGTGAGCTGCTCTTCCAGCATATGGAAGATATCGCCCTGCGCCTGCACGACGCCCGGGACCAGTTTGATCCCATGTTTGGCCTGCGCGATGTGGAAGGGCAGGAAGTCACCATTGTGGAAGAGTGGTGCTTTGGCTATATGCGCGGTGTGGCGCTGGGCCGCTGGTCCGCACTGCCACCCGAGGTACAGCCCGCCCTTGATGCGATTGCGCTGCACGGGGAAGAGCAGAACTTCGACCGGCTGGACACTCTCTCTGCGGATGAGTTCTTAGCCAGTATTGAGGCGATCCGCCCGGCCGCACTGGCCATTTACCAGTGGTGGCGTAAAACCCACTGAGTCTGCCAACAGCACCGGGGTTACCCGGTGCTCACCACAGGGAGCAGACCATTGCCAGGATGGCAACACCCCCCGCCAGAGTGATAAACACATTGCTGCGTCTTCCGGCATATCCGGCCATCGCCGGCACCCGGCGGATGGCATACACCGGCATCATAAACAGAATCACCAGGATAACCAGGCCGCCCGGCACTTCTGCCATCCCCGGAATACCCGGGTTCAGTGTGGCGACAGCCCACAGGGTGACCAGGAAGAAAACCGCAATACCAATATTCAGCTTACGCGGATCCACGCTTTTCCCCTGGTGCCGCGCCATCTTTTTTACCAGCCCCTGTAAGCCTTCGCGGGCCCCCAGGTAGTAGCCAAAAAACGAGCTGGAAAGTGCCAGTATCACCGCCAGCGGGCCAGACAACGCGAGCAGCGGGTTATTAAATTTATTCGCCAGACAGGAGAGCATGGAAATATTCAGCCCCTTCGCCCGGGCAAGATCCTGCGGGGTAACCGCCAGCACACAGCTGAAAACAAACAGCATGACAAACACCAGCAGCACCGCAGCGGTTTTACACAGTATCTGGCTGGCTTTTTGCTCTGCCTGCGCGCCGTACTCACGCTGCAGGGCGAGGGCAAAAGCGGAAATCGCCGGTGAGTGGTTAAAAGAGAGCACCAGCACCGGAAGGGCCAGCCACAGGGTGGTGGTGAAATCCCTTATTCCGGGTATCACCGTCAGCGCCGCCCGGCTCCAGTGGGGGATCAGACAGAGCGACAAAAACACCAGTATTCCCACCAGCGGGTAGACCAGCAACCCGGTCACCTTCAGCATCACGGTTTCGCGGGCCAGTACAACAGACATCAGCACCACAATCACTATCAGCGCCAGCAGCGGGCGCGGCACCGGGGGCATACCGGGCAGGCTGACCAGCAGCCCATTGACGGTATTAGTGAGCCCGACACCGTAGATCAGCAAAAGCGGATAGACAGCCAAAAAATAGAGCAGGGTGATAAGCATCCCGGCGGCGGCACCAAAATGCTCTTCCGCCACGGCGGTAAGATCGCACCCGGGCTCTTTTGACGAGAGCACAAAACGGGCCAGCCCCCGGTGGGCCAGCCAGACGACGGGGCCGACAATAACAGTCGCCACCACCAGTGGCCAGAACCCGCCCGCCCCGGCGCTGATCGGTAAAAAAAACACCCCGGCACCTATCGCTGTGCCACACAGGCTCAGTATCCAGGTGGTATCAAACTGACGGCTACCGGCCACGGTGTCCCTGCTTCCGCTGAGATAAATATCACTCATCTATGAACGTCCTTCCTGAGACCTGTATTTGGCGGAAATGTAATGAATATCCCGCAGCGCGGCAGTGATAAATATCATATATTTCTAATAACTTAGAGGTATCACCTTCGTTTATGTTTCGTTGATATTCTCCGTGCCATAACTGAAGCTAACAGCCGGAAATATAAGCAGTGCTTTATGGTTTTGCCCCGGGAAGGGAAGGGGCTGAAAATCAGGGCGTTCGAAAATAAGCCGTGCGGAAATAAGACATGCTGAAATAACCAGCGGTCAGACCGCCGGGCCTGCCATCAGGCTTGTGTTCAGGGAGAGGGCTGGTTAGTATTTTACCGAACGGTATCAGCGTTACCCGGGCAGGCAGCAGGCCGCGTCAGAAGCGACCCTGTCAGAGGCGGAACGTTAATAATCCCCGGCCAGCCCGGCACAATAAAATCAAAAAAGCAGTGTCGTGAAAACCACCCTCCGGGGTGGTTTTCTTTTTTATGCCGCGTATCAGCCGACGGCGGGCAGCAGCTTCAGGGCGATGGCCGCCTGCACTGCAATAATTCCCGCGCCACACAGCAATACCAGGCATAATACCGGCTTGCCGCCCGCAACCTGGTAGCTGCCTGCCGGGGCGTGTTTACGGCTCTGCCAGACCAGCAGCGCTGGCAACACCAGGGCAAGCACCGCCAGCGCAACCCCCGCATAGCCAAGGGCAAGCACAAACCCACGGGGATAAAACAGGGCAAACGCCAGCGGGGGTAAAAAGGTGATAAGCCCGGTCTGTAACCGGCCGGAGACACGATTATTACGCTGGAAAAGATCCGCCAGGTAGTCAAACAGCCCGAGAGACACCCCGAGGAACGAGGTGGCCAGCGCCAGATCGGCAAACAGATGCACCGCCAGCTCCACATGAGGGGTGGCGACCACCTCCCGAATGGCCTGGAGCAGCCCGTTCAGGCCGCTGTGGCTGGCCATAATACCGAGGAAGCTGTCACTGCTGATGGTGCCAAGGGTGGTCAGCTGCCACAGGATATAAGCCACCAGCGGGATGGCGCTGCCGGTGATAAATACCATCCGCAGCTTGCGCAGGTTACCGTCCAGATAGCTGACAATACTGGGAACGCTGCCGTGAAAGCCAAACGAGGTGAAAATAACCGGCAGCGCCGACAGGGTTAACCCCTGGCTCAGGGGCAGGGTCAGCAGATTCGCTTTGTGAATATGGGGCATCAGCAGGGCCAGCATAATCATCAGGAAGATCACTTTGGCGCTGAACAGAAGGCGGTTAAACATATCAACCATTGCCGTACCGGCACACACCACGCCACCGGCAATCACCGTAAACAGCAGCACCCCGGACGCGGGGCTGATGGTCATCTCCAGCCACTGGCCCAGGCTGGCAGCAAGTAATTCACCGGCCCCGCTGATATAGGCGGCGGTCAGGGCGTACATCAGAAACAGCATACTGCAGCCCGCAAGCCACTGCCCGGGGCGGCCCAGGTAGCGTAACGCCAGGCTGCCAAGCCCCATATCGGCCGGTTCGTGCTGATAAACCTCCACCAGCAGCAGTGCGGTATAGCTCATCAGGGCCCATAAGCTCACCAGTAATATCAGGGTGACACCAAACCCGACCCCTGCCGCCGCCAGCGGCATGGCGAGCATACCTGCGCCAATGGTGGTCCCGGCTACGATAAATACACTGCCTAATGTGCGGTTTTTCACTATTTCCTCTGTCTGTGGAGCGGATTTCCATCAAATCGTGCGGCAGAGTAAGGCAAAAATGGGATTTCGTCAAATGCACTTTACAATGCGTGTAATGATAAATTTACACTTTTGCGGCCGGTCGTGGTCTGCCGGTCGGTCATAAGAAAAAAGACCGGCCAGAAGTGCAAAACTGTGAATATATGCTATGTTTTCAAAACGAAATTTCATTAAATTTGAAAATATGTTTGTTATAAACCATCGCGGGTGGGAACAGTCCCTCATTCGCGGTGATAAACAGCGTTGACTCAGGAGAAGAAAGAATGAAAATTGCACTGATGATGGAAAACAGCCAGGCGGCGAAAAATGCCATTATCCATAAAGAGCTGGTATCCGTTGTCGAAGAGAAGGGGTATCCGGTCTATAACGTGGGCATGTGCGATGAGCAGGACCACCATCTGACCTATATCCATCTCGGTATTATGGCGAGTATTCTGCTGAACTCCCGCGCTGTTGATTTTGTGGTAACCGGCTGCGGCACCGGCCAGGGGGCGCTGATGTCCCTGAACATTCACCCGGGCGTGGTGTGCGGTTACTGTATTGATCCGGCTGATGCCTTCCTGTTTGCCCAGATCAACAACGGTAACGCCCTGTCACTGCCGTTTGCCAAAGGGTTTGGCTGGGGGGCGGAGCTGAATGTGCGCTTTATCTTTGAAAAAGCCTTCACCGGCCGTAACGGCGAGGGTTACCCGCCAGAGCGTAAAGAGCCGCAGGTGCGCAATGCGGGGATCCTCAACCAGGTGAAAGCCGCAGTCGTGAAAGATAACTATCTGGATACCCTGCGCGCTATCGATCCGCAGCTGGTGAAAACCGCCGTCTCTGGCGAGCGTTTCCAGCAGTGCTTCTTTGAAAACTGCCAGGATAAAGAAATCGAAGCGTTTGTCCGCGCTATCCTGGCGTAATCCGCAACACACGACCTCATCCGGCCCGCAATCTGTGGGCCGTTTTTGTACTTACGCTTTGCGATAACATGTGGCAATCTCTCTATTTTTAGCCCGGAGTGCCCATGAATATAAGACCCGTCACCCAAAGCGATTTTTCCCACTGGATGCCGTTATGGCAACAATATCTGGATTTTTATCAGCATGAGCTTCCCGCCGGGGTGACCCGTTCGGTCTTTGAGCGGTTGTGCGCCGGTAATGAGATGCTGGGTCTGGTGGCCACCGGTGACGATGGTCAGCTGACCGGGCTGATGAATCTGGTTTTTCACCCCTCCACCTGGAGCCTGCACGGTTATTGCTATGTGGAGGATCTGCTGGTGGCGCCGGAATACCGGGGCCAGGGTATTGCCCGGGCCCTGTTTGCCTACGCGGGGCAACTGGCGGATAAACGCCAGTGCGATCGGGTGTACTGGTTCACTCAGCAGGATAATCAGGCGGCGCGCCGTCTGTATGACAGTATCGGCCACCAGATCCCGTTTGTGGTCTATAACCGCTAATTTTTGCCGGACACCGTGCTACCGGCCCGGGCGGGCAGGCGCAGGGTGTCCGCCATTCCCAGCAGGCAGATCAGGGCAACCAGAACAAAAGCCAGCCGGAAACTGATCCCGGGAATGTCTGCCAGCGGCGGCCAGCGGGCAATCAGCTCACCTATTCGCACCCCGATGGCCCCGAGGGTTATCCCCAGCCCCACGGCCAGCTGGGTGGCGGTGCTGAACAGGGTATTGGCGTAGCTCATGGAGGCGGCCGGTACATCGGCGAAGGCCAGGGTGCTCACGGCGGTAAACTGCATGGAGCGAAACATACCGCCGAGGAACAAAATCACCAGGGTAACCCAGGTGGCCGTGTGGGGCGTCAGCAGCGCACAGGCCAGCAGGGCCAGCACATTCAGCGTGCCGTTTATCAGCAGCAGCGGCCTGAACCCCAGGCGGCGGATAAGCCAGGTGGTGGCGGGCTTCATGGCCAGGTTACCGGCAAATACCGCCAGCACCAGAGATCCGGCGTGAAACGCATCCATCCCGAACCCCACCTGAAACAGAAGCGGCAGCAGAAACGGCACCGCGCTGATGGAGCAGCGAAAGAGCGAGCCCCCGTACATGGTCACCGCAAAAGTGGGGATGCGCATGGCGTCCAGGCGGATCATCGGGTGGGCGGCGCGGCGAAAGTGGCGCAGTGTCCAGAACAGTGCCAGCAGGCCGGTCAGCAAGGCTGCAGCGGTTTTCCAGGGGGCGGGATCTCTGGCGGCGAGCATCTCCATGCCGATAACCAGCCCCGTCATGGCAAGCGCCATCGCCACAAATCCCCGGGTGTCAAAGGGGCGCCGCTCTTCGGCTTTGATATCCGGCACAATCCGCCAGGCGAGGGCTATCGCCACCAGACCTATGGGCAGATTAATAAAAAAGATCCAGCGCCAGTCGGCAAACTGGGTGATAAATCCCCCCAGAGGCGGGCCGATAATCGGCGCGACCAGGGCAGGCCAGGTCAGGGTTGCGATGGCTTTGATCAGTTGATCTTTCGGCGTGGTGCGCAGTACCGCCAGGCGGCCGACGGGCACCATCAGCGCACCGCCCACCCCCTGGAGTACCCGCATGGCCACAAAGGTGGTGACATTTTCCGCCAGGCCGCACAATACCGAGGCAAAAGTAAAAATCGCCAGCGCGAGGGTGAAAATCTTCCGCGCGCCGAAACGGTCGGCAATCCAGCCACTGGCGGGAATAAGCACCGCCAGCGTCAGTAAATAGGCACTGATACCAATATTTAAATCAACCGGGCGCACGCCGAAAAACAGCGCCATCTGCGGCAGCGCGGTCGCGATGACCGTACCGTCGAGAAACTCCATGAAAAAGGCACCCGCCACCAGCAATGCCGTGGGGGAAAGCCCCCATCGCCCCGGCACAATGTGAGAGTCAGACACGGTGATTACCAGAAATAAAATAGTGTTTTAATGTTTCCAGCTTTGCAGTAAACACGGACTGGCGCAAGGAAATATTTCCGTTGCTGGTTTTTCCGCCGGCATTTATCCCACCGCATGGATGAAGGCGGTTATCTGGTTTATGGTTTGAAGAACAGAGTACCAATGATGAAGAGAGGCACATGATGGCACGGACAGTGTATGTAAACGGGCAGTATATGGATGAGCAACAGGCCACAATATCAATATTTGACCGGGGCGCGCTGTTCGGGGATGCAGTCTATGAGGTCACGGCGGTCATTGATGGTCAGCTCTGGGATCTGGATGACCACCTGCACCGCTTGCGGCGCTCCTGTGCGGGCCTGGAGCTGGAGTGCCCCTGGTCCGACGCGGAGCTGGAGGAAATACACCGCACGCTGATAGCGAAAAACCAGCTCGGGGAAGGGGTGATTTATTTGCAGCTCTCCCGGGGGGACGCCGGCGATCGCGACTTCAGCTATGCGGAGGTCACTAACCCGCCAACCCTTGTGCTGTTTACCCAGCAAAAAACCCTGGTAGATACCCCGGAAGCGGCCCGGGGGCTGCGGATGATCACCCGCCCGGATGTGCGCTGGCAGCGCCGGGATCTGAAAACCGTCTCGCTGCTGGCGGCCAGTATGGCCTACACCGCCGCCCGGCGTCAGGGGGTGGATGACGCCTTGCTGGTGGAAAACGGCATGATAACTGAGGGCACCTCCTCCAATGTGTTTATTGTGACCCGGGACAATACGGTGATCACGCGCCCGCTGGGCAGCGGTATTTTGCCCGGCACCACCCGGCGTTTACTGATTGAGCTTATCGCGCAAAATGGCCTGCATCTTACTGAGCGGCTGTTCACCCCGGAAGAGGCCCGTGGGGCAAAAGAGCTGTTTATCAGCTCGACAACGGCACTCATTATGCCGGTCGTGGAGCTGGATGGCTGCCGCATTGCAGACGGTACACCCGGGCCGGTGGCGCAGGCGCTGCGCCGTGGTCTGATCAACTGGATCCGCCGTGACGAAGAGTGACAGCAGTGCGCCCGGGCATGTACTATGGCGCCTTTGCTATTTACAGGAGTGAGTTCAATGTCAGATATGCTTTCCGCCGATCAGGAACTGGTGTCCGACGTCGTTGCCTGCCAGCTGGTGATCAAACAGATCCTTGACGTGATTGATGTGATTGCCCCGGTTGAAGTGCGCGACAAAATGGCCCAACAGCTGAAAAGCATCGATTTCGCCGGTAACCCGGCGGCGGCAGATCCGGTTACCCGCCGGGCGGTCCAGAAAGCCATTGCGCTGATTGAGCTGAAATTCACGCCCCAGGAAACGGCGCATTAAGCCTTTACCGGCAGCCGTCTGCGGGTGCCGGTAAAGATATCTGCGGAAATTAGTGCAGCAGACCGGCGAGGTGCTTGTCGGTCTGTGCCATGCACATCCCGGCGATACGCGCGTTGTGCGCCTCGTCAGAGAGGGTTTTCAGTAACTGACCGGTCTGATTAAGCCGGGCGCGAATGCCCTGCAGGAAGTGCAGTGTCGTGGTGTCGTTCAGCGCTTCCGCTTCGGAGAATAACTGCGCCAGCGCGGTGCGGCGCCCCTGGTGATCGGCCAGGGCTTTTTCAAACAGTGTTTCCAGGGAGTCGCAGGGATTACCCGGCACCTTTATTTCACCCACCACCGGATTCGCGCCGGATTCTTTCATATAGTCGAATAACTGCATCATCTGGGTGACATCACCCTGAGCCTGCTGGCGCAGGAAATATGCGGTGCCGTTCAGGCTGTGCTCACTGCACCAGGAGCTCAGCTGTAAATAAAGGTTGGATGAATAAAAGACACGGTTCATCTGGGCGTTGAGTTTCTCAACCATTCCGAAAACTGCCATAAAAATATCCTTTTTTGATGGTGCTTATTTTCTACCCGGCACGCGTCTATTTCTTCGTGAAATAGAAAATTGCGGCGCGAGGTAAGAATGATAATAAAGAAAATAGTGATCTGCTTAACAACTTATGCGTTACATCACAACATCACCGGGCGGATGCTTGTGCCGATGCATAATACTCCTTCTCATGCATCCAGAAAACGCCTAAAACGGAGGGTTTACGGTTATTTACACCCTGATTTGCTATACCAGATCAGAGAATAAAATCTATTTTATCTGTATGATTTATAAAGATTTATTTCTGTGTATCTTCTGGTGGGTTAATTTTCACTCAGTTGATAACTTATTGACTTTTAAGGAGTGAGATTTTTACAAAAAATATGTATAAATTTGTGTCGCAGCGCCATTTTTGAATAACGCTGTTATTGGCAAATCACCCGTATGTATTACGACAGATAAATAAAGTTTAGCGCTAATAGGTTTGTGGCGGAATACTATTTGCGCTGGATCAATATTTACCGGAGTTATCAGATATTCCCGCCCGGGATATATAAATAAAAATAATTAATTGAGGGCGAAATGAATAACCGTCATACCCGCCCGGAGGCCAGCGTTTACCTGCCGCAGGGGGGCCAGCACAGGCAGGCTGAACATATGGATAAAACGGCTGGCGGAAAATTAATTGTGTGATGAAAATGCTCTTTTTTATGGGATAACATGCTAAATCTATGTACGTAATTACTGAAATTCTGTGGTGTGAGTTTGCTCTCCTATGGAGGATTAATTTCCCGCTAAAACTAATGCAGGTTTTCAGTGCCTGATCATGAGTCAGCACTAATCTCTTGTTTTCTTAACTATAACATCTAAAACGCTGGTTTTTATCCGGCCAATTACCCTGCTCAGCCTGGAGTTTATCATGCACAAATTCACTAAAGCGTTTGTCGCCATCGGACTTGCTGCGGTTATGTCACATTCCGCTATGGCCGAAAATTTAAAACTGGGTTTTCTGGTGAAACAACCGGAAGAGCCCTGGTTCCAGACTGAATGGAAATTTGCAGATAAAGCCGGCAAAGATCTCGGCTTTGATGTCATTAAAATTGCCATTCCGGACGGTGAAAAGACCCTGAATGCCATCGACAGCCTGGCCGCCAGCGGCGCTAAAGGGTTTGTTATCTGTACGCCAGATCCCAAACTGGGCTCGGCCATTGTTGCCAAAGCCCGCGGCTACGACATGAAAGTGATCGCGGTGGATGATCAGTTCGTGAACGCCAAAGGAAAACCGATGGAAACAGTGCCGCTGGTGATGATGGCCGCTACCAAAATTGGCGAGCGCCAGGGGCAGGAGCTGTATAAAGAGATGCAAAAACGCGGCTGGGATGTGAAAACCACCGCGGTGATGGCGATTACCGCAAACGAGCTGGATACTGCCCGCCGCCGCACTACCGGGTCCGTTGATGCGCTGAAAGCCGCCGGATTCCCGGAAAAACAGATCTACCAGGTGCCCACCAAATCTAACGATATCCCCGGCGCATTCGACGCGGCTAACTCCATGCTGGTTCAGCACCCGGAAGTGAAACAGTGGCTGATTGTCGGCATGAATGACAATACGGTCCTGGGCGGCGTGCGCGCCACCGAAGGCCAGGGCTTCAAAGCGGCGAACGTTATCGGTATCGGTATCAACGGGGTCGATGCGGTAAACGAGCTGTCTAAATCTTCCGCGACCGGCTTCTACGGTTCACTGCTCCCGAGCCCGGACATCCACGGTTATAAATCCAGCGAGATGCTCTACAACTGGGTCACCAAAGACGCAGAACCGGCGAAATTTACCGAAGTGACCGACGTGGTCCTGATCACCCGGGATAACTTCAAAGAAGAACTGGCGAAAAAAGGGCTGGGCGGCAAGTAATTGCGCACAGGATGGCGGGCGCAGGCCCGCCTGACCCGTGAAATCAGGAGGCATTATGCAGCAAACGCCATACCTCTCTTTTCGTGGTATCGGGAAAACCTTTCCCGGTGTAAAAGCGTTGCAGGACATCAGTTTTGACTGCCATGCCGGTCAGATCCATGCGCTGATGGGGGAGAACGGGGCCGGTAAATCCACCCTGCTTAAGATCCTCAGCGGAAACTACGCGCCGACCACCGGCTCCCTGGCGATAAACGGCCAGCCGATGCGCTTTAAAGATACCGCCGCCGCCCTGGACGCTGGCGTGGCTATCATCTACCAGGAGCTCCACCTGGTGCCGGAGATGACCGTTGCCGAAAATATCTGGCTGGGCCAGCTGCCCCATAAGGGCGGTATTGTTAACAACAGCCTGCTTAATTATGAAGCCGGGCTGCAGCTGAAACACCTGGGTCTGGATATCGATCCACAGACTCCGCTGAAATATCTCTCTATCGGCCAGTGGCAGATGGTTGAAATTGCCAAAGCGCTGGCCCGTAACGCCAAAATTATTGCCTTTGATGAGCCCACCAGTTCGCTCTCTGCCCGGGAAATTGACAATCTGTTCCGGGTGATCCGCGAATTGCGCGCCGAAGGGCGGGTAATTTTGTATGTCTCCCACCGTATGGAGGAGATCTTCGCACTGAGCGATGCGATAACCGTTTTTAAAGACGGGCGCTATGTCTGCACGTTTTCCGATATGAACCAGGTCAACCACGATTCGCTGGTACAGGCGATGGTGGGGCGCGACCTGGGGGATATCTACGGCTGGAAACCGCGCCAGTACGGGGAGCCGTGCCTGCATCTTGACGAGGTGAAAGCCCCGGGTGTCCGTGCCCCGGTCTCTCTGACGGTGCGCCGTGGTGAAATCGTTGGCCTGTTCGGGCTGGTGGGGGCCGGGCGCAGCGAGCTGATGAAAGGGCTGTTTGGCGCCACGCAGATAACCGGCGGCCAGGTGCTGATTGACGGGAAACCGGTCACTATCCGCAAACCGGCGGATGCCATTGCCGCAGGGATGATGCTGTGCCCTGAGGATCGCAAAGCGGACGGGATTATTCCGGTGCACTCGGTGCGGGAGAATATCAATATCAGCGCCCGGCGTAAGTTTCTGCGCGCCTGGTGCCTGATAAACCCCAAATGGGAGGCAGAAAACGCCCGGCACCATATTAACTCGCTGAACATTAAAACGCCCGGCGCCGAACAGCTGATTATGAACCTGTCCGGTGGCAACCAGCAGAAGGCGATTCTCGGCCGCTGGCTGTCGGAAGAGATGAACATCATCATGCTCGATGAGCCCACGCGCGGTATCGACGTGGGGGCGAAGCACGAAATCTACAACGTGATTTACGCACTGGCCGAACGCGGGGTTGCCGTTTTATTTGCGTCCAGTGACTTACCGGAAGTGCTTGGCGTGGCCGACCGTGTCCTGGTGATGCGTGAAGGCGAAATCGCCGGGGAGCTTCTTCATGAACAGGCAACTGAGCAGCAGGCCCTGAGCCTCGCCATGCCAAAAATCAGCAAGGCTGTGGCCTGATACGCCGCGTAAACGGGAGTAATGCTTATGTCTTCGTTAACTACATCTGGATCTGGCGCGACGCCGTCGCGGTTTAGTTTTGGCCGTATCTGGGATCAGTACGGCATGCTGGTGGTCTTTGCGGTGTTGTTTCTGGGCTGCGCCATTTTTGTGCCCAATTTTGCCACCTTTATCAATATGAAAGGGCTGGGGCTGGCTATCTCCATGTCGGGGATGGTGGCCTGCGGGATGCTGTTCTGCCTGGCCTCCGGGGATTTTGACCTGTCCGTTGCCTCGGTCATTGCCTGCGCCGGGGTGACCACAGCGGTGGTGATTAATCTCTCCGAAAGCCTGTGGATCGGCGTATTTGCCGGGCTGATGATCGGGGTACTCAGTGGTCTGGTTAACGGGTTTGTGATTGCCCGGCTTAAGATTAACGCCCTGATAACCACCCTTGCGACCATGCAAATTGTGCGCGGCCTGGCCTATATCATCTCCGACGGTAAAGCGGTGGGGATCGAAGATGAGCGCTTCTTCGAGCTGGGCTATGCCAACTGGCTGGGCCTGCCTGCGCCCATCTGGCTGACGGTGATCTGCCTGGTTATTTTTGGCTTCCTGCTCAACAAAACCACCTTCGGGCGCAATACGCTGGCTATCGGGGGTAACGAAGAAGCTGCCCGCCTGGCCGGGGTGCCGGTTGTGCGGACCAAGATCATCATTTTCGTGTTGTCCGGCCTGGTGTCTGCGGCGGCGGGGATTATTCTGGCCTCGCGGATGACCAGCGGCCAGCCGATGACCTCTATCGGCTATGAGCTGATTGTTATCTCGGCCTGTGTGCTGGGCGGGGTCTCCCTGAAAGGGGGGATTGGTAAAATCTCTTATGTGGTGGCGGGTATTCTGATCCTCGGCACCGTGGAGAACGCCATGAACCTGCTGAACATCTCCCCGTTCTCGCAATATGTGGTGCGTGGCCTGATCCTGCTGGCAGCGGTGATTTTTGACCGCTACAAACAGAAAGCGAAAAACACCGTATAACCGCCTGCCTGTTACCGCCCCGGCACGCTGCCGGGGCGTTTTGCCTATTATCCGGATAATTTTCCCGCCACTGTTTCCTCATAAAACAGCGCGTTTTTCAGACAATTCCGTCACCGTTTTGCCCCTTTCCTGGTCTGCGGGCCGCCGTCCGGCATGGCGGGGTCAGCCTCAGAGTCTATACTTTTTACGCTAATGATAAATTCGGCCCATTGTGTGCCGCTGGCACAAACAGCATAAAGCCGATCGCAGACAGACAATATGACACCCGCAACAGGAGGACCTTAAGGTGGATGATGCACTCCCTGTACCACCCCTGATATCCGGACAATACAGCTTTTTTTTTGATGTTGATGGCACCCTGGCAGAGCTACAGCCCCGGCCAGAAATGGTAACACTGCCCGCCGGGCGAAAACGGCTACTGGCCCGGTTACAGGCCGCAAGCCATGATGCCATGGCATTGATTTCAGGGCGCTCCCTGGAGGATCTGGACACACTGACCGCACCATTGCGCTTTGCCCTTGGTGGCGTGCATGGTGCAGAGCGCCGTGATATCAATGGCCTGATCAGCGCAGTAACGCTTCCCGCCGGTCTGACAGACCCGCTTCGCCAGCAGCTACAGGCGGTGTGCCTGCGCTTTCCCGGCACCAGGCTTGAAGAGAAAGGCATCGCATTCGCGCTGCACTACCGGGGGGTGACGCTCTCAGAAACGGCGTTAATCCAGGCGGTGGAGCAACTGATTCGTCCCTACCCGGAGCTGGCTCTCCAGCCGGGAAAATGCGTGGTCGAAATCCGGCCTGCCGGGGTCTCGAAGGGCATGGCGCTGGCCCGTTTTCTGGAGGAGGCACCCTTCCGGGGGCGGCCGCCTCTGTTTATGGGGGACGATATGACCGATGAAAGCGCCTTTGACGAGGTTAACCTCCGGGGGGGCCTCAGTATCAAAGTCGGGGAGGGGGAAACGCTCGCCCGTTACCGGCTGAGCGGCGTGACCGAGGTGTATCACTGGCTGGAGCAGGTGGTTAACCGTCTGGAGGCGGCCGCAACCGGCGCAAGCGTCAGGGGGGTGAGCCATGGGCCGTTTAGTCGTTGTCTCTAACCGTATCTCCGCACCGGATGACAAAAAAGCCAGCGCTGGCGGGCTCGCGGTTGGCGTGCTTGGGGCGCTGGAAGCCACCGGCGGGTTGTGGTTTGGCTGGAGCGGGGAGACAGGCGACCCGGATGGCCCGCTACACACCGTCAGGCGCGGCAATATCCACTGGGCATCCTTTGATCTGAGTGAGGAAGATCACCAGCAGTATTACTGCCAGTTTTCCAATGCGGTGCTGTGGCCCGCCTTCCACTACCGGCTGGATCTGGTGAAATATGATCGCCAGGCCTGGGAGGGATATGCCCGGGTAAACAGCCGCCTGGCAGACAAACTGCTGCCCCTGATTGAACCGGATGACATCCTGTGGATCCACGATTACCACTTACTGCCCTTTGCCAGCGAGCTGCGCAAGCGCGGGGTGCGCAACCGGATAGGCTTTTTCCTGCATATACCCTTCCCGGCACCGGATATCTTTACCGCGCTGCCGCCTTATGCCCGCCTGCTGGAGCAGATGTGTGATTATGATCTGTTAGGGTTCCAGACCGGGGGGGACCGCCAGTCGTTTCTCGACACCCTGAGTGCGGAGACGCTGTTATATACCACGGCCTCCGGCAGCCACCAGGCCTATGGCAAAGTCTTTCATACGGATGTCTACCCGATAGGCATCTCCCCGGCGGAAATTGCCCGCCAGGCGGCAGGCCCGCTACCGCCCAAGCTGGCGCAGCTCCGGGCGGAGCTGGCCCGGGTGCAGAATATCTTCTCGGTAGAGCGGCTGGATTACTCCAAAGGGCTGCCTGAGCGCTTTGCCGCCTTTGAACATCTGCTGGCGCGCTACCCGGAGCACCACGGGCGTATCCGCTATACCCAGATAGCCCCCACCTCCCGGGGGGAGGTGCAGGCGTATCAGGATATCCGCCACCAGCTGGAGACCGAAGCCGGGCGGATCAACGGGAAATATGGTCAGCTGGGCTGGACACCGCTCTATTATCTGAATCAGCACTTTGATCGCAAACTGTTGATGAAAGTGTTTCGCTACGCGGATGTGGGCCTGGTGACCCCGTTGCGGGACGGTATGAACCTGGTGGCGAAGGAGTATCTGGCCGCCCAGGATCCGGCCAACCCCGGGGTGTTGATCCTGTCGCGCTTTGCCGGTGCCGCCCAGGAGCTGACGTCCGCCCTGCTGGTGAACCCCTACGATCGTGACGATATGGCCAGTGCCCTGCATCAGGCGCTGAGTATGCCGCTGGCCGAGCGTATCGCCCGCCACAGTGAGGCAATGGCGGTCCTGACCAGAAATGATATTGACCACTGGCAGCAGCGGTTTATCGGGGATCTCCGGCGCCTGGAGAGCGGAGCGTTAAAGCCGGAGATGGGCAGTAAAGTCGCGCCGTTTCCCCGGCGGGCATAGGGCTGGCCCTGTCAGCGCAGGCAGATAAGCAGCACATCTCTCTGGCTGGTGGCGATAACTTTACGGGCGGCGCACACGGCGCTACTGAACCGGCTGCTGTTGTGGTTACCGCAGATCAGCAAGTCGATATTTTCCTCTTCACAGGCGGCGATCAGCTGCGGGGCCAGTTCGCCTGTGACTATCCGGCGTGAGGTTATCGGGTAGTCACAGTGTGCGACCAGGTCATCAAGAAACAGGTGGGTCTCCTCCAGCAGGAGATCGCGCAGATCCTCAAGCATGGGGGAGGTCATATGCTGATAAAACGCCGGCTCCACCGCCAGGGTAAGTAGCGTAATCGACCCCTGTACCGGCCGGGCGAGCGCCACGGCTTTCTCAACCAGTTGCTGACTTTCCACCCCCGGGGCGACGGCGACCAGCAGGCGCTTATAGGCCATTGACTCCTCCATTCACTGACTCGGACATCCTTTCCGGCAGTGTAGAGGGATGTGGCCCCGGAAAACTGTGCGCTGGCACTCTTATTCGCCGACGGGCCACCCGGTCCCTTTTTTTGTCTGCCCGCGCGGGCTGCTTACTTCATGCCCAGCCGTTTTGCCAGACGGTGCAGGTTTGCCACATCCAGGTGCAGGGCCCGGGCACTGGCGGCCCAGTTGTGCTGGTGGCGGGCCAGGGCCTGCTCAATCAGCTGGCGCTGGAAGGCGTCGGTGGCATCGCGCAGGCTGAGCTCAGCGGCCCCTGTGCCGCCGGGGAGTGCCGGGGCTGGCGTACTCTGCTGTGCGGGGGCTTCCGGCCCGGGCGCGGCAGAGAGCGGCAGGTGGGCGGCAGACAGCACCACGTCCGGGCCGGACTGGGCCGCCCGGGCCACAATGGTGGCGCGGTAAATGGCGTGCTCCAGCTCGCGGACATTACCCGGCCAGGCGTACTGTTGCAGGTGGGCGGCGGCGTCTTCGCTCAGTATTACGCTGTCCAGGCCAAGCCGGGCGCGGCACTGCTCGCAGAAGTACCCGGCCAGCAGCACAATATCGCCGCCGCGCTCGCGCAGGGGGGGCACCCAGAGGGGGAACACGCTGAGCCGGTGGTACAAATCTGCCCGGAAGCGCCCGGCCAGCACTTCGCTTTTCAGATCCCGGTTGGTGGCGGCCAGCACCCGTACATCGACCCTCAGGCTCTGGTCATCCCCCACACGCTGAATATCCCCGTACTGGAGCACCCGCAGCAGTTTGGCCTGCAGGGCCAGCGAGAGCTCACCGATCTCATCCAGAAACAGCGTGCCGTGATCGGCCAGCTCAAACTTCCCCTGGCGGTTGCCGATAGCCCCGGTAAACGCCCCTTTGACGTGGCCGAACAGCTCGCTTTCGGCCACCGTTTCCGGCAGGGCGGCACAGTTGAGGTAGACCATCGTCCTGGCGCTGCGGGGAGAGGCATCGTGAATGGCTCTGGCGACCAGCTCTTTCCCGGTGCCCGTTTCACCGCTGATCAGCACGTTGAGATCTGAAGCGGCGACAATCTCAATTTCGTGTTTCAGGGCCTGCATCCCCTGGCTCAGGCCAATCATGCCCGCTTCGGGAATGGCGCTGCTGGCGCTATCCCGGGGGAGCAGTAAATTCTGGCTTTCCAGTTGCTCAATCAGCAGGGCGTTGTTGAGGGCGCCTGCCGCCAGGGCGCTTACCAGGCGCAGCTCTTCATTGCTGAAGGTATCAAACTGGTGGGGGGACATGCTGTCGAGGGTCAGCGCGCCAATCAGGTTATGACCGGCAAACAGCGGTAACCCGACACAGGCGTGGACTTTCAGGGCCTGCTGGCCGGGGATCAGGCCATCGTAAGGGTCGGGCAGCGTGCTGTCTGCCGGGAAGCGGACAATATCACCCGCCCGGGCGATGGCCTCAAGGCGCGGGTGGGTATCAAGGGAGAAGCGGCGGCCAAGCACATCCGGGGCCAGGCCGTCTATCGCCAGCGGGCGAAACTGCTGGCCTTCGTAGCGCAGCAGGGCAGAGGCATCGCAGTGCAGCATCTGGCGCAGGGTGGTGATCAGGCGCTGAAAGCGGTCCTGGTGGGTCAGCCCTTGCTGGAGTTCAATAGCAAGGGTGGCCAGCAGATTTACGGAGAGAGTCATAATAGCTCGCTTACGGCATGGTGACAGGCAGTCTGCCGATTTTGTCATAATGACCATAAGCGAGACCAGCGAATTTGGCCGGTCACTACCGGCCCGGGTCAGCCTGCGGCCTATTTGCGCCAGAAATCGTCAAACACGGTGATCGGCGTGCGGCGTTTATGCTCGGTGCGGGTATACCAGCCTTCAATGGCGGTGATGATGTCCGGGGGCAGGTTTTTCCCTTCCAGATAGTCATCGAGATTATCGTATGTCATGCCAAAGGCCACTTCATCCGGCAGGGAGGGGCGATCGTCTTCCAGATCTGCCGTGGGCTGTTTCAGGTAGAGGTGCTCCGGGCAGCCGAGGGTTTTGAGCAGCAGTCTTCCCTGGCGTTTGTTCAGGCTGGAGATGGGGTTAATGTCGGTGCCGCCATCGCCATATTTAGTGAAAAAGCCGGTCAGGGCTTCAGCCGCGTGGTCGGTGCCCACCACCACCCCTTTGGTCATGGCGGCGATGCTGTACTGGGCCTTCATGCGTTCGCGGGCCTTTTCATTGCCGCGCACGAAGTCGCTCAGTTCGATGCCCGCCTCGCGCAGTGCCTGTTCGCTGGCCTGTACGGCGCCTTTGATATTCACGGTCAGTGTGCGGTCCGGCTGAATAAACGCCAGGGCGTCCTGGCAGTCCTGCTCGTCGGCCTGGATACCATAGGGCAGGCGCACGGCAATAAACTGGTAGCTGTTATCCCCGGTCTCTTCACGCAGCTCGCTGACGGCCATCTGGCAGAGCTTGCCGGTGAGTGTTGAATCCTGGCCGCCGCTTATCCCCAGCACCAGGGTGCGCAGGAACGGATATGTTTGCAGGTATGACTTTAAAAAATCGATGCTGCGGCGGATCTCTTCACCGGCATTAATCTGCGGTTTGACCCCCAGAGTGCGAATAATATCTTGCTGCAAAGTCATACAACCCCTCCATTAAGGTCAGTCTGCCGGGTGGCGAATGATAATAATGGCAGTAAAACTACCGCGTTGCGATGAAAACGACAAGCGAGAGCCGGGCGGTTGTTCCCCGGGCGGTGGCGGAAAAGTCCGGAACTGGCCCGGTGTTACATTATTCTGATTTTTTGGTGACGAATAGAGCGTAAAATGGCTAACAGGTTGATAAATTGTATTTTATATTCCAGACTGAAAACGGGAATAACCTGATAGTTATCAGAGGACGTAATAATGAATAAACACATAGCCGGCGTATTCGGCGCCGCCGCAGTACTGGCCATGCTGGCGGGATGTACCGCTTATGATCGTACCAAAGATCAGTTTACCCAGCCGGTCGTGAAAGATGTCAAAAAAGGAATGACCCGCAGTCAGGTGGCCGCCATAGCCGGTAAACCGGCTTCCGAAGTGACCATGATCCATGCCCGTGGCACCTGCCAGACCTATATCCTGGGGCAGCGGGATGGCAAGATTGATACCTACTTTGTGGCGCTGGACGATACCGGCCACGTGATGAACACCGGGTATCAGACCTGTGCCGAGTATGATACAGACCCTTCCACTAAAAAGTGACCTTCAGCCGGTCTGCCAGTGCAGCCTGTGCTGGCAGACCGGATTAACCCCACTATTTTACCCGCCAGTTCACACGGTTGCGCACAGGACGGGCGACGTTCCCCCCGGGCTCAGGTATAATTCCCGCAGTTTGTGTGATTGCCATAGAGCCAGATTTGACACCATGAAACCACTTCGCCAGCAAAACCGCCCTATCATCAGCTATGTTCCCCGGGTCGAGCCTGCGCCGCCCAGCCATGCCTGGCGTATGGAGGAGTACCGGGACGTGTGGGTGCTGAAAAATAAATATGTGGCTTTTATCCTGGTGGGGGACCGGTTTCGCCAGTCGCCGGGGTTTGATATTCCCCAGGCCGCCCAGCGCTGGGCGGATCAGGTTCGCCAGGATGAGCTGTAACCGGGAATAAAAAAACGCCGCGCTGATTACAGCACGGCGTTTTTTGTGGTGCCCTGCGGGCGGTTAGCGCTGGGCCAGGGCTTCGTAATCGTCGCTGTTCAGCACGGCGGTGTCGGTCTGCTTCATCAGCTGGCTGGTGATGGTCCCGGCGGTCATTGCGCCATTCACGTTCAGGGCGGTACGGCCCATATCGATAAGCGGCTCAACGGAAATCAGCAGCGCCACCAGGGTGACCGGCAGGCCCATCGCCGGCAGCACAATCAGCGCGGCGAAGGTCGCGCCACCGCCCACACCGGCAACCCCTACGGAGCTCAGAGTCACCATACCGGCCAGGGTGGCTATCCATACCGGATCCAGCGGGTTGATCCCAACTGTTGGTGCCACCATCACCGCAAGCATTGCCGGGTACAGGCCCGCACAGCCGTTCTGGCCAATAGTGGCGCCGAAAGAGGCTGAGAAGCTGGCAATAGACTCCGGCACCCCCAGACGGCGGGTCTGGGCTTCCACATTGAGCGGAATGGACGCGGCGCTGGAGCGGCTGGTAAACGCAAAGGTGATAACCGGCCAGACTTTACGGAAGTATTTCACCGGGTTAACGCCGTTCACCGCCAGCAGGAGCGCATGCACGCCAAACATAATGGCAAGCCCGATATAAGAGGCCACCACAAAGCCACCCAGCTTGATGATGTCCTGCAGGTTAGAGCTGGCGACCACTTTGGTCATCAGGGCCAGTACCCCGTACGGGGTGAGCTGCATCACCAGGCGCACCAGTTTCATCACCCAGCTTTGCAGAGTATCGATCGCCACCAGTACGCGCTGGCCTTTTTCCACATCGTCTTTGAGCAGTTTCAGGGCGGCGATGCCGAGGAAGGTCGCGAAAATCACCACGCTGATAATCGAGGTGGGGTTCGCGCCGGTCAGATCGGCAAACGGGTTCTTCGGTACAAAAGAGAGGATCAACTGCGGCACGCTGAGATCGGCCACCTTACCGGCATAGCTGGTTTCAATGGCATTCAGCCGTGCGGTTTCCGCACTCCCCTGGACCAGACCTTCGGCGCTCAGCCCGAACAGGTTGGTGACCAGAATCCCCACCAGCGCGGCAATCAGCGTGGTGAAGAGCAGGGTGCCGATGGTCAGCACGCTGATTTTACCCAGCGACGCGGCGTTGTGCAGGCGGGCTACCGCGCTCAGAATAGACGCGAACACCAGCGGCATGACGATCATCTGCAGCATCTGCACATAGCCGTTGCCCACGATATTCAGCCACTGAATGGTGGCGGCCATGACCGGGTTACCGGCCCCGTAGACAGTATGCAGCGCAAGGCCGAACACCACCCCCATCCCCAGGCCGAGCAGCACCTTTTTGGCCAGGCTCCACTGAGTGTGGCGGGTTCTGGACAGCGCCAGCAGCAGAATAACGAACACGACAACGTTCGCAATAAGTGGAAGGTTCATCCCCAAATCTCCAGTTCATTATAATCAGGCATGCTCATTGGTCATGCCTTTATACCGCTCAGGGTAGCAGATGCCCTGAGCGGGAGTTTATATTCAAAAGATATTGTTTATTACTTTTTGGAATATAACGGTGGCAGTTAGTTTTGCTGGTGAATAATAAAACGATTAAACCCGCCCTGAAAGGTGTGAATCAACTGGCTGGACCAGCGGACCGCCTGGGTCTCCGGCAGCCCCTGGGGCATCCAGACTGAGAAACCAAACAGCGCGATGCATAAAATCCGCTCCAGCTGGTTGTTTTTGTGCGGGGTGACAATCGGGAATCTGAACCGCCAGCGGCAGGGCCACAGCAGGGGCACCCCGGCCGGGGTAAGCATATCGGCGGCAATATGGCTCAGATAGCCCAGCACCATCCCCTGCAGGACATCCGCCGGGATAAGCCAGGTTTCCGGCACCTTCAGATACAGGAGTGTCAGGGCGACAAATACCGCCATCAGGCTGTGGGTAAACCCCCGGTGGCCGAAGGCCCGGGCAATGGGGGTAGAGATAAGTTTCAGCCGCTGGCCGAGGAAGGAGCGCGGGTGATCAATATCCGGCAGCAGGCAGGTGAGCACCGCCGCCGGAACAATATGCCACCAGTCTCCTTCTGCCAGTACCGGGGTGAGCCCGGCATTTTTGGCGAAAACAGCACTGGCAATGGAAAAGAGCAGGTGGCCTTCCGCCGTCATGATACACCCGAAAATAACTGTCAATTCATCCAGTATAGGGTTTTTATACAGTAGACGGAAGGGGTGACGCGGTAACAAATTGTCACCGGGCCCCGGGAATACCGGGCGCCCGGGTGGTTAACCCTGTAAGTGGCTCAGGGTCAGTTCAGTCAGGGAGGTGAGCTGAACATCTGCCAGCACCCAGCGCGGGTTGCTGCGGTTCTCAGCCGCCGGCACAACGATAGAGCGCATCCGCGCCGCTTTGGTGGCGATCATGCCGTTGACGGAGTCTTCCAGGGTGACACACTGCAACGGGGGAATACCCAGCTGCTGTGCCGCGTTCAGGTACACCTGCGGGTGGGGCTTACTGTAGGGCAGATGCTCTGCAGAGGCCAGGGTATCGAACTGGCTGCGTAAGCCAAACATCTCCAGTACCTGCTCCAGCATATACATAGGCGAGGCGGAGGCCAGGCCCACTTTCATGCCGCTCTCTTTACACAGGGCAATGGCCTGGGCAGCGCCTGGCAGCAGCGGGCGCTGCTGCTCAACAAGCTCAATGGCGCGTTTAAAAATTGCCTGGGTCACCTGCGCTTTTGAGGGCCCCTGCCAGGGCTGGCGCCCATACCAGAGGTCAACCACCAGATCGATACGCAGCCCCAGGGTATCCGGTAATTCATGCTGGCGGGTAAGGTCGACACCGACACTGGCCAGGGTTTCCCGTTCCGCCTGATCCCATAAAGGCTCTGAATCAATTAACAGGCCGTCCATATCAAACAGGGCTGCGGCAACATGAGGGGCAGTGGTCATCAGCAATAACTCCTTCGGATAAATAGCAGGATAAATACTCTGCTGAGTGTACGCCCTGCGGGATGATTAACAAAATGCACCGCAAAATTCAGGCGAAACGTGGCGTAAGCAGGTAGACTTAACGGGTTTTTTAAGAAGATAAATCAAGGGGAAGGGATGACGTACCAACAGCTGGGGCGTGTGGCTATTATCAAACGTATTGCGGGCTGGGTAATTTTTATTCCCGCGGTGATATCAACGCTTATCTCTGTTTTGCAGTATATGTACCAGCACAGCGAGAAAAAACCGGGTATCGACGCAGTCATGATGGATTTTGCCCACGTGATGATCGACATGGTGCGCTTTAACACGCCGTTTCTGAACCTGTTCTGGCATAATTCGCCGCTGCCGGATTTTAACCACGGCCTTAATGTGGGCTTCTGGATTATCTATGTGCTGATTTTTGTCGGGATCGCCTTACAGGCCAGCGGTGCGCGCATGTGGCGCCAGTCGCGGGCGCTGAAAGAGGGGATCGAGGACCAGCTTATCCTGGAGCAGGCCAAAGGCCCGGACGGGCTGAGCCGCAGCCAGCTGGAGGCACGGCTGGTGATTCCGCGCCACACCCTGCTGGTGCAGTATTTCCCGCTGTATATCCTGCCGGTGATCATCGGCGTTATCGGCTATGTTTGCCTGTCCCTGCTGGGGTTTCTGTAACCGGGGCGCAGGTGGTCGCCTGCGCCCGGGACCTTAAGAGGCCATAAAATCATCCACGGCCTGGTGGGCCGTTTGCAGATGCTGGCCGCCAAACAGAATGGCGCGGTTTAATAAGGTATATAGCTGGTAGAGCGGTTGCCGGTCCATAAAATCCAGCGGCAGGGGAGAAACGGACTGGTAACCGTCGTAAATCTGCGGCGGTTGTTCCGGGTGGAGCGGCAGCATCGCCAGATCACACTCCCGGTCCCCCCAGTAGCAGGCCGGATCAAAAATCACCGGGCCGTCTGGCCCCTGGGCACAGTTACCGGACCACAGATCGCCGTGCAGTAGCGAAGGCTGAGGCTGGTGACCTGCCAGCCGGTCCTCCACTTTTTTGACAATCGTATCAATGCCGCCGAAGTCTATCCCTTTTTCCGCCGCCAGCTCCAGCTGCCAGCCAATGCGCTGCTCCGCAAAGAAGCTGGACCAGCGGCGCTGCCAGGTATTGGGCTGTGGGGTGGTGGAGAGGTCATTATCAAAATCCAGGCCAAACTGTGGCTGATCGCTCCACAGGTGAAGCCTGGCAAGCTGCTGGCCCAGCAGAAAAGCGTTATGGGCATCCAGCGGGCGGAGCGGAATATAGTCCTGGAGCAGGAAGCTGTATTGCCGGTCGCTGCCGACGCCCCACACATGGGGGACATGAACCGTAGCACTGCGGGCCAGAAGCGCCAGTTGATCCGCTTCGGCGGTGAAAATCGGCAACAGCTCCCGCGCGTCACTCTTAATAAAGATCTCCCTGCCGGCATACTGGCAGCGCCAGGCGCTGTGGATCTCTCCGCCGGGTAGTTCGGTACGCTCAAGGGCTTCTGATTCACCCAGTTGCTCTCTTAACAGACGACTGATGGCTTGCCACATAGTTTTATCCCCACGTTGTCTGGTAGATCATTAGCTTACGTGCTAAGCATGGACGAAAACACGACATATCGCACAACAATCACGTTAAATAATGGATTGTCCCGCGATTTGATCAGCGCCTTATTCATTTTTCTTATCCGCAGGGATCGTTCTTATTCAAAAGATGAAATAAGAAATTATTGCTATGCAAAATCGGCTTATTTTATAATTCGCGTCCTTTCTATGGATAGCCCATTTTGCTCCTCAGAAAAATATCCGGGGCCGGTAACGGCTTCTTTTTATGCTGTGCGGACAATAAGTTAAATGAAACTTTTTAAGACAGTACCCGTGGCGCTGCTCTTCACGGGAAGTGCGCTTGTAAGTCACTATGTAGTTGCAGACGATAATGTTTTTACTGTCATGGATGATCCCTCCACCGCGAAGAAACCCTTCGAAGGAAACCTGAATGCCGGATATCTTGCCCAGTCCGGTAACTCAAAAAGCTCTTCATTAACTGCTGAAACCACCATGACCTGGTATAACAGCGTCACGGCCTGGTCCCTGTGGGGCAATGCCAGTAATAACTCATCTAATGATGAACGGTCGTCGGAAAAATATTCCGCCGGGGGGCGTGGCCGTTATAACTGGACCGACTATGACTATCTGTTTGGCCAGGCCAGCTGGCTGAGTGACCGCTACAACGGTTACCAGGCCCGGGACGTGTTTACCGCCGGTTATGGTCGCCAGATCTGGAATGGCCCGGTACACAGTCTGCGGGTTGAATTCGGCCCCGGCGTGCGTTACGACGAATACACCGAAGGCGGCGACAAAACGCAGGCACTGGGCTATGCGGCAGGATCCTATGCCTGGCAACTGAGCGATAACGCCAAATTCAGCCAGGGGGTATCGCTGCTCGGGGCTGACGATACCACGGTGAACTCCGAAACGGCGCTGAATGTGGCGATCAATAGCCATTTCGGGCTGAAGGTGGCCTATAACGTGACCTGGAACTCGAACCCGCCGGACAGCGCGCCAGAGCATACCGACACGCGCACCACGGTCACTCTGGGTTACCGGATGTAATAATATGACCGGCCACCATTTTACTGGCCGGTCAGTTAAGGTTTTATTTGTTATTTTTTGTCTTATCCGGACGTGCGTTTTTTATTATTAAAAATATTGTCAGAAATAGTTTCTGTTATTTCCCCAATCCGCAGGCGCCAGTGCCTGGAGAATATTTATGCCCGGACATTATTAACAACGGCCCGATTACCCTAAATCAGGCGTTCATGTTACAGACCGGGAATAAAATCACCCCGTAGCCGGGTCTGTGGGGCGACAAGAGGGCGCTGAAGTGCTACTATCCCCCTCCGCAGGTTGCAACAGCGGCCTGCGCGTTCAGAAGCCGCCCACCACTCGCAATTGTCGGCGAGATGGGCAGGCAACGTACCTCAATTTTAAGCTAATAAAACGTTGTATGTGAGCTTTCGTGTGGCTCACCACTGCAAGTAAGGACTTATAATGCCTGTTATTACTCTTCCTGATGGCAGCCAGCGTGCTTACGACCACGCTGTCAGTGTTATGGATGTGGCCCTGGATATCGGCCCGGGTCTGGCGAAAGCCTGCATCGCAGGTCGCGTGAATGGTGAGCTGGTTGATGCCTGCGACCCGATTGAGCAGGACGCCACCCTGGCGATTATCACTGCGAAAAACGAAGAAGGGCTGGAGATTATCCGCCACTCTTGCGCGCACCTGTTAGGCCATGCCATCAAGCAGCTGTGGCCCAATACCAAAATGGCTATCGGCCCGGTTATCGACAACGGTTTCTACTACGATGTTGATCTTGACCACACCCTGACCCAGGAAGACATTGACCAGCTCGAAAAGCGGATGCACGAGCTGGCAGATACAGATTACGACGTCATCAAGAAAAAAGTCAGCTGGCAGGAAGCCCGCGATACCTTTGTCAGTCGCGGTGAAGACTACAAAGTGGCGATTCTTGATGAGAACATCAGCCATGACGATAAACCCGGGTTGTACCATCACCAGGAATATATCGATATGTGCCGGGGCCCCCATGTGCCAAACATGCGCTTCTGCCATAACTTCAAGCTGATGAAAACCGCCGGTGCCTACTGGCGCGGCGACAGCGACAACAAAATGCTGCAGCGTATCTACGGCACCGCATGGGCAGATAAAAAAGCGCTGAATGCGTATCTGCAGCGCCTGGAAGAGGCCGCAAAACGCGACCACCGTAAAATCGGTAAGCAGCTTGACCTGTACCATATGCAGGAAGAAGCGCCGGGCATGGTGTTCTGGCACAACGACGGCTGGACCATCTTCCGCGAGCTGGAAGTGTTTGTGCGCTCCAAGCTCAAAGAGTACCAGTATCAGGAAGTAAAAGGTCCGTTTATGATGGACCGGGTGCTGTGGGAAAAGACCGGCCACTGGGACAACTACAAAGACGCCATGTTCACCACCTCTTCTGAGAACCGTGAATACTGCATCAAACCCATGAACTGCCCGGGCCACGTTCAGATCTTCAACCAGGGTCTGAAGTCTTACCGCGATTTGCCGCTGCGTATGGCGGAGTTCGGTAGCTGCCACCGTAACGAGCCATCAGGTGCGCTGCACGGTCTGATGCGCGTGCGTGGCTTTACCCAGGATGATGCTCATATCTTCTGTACCGAAGATCAGGTGCGTGCTGAAGTCAACAGCTGCATCCGTATGGTCTATGATATGTACAGCACTTTCGGGTTCGAGAAAATTGTCGTGAAGCTCTCCACCCGTCCGGAAAAACGTATCGGTAGTGACGCCACCTGGGATCGCGCTGAGGCGGATCTGGCGGCAGCCCTGGAAGAGAACCATATCCCGTTTGAATATCAGCCGGGTGAGGGCGCATTCTACGGTCCTAAGATTGAGTTCACGCTCTACGATTGCCTGGATCGTGCCTGGCAGTGTGGTACTGTTCAGCTGGACTTCTCGCTGCCGGCACGTCTGAGCGCGTCTTATATCGGCGAGAATAACGAGCGCCAGGTGCCGGTGATGATCCACCGCGCTATCCTGGGGTCTATGGAACGCTTCATCGGTATTCTGACGGAAGAGTTCGCAGGTTTCTTCCCGACCTGGCTGGCACCAGTCCAGGTGGTGATTATGAATATCACCGATAGTCAGTCTGAATACGTTAACGAACTGACCCGTAAACTGCAAAATGCGGGCATTCGTGTGAAAGCAGACTTGAGAAATGAGAAGATAGGCTTTAAAATCCGCGAGCACACTTTACGTCGCGTCCCTTATATGCTGGTTTGCGGCGACAAAGAGGTAGAAGCAGGCAAAGTAGCCGTGCGTACCCGTCGCGGTAAAGACCTGGGTAGTCTGGACGTAAACGATGTGATTGAGAAGCTGCAACAAGAGATTCGCAGCCGCAGTCTTCAACAACTGGAGGAATAAGGTATTAAAGGCGGAAAACGAGTTCAAACGGCGCGTCCGAATCGTATTAATGGCGAAATTCGCGCGCAGGAAGTTCGCTTAACAGGTCTGGAAGGCGAGCAGCTTGGTATTGTCAGTCTGAGAGAAGCTCTGGAAAAAGCTGAAGAAGCCGGGGTGGACTTAGTCGAAATCAGCCCTAACGCCGAGCCGCCGGTTTGCCGTATAATGGACTACGGCAAGTTCCTCTATGAAAAGAGCAAATCTTCTAAGGAACAGAAGAAAAAGCAGAAAGTTATCCAGGTGAAGGAAATTAAATTCCGCCCTGGTACAGATGAAGGTGACTATCAGGTAAAACTCCGCAGCCTGATTCGCTTTCTCGAAGATGGCGATAAGGCCAAAATCACACTGCGTTTCCGCGGTCGTGAGATGGCCCACCAGCAGATCGGTATGGAAGTGCTTAACCGCGTGAAAGACGATCTGGTTGATCTGGCAGTAGTCGAATCCTTCCCAACGAAGATCGAAGGCCGCCAGATGATCATGGTGCTCGCTCCTAAGAAGAAACAGTAAGGCCACCAAGTAATCCTGTCTGAGGGGCTTGCCTCTCAGACAAGGTTCGCCTTTGTTTCGTTTATTTAACAATGCGAAGTGGAAGTTAATAAGATGCCAAAAATCAAAACCGTACGCGGTGCTGCTAAGCGCTTCAAAAAAACCGGTAAAGGTGGTTTTAAGCGCAAACACGCTAACCTGCGTCATATTCTGACTAAAAAAGCGACTAAGCGTAAACGTCATCTGCGCCCGAAAGCCATGGTTTCCAAAGGCGATCTGGGTCTGGTAATTGCTTGCCTGCCGTACGCATAAGCCAATTTTTTAATTTAATCGCCCGATCCATTTTGTGTTGCGGCCAGGCTCAGCGCCGTGGTCCCCAAAATGATGGGTAACAACAGAATATAGATACAGGAGAGAGCATATGGCTCGCGTAAAACGTGGTGTAGTTGCCCGTGCACGTCACAAGAAAATTTTGAAACAAGCTAAAGGCTACTACGGTGCGCGTTCTCGCGTATACCGCGTTGCCTTCCAGGCTGTTATCAAAGCTGGTCAGTACGCTTACCGTGACCGTCGTCAGCGTAAGCGTCAGTTCCGTCAGCTGTGGATTGCACGTATCAACGCAGCAGCACGTCAGAACGGTATCTCTTACAGCAAATTCATCAACGGCCTGAAAAAAGCCTCTGTTGAAATTGACCGTAAGATCCTGGCTGACATCGCTGTATTCGACAAAGTAGCATTCACTGCTCTGGTCGAAAAAGCGAAATCAGCTCTGGCGTAAGCCAGTTAAGAGAGGGAGCCTGGCTCCCTCTTCTTGTTTTATCTGTATCACTATCAGTAGATTGACATTTCCCGGTAAACGTTTTTGAATAGAACGCTTACGATAAGCGCCACACAAGGTAACGCAAGCATGAATGCTGCTATTTTCCGCTTCTTTTTTTACTTTAGCACCTGAACCCGGGAGGCTAGCGCGTGAGAGAAGAAACGGAAAACAAGCGCCAGAGCCTCCTTATGGAGGCTTTTTTTATACCTGACGTTTTCGCCTTTTGAATAAGACCAACGACTCCGGCTACCGTGCCGGCATAAGAGGAATACCATGCCACATCTCGCAGAGCTGGTTGCCAGTGCAAAGGCAGCCATTCACGATGCCCAGGATGTTGCCGCGTTAGATACTGTACGCGTCGAATACTTAGGCAAAAAAGGGCATTTGACCCTTCAGATGACCACCCTGCGTGACCTGCCTCCCGAAGAGCGTCCCGCTGCCGGTGCGGTAATCAACGAAGCGAAAGAGCAGGTACAACAGGCCCTGAACGCCCGTAAATCTGAGCTGGAATCCGCTGCCCTGAACGCGCGCCTGGCGCAAGAGACCATTGATATTTCTCTGCCGGGGCGCCGTATTGAGAATGGCGGCCTGCATCCGGTCACCCGCACGATTGATCGCATCGAGCACTTCTTCGGCGAGCTGGGCTTTACCGTGGCAACCGGCCCGGAAATCGAAGACGATTACCACAACTTTGATGCCCTGAACATTCCCGGCCACCACCCGGCGCGCGCGGACCACGACACCTTCTGGTTCGATGCCACCCGCCTGCTGCGTACCCAGACCTCCGGCGTGCAGATTCGCACCATGGAGCACCAGCAGCCGCCGATCCGCATTATCGCCCCGGGCCGGGTATACCGTAACGACTACGACCAGACCCACACCCCGATGTTCCACCAGATGGAAGGGCTGATTGTTGATAAAAACATCAACTTCACCAACCTCAAAGGCACCCTGAACGACTTCCTGCGTAACTTCTTTGAAGAAGATCTGCAGGTGCGTTTCCGCCCGTCTTATTTCCCGTTTACCGAACCGTCTGCCGAAGTGGACGTGATGGGCAAAAACGGCAAATGGCTGGAAGTGCTGGGCTGCGGCATGGTGCACCCGAACGTTCTGCGTAATGTGGGTATTGATCCGGAAGTTTACTCCGGCTTCGCCTTCGGGATGGGGATGGAGCGTCTGACCATGCTGCGTTATGGCGTGACCGATCTGCGCTCGTTCTTCGAAAATGACTTACGTTTCCTCAAACAGTTTAAATAAGGCAGGACTATCCAATGAAATTCAGTGAACTCTGGTTACGCGAATGGGTAAATCCGGCCATTGACAGTGACGCGCTGTGCAGCCAGATAACCATGGCCGGTCTGGAAGTGGACGGTACTGAAGCCGTTGCCGGTGCGTTTAATGGTGTTGTCGTCGGTGAAGTGGTGGAGTGCGCCCAGCACCCGAACGCAGACAAACTGCGGGTGACAAAAGTTAATGTGGGCGGCGAACGCTTGCTGGATATCGTCTGTGGCGCGCCAAACTGCCGCCAGGGCCTGCGCGTGGCGGTCGCCACCATTGGTGCCGTACTGCCGGGCGATTTCAAAATCAAAGCCGCCAAACTGCGCGGTGAGCCCTCTGAAGGGATGCTGTGCTCCTACTCGGAGCTGGGCATTTCTGATGACCACAGCGGCATTATCGAACTGCCGGCGGATGCCCCCATCGGTACGGATATCCGTGAATACCTGAAGCTGGACGATACCGCCATTGAAGTCAGCATCACCCCGAACCGGGCAGACTGCCTGAGCATCATCGGGATTGCCCGGGATGTGGCAGTGCTGAACAAAATGACCCTGAACGCACCGGATATCGCCCCGGTAGCGGCCACCATCAGCGACACGCTGCCGATCCGCGTTGAAGCCACCAGCGCCTGCCCGCGCTACCTGGGCCGGGTTATCAAAGGCATTAATGTGAAGGCCGCCACGCCGTTGTGGATGAAAGAAAAACTGCGCCGCTGCGGGATCCGCTCCATTGACCCGGTAGTAGACGTGACTAACTACGTCCTGCTGGAGCTGGGCCAGCCGATGCACGCTTTCGATCTGAACCGTATTGACGGCGGGATCGTGGTGCGTATGGCGGAAGAGGGCGAGAAACTGGTCCTGCTTGACGGCAGCGAAGCGACCCTGAAAGCCGACACTCTGGTGATTGCTGACCATAAAAAAGCCCTCGCCATGGGCGGTATCTTCGGCGGTGAACATTCCGGCGTCAGTGAAGAGACCCGGGACGTGATGCTGGAGTGTGCCTTCTTTAACCCGCTGGCTATCACCGGCCGCGCCCGTCGCCATGGCCTGCATACGGATGCCTCCCACCGTTATGAGCGCGGTGTGGATCCGACCCTGCAGTTCAAAGCCCTGGATCGCGCGACCCGCCTGCTGATGGATATCTGCGGCGGTAACGCAGGCCCGGTTATCGACCAGACCAGCCAGGCAGATTTACCGAAGCGTGCCACCATCACCCTGCGTCGCAGTAAGCTGGATCGCCTGATTGGCTACCACATTGATGACGCCCAGGTGACCGATATTCTGACCCGTCTGGGCTGTGAAGTGACTGTGGGCCAGGATCAGTGGCAGGCCGTGGCGCCGGGCTGGCGTTTTGATATGGAAATCGAAGAAGACCTGGTGGAGGAAGTTGCCCGCCTGTTCGGTTACGACAATATCCCCAACACCCCGGTACAGGCCGGTCTGGTGATGGGCAGCCATCGCGAAGCGGTACTGCCCATGAAGCGGGTGAAAACCATGCTGGTGGACAAAGGCTACCAGGAAGTGATCACCTACAGCTTTGTGGATCCGAAAATCCAGCAGCTGCTGCACCCGGGTGAAGAAGCGCTTCTGCTGCCAAGCCCTATCTCCAGCGAAATGTCCGCCATGCGTCTTTCCCTGTGGACCGGTCTGCTGAGCACGGTTATCTATAACCAGAACCGCCAGCAGGGGCGCGTGCGCCTGTTTGAAACCGGGCTGCGCTTTGTGCCGGATACCAACGCAGATCTCGGCATTCGCCAGGATGTGATGCTGGCCGGTGTGATTTGCGGTAACCGCTATGAAGAGCACTGGGATCTGGCGAAAGGCAGTGTCGACTTCTATGATTTGAAAGGCGATCTGGAATCGGTACTGGAGCTGACCGGTAAATTATCCGAAATTGAGTTCCGGGCAGAAGCCATTGCGGCACTGCATCCGGGCCAGAGTGCGGCGATTTATCTTGATGGCGTACGTATCGGATTTATCGGCGTTATTCATCCGGAGCTGGAGCGCAAGCTGGACCTGAACGGCCGCACGCTGGTGTTTGAGCTGCTGTGGGATGCGCTGGCAGACCGCGTCGTACCGCAGTCTCAGGGGGTTTCCCGCTTCCCGTCTAACCGTCGCGATATCGCGGTTGTGGTAGCCGAAAATGTGCCCGCAGCGGATGTTTTGGCAGAGTGTAAGAAAGTTGGCGTAAATCAGGTAGTTGGCGTAAACTTATTTGACGTGTACCGTGGCAAGGGCGTGGCCGAAGGCTATAAGAGCCTGGCTATCAGCCTGATCCTGCAGGATTCCGGCCGTACACTCGAAGAAGAGGAGATTGCCGCTACCGTTGCCAAATGTGTAGAGGCACTAAAAGAGCGATTCCAGGCATCATTGAGGGATTGAACCTATGGCGCTTACAAAAGCTGAAATGTCAGAATATCTGTTTGATAAGCTAGGGCTTAGCAAGCGGGATGCCAAAGAGCTGGTTGAACTGTTTTTCGAAGAGATCCGTCGCGCTCTGGAAAATGGGGAGCAGGTGAAGCTCTCTGGTTTTGGTAACTTTGACTTGCGCGACAAAAACCAACGTCCAGGACGCAATCCGAAGACGGGGGAAGATATTCCCATTACGGCTCGCCGGGTGGTGACCTTCAGACCCGGGCAGAAGTTAAAAAGCCGGGTTGAGAACGCAACGCCGAAAGACGAATAACTGACGTCATCCAAAAGGCCGCCTTGTGCGGTCTTTTTCTTGCCGGGTATCGTCTTCCTGCCACAGACAAAAGCGCCTGGCGGTAGCCCGTCAGGCGCTTTTTTTCGCAGAATAACGGCCCGGGCCGGTTATGCGGATTTAACGGCGGTGACCATCACCTCAACCAGGATATCCGGGCGGGCCATATCGGCCTGCACGGCAGCCCGTGCCGGGCTGAAGCCCTCGGGCAGCCAGGCAACCCACTCCTCATTAAAGCTGTCAAAGTCCCGGGCGATATCCTTTAACCACACCTGGGCGCTGAGCAGGTGGCGCTTATCGCTACCGGCTTCCAGCAGCAGGGCGTCAATCTTCTCAAACACTTCGCGGGTTTGCTGGCTGATATCCGCATCGCGGGTTTTCGGCGTTTGCCCGGAGAGAAAAACCAGGTTGCCATACTCAACGCTGGCGGAAAGACGGGGTTTGGGATTATTGCGTTTAATTGTCATGCGCTTTGTTTCCATGTCAGAGCATCTTGAGTTATCAACTATAACCGTTCAGCACCCAACGACAAATTGCTTTTCTCCCCCGCACGCCCCCCGTAGAATTCGCGGTATCTTAAGCGAACCTGACATAACCTATGCTGTCTTTTGCCCGAACCCAACAACGCTACAATCGCTACTGGCTGGCGGCGCTCACGCTGCTGTTGCTGGTGAGCTTTGTCTTCAGCCTGTGCGCCGGGGAGCAGTGGATTGGCCCGCAACACTGGCTTACGGACAGCGGCAAGCTGTTTGTCTGGCAGATCCGCCTGCCGCGCGCTCTGGCCGTACTGCTGGTGGGCGGTGCCCTGGCCCTGACCGGCACGCTGATGCAGGCGCTGTTTGCCAACCCGCTGTCTGAGCCCGGCCTGCTGGGGGTGTCTAACGGGGCAGGGGTAGCGCTGGTGGCCGGGCTGTTTATCGGGGGCGGTTACTGGCCGGGCTGGGCGCTGGGGGTGTGCGCCATTCTGGGGGCACTGCTTATTACCCTGATTTTGCTGCGCTTTGCCCGCCGCCATCTTTCTACCGGCCGGTTGCTGCTGGCCGGTGTGGCGCTGGGGATCATCTGTAGCGCCATGATGACCTGGGCGGTCTATTTCAGCACCAGCATGGATCTGCGCCAGCTGATGTACTGGATGATGGGCGGCTTTGGCGGGGTGGACTGGGGCCAGGGCTGGCTGATGCTGGCCCTGCTACCGGTAATGGTGTGGCTGTGTACCCTCGGGCATCCGCTTAATTTACTGGCCCTGGGGGAGAGCAGCGCCCGGCAACTGGGGGTCTCTGTATCGGCCTGGCGTAACCTGCTGGTGCTGGCAACCGGCTGGCTGGTGGGGGTGAGCGTGGCGCTGGGCGGTGCTATCGGGTTTATTGGCCTGGTGGTTCCCCATATGCTGCGGCTATGCGGGCTGACGGACCACCGGGCCTTGTTACCCGCCAGTATGCTCGCTGGTGGCGGCATACTGCTGCTGGCCGATATTCTGGCCCGCCTGGCCATACCGGCAGCGGAGCTCCCTATCGGGGTGGTGACCGCTACCCTGGGGGCCCCGGTGTTTATCTGGCTGCTGTTAACGGCAAAACGCTGATGCGCCCGGGGCTATTCCCCGGGACTATTCTCCCGGAGCAAAGGCCGGATCTTCATTAATGATGGCGTTTACCGCATCAATAAATACCGGTAACGCCGGGTTAGGGTTCGATTTTGAATAGACCAGAAAATTGTGTGCCTGAATACTGGCTCCTTCAATAGTGAGATAGGAAATATTAGGAAAGCCCAGGGTTTTTGCCGAAGCGGGCACAATAGAACAGCCGAGCCCGGCACTGACCATCCCCAGAATGGTGTGGGTCTGGGCGAACTCATATTTATAGTTGGGCGTTATTTTATTAAAAATAAACAGATCGCTGATGCGATCATAAAACGTTCGTGCCTCGTTCGGGCTGTAGCAAAAAAACGTTTCATTATTAAATGCCGTGAGCGGTATTTTGCGTTTGCGGGCGAGGGGGTGCTCAGAATGAAATGCCGCCACAAAGGTTTCCCGGGTTAACGGTAAATAGGTCAGTAGAGGATCCGGTGGGACATGGCGCACAAAACCGACATCAATCAGATTTTCCGCAATCGCGCTGACCTGCTTTTGCGAGACCTGCTCATAAAGCTGAAAATCCAGCCCCGGGAGCCTGGCGGTCATCTGTTTGAGTAGCCGGGGAATAAATTGCCAGGAAAATACCGCCGTAAAACCCAGCCGCAAAGTTCCGGCAAAGCCCATGGCGCGCTGGTGGGCCGAGGACTGAAGCTGATCGGCCAGCTTCAGGATCAGCCGCGACTCCCTGAGCACATGCTCCCCCATATGGGTGAGATTCACATGGCGGTTATTTCTGGCGAATAGCGCACATCCCAGGCTCTTTTCCAGTAGCTGGATCTGGCGACTTAGTGGTGGCTGGGTAATATGCAACCGGGCAGCAGCCCGCCCGAAATGCAGCTCCTCAGCCACGGCAATAAAACAGCGCAACTGGTATAAATCCATGATTCAATTCTTATATCAATGAATGCCGAATTTATATTAGACATGGAATAATCCGCTGTCCATCATCGTGATAAATAACCATGATGGAGAGCGCAAATGATACAAAATATCGCTACAACCCGGCCGCATATTTTATTAACGCAGCCTTTACCGGAACCGGTTGAAAAAATACTACTTCGCGACTATGAGGTGCACCGCCTTTATCTGGCCCATGATGCGAACAGTATGCTGTCTGACATTGCCCCCCTGATCCAGGGGGTGGTTACCGGCGGGGCGAAGGGGTTCTCCCGGGAGTTAATGGCCCAGCTACCGGCATTAAAAATTGTCGCCATCAGCGGCATCGGCACCGATGCGGTTGATCTGGCGTACGCCGCCCGGCGGGGGATTTATGTCACCACCACGCCGGATATTCTGACCGATGATGTGGCCGATATGGCTATGGGGCTGATTATCGCCACCCTGCGGCGGATGAGCGAAGCCGAACATATTGTGCGCACCGGCCAGTGGCCCGGGAGCACGCTCCCCCTGGCGCGCAAAGTGAGCGGCGCCACACTTGGCATTATTGGCCTTGGCCGGGTAGGGCAGGCTATCGCCCGGCGGGCGGTGGCGTTCAGTATGCCGGTGCGCTACACCAGCCTCACCCCCTGTGAGCATGTGGATTACACCTTCGTGGAGGATGTGCACGAACTGGCCCGCCAGGTGGATGTCCTGGTGCTGGCGGCCTCTGCAGACAGCGGCCAGGTGATTGTCAGCGATACGGTGATCGAGGCGCTGGGGCCAGACGGGTATTTCATTAATGTCGCCCGGGGTAAACTGGTGGATGAAGCCGCACTGCTGGATGCCCTGATCCACCGGCGGATAGCCGGGGCCGGGCTGGATGTCTTTGCCCGGGAGCCCCATGTACCGGAAGCCTTTTTCACCCTGCCTAATGTTACCCTGCAGCCCCACCGGGCCAGCGCCACCACCCAGACGCGTATCGAAATGGGAATGCGGGTGCTGGAGAATCTGGCCGCCTGTTTTAACGGGCAGCAGCCCCCACACCGGGTATAACGGCTTAGTTTTGTTCTGCACAACAGATGGGTGATAACGATGAGCAATCATAAAGAAAGTTATGTTTCCCTGCCACGCAGTACACATGTCGGGCGCCGCCGTTACTGGGTGCTGGCGTTAATTTTTATCATTACCGTTATTAACTACGCAGACCGCGCCACCATGTCCATCGCCGGGACCTCGGTCATCCGGGAGTTGTCCCTGGATCCGATGATGCTGGGGATGATCTTTTCTGCGTTTGCCTGGGCCTATGCCCTCGGGCAGATCCCCGGCGGCTGGCTGCTGGACAAGTTTGGTGCCCGGCGCGTGTATGGCATCAGCCTTATTTTATGGTCGTTGTTTACCGCCTTACAGGGGACCGTGGGCTGGATGGGCTTGTCCGGCGTACTGGCGGCCAGCACGCTGTTTCTGATGCGCTTTATGCTGGGGCTGGTGGAGTCCCCGGCCTTTCCCGCCAACTCCCGGATTGTCTCCTGCTGGTTTCCCACCCGCGAGCGGGGGCTGGCCTCGGCGCTGTTTAATTCCGGGCAATATATGGCAGTGGTGCTCTTTACCCCGCTGATGGCCTGGATAACCCACGCCTGGGGCTGGGAGCATATCTTCCTGTGGATGGGGGCGCTGGGTTTAGTGCTGGCGGCGGTCTGGTTTATCTACTACCGGGATCCCCACCAGGATCCGCGCCTGAGCCCGCAGGAAAAAGCGCTGATGAAGGAAGGTGGCGCCCTGGTGGATCTGGATGCCTGTCGGCAGGAGAAGAAACCCGGCCTGAGACTGGCAGAGATGAAATGCCTGTTTGTCTCCCGCAGTCTGTGGGCGATTTATCTGGGCCAGTATTGCATTACGGCATTAACCTACTTTTTTATTACCTGGTTCCCGGTGTATCTGATTCAGGGGCGCGGTATGAGCCTGATGCAGGCCGGGTGGGTGGCAGCGCTCCCGGCGATTTGCGGCTTTACCGGCGGCCTGCTGGGGGGCTACCTCTCCGATATGTTAATCGCCAGAGGCGTGCACCCGTCCCGGGCCCGTAAAACGCCGTTTATTATCGGCATGGGGCTTTCCACCACTCTGGTGTTTGCCAATGTGGTTGAGTCCGACAGCGCGGTTATCTTCCTGATGGCGATGGCGTTCTTCGGGAAAGGGTTTGCCGCCATTGGCTGGGCGGTTATTTCAGATGTCGCGCCGAAAAATATGGTCGGCCTGTGCGGCGGGGTATTTAACTGTATCGGGAATATTGCCGGTATCATCACCCCGATGGTGATTGGCTATGTGGTATCGGTGACCGGCTCTTTTAACCTGGCCCTCTATTTTGTGGCGGCCCACGGGTTACTGGCGATTATCAGCTATGGGCTGATTGCCGGGCGGTTTGAGCGTATACCGGGCTCATCGCCCGAGTGCCTGAGTGACCCGGTATCATCGCATCAGTAGTACACTGCCCGGCGGGTATTGTTTCGTTAAGGTTTAACTTGTTGGTTTAACGAACAATCCACGCCGGGCAAAAGGTTTGGAAATTAACCGGATGATGTGACTATAGTATATTCTCCAGAGACAACTCTCCTGCGCTGAGGAACTGCTATGCAACAGTCACTTGTTACTATCCCCGTTACCACCCTGGACGGGCAACCCACCACGCTTGCCCACTGGCCTGATCAGGTGCTGCTGGTGGTGAATGTGGCCTCAAAATGCGGCCTGACCCCTCAGTATGAACAGCTGGAGGCACTGCAAAAACAGTACCAGTCCCAGGGGTTTGCGGTACTGGGCTTCCCCTGCAACCAGTTCCTGGGCCAGGAGCCGGGCAGCGCCGAAGAGATTAAAACCTTCTGTAGCACCACCTACGGGGTTACCTTCCCGATGTTCAGCAAGATTGATGTCAACGGTGAACACCGCCACCCTCTGTATCAGGCGCTGATTGACGCCGCACCAGAGGCCATTTTCCCGGAAGGCAGCGGCTTTTATGAGCGGATGGCCAGCAAAGGCCGGGCTCCGGCACACCCGGGGGATATTTTGTGGAACTTTGAAAAATTCCTGATTGGCCGTGGCGGCCAGGTGATTGCCCGTTTCTCGCCGGATATGACCCCGGATAACCGCCACCTGATTGCGGCGCTGGAAATGGCGCTGGCGGCCTGATGCTCCCCCTGCTGGCGCTGCAAAACCTGGCGGTCACCGGGCGTCTGGCGCCCCTGAGCGGCCATGTTTTGCCGGGGGCATACCTGCACCTTGTCGGGCCGAACGGGGCGGGCAAGAGCACGCTGCTGGCCTGCATGGCGGGGTTGCACCCCCACCAGGGGGCGTGTTTGCTGAGTGGGCAGCCTGTATCCGGGTGGCCTGCGGCGGCGCTGGCCCACCAGCGGGCCTGGCTTAGCCAGCAGCAGGTGGCGCCGTTTGCCATGCCGGTCTGGCACTATTTATCGCTGCACCAGCCGCGGGAGTCCGCCCAGGCGGTGATGCTCTCCCTGGCCCGGGCGCTGGGGCTGGAAGATAAACTCACCCGCCAGGTCAGCCAGCTTTCCGGCGGCGAGTGGCAGCGGGTACGGCTGGCGGCCTGCGTGCTGCAAATTCACCCGGGCTGCCATGACGGGGGGCGGCTGCTGTTGCTGGACGAACCCATGGCGGGGCTGGATGTGGCGCAGCAGGCGGCGGTTGACCGGGTGCTGGGGGAGCTGCACCAGGCGGGCATAACGATTGTGCTGAGCAGCCATGATCTGAACCATACCCTGCGCCATGCAAGCCAGGTATGGCTTCTGAAAGGCGGGGTGCTGCTGGCCCGGGGCGAGCCCGGTGACGTGCTCAGTGAAGATAATTTAACCCGGGCTTATGGTGTCGGTTTCCGGCATCTGCGGGTAGATGGATACAATATGGTCGTTCCCGTCCCCTGAGCTGGCGCAACGCTTGCGGGGGAAAGAGGACGGCGCTACATTACGCGAAACCAACTACGCGATAAATAGAGGGATTTAGCGGAATGCGCTACTGGCTACTGGTCTTTGTGACTCTGATCCTGGCAGGCTGCAGCAGCCACCGGGCTCCGCCACCGAATGCACGGCTTTCTGACTCTATCACGGTTATTGCCCAGTTAAATGACCAGCTCAACACCTGGCGCGGCACCCCTTACCGCAACGGGGGCATGAGCCGCCGCGGCGTGGACTGCTCGGCATTTGTGCTGATGACCTACCGCGACCAGTTCAGCCTGCGGGTGCCCAGGGTGACCACCGATCAGGCGCAGATCGGCACTGAAATCAGCAAAGACGAGCTGCTGCCTGGCGATCTGGTATTTTTTAAAACCGGCAGCGGTGAGAATGGCCTGCATGTGGGGATCTATGATACGGATAACCAGTTTATCCACGCCTCCACCAGCCATGGGGTGACCCGCTCTTCGCTGGATAATGTCTACTGGCGCAAAAAATTCTGGCAGGCCCGCCGCCTGTAACGCACATATTCCCCGGGCAACCGGGGAATACCCCTGACACCGCCCGGTGTTTAAAAACCGCCTGACGCACTACACTGCACTCAGGAGGATTTATGAACCCAACGCCCCGATTTACCAACAGCTGGTATCACCAGTTACCCGGCTTCTATACCCCGGTACAGCCGTATCCGCTCACCAATACCCGCCTGATCTGGCATAACGCCCCCCTGGCGGATGAGCTCGGGCTGGATCCCGCCCTGTTTGACTCCCCGGCCGTCTGGGCCGGGGAGCAACTGCTGCCCGGTATGGCGCCGCTGGCCCAGGTCTACAGCGGCCACCAGTTTGGTCAGTGGGCCGGGCAACTGGGCGACGGGCGCGGGCTCCTGCTGGGCGAGCAGTGCCTGGCCGATGGCTCCGTACGGGACTGGCACCTGAAAGGGGCCGGGCTCACCCCCTATTCCCGGATGGGGGACGGGCGGGCGGTGCTGCGCTCAACCCTGCGCGAAGCGCTGGCCAGCGAGGCGCTGCACCACCTGGGGATCCCCACCACCCGGGCGCTGAGTGTGGTCACCAGCGATACGCCGGTCTGGCGGGAGAGCGAAGAGCGCGGGGCGATGCTGATGCGCATTGCCGAAAGCCATCTGCGTTTTGGTCATTTTGAACATTTCTATTACCGCAAAGCGCCTGAGAAAGTGCAGCAACTGGCCGATTACGCCATAGCCCGCCACTGGCCTGGGCTGGTGGCGGAGCCCGACCGTTATGAGCTGTGGTTTCGCGACGTGGTGCAGCGCACCGCCCGGCTGATTGCCCACTGGCAGGCCGTGGGGTTCGCCCACGGGGTGATGAACACCGACAATATGTCCCTGCTGGGGCTGACCCTGGATTACGGCCCCTATGGGTTTATGGATGACTATAACCCGGGGTTTATCTGCAACCATTCTGACCACCAGGGGCGCTATGCCTTTGATAATCAGCCTGCGGTGGGGCTGTGGAACTTACAGTGCCTGGCCCAGGCCCTGTCGCCGTTTATTGCGGTCGACACGCTGAACGCCGCGCTGGATCTCTACTCTCCGGCGCTCTCCCTGGCATGGAGCGGGCATATGCGGGCTAAGCTGGGGCTCTTCACCCCACAGGATGGCGACAACGATCTGCTGGTTGAGCTGTTTAGCCTGATGGGCCGGGAAGGCAGTGACTATACCCGCACCTTCCGGATGCTGAGCCTGACGGAGCAACACAGTGCCGCCTCACCGCTGCGCGATGAGTTTATCGACCGCGCCGGGTTTGATGCCTGGTTTGGCCGCTACCGCCAGCGCCTGCAGGAGGAGCAGACGGATGACAGCCAGCGCCAGGCGCAGATGCTGGCGGTGAACCCGGCAGTGGTTCTGCGCAACTGGCTGGCCCAGCGGGTTATTGAGCGGGCAGAGCAGGGAGATTATGGACCGCTGCATGAGCTGCACCAGGTGCTGATGCAGCCCTTCGCCCACCGGGAGGACGATTACACCCACCGGCCACCGGAGTGGGGCAAGCACCTTGAGGTGAGCTGCTCAAGCTAAAAAAATCCCGGCCACAGGCCGGGACGGAGGGGATCAGAAGCGGCTGGCAACCGCGTTGAATAACCGGTGCAGCAGGGTTTCGGTATCTTCCCAGTTAAGGCACGGGTCGGTAATCGACTGGCCATAGACCAGCGGCTGCCCGGGGACAATCTTCTGGGTGCCTTCCCGCAGGAAACTTTCCGCCATCACCCCGGCAATGGCCCGGGAGCCGTTGCGGATCTGCTGGCAGACGTTGTCGCATACTTCCAGCTGGCGGCGGTGCTGCTTCTGGCAGTTGCCGTGGCTGAAATCGATAACCAGATGCTCCGGCAGATCAAAGCTGTGCAGGGCATCACAGGCGGCGGCGATATCTTCCGCGTGGTAGTTCGGGGACTTCCCGCCGCGCATAATAATATGGCCGTGGGGGTTGCCGCTGGTCTGGTAAATGGTCATCTGGCCGTTTTTATCCGGGGATAAAAACATATGGCCCGCCCGGGCGGCGCGGATCGCGTCAATGGCTATCCGGGTGTTGCCGTCGGTGCCGTTTTTAAACCCGACCGGGCAGGAAAGGGCCGAGGCCATCTCCCGGTGGATCTGGCTTTCTGTGGTGCGGGCACCAATGGCCCCCCAGCTTATCAGGTCGGCAATATACTGGCCGATCACCATATCGAGGAATTCAGTGGCGGTGGGCACACCCAGCTCGTTAACCTGTAACAGCAGGCGGCGGGCCTGTTCGATACCGTGGTTCACCCGGTAGGAGCCGTTGAGATCCGGATCGGAAATCATGCCTTTCCAGCCCACCACGGTGCGCGGCTTTTCGAAATAGGTGCGCATCACAATTTCCAGCCGGGTGTGGTATTTGTCGCGCATCTGGCGGATACGGCGGGCATATTCCATGGCCGCGTCCAGATCGTGAATGGAGCAGGGGCCAACGATCACCAGCAGGCGGGGGTCGGTGCCGCTGAGGATATTTTCGATCCGCTGGCGGGCTGCGGTAACGGAGGCCGCCACCTCTGTGGAGATAGGATAACGGGAGGCCAGCTCCGCAGGGGTGACCAGGCTTTCTATACGCGCGGTCCGCAGTTCATCTGTTTTGTTCATGCAATGTCTCGGGAATTGGGTCTTCTCTGCGGTGATATACCGGGAAGTGATGCCGGTCACAATAAACCAAACCACGCGCGAAGCAAAGCCACGCGCCGGTCCGGCCACCGGGAAGACTGTACCCTAACATATACAACTGTATTTTTGTACTAGTTTGTCAGTACATGCGCCGGCTCAGCCCCATGATATCGAGGATTTTGGTGGCGATCTCTTCCACCGAAAAGTTGGTACTGTTGATATAGGGCACCTGGTGTTTACGGTACAGGGCCTCCACTTCGGCGACCTCCATCCGGCACTGGCGCAGGGAGGCATAGCGGCTGTTTTCCCGGCGCTCTTCGCGAATAGCGGCCAGCCGCTCCGGGTTAATGGTCAGCCCGAAGAGCTTGTGCTGTAGCGGTTTCAGGGCGGCGGGCAGTTGCAGGTCGTCCATATCATCGGCGATAAACGGATAGTTAGCGGCCCGGACACCAAACTGCATGGCCAGATACAGGCTGGTGGGGGTTTTACCGCAGCGGGAGACCCCCAGCAGGATCACCTGGGCCTGGTCGAGGTTGCGCATCGAGATCCCGTCATCATGGGCGAGGGTGTAATCAATGGCGGCAATACGCGCATCATACTTATTAAGATTACCCGGGGTCAGACCGTGGGTGCGGTGGGCCACCGGCGTGGGATCCAGCTTCAGCTCATGCTGGAGCGGGGCCACCAGCGCCTGGACAATATCCTGACAAAACCCCTCGCTTTGCAAAATAATATTGCGGATTTCCGGCAACACGATGGAGTAGAACACCAGCGGGCGAACACCGGTTTGCTGCCAGATGGCGTTGATCTGCTCTTTCACGGCCCGCGCGCGGGATTCATTTTCCACAAACGGCAGGGTAATACTGTCGAAGGTGACCGGGAACTGCGACATGACCGCGTGGCCCAGTACCTCAGCGGTGATGGCAGTACCGTCGGAAATATAAAAAACGTGACGATCGATATAATTATCCATGAAACGACCCCGGTTCATTAATGTCCTCAAGCACTAAACTATAAATTAAAACAAATAGCTGACGTTAACTAATTTGGATTTATAAATAACTGAAACAGTGTTTTTAGTTTTTATGAAATCCCGTAACCACATTTTTTGCACTGTGCGTTTCAGAGTTATCTGTAATATTTATTATGATAATCAGTCTGTTATAAAAATCCTCTCTTTTTCTTAATTTTTAAAAAATATTTTTGCTTGAACGATTCACCGTTTTATCCGCCGCGATAAATATGCCAGGCTAAAAAGGTAGTTTGATGTTGTAACGCCTCATTCCTATATCACAAAAAGGATTGTTTCGATGTCCAATAACGGTTCGTCACCGCTAGTGCTTTGGTATAACCAACTCGGTATGCATGATGTTGACAGAGTAGGGGGCAAAAATGCGTCCCTCGGTGAGATGATCACCAACCTGTCCGATTTAGGTGTATCAGTACCAAATGGATTTGCAACCACCGCAGATGCATTTAACCAGTTTCTGGATCAAAGTGGTGTTAACCAGCGTATTTACGCGTTGCTGGATGAAACGGATATTGACGATGTAGCTGAGCTGGCCCGTGCCGGTGCGCAGATCCGTCAGTGGATTATTGATACGCCATTCCAGCCAGAGCTGGAGCACGCCATTCGCGATGCGTATCTGCAACTGGCCGACGGTAACCCCCAGGCCTCTTTTGCGGTGCGCTCCTCCGCCACTGCCGAAGATATGCCGGATGCCTCCTTTGCCGGGCAGCAGGAAACCTTTCTCAACGTGCAGGGCATTGACGCCATTATGGTGGCGGTGAAACATGTGTTCGCCTCCCTGTTTAACGATCGCGCCATCTCCTACCGTGTCCACCAGGGCTATGACCACCGTGGGGTAGCACTTTCTGCTGGTGTTCAGCTGATGGTGCGCTCTGATCTGGCGGCCTCCGGGGTGATGTTCACCATCGATACGGAATCCGGCTTTGATCAGGTGGTGTTTATTACCGCTGCCTGGGGTCTGGGCGAAATGGTGGTGCAGGGGGCTGTAAACCCGGATGAGTTTTACGTGCATAAGCCGACACTCAGCGCCGGTAACCCGGCCATTGTGCGCCGCACTATGGGGTCGAAGAAGATTCGTATGGTCTACGCCGACAGCCAGCAGCATGGCAAACAGGTGCGGATCGAAGATGTGCCCGCCGGTCACGGTGATCGCTTCTGTCTGACAGACCAGGAAATTCACGATCTGGCCCGCCAGGCGATGCAGATAGAGCAGCATTATGGCCGCCCGATGGATATCGAGTGGGCCAAAGATGGCCACACCGGCAAATTGTATATTGTTCAGGCGCGCCCGGAAACCGTGCGCTCCCGCGGGCAGGTTATGGAGCGTTACACCCTGCATTCCCACGGGCGCATTGTTGCGGAAGGCCGCGCTATCGGCCACCGTATCGGTGCCGGTGAAGTGAAAGTCATCCACGATATCAGCGAAATGAACCGCATTGAGCCTGGTGATGTGCTGGTGACCGACATGACGGACCCGGACTGGGAGCCCATCATGAAAAAAGCGGCGGCCATCGTGACCAACCGTGGCGGGCGCACCTGCCATGCGGCGATTATCGCCCGCGAGCTGGGGATCCCGGCGGTGGTGGGCTGTGGTGATGCCACCGAGCGCCTGCACGACGGTGACAAGGTCACCGTTTCCTGTGCCGAAGGGGATACCGGGTACGTCTACGGCGATCTGCTGGACTTCAGCGTTCAGAGCTCCAGCGTGGACACCATGCCCGCGCTGCCGCTGAAAATTATGATGAACGTGGGTAACCCGGACCGGGCGTTTGACTTTGCCTGCCTGCCGAACGAAGGGGTTGGCCTGGCGCGGCTGGAGTTTATCATCAACCGGATGATCGGTGTGCACCCGCGGGCGCTGCTGGAGTTTGACGACCAGGAGCCTGCGCTGCAAAACCAGATCCGCGAAATGATGAAAGGCTACGACAGCCCGCGTGAATACTATGTGGGCCGCCTGACAGAAGGCATCGCCACCCTTGGCGCGGCGTTCTGGCCGAAGCGGGTGATTGTGCGCCTGTCGGATTTCAAATCAAACGAGTACGCCAACCTGGTCGGCGGCGATCGCTACGAGCCGCACGAAGAGAACCCGATGCTCGGCTTCCGTGGGGCGGGCCGCTACGTTTCTGACAGCTTCCGCGACTGCTTCGCCCTGGAGTGTGAAGCGGTGAAACGGGTGCGTAACGAGATGGGGCTGACCAACGTTGAAATCATGATCCCGTTTGTGCGTACCGTTGAGCAGGCGAAAGCGGTGGTGGATGAGCTGGCGCGTCAGGGGCTTAAGCGCGGTGAAAACGGCCTGAAAGTCATTATGATGTGTGAGATCCCGTCCAATGCGCTGCTGGCGGAGCAGTTCCTCGACTATTTCGACGGCTTCTCCATTGGCTCTAACGATATGACCCAGCTGACACTGGGGCTGGATCGCGACTCTGGCGTGGTGTCTGAGCTGTTTGATGAGCGCAACGACGCGGTGAAAGCGCTGCTGTCGATGGCTATCCGGGCGGCGAAAAAGCAGGGCAAATATGTGGGGATTTGCGGTCAGGGTCCTTCTGATCACGAAGACTTCGCGGCCTGGCTGATGGAGCAGGGCATTGACAGCCTCTCTCTGAACCCGGACACGGTGGTACAAACCTGGCTGGGGCTGGCGGAGCTGAATAAGTAACCCCAGCGTCTTTGCCATAACAACGCCCGGTCTCTGATGAGCCGGGCGTTTTTTTATTGTGGTTTGCCAGGCATAAAAAAAAGGTTCATCGCATTTAAGCGTGGCGGCTGAAGCCTTTTCCCAAAGGGTGGTTTTGGCGAATAGCGATTCGCAGGCGCTTCAGACATTGTGCCGGGATCTGGTCTATGTACGTTTAGTGAAAAGGTTCCGCTCCCCGACCTCCGGTATTTCTTTGTGGCAACCGAACCTGGTCGCGTCCTAAAGGGGAATACCGATTCCCCTTTAGGGATACCCCCGGCCCGCGGGGAAACTGTCGCTGCGCGATATGCTCTGCTGCGCCTCAATCCTGCGGTCCGGTCGGGATTCGACATCCTGTCTCAGCCCTCCCTGTGGCGGCCATCCGGGCCGCCACCCCTGGTCTTTTCAGCTTCGCGCCGCCAGTTTCTTTTACGCGGGACTGGAAAACCCCTGCGGTAAAACAACACAGTTTCAGCGGCTGAAATGCCGCTGAATGTCAGTTAATGGCCGCGAGGGTGTTAAACCCCCGCATAAAGGCAATCGGCGGAAACGCAGGTGCGGCTCAAGGACTGGCTGCCAGGATGGCAGACAGAAGGAAGGTTGAGGCATGGATGCCGAATCCTGACTGGTCCGCCAGAGCAAGCCGGAGTTGCAGCGAACCGCGCAGCGGCGATTGACCGCGGGCCGGCGAGGTCTCCAGGAGGGGGCCGGCCCCCCCTCCTGGAACGCGACCAGGTTCCGCACACAACATATGAGTGCCCATCGTCGGGGAGCGGAACCCGTTCACCGGGCGTTCATATGTCCGAATCTGAAGCGGGCGAGAATCGCTATTCTCACAAATCACCGTTTGGGCAATATCACGCTAACCCGCGATGAACCAAAAAAAAGCCCATCGTGGGAGATGGGCAAAGACTACACACAGCAATTTGGTTATCTACTCAGGGGATGTATCTGTACTTATAAATCAATATGTTGATTCATGAAGGTCTGTTTATACTAGATACTGGCCGGAAAATCGTCGATCGGATTCATCCCAATCGTTACGCAAAAGTAAATACTAATGGGGAAATGTAGAAAGTTATTCCGAAGCGTTGCCCGGGCGATAGCCTGCTGGCTACCGCCCGGCGTTATCAGTGAGGGGTCTCTTCTGATTTGGGCGTGTGCCCTTCCAGAATCTCTACCAGCTCTTCCGGGTCTTCATCCGGCAGGGCGGCCTCATTCACCCACACCACATACAACCGGTAAGACACCGCCAGCACCACCGGGCCGATAAACAACCCGATCATCCCGAAGGCGATTAACCCGCCAATAACCCCGGAAAGCACCAGAATCAGCGGCAAATCGGCCCCCATACGAATCAGCACCGGGCGGATAACGCTATCCATCATGCCGACAATGGCGCTCCAGATAAGCAGCACCGTGCCCCAGGTGGTATCCCCCGTCCAGTAAAGCCAGATAATCGCCGGAACCAGCACCAGCAACGGGCCAATTTGCACCAGGCAGCAGAGAATCATCACCACCGTCAGTAACGTTGCGTAGGGGATACCGCAAATCGCCAGGCCAATCCCCCCGAGGATCCCCTGCACCAGTGCGGTCACCACAACCCCTAAAGCCACCGCGCGGATAGCCTGCCCGGCCAGCACCACGGCCGCATCGCCACGCTGGGCAGCCAGGCGATAGGCGAAGTGGCGAAAGCCCATGCCGACATTTTCACCGCGCCAGTAAAGCAGGGCGCTGAAGGCCAGCATCAGAAAACAGTGCATCACAAAACTGCCCACGTGGGCTATCTGGCCCACAAACCAGTTCGTGGTGGTGCCAATATAGGGCTGCACTTTGGCAACCAGCGCCCGCCCGCCGCTTTGCAGCAGGCTGTGCCAGCTTTGCCAGAGCTTATCGCCCACCAGAGGGATATTACGCAGCCAGTTAAATTCCGGCAGGCTCATATGGCCGGAGGTGGCCCAGTTGACCACCGGGCCGCTGTTATCCACGATACTGCTGACCAGCAGCGCAATGGGGATCACAAACAGCAGCGTGAGCAGGAGTGTCATCACCAGTACCGCCAGGGAGCGCCGCCCCCACAGCAGCTGCTGCAGGCGCAGCAGCAGCGGCCAGGTGGCAATCACCACGGTGCCTGCCCAGGCAAAACCGAGGATAAACGGCTGCACCACCCACAAACAGGCGATAATCATAATGGAAAGAAACAGCACCGAGAGCAGGACCCGTGGAATATCCACGCGTGGGTTCAGGATGGGCATAACTCTGATTTACCTTATTACTTGCCACCGGGGTGGCAGGGGTATCGTAAACGATACGCGATTCAACATGTTGAAGATTTTAGCGCGTTTTTGGTCTCTGTGCGTAGGCCGGGCGGGCGGATAAACCGGATCCCGGGGTTTTAGCGGGGCAATCGCCCGGATGTCAGCCAAACCCATAGTCTGTACCGGCATTGTGTTTTACACTGCACGCTGTAAAACAGTGAGTAGCTCAACGATTAAGCAGGCGGTTATGGTGATGAAAGGCACAATCACAACGTGGTTTAAAGATAAAGGTTTTGGATTTATCAACGATGAGAACGGCGATAACCGCTATTTTCATGTGATTAAAGTCGCTAATCCGGAACTTATCAGGAAAGATGCGGCGGTGACATTCGAACCCACCACCAACAATAAAGGGCTGTCTGCCTATGCGGTGAAGGTTATACCGGAAAGCAAATATCTCTATATCGCGGGTGAGCGCGTTAAGCTCACGTCGATTAAGTCTTACCTGGTGTACAGCGAAGAGGTGCCCGCAGACACCCGGATCGACAAAGAAAACGCGGTGCTGTCCGTCGGGCTGCTGATGAACAGTATCCGGCCCAAATCCACCGGGCAGCCCGGCGCAATGCGCACCCTGAAGAAACTGGCTATCACCACCTTCCAGGGCACGACGCTTATCTTCTCCGAAGATGAGATAGACATAGACGCCACGGTAAAACTACTCAAAGTCTGACGGTCTGGCCGCAGGCCAGAGACAGCAGAGTAATCACAGGTATAATCCCGCATATAATTCAGCGAATTCAGAAGCGAAGATGACAAAACTTACCTTACAGGAACAGATGTTAAAAGCCGGACTCGTCTCCAGCAAAAAAATGGCTAAAGTTCAGCGCACGGCGAAAAAGTCGCGGGTGCAGGCGCGCGAAGCACGGGAAAGCGTCGAGGAAAATAAAAAAGCCCAGCTTGAGCGGGACAAGCAGCTCAACGAGCAGCAAAAACAGGCGGCGCTGGCGAAAGCGTATAAAGCGCAGGTTAAGCAGCTTATTGAGATGAACCGCATCCGGATAGCAAAAGGCGATATTGAATTTAACTTTACCGATAATAACCTGATTAAAAAAGTGATTGTCGATAAAACCACCCAGGCGCAACTGGTCAGCGGCCGCCTGGCTATTGCCCGTCTGGGGGCGGCGGATGCGTATGAATACGCCATTATCCCCGCAAGCGTTGCCGATAAAATTGCCCAGCGGGATGCCGAAAGCATCGTACTGCACAGCGCCCTGAGCCAGGAAGAGCAGGACGAGGACGATCCGTACGCAGACTTCAAAGTGCCTGACGATCTGATGTGGTAAGCCGTTCTGGTGCGTGACAGGTAAAAATACAGCGGCCCCGGGCCGCTGTATTGTTTTCAGAGGGTTATTGTGCGTTTACGGTCGCCGCTTTCATTTTATGGGCGAAGGCCGTCAGCTCGCACAGCATCACATCCGGCTGCTCAAGGTGTTTTTCGATAATCTTCACCACTGCCGAGCCGGAAATGGCCCCGGCAGCCCCGGCGGCGATAGCGTCACGCACCTGGTCGGGCTCCGAGATGCCAAAGCCCTGGAGCGGCGGGGCGGCGTGGCAGGCGGCCAGCTTTTCCACCAGATGGTGCAGCGGCAGGCTGGCGCGGTTCTCGCTACCGGTGACCCCGGCACGGGAGAGTAGATAGGTATATCCCCGGCCATAGTCGGCAATCTGGCGCAGCAGTTCGTCATCCGCGTTGGGCGGGCAGATAAAAATAGGCGCCACGTTATGGTGCATGGCGGCCTGGCGGAACGGGGCAGACTCTTCCACCGGCACGTCGGCAATCAGCACCGAATCCACCCCGGCCCGGGCGCACTGGGCGTAAAACTCATCGATCCCCCGGTTAAACACCAGGTTGGCATACATCAGCAGGCCGATGGGCAGTGTCGGGTATTTGGCGCGGATGGTCGCCAGCATCTCGAAACAGCGGGTCGGCGTGATGCCGCTGGCAAACGCACGCAGGGTGGCGTTCTGAATGGTCGGGCCATCTGCCAGCGGATCAGAAAACGGGATCCCCAGCTCCAGGGCATCCGCTCCGCCTGCCACCAGCGCATCAATAATCGCCAGTGACTGCTCAGCACAAGGGTCGCCAAGGGTGACGAAGGGAACAAATGCGCCTTCGCCACGGCTTTTCAGGCGCGCAAATAAGTTTTCATAACGTTCCATCAGATTTCTCCCCGGGCTTGCAGAATGTCATACACAGTAAAAATGTCTTTATCACCACGGCCAGAGAGGTTGACCACCAGCAGCTGCTCTTTTTCCGGGTCCTGTTTCATCATTTTCAGGGCATAGGCCAGGGCGTGGGAGGACTCCAGCGCAGGCAGGATCCCTTCATGGCGGCACAGGGTCTGGAACGCGTCCAGGGCTTCGTTATCGGTGATGGAGACATAATCGGCCCGGCCGGTGCTGTTAAGGTAGGCGTGCTGCGGCCCTACAGACGGGAAGTCAAGACCGGCAGAAATAGAGTAAGACTCTTCAATCTGGCCTTCATCGGTCTGCATCATCGGGGATTTCATACCGAAGTAGATCCCCACGCGGCCGTGCTTGAGCGGTGCGCCGTGCTCCCCGGTTTCGATCCCGTGGCCCGCCGGCTCCACGCCTATCAGCTTCACGCCCGGGTTGTCGATAAAGTCCGCAAACATGCCGATGGCGTTAGAGCCACCGCCCACGGCGGCGATCACCGCATCCGGCAGGCGGCCTTCTTTTTCCTGCAGCTGGGCTTTGGTCTCTTCACCAATCATGCGCTGGAACTCGCGCACAATGGTCGGGAACGGGTGCGGGCCCGCCGCCGTGCCCAGCATATAGTGGGCTTTTTCATAGCTGCCGGACCAGTCGCGCAGCGCCTCGTTACAGGCGTCTTTCAGGGTGGCAGAGCCGCTGTGAACCGGGATAACCTCCGCCCCCATCAGGCGCATACGGAACACGTTAGGTGACTGGCGCTCCACATCTTTGGCCCCCATATAGATGCGGCACTTCAGCCCCAGCAGGGCACAGGCAATGGCCGAGGCCACCCCGTGCTGACCGGCACCGGTCTCGGCGATAATTTCGGTTTTGCCCATCCGTTTTGCCAGCAGCGCCTGGCCGAGCACCTGGTTTGTTTTATGGGCGCCGCCGTGCAGTAAATCTTCGCGCTTTAAGTAGAGGGTGGTGCGGGTTCCGGCGGTGATATTGCGGCATTTGGTCAGTGCCGTGGGGCGGCCCGCGTAGTTTTTCAGCAGATCGTGAAATTCCTGCTGAAATGCCGGGTCGCTCTGGGCGCTGACAAACGCCTCTTCCAGCTGGCGCAGGGCCGGCATCAGTAACTGGGGAACATACATCCCGCCAAATTCACCAAAATAGGGGTTAAGTAACGTTGTCATGCGCATAGCTTCCTTAGTATGCCCGCAGGGTTTTAAACACTGCTGCCAGCTTGTTTGCATCTTTGATTCCGGGCGCGGATTCCACCCCGGAGTTAAAATCGAGACCGCTACAGCCTGCTCTGGCGGCTTCCACGCAGTTATCGGCGCTCAGCCCGCCCGCCAGCAGCACGTTATCCAGCGGCTGGCCGTTAAGCAGTGACCAGTCAAAGCGCTGGCCGGTGCCGCCCTGGCCGTTATCAAACAGGTATTTATCAACATGGTGCAGATCCCGGGCGGGCAGGGTGTCGCCCACGCTCAGGGCCTTCCAGATCTGAACCTCAGGCGCCAGCGCGGCCCGCAGGGCGTCGATATAGGGCTGATCTTCCGCCCCGTGCAGCTGTACGGCGCAAAGCCCCAGCTGTTGCGCGGTGCTGAGCACCACCTCCCGGGGGGCATCGCGGAAAACACCCACCCAGCGCAGGGGGGCGGCAGACATGACCCGGCGCGCGGTGGCGATATCAATGCGGCGCGGCGAGCCTTCCGCAAAGATAAGCCCCCCGTAAACGGCCCCGGCCTGATACGCCGCAGCGGCGTCTTCCGGGCGGGTCAGACCGCAGACTTTGTTCTCCCCCAGCAGTACCGCAGAGACGGCCTGGTGCAGATCGTCGGCCCCCATCAGGGCGGAGCCAATCAGGAACCCGTTGGCAAAGTGCGCCAGTTCGCGCACCTGGCGGTAGTTGCGGATCCCCGACTCGCTGATGACCGTTACCCCGTGGGGCAGGCGCGGGGCCAGTTGCCGGGTGCGGTTTAAGTCGATGGACAAGTCGCGCAGGTCGCGGTTGTTGATCCCGACCACCCGGGCCTGCAGGGCAATGGCGCGCTCCAGCTCAGCCTCGTTACTCACCTCGGTGAGCACCCCCATATTCAGGCTGTGGGCCACGGCAGCCAGCTGGCGGTATTGCTCGTCGTCCAGCACGGAGAGCATCAGCAGACAGGCATCGGCCTGGTGGTAACGGGCAAGGTAAATCTGGTACGGGTCAATAATAAAGTCTTTGCACAGTACCGGCTGGGTCACAATGGCGCGCACCACCGGCAGGAAGGCAAAATCGCCCTGAAAGTATTTTTCGTCAGTCAGGACAGACACCGCAGAGGCGACGTTTTTATAGACCCGGGCAATACGCGCCGGGTCGAAATCTTCACGGATCACCCCTTTAGAGGGGGAGGCTTTTTTACACTCCAGAATAAACCCGGTGCGGGTGCCCTCCAGGGCGTGATAAAAGCTCCGGTCGCTGGGGACAATTTCGTTCTGAAAGCTCGCCAGCGGCTGCTGCTGTTTGCGTTGCGCAACCCAGATAGCTTTGTCAGCGACAATTCTGGTTAATACGGTCTCTTGCATGATTTATCCTCTGGCCGCCAGGGCTTGTACCTGGTCGAAAGCGGCTCCGCTGTGTAAGAATTCAATAACCCGCCGGGCATTGGTTTTCAGATCTTCTTCCCCGTAAAGGCGCATCAGCATGGCAACGTTCGCGGCCACTGCGGCCTCGTGGGCGCTTTCGCCTTTACCTTGTAACAGGCGGCTGAGAATGTCACGGTTTTCTTCCGGGGTGCCGCCTGCCAGCGCCTCTTTGGTATAGGGGATCAGGCCAAAATCCGCTGCGGTTAATGTGTAGTTGCGGATCTCCCCGTGGCACAGCTCCGCCACCTGGGTGGGCGCATGCAGGGAGACCTCATCCATGCCGCCACTGTGGACCACGGCCGCCCGCTGGTAACCCAGCACCCGCAGGGTTTCGGCAATCGGCAGGACCAGCTCTGCGCTGTAGACCCCAATCAGCGCCAGCGGCGGGTGGGCCGGGTTGATCAGCGGCCCCAGCACATTAAACAGGGTGCGGGTTTTCAGCTGCTGGCGCACCGGCATGGCATAGCGAAAACCGGTGTGGTATTTCGGGGCGAACAGGAAACAGAGCCCCAGCTCATCCAGCGCTTTGCGGGATTTTTCCGCCGTCATATCCAGGTTAATACCGAACGCGGCCAGCAGATCCGAAGAGCCGGATTTACTGGACACGCTGCGGTTACCGTGTTTCGCCACTTTAAAGCCCATGGCCGAGGCAACAAACGCACAGGCGGTGGAGATATTAATGCTGTTGCTGCCGTCGCCACCGGTGCCGACGATATCGGCAAACAGATAGTCCGGGCGCGGGAACGGCGCGGCGTTTTCCAGCAGGGCGGTTGCGGCACCGGCTATCTCATTCGGGCTTTCGCCGCGAATTTTCATGCTTACCAGCGCTGCGGCTAACTGCTCGGGTTTTACCTCACCCTGAACCACGGCGCTGAACAGCTGGTGGCTCTCTGCCTGGGTCAGCTCCTGGGCCTGGTAGAGTTTTTCCAGCAGCGGTTGCAGCGAGGCCGCAGGCTCCTGTTTCTTCAGGGCCCAGTCCAGGGTCTGCTCCAGTAAGCGGGCGCCCTGGGTGGTGAGGATAGATTCCGGGTGAAACTGAAAGCCGCACACCCGATCCGCATCGTGGCGCACCGCCATGACCATACCCTCATAGTGGGCATTAATGGTCAGCCCGGCCGGGATATTGCTGCCCACCAGGGAGTGGTAGCGGGCCACCGGCAGCGGGTTCATCAGCCCGGCAAACATGGCCTGGTCATCATGCTGAATGCTGGAGGCTTTCCCGTGGAGGATCTCCCCGGCCTGGCCGACATAACCACCATAGGCTTCCACAATCGCCTGGTGGCCGAGGCAGATCCCGATAACCGGCAGCTTTCCGCGCACCCGGGTGAGCAGCTCCGGCATGCAGCCCGCTTCGCTCGGGGCACCCGGCCCCGGGGAGAGCATCAGCACCGGGTTGTCCATGGTAGCCAGACGGTCAATCAGGATCTGGGCCGGAACATGATTACGGTAAATCACCACATTGTGGCCGTTTGCTCTGAGCTGATCTGCCAGGTTATAGGTAAAGGAGTCGATATTATCGAGCAGCAGAATGTCGGCCATCAGAATGTCTCCTGTGCGTGATGGGCGGTGGCAATGGCGCGCAACACGGCGCGGGCTTTGTTACGGGTTTCGTCTGCCTCTGATTGCGGGACTGAGTCCAGCACAATACCGGCACCGGCCTGGACGGTGGCCACACCGTTTTCCACCCACGCAGAGCGGATAACGATACAGGTGTCCAGATCCCCGTGAGCGGTGAAATAGCCCACCGCGCCACCGTAACTGCCGCGCCTGCGGCCTTCTGCTTTGGCGATTAACTGCATAGCTCTTACTTTGGGTGCCCCGCTCAGGGTGCCCATATTCATGCACGCCCGGTAGGCGTGCAGGGCATCCAGATCCTGGCGCAGTTCACCCACAACCCGGGAAACCAGATGCATGACAAAGGAGTAGCGATCGACTTTGGTCAGATCCGCCACATAGCGGCTGCCCGGGGTACAGATACGGGCCAGATCGTTACGGGCCAGGTCTACCAGCATCAGGTGTTCGGAAAGCTCTTTATGGTCGGTGCGCATCTCCAGCTCAATACGGCTGTCCAGATCCCGGTCCAGGGAGCCGTCGGCGCGCCGCCCGCGGGGGCGGGTGCCGGCTATCGGGTAGATTTCTATCTGGCGGTTAGCGGCGGCGTATTTCAGGGAGCTTTCCGGGGATGCCCCAAACAGGGTGAAGCCCGTGTCCTGCATAAAAAACATATACGGGCTGGGGTTGCTGTTTTTCAGCACTTCATAGGCGGCCAGCGGCGACGGGCAGGGCAGCGAGAAGCGGCGTGAAGGGACCACCTGGAAAATCTCCCCTGCGCGGATGGCTTTTTGCATCTGGCGGACCACATCACCATATTCTTCATCGCTCTGGCTGCAGTCGCAGTGCATGTGTTCCACGTTTTCTACCGGCAGCGGCGGTGGGGTTTGCTCCAGCTGCTGGCGCAGGTCGGCGACCCGGGCGCTCAGGCGGCTTTTCTCTGCCGGGTTGTGGGTAAACAGGCTGGCCTGAATCCGGGTGCTTTTTTGCTGGTGGTCAATAATCAGCAGGGTTTCTGCCAGGTAGAAGCAGTAGTCCGGGCAGCTGTCATCCTGGCGCAGGGCCGGGAGATCTTCAAAACCGGCCACCAGGTCATAGGCAAACAGCCCGCCGAAGAACATGGCTTCATGGTTGTCGGGCGGTAACGTTACCAGCGCCTGCAACAGGCGAAACGCGTCAAAGACCGACAGGGAACATAAGCGGGCGTCTTCATCAAGCAGCGGGCTTACCGTCGGGAAATGCAGTTCACGGGCGTTGTCCCGCACCTGGCAGGTCACCCCGGCGGGCAGGGCCGTATCAAGGCGGGTGAGTAAGTCTGCGCCGTTCTGGCTCATGGCCTGCAGGGTCACGATATTGCCAAGGGCGGTGATCCGCAGGGCGCTGTCTACCAGCAGTAAACTTTTCAGATTATTTTTGCTGTCTATATCGGCAGACTCCAGCAGCAGTGTGGCCGGACGGTTCGCGCATAACTGATGGAAGACTGCCGCCGGGTTCGCGCGGTAGGCGCCCTCGCCGGTCAGGATCTCAATGGCTGGTTTTTGCAGTTCCATGGTGTTTTCTCTTTATTCTGTTCATAAAAAAGCCCGCTGCTGCGGGCCGGGGTATCTGTTTGCGTTAAGCAATAGCGTTCTCACGGCCCGTGTCAGGTCGTCAGCCACCAGTTACGCAGAGTGATGATTGTTGTCATTTCAGATACCTCGCCGTGAAAACATGCGTACTAGTTAACTAGTTCGATGAATCAATGTCAACAGTAATTTTTGATCCCGCTCAGGAGTGGTTATGATAAGCACTTCGCCGTATGGCGCTTTACACACAGGAGACGCTTTGAACGAGATACCACGACCGCGCATCTATGATTTACATAGCCACACCACAGCGTCAGACGGTCTGCTTTCTCCGCGTCAGCTGGTGGAGCGCGCTGCCCACTACCAGGTTGATGTGCTGGCTATTACCGATCATGACACCACCGCCGGGCTGGAAGAGGCGCGCCAGGCTATCCGGGACAGCGCACTCACCTTAGCACTGATTAATGGTGTTGAAGTGTCAACCGTGTGGGAAAATCATGAAATTCATATTGTTGGGCTGGGTATCGATCCGGCTAATCCGCAACTGATGGCATTTCTGGAGGCCCAGAGCACCCGCCGCCGCCAGCGGGCGGAGATGATAGCCGACCGGCTGGACAAGGCCCGCATTCCCGGGTCCCTTGAAGGGGCGCTGCGACTGGCAAACGGTGGCGCCGTGACCCGGGGCCATTTTGCCCGCTACCTGGTGGAGTGCGGGCGGGCCACCACCGTGGCAGGGGTCTTTAAGAATTACCTTGCCCGGGGGAAAACCGGCTATGTTCCGCCACAGTGGTGTACAATAGAACAAGCTATTGATGTGATTCACCATTCCGGTGGGCAGGCTGTTCTGGCTCATCCGGGCCGTTACCGTCTGAGCACCAAGTGGCTGAAACGGCTGCTGGCGCATTTTGCCCGGCACGGTGGCGACGGGATGGAAGTTGCACAGTGTCAGCAGGCGCCCGATGAGCGCAACCAGCTGGCACACTTTTCCCGCCAGTTCGGATTACTGGCGTCTCAGGGATCGGACTTTCATCAGCCCTGTCCATGGATTGAACTGGGGCGCAATTTACGCCTGCCGCCGGATATCACGCCTGTCTGGCAGGAGTGGGCGCCACCCGTCCTGATTGAAGAGAGTAAAGCATGAGCCAATTTTTTTATATCCATCCGGAAAATCCCCAGGCCCGGTTAATTAACCAGGCGGTGGATATCATCCGTAAAGGGGGGGTGATTGTTTACCCCACCGACTCCGGCTACGCCCTGGGCTGTAAGCTGGAAGATAAAAACGCCATGGAGCGTATCTGCCGCATTCGCCAGCTGCCCGACGGGCATAACTTTACCCTGATGTGCCGGGATCTTTCCGAGCTTTCAACCTACGCCTGGGTCGATAACGTGGCGTTCCGGCTGATTAAAAACAACACGCCGGGTAACTACACCTTTATTCTCAAGGGTACCAAAGAGGTGCCGCGCCGCCTGTTACAGGATAAGCGTAAAACCATTGGCCTGCGGGTGCCGTCAAACCCGATTGCGCTGGATCTGCTGGGGGCCCTCGGGGAGCCGATGCTCTCCACCTCGCTGATGCTGCCGGGCAGTGAGTTTACCGAGTCCGACCCGGATGAAATTAAAGATCGTCTTGAAAAACAAGTGGATCTGATTATCCACGGTGGCTATCTCGGCCAGCAGCCCACCACGGTGATTGATTTAACTGAGGATTCCCCCGTGGTACTGCGTGAAGGGGTGGGGGATACCCGGCCTTTCCTGTAGTACCTCGCTGTCCATGAAAGAGGCATTTCGGCGGAACTTCGTGTACCATACGCCTCCACGTCAGAAGGGGGGCTTATGTCTGGCGCTGCCACTGCCCCCCGGTAAACGAAAAAACACCGACCACAGCGGGCAAACCAGTGTGTTGCCCGCTGTGTTTAAAGTCCCTGAGACGCCTGTGAAGGCGACACCCGAGGAAGCTCAATGAGCGAAAAGTTACAAAAAGTGCTGGCCCGTGCCGGCCATGGCTCCCGCCGTGAAATCGAAGCGATTATCTCTGCCGGTCGCGTCAGTGTGGATGGCAAAATCGCCACCCTGGGCGACCGGGTTGAAGTGACCCCTGGCCTGCGTATCCGTATTGATGGTCACCTGGTGGCGATTAAAGAATCCGCCGAGCAGATCTGCCGTGTGCTGGCCTACTACAAACCGGAAGGCGAACTCTGTACCCGCAATGATCCGGAAGGGCGCCCGACCGTGTTCGACCGCCTGCCCAAACTGCGCGGCGCGCGCTGGATAGCGGTAGGTCGTCTGGATGTGAACACCTGCGGCCTGCTGCTGTTCACCACCGACGGGGAGCTGGCTAACCGCCTGATGCACCCGAGCCGGGAAGTTGAACGTGAATACGCCGTGCGTGTGTTCGGCCAGGTGGATGACAGCAAAGTGCGCGAACTGACCCGGGGCGTGCAGCTGGAAGATGGCCCGGCGGCGTTCAAAACCATTAAATTTACCGGCGGGGAGGGGATCAACCAGTGGTATAACGTGACCCTGACCGAAGGCCGCAACCGGGAAGTGCGCCGCCTGTGGGAAGCGGTAGGCGTGCAGGTCAGCCGCCTTATCCGCGTGCGCTACGGTGATTTAACCCTGCCGAAAGGGTTGCCGCGCGGCGGTTACGCCGAGCTGGATCTCGCCCAGACCAACTACCTGCGCCAGCTGGTTGAGCTGCCGGCAGAAACCCAGAGCAAAGTGGCGGTAGAAAAAGATCGCCGCCGCATGAAGGCTAACAAGATTCGCCAGGCGGTAAAACGCCACAGCCAGGTAAGTGGCAGCGGCAGTCGCCGCAGCAGCCATCGCCAGAATAACGGTTAATCTCTTAAGGGCCCCTGCACATCCGGTGGGGGCACTTTCTCGTATTTCTTCTAAGCCTGAGTGTGCCGGGCATCACAATTCCCTCTAAAGACAAAAAACAGGAACTGTTCAGACAAATAACGCAATGTGTCCGGGCGGGGCGCTTTTTATACTGGCTACCTGATTGATGACAATAACAGGTATCCGCGTATGGAACAGTCGCAAAAAATATCGGCAAGCTACGTCGTGCCCGGCGTCAGAGAGAAAGTCGGTTACGGGCTCGGCGATTTTGCCTCGAATCTGTCTTTTGGCTTCGTATCGTTATTTCTTTTATTTTTCTACACCAATATCTATGGTATCAGCGCCGCTCAGGCGAGTGTGATTTTTGTTATTTCCCGGGTGACTGACGCCATATTTAATATTTTTATTGGTTTTGTGGTTGATAAAACCCACAGCCGTTATGGCAAGTTACGGGCCTGGCTGTTATATGGCTCCCTGCCGCTGGGGGTTCTGACGGTGCTCTGCTTTGTGGCACCGGAAAGTGAGCTTAAATTCTGGTATGCCTTAATATCCTATACCCTCTATTGCCTGGCATACACGGCGGTAAATACCCCGTATTCTGCGCTGACTAACCGGATCACGCAGCATGAGGGGGCCAGAGCGTCACTGTCGGTTTACCGTTTTGTTCTGGCAATTTTTGGCTATCTGCTTGTTTCCACCTGCGCCAGTGTGCTGATCTCTGCCTTTAGCGATGCCCGCGACGGGTATATTTTTGCCGCCAGCTGTTTTGCATTACTCGCAACTTTTCTGTTTCTGGCCTGCTTCGGAATGACCCGGGAGCGGGTCAGTAACGATGCGCACGCCAGGGCCCCAGGGATAAGCGACATGTTGCGCGCCGTTTCCGGCAACCGGCCACTGATGCAGTTATCTCTGTTTACGGTCTTTTTTTACATCGCATACACGGTCTGGATGGCGATCGCCGTCTACTTTATTAAATACATAATCGGTGATGAAAATTTTACCACCGCCTTTTTTCTTATTCAGTCCGCCGCTTATATTCTGGGCTCGGTTATTTCAGAAAAAGCCATCGCCATGCTGGGGAAAAAGAAAATGACCCTGCTGGCGCTGACTATCGGTATTGCGGGGCTGCTGATGCAGTATTTTATCGCCGGTGACAATATCTGGCTGGTGATGACCGGCGTGTGTCTGTTCAGCATTACGCTGGGAATGGGGTTTGTGGCGATGTGGTCAATGATTGCCGATACCGTTGAATATGCCGAGTGGCACCACGGCACCCGGGCAGAGGGCGCTATTTACGGTTTTTTCAATTTCGTGACCAAAATTGCCATGGCTGTCGGCGGGGGATGCGCGGGCTGGCTGCTCGATTACTACCAGTATGATGCCGCACAGATAACCCATGAGGCGATGACCGGCATCACCATTATGATGACGCTGTTCCCCTGTGTCATGTTCGCCCTGAGCGCGATTTTTGTCTGGCGTTATCCCCTGGATGAGCAAACCTACCGGGACCTTGTGCGCCGCATTGCGCTGTGTAACACCTCTTCTGCTGCGCTAAAGGAGGCGTAAACCATGCATACCGATTTTCATTCTCTGATTGCCGCCATGACCCCGGAAGAAAAAGTGGATCTGCTCAGCGGCCGGGGCCTGTGGCGCACAGCGGCTATCCCCCGGCTCGGCATTGACGATATTGTCATGACAGATGGTACTTACGGGGTGCGCTACAGCACGGCCCAGATCAACGGCGAAGAAAAGTGGAGCATGGATGACTTCCTGGGCGTGGTGGGGCAAAACGCCGGGCAGGCCACTCATGGCGGGGAAGAAAAAGGCGGCAGCGAGGCGCTGTTCAGCCAGTCGCAACCGGCCACCTGCTTTCCGAATGGCTCAAGCCTTGCCTGCTGCTGGGATACGGCGCTGGTCTACCGGATGGGCCAGGCACTGGGGCGCGAGTGCCAGCACTTTGGGGTGGGGTTACTGCTCGGGCCGGGCATTAACATCCGCCGCACGCCGCTGGCGGGGCGGGGATATGAGTATTATGCCGAAGATCCCGTCATCAGCGGTGATATGGCCGCCGCCCTGATCAATGGCCTGCAACAGCAGGGGGTCGGGGCCAGCCTGAAGCACTTTGCCGCCAATAACTCGGAATACCGGCGCACTGAAATGGACTCGGTCATTGAGCCCCGGGCCCTGCGGGAAATCTATCTGGAGGGATTTCGCCGGGCAATCGCAAAATCGCAGCCCTGGACGGTCATGTCCTCTTACAACCGGCTGAATGGCGTGCAGACCTCTGAAGCTCCTTTCCTGCTGAGCCGGGTGCTGCGCGATGAGTGGCACTATGAGGGGCTGGTCATGTCGGACTGGTACGGCATTAAGAACCGCCCGGCATCGCTGGTGGCGGGAAACGATCTGGCCATGCCGGAAAACCCGGGTGAAAAAGCCGCCTTACTTGGCGCTATCCGGCGCGGGGAGGTGGCGCAGGCCACCGTGGATCAGGCGTGTCTGCGTATGTTAACGCTGCTTGACAAGGTCCACCGCCACCGGCAGCCAGACACCCGGGCAGATTTTCTGGCCCACCACCATCTGGCGCAGACACTGGCTGCCGAATCCATTGTGTTGCTCAAAAACGCCGACGATCTGCTGCCTCTGACACCTGAAAAAGTGCACAACATTGCCGTATCCGGTAAGCCCGCCCAGCAACCGGTAATTCAGGGCTCCGGCTGTGCTACCACTGTGCCCTGGATGCTGGACCGCCCCCTGGATGAGATAGTGGATGTGGCCGGGGACGCCTTTACCATCAGTTACGCACCGGGCACCCCTTACGACGACAGGGATGATCCGCAGGCGCTGGCACAGGCGGTGGAGCAGGCCCGCTGTGCGGATGTGGCGGTGGTGTTTGTCAGCACCGCTGTGGGGGAAGACGGTGAAAATGGCGATCGCAAGGATCTGAATATTTTGCCCGCCCATGAGCGGTTAATCCGCGAGATTGCCCGGGTGCAGCGCCGGGTGGTGGTGGTGCTGGCAAACAGTGATGCGGTCGTGATGCCGTGGCTGGGATCGTGCAGCGCACTGCTGGAGACATTTTTCGCCGGGCAGGGAATGGGGCGCGCCGTGGCGGAGCTGCTGTTTGGCCTGCGTAACCCCTGCGGGCGGCTGACGGTGACCGTGCCCAACACCCTGGAGGAGACCCCCGCCTGGCTGCATTATCCCGGGGAAAACCTGCGGCATTACTACGGGGAGGGGCTGTTTGTGGGTTACCGCTACTACGATAAACGGCGCCTTAACCCGCTCTTCCCGTTTGGTTTCGGCCTGAGCTACAGCCGCTTTAGCTGGGAGCAGATGGCTGTTGCGCAGGATGAATATGGCGAAGATGACACCATCAGGCTGAGCCTGCGGGTTACCTGCCACGGGCCGGTCGCCGGGAAAGAGATAGTCCAGCTCTATGTGGCCCCGCCATCCGGAGAGCTTATCCGTGAAGAGCAGGCGTTAAAAGGGTTTACCTGCGTGCAGCTGCAACCCGGGGAGAGCCAAATTGTGACCATGATGCTCCCGGTACGGGAGCTGGCTTGTTATCATCCGGGGCTCGGGGACTGGGTGGTGACACCCGGCCAGTACCAGCTGCGGCTGGGGAAATCCTCCCGTGATATTCAGCTGTGCGCCTGCGTAACGGTGAATGTGCCCCCGCGTTATGTGGCCCTGCGTGATGATAACTCGCTACAGCAGGTTATCCGCCAGCCGGGGCCGTTTTCCCGGGTAGTGGCGCTGGTGGCCGCCCGTAGCCAGCTCCCGCAAGAGCAGGTCAGGGCGCGGCTGACGGCGCTGGCCCCGGATATGTTTTGCGGCCTGTATGTAACGCTGACGGCATTTCTCGGCCTGGATATTGATCGCGCCGCACTGAATGCCGCCCTGGCAGAGCCTGCGGCCAAACAGGAGTGACCGGTGTTACCTTTTTCCGCTATCCACCCGCACCAGGCTGCAACCCATCGCGCCCCGGGCCCGCAGAGCTCCGGCTGTGAGCTTATCGCCTTCGATGCCGAGAAACTGAATTTGTTTGCCGCCCGGGTCCGCTACTGTGAGCCGCACTGGCACCCGGCACCGGAGCTGGTGACTGTGCTCAGCGGCGCGTTCTGCGTGGTGGCGGATCAGCAGGAGTTTCGGCTGAGTGGCGGGGATATGCTGTATATCAATGCCGGGGTGGTTCACACGCTGAGCGCCCGGCAGCCGGAGAGCAGCCTGATGACGGTGCAGTTTTCTCCCGCGTTGTTTGATGCCCTGCACCCGGCGCCGGGTATCCGTTACTGGCGCAAAGCCGCCGGGGCCGCGGCGGGTGATCCGGTGGCCCGGCATCTGCTGGCGCTGCTGGCGTCAGTCATTCAGGGGGATGCGCCATTTCTGCGGATTGCTGAAACCTACATGCTGCTGGATGCGCTCGTCAGGGCCGGGGAGCCACTGGCCTGCGAGCCCGCCACCAGCCGGGAGGCCGGGCGAATCAAACAAGCCATTACCTTTATTAACCAGCATTTTGACAGCCCGCTAACGCTTCAGGATGTGGCGGACCACACCGGGATGAGCTACGCCTGGTTTTCCCGGCAATTTAAACGCTTCAGCCGGCGTAATTTTAAGGACTACCTGACCCTGCTGCGCCTTAACAAGGCGCGCACGCTGCTGCGGGATACGACAATCCCCATTACCGGGATTGCCATGATGAGCGGGTTCCCCCAGCATAAATTACTGATTGCGGCGTTTAATAAATACCACGGTATGACGCCAACGCTGTACCGCAAACAGATCCTGTCGCCGCCGGGAGTGCAGGGGCAGGAGGGTGACTGTGTGTGCCTGCCGCTTACGCAGGCACTGTACCGTCAGCTGGCTCGCGCCCTGGGGGAGGTGGCTTAATAATCAATGCCTATCTGCGCTTTTACCCCGGCCTCAAAGGCGTGTTTTACCGGGCGTAGCTCGCTGACCGTGTCGGCCAGCTCCAGGATATCCCGGTGGCAGCCGCGCCCGGTGATGATAACCGTCTGGCTGGCGGGGCGGTTTTTCAGGGCGCTGAGTACCGTCTCCAGGGGCAGATAATCATAGGCCACCATATAGGTAAGCTCATCCAGCACCACCATATCCAGGGCCGGATCCGCCAGCATACGCTCCGCGTGCTGCCAGACAGCCTGGCAGGCGGCGGTGTCACTCTCCCGGTTCTGGGTTTCCCAGGTAAACCCGGTCGCCATTACCTGAAACTCCACCCCCAGGGGCTCCAGCAGGTTGCGCTCGCCGTTAGGCCAGGTGCCTTTAATAAACTGAATGGCCCCCACTTTTTTCCCGTGGCCGGTGGCCCGGGCCGCCGTGCCGAAGGCGGCGGTGGTTTTCCCTTTGCCGTTGCCGGTAAAGACAATAATTATCCCGCGCTCTTCCCGGGCGTTAGCCACCCGGGAGTCTACTTTTTCTTTTACCCGCTGCTGGCGTTCGCGGTAACGTTGGTCACTCATTCGGCAATTCCTGGTTTACGGTTGGGCTGGGCATCAAAGCTCATGCCGGTTTTCCGGCGGCTGTCATCACCCATCAGCCACAGATAGAGCGGCATAATGTCGTGGGGCGTTTTGAGCTTCATGGGATCTTCCGTGGGGAAGGCGCTGGCGCGCATGTCGGTACGGGTGCCACCGGGGTTAATACAGTTAACCCGCAAATTCCGCTGGCGGTATTCGTCTGCCAGCACTTGCATCATCCCTTCGGTGGCAAATTTAGAGACCGAATATGCCCCCCAGCCCGCCCGGCCCTGGCGGCCAACGCTTGAGCTGGTAAACACCAGGGAACCGGCATCTGACTGCAGTAATAAAGGAAGCAATGCCTGGGTCAGCATAAAGGTGGCGTTGACGTTCACCTGGATAACTTCCGCCCAGACGGCCGGGGTCTGTTCGATCATCGGTGCAATTTCGCCGAGGATCCCGGCGTTGTGCAGCACGCCGTCAAGGCGCGGCACCAGCTGGCTGATTTCCTGAGCCAGCTGGTGGCACTGCGCCGGGCTGGCAGTCAGTAAATCCAGGGTGAAAATATGGGGCTGGATGGGGCTTATCTGGTTTATCTGCTCTGCGGTGGCCTGCAATTTGTGCTGATTACGGCCCAGCAGTATCAGGCGGGCCCCGTAACGGGCGTAAGTCAGCGCCGCTTCGCGGCCAATACCGTCGCTGGCGCCGGTGACCAGAATAATGCGGTTCTGTAGTAAGTCGCGCTTAGGCTGATAGTGCATTTTAAGTCCTCGCACCTGGTGGGCAACAGCTCCGGCGGACGTTAATCCATATAATATTCATGGTTATAGCCGAAGATGTTTCAAATTCGTTTCAGGGTTTATGCCTGAAAGTGGCGCTAATTTCAATCAGCCGGGGCCGACAATAGCCTGAGCGGGACGAGTGAGTCTCATTCAGGTACAATGCGCCATCGAAAACTGGCTGAAAACGAGGCTGTATTGTGGGTGTGATTGCAGATTATGGATTATTTCTCGCCAAAGTTGCCACGTTCCTGGTGGCAATTGCGGTGCTGGTGGTGGTGGTGATTAACGCCGCGCAGCGTAAGCGCGGCCAGCGGGGCGAATTGCGGGTGACCCGCCTGAGTGAGCAATATCAGGATGCCCGGGAAGCGATGCAGGTGTCACTGCTGGATCAACACCAGCAAAAACTCTGGCATAAAAGCCAGAAAAAGAAACAGAAGCAGGAAGCGAAGCAGGCCAAAGCCCGGGCCCGGCGCGGTGAGACATCAAGCTCGGTTAAGCCGATTATGTATGTGCTGGATTTCAAAGGCAGTATGGATGCCCATGAGGTCTCCTCGCTGCGTGAAGAGATCTCGGCGGTGCTGGCGGTGGCCCGCCCCGGGGATGAGGTTATGCTGCGCCTGGAAAGCCCCGGCGGGGTGGTGCACGGCTACGGGCTGGCAGCCTCCCAGTTGCAGCGCCTGCGTGAGCGCGAGATCCCGCTGACGGCGGTGGTCGATAAAGTGGCCGCCAGCGGCGGCTATATGATGGCCTGCGTGGCGAACACCATTGTGGCGGCGCCGTTTTCTATTATTGGCTCTATTGGTGTGGTGGCGCAGTTCCCGAACTTTAACCGCCTGCTTAAGAACCACGATATCGATGTGGAGCTGCACACGGCCGGGCAGTATAAGCGCACCCTGACCCTGTTTGGTGAGAACACCGCCGAAGGGCGGGAGAAATTCCGCGAAGACCTGAACCAGACGCACCTGCTGTTTAAGCAGTTTGTTCATCAGATGCGCCCGGCGCTGGATGTCGACGCGGTGGCGACCGGGGAGCACTGGTACGGGACTCAGGCGCTGGAGAAGGGGCTGGTTGATGCCATCGGCACCAGCGATGACTGGCTTATCGGGCGTATTGAGCAGTATGACGTGGTGGGCGTGCGCTATATCCGGCGTAAAAACGTGATGGATCGCATGACGCAAAGCGCGGCAAAGAGTGCCGATCGCCTGCTTCTGCGCTGGTGGCAGCGGGGGCAGCAGAACCCGCCGTTATAATGACGCAAAAAAACAGGCCGGATATCCGGCCTGTTTTTTTTGGGTTAATCAACCAGGTGATATTTTTCCGACAGGGTGCTGGCCAGATATTTAAACATGTTAAATACTGCGGTGCTCTTCGGGGTTGGGAGCCCTTGCTCATCGAGGTAATACTCGCCGCGGAACACTAACACATCGCCTTTTTGCACAACGTCCGTTGCTTCAATTCCGGCCATGGTGTCTTCATGATCGCGAATCAGCTGGTTTGCTTCGATTAACAGGGTTTTACGGTCGATAGGTTGAGTCGGGGCTTTCATTGCTTTCTCCTTACAGACTGCGGGTAGTTTACTGCCGGCCGTGGAGAATGTGCAAATAATCCTGGCGATGGCGGCGGCCATCCGCCCCCGGGCTCCGGGTGGCGCGAATCACTATTGCATGCTAATTAAAGTTGCGTATCCGATTTTATCAGGTAGAGTGTGACGCTTTCGCAGATCTGGCAACAGAATTGCTTGACATTCAACCAAACATCGTCGTGCACGTTGTGTTCCGGTGCAAAAATTCCTGCGTTCTCAATGGGCTGGATATCACAGCTCGTGAATGACGCAGTGAAAAGTGCTTGATATCTTCGGACGCTGCCGCAATATAAAAAACGGTTCGTCGCCAGTGGAAGGTGAAAGTGCGACGTATTCCTGGAAGAATTAAATAGGTAAAGGTGAATATGGGCAAAGCTCTCGTCATCGTTGAGTCCCCGGCAAAAGCCAAAACGATCAACAAATATCTTGGTAACGACTATGTGGTCAAATCCAGTGTTGGTCATATCCGCGATTTGCCGACCAGTGGCTCAGCTCACAAAAAGAGCGCTGACTCCGCCGCCAGCAAAACGGCCAAAACGGCTAAAAAGGGCAAAAAAGATGAGCGTACGGCGCTGGTTAACCGTATGGGCATCAATCCCTGGCATAACTGGGATGCGGACTATGAGATCCTGCCCGGTAAAGAGAAGGTAGTTTCAGAACTGAAATCCCTTGCCGAAAAAGCAGATCACATCTATCTCGCAACTGACCTTGACCGCGAAGGGGAAGCCATTGCCTGGCACCTGCGGGAGGTTATCGGGGGCGACGAGCAACGCTACAGCCGGGTAGTGTTTAACGAAATTACTAAAAACGCTATCCGTCAGGCTTTTGAAAAACCGGGCGAACTGAATATCGACCGGGTTAACGCCCAGCAGGCGCGCCGTTTTATGGACCGCGTGGTGGGGTATATGGTCTCGCCACTGCTGTGGAAGAAGATAGCCCGCGGCCTGTCTGCCGGGCGCGTACAGTCTGTGGCTGTGCGGCTGGTGGTTGAGCGCGAGCGGGAAATTAAAGCGTTTGTACCGGAAGAGTTCTGGGAAATTGACGCGAATTTATCCACCCCTGCGGGGGATACGCTGCCGGTTGAGGTTTCTCACTATCTTGATAAACCTTTCCGTCCTGCCAGCCAGCAGGAAACCATGGCGGCGGTCAGCCTGCTGGAAAAAGCCAGCTACCAGGTTGTGGAGCGGGAAGATAAACCCACCAGCAGCAAGCCCGGTGCGCCGTTTATTACCTCCACCCTGCAACAGGCCGCCAGTACGCGCCTGGGGTACGGGGTGAAGAAGACCATGATGCTCGCCCAGCGTCTGTACGAAGCGGGCTACATCACCTATATGCGTACCGACTCCACCAACCTGAGCCAGGACGCGGTCACCATGGCCCGTGACTATATTGGCGACAATTTTGGTGCGAAATATCTGCCGGCGAAACCGAACCAGTACGCCAACAAAGAGAACTCTCAGGAAGCGCACGAAGCGATTCGTCCTTCCGATGTGAACGTACTGGCAGAAAGCCTCAAAGATATGGAGGCGGACGCCCAGAAACTCTATCAACTGGTGTGGCGTCAGTTTGTGGCCTGCCAGATGACCCCGGCTAAGTACGACTCCACCACCCTGACTGTCGGGGCCGGTGATTATCGCCTTAAAGCCCGGGGCCGCATTCTGCGCTTCGATGGCTGGACAAAAGTAATGCCGGCGCTTCGCAAAGGGGATGAGGACCGCACATTACCGGCCGTCAACCAGGGCGATACACTGTCACTGATTGATTTACAACCGGCTCAGCACTTTACCAAGCCGCCTGCGCGCTTTAGCGAGGCATCCCTGGTAAAAGAGCTGGAAAAACGCGGCATTGGTCGCCCGTCTACCTATGCGTCGATCATCTCCACCATCCAGGATCGTGGTTATGTCAAAGTCGAGAACCGGCGCTTCTACGCGGAAAAAATGGGCGAGATCGTCACCGATCGCCTGGAAGAGAACTTCCGCGAGCTGATGAACTACGACTTTACCGCCCAGATGGAAGATCGTCTCGACCTGGTTGCCAGCCACGAAGAAGAGTGGCGCCACGTGCTGGACAGCTTCTTCAGCGACTTTACCCGCCAGCTTGAAGTGGCGGAAAAGGCGCCGGAAGAGGGCGGCATGCGCACCAATCAGATGGTGCTGACCAGTATTGAGTGCCCGACCTGTGGCCGCCAGATGGGGATCCGCACCGCCAGCACCGGGGTCTTCCTCGGCTGTTCCGGCTATGCGTTATCGCCCAAAGAGCGCTGCAAAACCACCATCAACCTGATCCCGGAGAACGAAGTTCTCAACGTGCTGGAAGGGGATGATGCGGAAACCAACGCCCTGCGTGCGAAGCGCCGTTGCCAGAAGTGCGGCACGGCAATGGACAGCTACCTTATCGATCCGAAACGTAAAATTCACGTGTGCGGTAATAACCCCACCTGTGACGGTTACGAGATTGAAGAGGGCGAGTTCCGCATCAAAGGGTATGACGGCCCGGTCGTTGAGTGCGAGAAATGCGGCTCTGAAATGCACCTGAAAATGGGGCGTTTTGGCAAGTACATGGCCTGCACCAACGAAGAGTGTAAAAACACGCGTAAGATCCTGCGTAACGGCGAAGTGGCACCGCCAAAGGAAGATCCGGTGCCGTTACCGGAGCTGCCTTGCGAGAAGTCCGACGCTTACTTCGTGCTGCGTGATGGCGCTGCGGGTATTTTCCTGGCGGCCAATACCTTCCCGAAATCCCGGGAAACCCGCGCACCGTTGGTTGAGGAGCTCTACCGCTTCCGCGACCGTCTGCCGGAAAAATTGCGCTACCTGGCCGACGCGCCGCAGCAGGATGAAAAAGGCAACAAAACGGTTGTCCGCTTCAGCCGTAAAACCAAACAGCAGTATGTCTCGTCTGAAAAAGACGGTAAGGCGACCGGCTGGTCAGCGTTTTTCGTTGACGGTAAATGGACTGAAACGAAGAAGTAACCCTGCGGGAAAGCTGCATACCACTAAGGGCCGGATATCCGGCCCTTTTTTTGTTTTTGTTGCCGTTATAATCTGTTACATCTGCCTATACACAGAAGATATAAGTGGTATAGTGTTTATGCCTTTTTGCGCAAATGTAGCGCTAAAGGGGTATTTTTTCAGGTTATTTAACCCTGAGTGTGCAGCAGTTACCCGGATGGTACGTCATGAAACTACAGCAGTTACGGTATATCGTTGAAGTGGTTAACCACAACCTGAACGTCTCTTCGACAGCCGAAGGGCTGTACACCTCTCAGCCTGGCATCAGTAAACAAGTGCGCATGCTGGAAGATGAGCTGGGCATTCAGATCTTTTCCCGCAGCGGCAAACACCTGACCCAGGTCACCCCGGCCGGGCAGGAGATTATTCGTATCGCCCGTGAGGTACTGTCCAAAGTTGATGCCATTAAATCCGTTGCCGGTGAGCACACCTGGCCGGATAAAGGCTCACTGTATGTGGCCACCACACATACCCAGGCCCGCTACGCGCTGCCCGGGGTCATTAAAGGGTTTATTGAGCGCTACCCCCGGGTGTCGCTGCATATGCACCAGGGATCGCCCACCCAGATTGCGGAGGCGGTCTCCAAAGGTAATGCGGATTTTGCCATCGCCACCGAAGCGCTGCACCTGTATGACGATCTGGTGATGCTGCCGTGCTACCACTGGAACCGGGCCATTGTGGTCACACCGGATCACCCGCTGGCCGGTAAAAGCGCCGTGGGGATCGAGGAGCTGGCCCAGTACCCGCTGGTGACCTATACCTTCGGGTTTACCGGCCGCTCTGAGCTGGATACCGCCTTCAACCGGGCGGGGCTGTCGCCACATATTGTGTTTACCGCCACCGACGCAGACGTTATCAAAACCTATGTCCGCCTTGGGCTGGGGGTCGGGGTAATTGCCAGCATGGCGGTCGATCCGGTGTCTGACCCTGATCTGGTGCGCATTGAAGCCCATGAGATTTTCACCCACAGCACCACGAAAATCGGCTTCCGGCGCAGCACCTTCCTGCGCAGCTACATGTATGATTTTATCCAGCGCTTTGCCCCCCATCTGACCCGGGATGTGGTGGATACCGCCGTGTCGCTGCGCTCTAATGAAGATATTGAGGCGATGTTTAAAGACATTAAACTGCCGGAGAAGTAATCCGCCGCCTGCCGTACTGGCGCTGCCCCGGCGCCAGTTAAATTTGCCTGAATTATCTCTGGTTTACTGGCCGACTGCCGCGCGCCCCTGGCGGGCCGTATCCCTCCCGTTGCTAATATTATCATCACGTTAACGCGTATCTGTACTATCTTTAAGAGAAGTCTGGTGACTTTCTGCGCTGACATTTCAGCATGCCGGATAATTAAGGAGGAGTTATGTCGTTAACCCTACATGACGCCAGCAAGGACACGCTGGTCATCGATAACAAACGCTGGCATTACTACAGCTTACCCCTGGCGGCGAAAACGCTCGGGGATCTTTCCCGGTTACCCAAATCACTGAAGATCCTGATGGAAAACCTGCTGCGTTACCAGGATGGTGACGATGTCACGGAGCAGGATATTCAGGCGCTGGCAGGCTGGCTGGCCGACGCCCATGCGGATCGTGAAATTGCCTGGCGGCCAACCCGGGTACTGATGCAGGACTTTACCGGGGTGCCTGCGGTGGTTGATCTGGCCGTTATGCGCGAAGCGGTCGCCCGCCTGGGCGGCGATGTGCAGCGGGTGAACCCGTTAAGCCCGGTTGACCTGGTGATTGACCACTCGGTAACGGTGGATGCCTTCGGCAGTGCCGATGCCTTTGGCGAAAACGTGCGCCTGGAGATGGCGCGTAACCACGAGCGTTACGCCTTCCTGCGCTGGGGCCAGCAGGCATTTAACCGCTTCCGGGTGGTGCCGCCGGGCACCGGGATCTGTCACCAGGTCAACCTGGAGTACCTCGGGCAGGCGGTCTGGGGGGAAGAGCAGGACGGCGAATGGCATGCCTGGCCGGACAGCCTGGTCGGCACTGACTCGCACACCACCATGATAAACGGCCTTGGGGTGCTGGGCTGGGGTGTCGGGGGGATCGAAGCCGAAGCGGCAATGCTCGGCCAGCCGGTCTCTATGCTTATCCCGGACGTTGTCGGCTTTAAGCTGAGCGGCAAACTGCGCGAAGGGATCACCGCAACGGATCTGGTGCTCACCGTGACCCAGATGCTGCGCAACCACGGGGTGGTGGGCAAATTTGTGGAATTTTACGGTGATGGTCTGGACTCGCTGCCCCTGGCGGACCGGGCCACCATCGCCAATATGGCCCCGGAATATGGCGCGACCTGTGGCTTCTTCCCGGTTGACCAGGTCACCCTGGACTATATGCGCCTGAGCGGGCGCAGCGCGGCGCAAATCGCGCTGGTGGAAGCCTACTGCAAAGCCCAGGGCATGTGGCGCAACCCCGGAGACGAACCGGTCTTCACCAGCAGGCTGGCGCTGGATATGGACAGCGTAGAGGCAAGCCTTGCCGGGCCCAAACGCCCCCAGGACCGGGTGGCGCTGGGGGATGTTCCCGCCGCCTTTACCGCCAGCACTGAGCTGGATCTCAGCCCCCGGCACCCCTCACAGGCGGCAGGCAGCGACACGCTACCGGAAGGGGCGGTGGTGATTGCGGCCATTACCTCCTGTACCAATACCTCGAACCCGAGTGTGCTGATGGCGGCCGGTCTACTGGCGCGCAACGCAGTGGAAAAAGGGCTGAAAACCCGCCCCTGGGTGAAAGCGTCGCTGGCGCCGGGCTCCAAAGTGGTGTCTGACTATCTGGACAAAGCCGGGCTGATGCCCTACCTCGATGCCCTGGGCTTTAACCTGGTGGGCTATGGCTGTACCACCTGTATCGGCAACTCCGGCCCGTTGCCGGAGCCGGTAGAGCGGGCCATCCGGGAGCAGAACCTGACGGTGAGCGCCGTGTTGTCCGGCAACCGCAATTTTGAGGGGCGCATTCATCCGCTGGTGAAAACCAACTGGCTGGCCTCGCCCCCGCTGGTGGTGGCCTATGCGCTGGCCGGAACGATGACGCAAAACCTGGTCAGCGAGCCCCTGGGCCACGATCCGGCCGGTAACCCGGTCTGGTTAAAAGATATCTGGCCCTCCGGTGAGGCTATCGCCGCAGCAGTGGCCAGCGTCTCTACCGCCATGTTCAGTAAAGAGTATGCCCAGGTCTTTACCGGCACGCCGGAGTGGCAGGCCATTACCGTGACCCCCTCCCGGACCTACCACTGGCAGCAGGACTCAACCTATATCCGCAAACCGCCGTTTTTCAAAAATATGGAGAAGGCACCGGCCCCGGTGGCCGATATTCACGGGGCGCGCATCCTGCTGATGCTGGGGGATTCGGTGACCACGGACCATATCTCCCCCGCCGGTAATATCAAAGAGGAGAGCCCGGCAGGGCGCTATCTGCAAAGCCACGGGGTGGCCCGCGGTGACTTTAACTCCTACGGCTCCCGGCGCGGTAACCACGAGGTGATGATGCGCGGCACCTTTGCCAATATCCGCATCCGCAATGAAATTGTCCCGGGGGTGGAAGGGGGCATGACGCGCCAGTTCCCGGGCAGCGATGTGGTGCCGGTCTATGATGCGGCAATGGGCTACCAGCAGCAGGGCACGCCGCTGGCGGTAATTGCCGGGAAAGAGTATGGCTCCGGCTCCAGCCGCGACTGGGCCGCAAAAGGGCCGCGCCTGCTGGGGGTGAGGGTGGTGATTGCGGAGTCCTTTGAGCGGATCCACCGCTCTAACCTGATTGGTATGGGGATCCTGCCGCTGGAATTCCCCCGGGGGGTGACCCGCAAAACCCTGGGGCTAAGTGGTGAAGAGCTGCTGGATATCAGCGGGCTGGACGCCCTGACCCCCGGGGTAACAGTACCGGTCACCCTGACATTCAGCGACGGCCACCAGCAGCAGATCGCGTGCCGCTGCCGGATAGACACCGGCAAGGAGCTTATCTATTTCCGCCACGGCGGGATCCTGCAATATGTTATCCGCAATATGCTCAGCTAAACGGGGCTGATAATAAAAAAGGGTCTGCTCCGGCAGACCCTTTTTGCGTAATAACAATGGGGTAAGGCGCGTTATTTGGAGAGCAAATGGCCCATTTTCGCCGCTTTGGTATCCAGGTAGCGGGCGTTTTTCGGGTTGCGGCCCACAATAAGCGGAACCCGCTCGACAATTTTGATCCCTGCTTCGGTGAGAATTTCCACTTTTTTCGGGTTATTGGTCAGCAGACGCACCGCGTCCACATCCAGCAGTTTGAACATGTCGGCACACAGGGTGAAGTCGCGCTCGTCGGCGGCAAAGCCCAGCTGATGGTTGGCTTCGACCGTGTCGTAGCCCTGATCCTGCAATGCATAGGCGCGAATCTTATTCAGCAGGCCGATATTGCGCCCTTCCTGGCGGTGATAAAGCAGCACCCCCCGGCCTTCTTCGGCAATGTGGGCCAGGGCCGCTTCAAGCTGGAAGCCACAATCGCAGCGCAGGCTGAATAAGGCATCACCGGTCAGACACTCTGAATGTACCCGGGCCAGAACCGGCTCGCTCCCACTAATATCACCAAAAACCAGCGCAACATGATCCTGCCCGGTTGCCAGTTCTTCAAACCCCACCATCAGGAAGTCGCCCCAGGGGGTTGGCAGTTTGGCTTCTGCCACTCGTTTAAGCTGCATGTGAATCTCCAGATACTTACTTCCACGGGGCAATATGCCCGTGTTGTACGCCAGCAGGCTGGCTTTATGTCAATTATCGGCTATTTTGCCACAATGCCTGGTCATCACCTATAGGCTTTATGGTGGGGCCCGGGGCTGGCCGCTTTCCGCCAGCCGGTCGTGACGAATAGTTGCCGTATTATTCCTGTTTTCAGGTATCCTTGCCGGATATAAAACCGGAGAGTGTATGTTATCAATTGCAAAACGCACCCTGGCAGGGGCCGCTATTTTACTGGTGATGCCGGTCTGTGTCCTGATATCGGGCTGGCACTGGTCGCCAGATAATAACGCGCTGCTTTCTCCCGGGCTTAAAGCAGTGTATTGGGTCACGGAGTCTGTAACACAACCCTGGGGGGCGATTACCCATCTGATTTTGTGGGGCTGGTTCCTCTGGTGCCTGCGTTACCGGCTGCGGGCCGCCATCACCCTGTTAATTATTCTGGTGGCGGTGATCATGGCCGGGCAGGGGGTGAAGTCCTGGGTCAAACATCAGGTTCAGTCGCCCAGGCCTTATGTGGTGTGGCTGGAGAAAAACCACCATATTCCGGTCGATAGCTTCTATAGCCTCAAGCGCAAGCAGCGCAGCGCGCTGGTGGCCCGACAGCTGGCAGACCAGCCGCAGATCCCCGTCTGGCTGCGACACCACTGGGAGAATGAAACCGGGTTTTCTTTCCCCTCGGGCCATACCATGTTTGCCGCGACCTGGGCGCTGCTGGCCATTGGTTTACTCTGGCCCCGGCGGCGGACGCTATCCATTATACTGGTGACGGCCTGGGCGATTATGGTGATGGGCAGCCGGCTGATTCTGGGAATGCACTGGCCGGGGGATTTAATTATGGCTACCATGCTCTCCTGGCTGCTGGTGACCATTGCCTGCTGGTGTGCGCAACGGTTATGTGGCCCGCTCACACCGCCCCCTGAAGAGCAGGCGGAAATTGCCGGGCGGCACAGGTGACAGCACGATTAGCCGCTTGCAAAACCTGTGAGCGGCCCCATGTAGTGAATATTGTGACTGTGGTTTATGATTCCCCATATCTGCGGGAAATGCTAGTTTATACAGTCTGTATGGCGTGTGCGGATGTTTTCTTCGCCTGTAACCACATCTACGGGAAGTAATGTGAAATATTTATTAATCTTCTTATTAGTCCTGGCGATTTTTGTTATCTCAGTCACCCTTGGTGCCCAGAATGATCAGGTCGTCAGTTTTAATTATCTGCTGGCCCAGGGGGAGTATCGCGTTTCGACCCTTCTGGCGACACTTTTTGCCGCAGGATTTGTGCTGGGGTGGCTGATTTGCGGCCTGTTCTGGCTGCGGGTGCGCGTTGCGCTGGCCCGGGCAGAGAGACGGGTTAAACGCCTTGAACAGCAACTGGTTCCTGAGCAGGCGCCAGAGCCCTCAGTACCGGCGGCCAGGGAATAACGTTATATGCTGGAGTTGTTGTTTCTGCTGCTTCCGGTTGCCGCGGCCTATGGCTGGTATATGGGGCGCAGAAGTGCTCATCAGGATAAACAGCAGGAAGCTAACCGCTTATCCCGGGACTATGTGGCCGGGGTAAACTTTTTGCTGTCTAATCAGCAGGATAAAGCGGTCGATCTGTTCCTTGATATGCTCAAAGAAGATACCGGCACGGTGGAAGCCCACCTGACGCTGGGGAACCTGTTCCGCTCCCGGGGGGAGGTGGACCGCGCGATCCGCATCCACCAGACACTGATGGAGAGCGCCTCGTTAACCTATGAACAGCGGCTACTGGCCGTGCAGCAACTGGGCCGTGACTATATGGCCGCCGGGCTATACGATCGCGCCGAAAGCATGTTTATTCAGCTGGTGGATGAAACAGACTTCCGCCTGCCCGCCCTGCAACAACTGCTGCAAATTTATCAGCTCACCAGCGACTGGCAGAAAGCCATTGATGTGGCTGAGCGCCTGGTGAAACTGGGCAAAGACAAACAGCGCATTGAGATTGCGCATTTCTACTGCGAGCTGGCGCTACAGCATATGGGCAGCGACGATTTTGATCGCGCCATCGCGCTGCTGAAAAAGGGCGCTGCGGCGGACCGCAACAGCGCGCGCGTCTCCATTATGATGGGGCGCATCTATATGCAGAAAGGCGAATATGCCCGGGCGGTAGAGTCGCTGGAAAAAGTGCTGGAGCAGGACCGGGAACTGGTTCACGAAATCCTGGAAATGGTGCGCGACTGCTACCTGCAGCTGGATAAACCCCAGGGCTGGGAAGATTTCCTGGGCCGGGTGGGGGAAAGCGGCGGCGCCATGGCGGAGCTGATGATGGCGGAGCTTATCGAAAAACGCGAAGGCCAGGACGCGGCGCAAACCTATATAACCCGCGAACTGCAACGCCACCCGACGATGCGGGTCTTCCACCGTCTGATGGACTACCACCTGATGGAAGCAGAACAGGGCCGGGCCAGAGACAGCCTGATCGTGCTGCGTGATATGGTCGGGGAGCAGATCCGCTCCAAACCGCGCTACCGCTGCCACAAGTGCGGCTTTACCGCCTACACCCTGTACTGGCACTGCCCCTCCTGCCGGGCCTGGTCAACCATTAAGCCCATCCGCGGGTTAGACGGCCAGTAGCCTGTTTTTTAAAAAAGCCTGTATTTAGTTACAACATGCTTAATATTTATTCACCACCACACCCGCAACCCGGCCAGGCAGACGAGAGGAGCCTGTCAATTTTCCGGCACTGCGGGTAGAATGCCAGCCGTTTAAATTTTTTGCGCCCCGGTGTCGCCCATCAGTCAAAGGAAGAGCCATGAATTTTGCCGCATCATCCCGTCCTGTTGTCACGGACTCCCCGATCGTTGTCGCGCTGGATTATGCCAGTAAAGACCAGGCGCTGGCGTTTGTTGATCGCATCAACCCGGCTGACTGCCGCCTTAAAATCGGCAAAGAGATGTTCACCCTGTATGGCCCGCAACTGGTGCGCGACCTCCAGAACCGGGGGTTTGAGGTGTTTCTGGATCTGAAATTCCACGATATCCCCAACACGGTAGCCAAAGCCGTGGCGGCGGCAGCGGAGCTTGGGGTCTGGATGGTCAATGTCCACGCCAGCGGCGGGGCGCGCATGATGACGGCCGCCCGGGAAGCACTGCGCGACTGGGGCAAAGATGCGCCGCTGCTGATTGCGGTCACCGTGCTGACCAGTATGGAATCCAGTGACTTGCTGGACCTCGGCATTACCCTGTCACCGGCCCAGTACGCTGAGCACCTGGCGCGCCTGACCCGGCAGTGCGGTCTGGATGGCGTGGTATGCTCCGCCCATGAAGCGGTGACCCTTAAAGCAGGGCTCGGGCAGGATTTTAAACTGATAACCCCCGGCATCCGCCCGGCAGGCAGCGACGCAGGCGATCAGCGCCGCATCATGACCCCTCCCCAGGCGCTGGCGGCAGGGGTGGATTATATGGTTATCGGCCGCCCGATAACTCAGGCGGCGGATCCGGCAGCGGCGCTGCAGGCGATCCGCGCCAGCCTGACGGCAGGAGCCTGATATGCGCGATAACGAAAACCCGCTGGTCTACTCCACGCAAACCGGGCGAATTACCCCGCCGGAGGAAAAAGCCACGCGCCCGAAAGGCGACGGTATTGTCCGTATTCAGCGCCAGACCAGCGGCCGTAAAGGTAAAGGGGTCTGCCTTATCAGCGGTATCGATGCCGCGGATGCGGAGCTGGTGAAGATAGCCGCCGATCTGAAAAAGAAATGCGGCTGCGGTGGCAGCGTTAAAGACGGGGTGATTGAGATTCAGGGCGATAAGCGCGATCTGCTTAAAACCCTGCTGGAGGCCCGGGGCTATAAAGTCAAACTGGCTGGCGGCTGAGCGGGCGTAGCATAGAAAAAATAAGGCCATGACAGTGTCATGGCCTTGTTATCTGTTTACCCGGTCAGGGAATTATTTGCCGACCTGGTGGCCGATAATACCGCCCACTGCCGCACCGCCCAGGGTACCCAGGGTGCTGCCGTCAGTCAGTATTGCCCCACCCAGAGCACCGGCACCGGCACCAATTGCAGTGTTACGATCGCGTTTTGACCAGTGGCCACACGCGGACAGAGACATTGCCAGTGTAATAGCAAGCAGGCCTGCGGCGATTTTTTTGTTATTTAATTTCATTCTACTTTCTCCTGATTTAATGAATCACGGGAAACTTACCCATATCGGGTGTCAGAGACCTGTACTGGATACCGTGAAACCCTCTTGCGATAACGGACGTATCAGATAACGCGGATGACCGCCACTTCCTGTTATATCGCATGAGTATATTTTAAATTGTAGTAAAAAATACCACAGGGAAATTATCCTAAAGGGCGATTGGGAATGCTCTGAAGCTGTGTAAAGAAATGCCCGGCGTAGCGGTTTTTCTTTACATATAACTCAGGCAGAAACAATGTCCAGCCGCGCATAACGGGCAGTTAACTGCTGGCGTAGTGCCTGGCTTAGCCCGTTGTCGGTTATCACCCGCGTCAGGGCGCTGTCCGGGCCCAGAGGGTAGGGGTGCAGCTGGTTAAATTTGGAACTGTCCGTTAACACAATCCCCTGTGCGCCGTTTTCCAGCACGCTGTTGACCACCTCGGCACGCATCATATCCCGGCCGGTAAATCCGCTGGCGGGCTGCCAGCCATCAATGCCGATAAACGCCCGGGTAAAGTGGATCTGCTGTAAAAACTGGCGGGTGAGCGGCCCGACCATACTCTCACTTTTTTTCTGGTAGATACCGCCGGGTAAGATAACCTCACAGGGGGTGTCTTTCAGCAGGTGGGCGATATAACAGCTGACCGTCACCAGGGTGATTTTTTTCTGCTCAGCCAGGGTGCGGGCCAGCAGCGCATTACAGCTGCCGTTTTCAATAAACACCGTTTCACCATCTGCCACCAGGCTTGCGGCATACTCCGCCAGGCGCTGCTTGAGCGGGTAGTTATCCATCATCCGGGTGCCCACATCATCGCTTTCCAGCCCCAGAGCATAGCCGTGGGCGCGGCGCAAAAAATTCTGCTTTTCCAGCAAATTGAGATCCTGGCGAATGGTCACCTCAGACACCCCGGTGAGTTTCGCCAGCTCTACCACGCTCATCCGGCCGCGATCAGTGACCAGCTGTAAAATAATCTGTTGTCTCGAATTCATAGGGGCCTGTTTATCAGGCGGTGGCCGGGGCCACCGCCCTGTCAGTTAAAGCGTATGCTCAGTGCGGGCAATAATATCATTCTGAGCATCCGGCGATAAGGCCGTAAAGAAGGCGGAATACCCCGCCACCCGCACCACCAGATCCCGGTACTGATCCGGGTGGCGCTGGGCTGCCAGCAGCGTCTCCCGGGAGACAATATTGTACTGCACATGCCAGCCCCGGTGAGCCTCAAAGAAGGTGCGCAGCATCGCCATCAGTTTGGCTTTGTCGCGCGGGTTTTCAAGGGTGTCCGGGTTGAGCTTCTGGTTGAGCAGCACACCGCCAAGAATACGCTCCGTGGGCAGTTTGCCGACGGAATTGATAACCGCCGTCGGGCCCAGCCGGTCCGTACCGGATGCGGGGCTGGCCCCTTCTGCCAGCGGGGTGTGCGCTTTCCGGCCATCCGGTGTTGCCATGGTGGCGGCACCAAAAGGCACATTGGCGGAAATCGACGAGGTGCCCGCATAGTAGGTGCCCCCCAGGGGCCCACGGCCATAGCGGGTATTGTGGTATCGGGTAAGTTCGTCAATATAGCTCTGGTATGCCCGGCTCAGCAGCAGATCCACATCGTCATCATCGTTGCCGTACTTCGGCGCGCCGTTTATCAGGCGCTGGCGCAGCTGCTCCCCGGGTAAACCGTCAAAATCACCGGCCAGGGCCGCGGCCAGATCCTGCTGGGTTATCAGGCCCTGGTCGAAAACCAGTTTGCGCACGGCGGCCAGGCTGTTGCCCAGGTTGGCTATCCCTACCTGCAGGCCGGAAACCCAGTCATATTTCGCGCCCCCCTGTTTAATGCTCTTCCCGCGCTCAATACAGTCATCCACCAGGGCTGAACAGAGAATGTCGTGGGCGTTCTCCTCCAGCACCGTGTCCACCACGCATTCGATCTCGATGGATTTGCGGGTGTAGTAGCGAATCTGGCGATCCCAGGCGGCTAACACCTCATCAAAATGGCCAAAGTTACCGGCAGACAGGGCCTGCGCCTGGGGCAGAAAGACGTTGCCGGTCGTGGCGTCCCGCCCGCCTTCCAGGGCCGCCAGCATCACCCGGGCAACGTTGATAAAACTCATCCCGGTGCAGCGATACCCCCATTTCCCGCCCACCGCAGTTTCGATACAGCCAATGGCCGCATAATCGAAGGCATCTTCCCGGCTGACACCCAGTTTAATAAACGCATCAATTACAATTTCATCATTATTAAACGCGGGCATACCAAAGCCGCAGCGGATCACCTGCACGCAGGCGGCGAGGAAATCATCCCCCATCCCCGCATGGTAGCGGACACTTAAATTGGGCTGGGTAGAGCGCAGGCGGCCGCAGGACTCAAGAATCGCCCAGGATAACGGGTTAACCGCATCGACCGGAACACCGTTACGCAGGGTCTGGCCGCCGATGGTCACGTTCTGGTACAGGGGGCTACCGGCAGAGGCTTTGGAATGGGAGCCGGAGCGGATTTTATTGACCTCCAGCAGCTTCAGCCAGCAGCTTTCCAGCAGCTCAATGGCCTGCTCCCGGGTCAGGGTCGCCTCCAGCTCAACATCGCGGCGATACCAGGGGTAGAGATACTGATCCAGCCGCCCAAAGGAGACCGAGTGCCCGTTAGATTCTATCTGGAGCGTCAGCTGCACGAAGTAACAGAGCTGCAGCGCCTGCCAGAAGGTTTGCGGGGGCTGGTGGGCAATCTGTTCACAGTTGGCGGCAATGGTCAGCAGCTCTGCGCGGCGGGTTTCCCGGGGCTCCCGGGCGGCCATCTGCCGGGCCAGGGCCCCGTAGCGCAGAATATGCCCGCTCAGGGCGTTAAGGGTGATATCAATGGCGTTCAGAAACTGCGCCTTGTGGAGATCGCCCTGGTCAGTCAGCTGTAGCCGCGACTGGCGTTCGGCCACTTTTTCCCGCAGACCGGCAAGCCCCTTTTCCAGTAACAGGGGGAAGTTCACCGCCAGGTGTGCATCCCCGGAGGTCATATTGCCTTCGGCTTTGATTATCCCGCTGGCCAGCAGCGATTTTTGCTCTTCGGTAAACATGCCGTAGCAGCGGTCCTGCACGGTTTGCCCGCGCCACCAGGGGCAAATCTGGTGGATCACGGCTTTATCCTGCTCGGTGACGGAAAACCCCGCCCCGGGGCGATCGCCCAGCTCGTCAATTTCGTGCTCGATCCAGCTGACCGTATACTCAGGAAACAGCGGCGCGCCGCGCACATGGCTTGCCTGGTTACCCACGATAAGCTCGTCGTGCTTGATCCAGATAGTGCGCGCGGCCAGGTGGTGGGCCAGCGCCAGGGCCCGGCGCACCGGCAGAGGCTTATCCTGGTGGGCCTGGTATATTTCCGTGTAATGCCGCGCCCGCTCAGTACACACCGGCGGTTTAACAATATGGATAAGCGCCTGCTTATGGGCACTTATCCGTGGGCTGAGGTAGTCCAGGTTCAGTTCAGTCATCGTGTTATCCTCTAATCCAGGCGGTCATGCCTTTCTGGTCAGCATACTGGCAGGCAAAATCCAGCAGTGCCGGGGCGTCCAGTGGGGTCGTGGGGGCCAGGTAGGGCTGGCCGAGCATCTGATATTTACCGATGCCCAGGGTGTGGTAAGGCAGAAAATGAATCTCTTTTGCGCCCAGGGTATCGGCGGCAAAGTCAGTTATCTGGCGGATGGCATCGGGGCTGGCGTTAAACTGGTCAATCAGCGGCACCCGGATCACCAGCGGAATATTCCGTGCCGCCAGGCGGCGAAAGTTATCCATCACCCGCTGTGCGCTGCCGCCGGTCCACTGCTTCATGGCCCGGGGATCAACATGCTTCAGATCCGCCAGCAGCAGATCCAGGTTATCCAGCGACGGGGCAATATATTTCCAGGGAACGTGCAGGCAGCTCTCTGCGGCGGTGTGGATCCCGGCGGCTTTGCTGCGCGCCAGGATCTCTGCCGCAAGTGCGGGCTGCATAAAGGGCTCACCGCCGGATAAGGTGACACCGCCGCCGCTGCGGTCATAGAAGGGCTTGTCGCGCAGCACCGCGGCCATAATGTCATCAACCGGGCGCGGCTCGCCGCAAACCACCAGTGCACCGGTCGGGCAGCATGTCTGTAAATTATCAAGATCCCGCTCACTCAGCGCCGCCCGGTGGATAACCGGCAGCGGGCCATCCCGGCGGATGGCGTGGGGGCAGGTGTCGGCACAAAGCCGGCAGCCCTCAAGGCACAGGCGCGCGTCAAACAGCACGTCGCGGCCCGGGTTGCGGCTTTCCGGGTTCTGGCACCAGCGGCAGGCCAGCGGGCAGCCTTTTAAAAAGACCACCGTGCGGATCCCCGGACCATCATGTGTTGAGTAGCGTTGCAGGTTGAACAGCATCTGGCCTCCGGGTGGTGTGTTTCTTTTGAAGATTAAATAACTTTCGAATGAAAGTTTTATTGACCTTAATCAACGGTCAGCACCGGGGCGTGGCTATGATAACCACACTGTGATCGTCACCATGAGGAAGAGAACGATGGAGCTCTATTTAGATACGGCCGATGTTGCCGCTGTAAAACAGTACGCGCGGATCCTTCCGCTACACGGGGTGACGACCAACCCGTCGATTGTGGCGCAGTCCGGGGTGCCCCTGTGGGACCTGCTGCCCGCACTGCTGGAGGCGCTGGGCGGATCCGGGCGGCTATTTGCCCAGGTGCTGGCTACCCGGGCCGGGGAGATGGTCAGTGAAGGCCAGCGCCTGGCGGAGCGGGTGCCGGGGCTGGTGGTCAAGGTGCCGGTCACCGCCGAAGGGCTGGTGGCTATCCGGCAGTTACGCGCGCTGGATATTCCGGTGCTGGGGACGGCGGTATATGGCGCGGCCCAGGGGTTACTGGCGGCGCTGGCCGGGGCCGGTTACGTGGCGCCTTATGTGAACCGCCTGGATGCCCAGGGCGGGGATGGCATCGCCCTGGTGAGCGATTTGCAACAACTGCTGACCCTGCACGCCCCCCGGACCCGGGTGCTGGCGGCCAGTTTTCGCACCCCCCACCAGGTGTTGTCGTGCTTATTAGCCGGGTGTGAGTCCGTAACGCTGCCGCTGGATGTCGCCGGGCAGTTACTGAACACCCCGGCGGTGTGTGCTGCGGTTGAGAAGTTCACGGCCGACTGGCAGGGGGCCTTTGGCCGCACCACGCTGTAGGGAAGGTCAGATCTCCCAGGGGGAGGGGGTGTTGCCCGGGGTATTTTGCCCGGGCTCATGGCTGAGCGCCTGTAATTCGGCTTTCAGGATCTCAAGATTATTAATGGCAGAGGCGTAATCCCCGGCAACCAGAATATCCAGCACGGTATCAATCCGCTGTGTCAGTTGGGTAAGATTAATATCGGTCATTACTGTTAGTGGCTCCTGTTGGTCATTATGACCTGATAATGCAGGAATCTGGCGTAAAAGAGAATCACCTTGCCGCACGCTTTTACGCCATCATCGGCAGGGGGGACGGGCGGCTTTTCCCCCGGCGGGTATTGTCTTCAAGCCAGCGCTCCAGATCCTCTGCGGGCATCGGCCGGGCGAATAAAAACCCCTGGCGCTGCTCAATCCCGCAGGCGGTAATAAAGTTATCCTCTTCGGGGGTTTCGACACCTTCGGCAATAATTTCCATCTCCAGCACGTGCGCCATCGCCACAATTGCCTGTACCAGCGACTGGGTAGACGGGTAGCGATGCACATCCCGGACAAAACTTTTATCCAGCTTGACTGCGTTAATCGGGAAGTGAACCAGCTGAGACAGGGAGGAATAACCGGTGCCGAAGTCATCAAGGTGGATCCTGGCCCCGAGGTGGCGAAAGGCGCGGATCATGGTGCGGGCCTGGTGTTGATCCGGCGCCAGGCAGCTTTCTGTCAGCTCAATATCCAGCGGGCTGCGGCTGAAGTTCAGCTGGCGCAACCGGGCCTTGTGGGCCAGAAACAGCTCGCCGTCGCACAGCTGCAAGGGGGAGAGGTTAACCGCCACCCGCAGATGAATGCCGTTATCGCGCCAGCGGGCGGCTTGCTGTAGCGCCTGCTCCATCACCCAGCGGCCAATGGCGATAATCTGCCCGGTGGATTCGGCAAAGTGAATAAATTTTGCCGGGGAGATCATCCCGCGCCCGGGCGAGCGCCAGCGCAGCAGGGCCTCCACATCGCTTACGCTGCCGTCGGCGTTAATCTTGGGCTGGTAGTGGATCTCCAGCTCCGAAGACGGCAGCGCCCGGGCGAGGTAGTTATCCAGCCACAGGTAATCAAAGACCTGGGCATTAATGTCCGGGCTGTACAGGCAATGGCGGTTGCTACTGCGCCGCGCGGTGTCGAGTGCGGCACTGGCGTTGCGAATCAGGCGCAGGCTGTCCCTGCCGTGAAACGGGGCGATAGCCATACCCACCGCGACAATGGATTTGTTGTCCGGCAGATCGAGGTTGAGGATCCGTTTTGCCAGCACCGTCAGGCGGCGTGCGGAGGCCGGTACACAGGAGAGCCACATCTGCCCGTGGTGGGTCAGGATCATCTGCTGGCCGCTGAGCAGCAGCCGGTTGATGCGTGATTTGATGCGCGCCATTGCGTCGTCCGGGGCGGCAATCTCCACCACCATCAGCGCCACCTGTTTACTGGCTGACTGCATCATAATGTGCTGAATATGGCGCGATACCACCTGCGGGAGCAGCGGGGCGCAGTTTACCGGCGTTGACTGAAGTGCCGTGGTGGTGATGCTGCGCTTATCGGTAATTTCCATCCCGGAGCAGACCAGATAGCTCTCCGGCTGACCATCGGGGTGGTGAATAAACGTGGTGCGAAACAGGATCTGGTGCTGGCGGTGGGCGGTCTGTACCCGGACTTCTGTATTCAGGGCGCCGTCCTGGTAACGAAAACCGTGGATGGTGGCCCAGACACCGCTACTGGCCTGGCGATGCATAAACAGGCGAAAGGCGTTCTGGCCGATAACATCCGATTCGGTGAGCCCGGTGACCTCTTCACAGATCTTGTTAAAGCGCTGAATATTACCGTGGTGATCGAGGATAAGAATCGCATTCTCACCATTTTCTGGCAGTTGTTCAAAAAGCGAGAGTGCCGCAGAAAGTCCCTTCATAGCGTACCTTAGCCGAAAAACGCAGAGTCATGTGCAGGGATAAGACCATACTCACGGGGACAGGGGAATAATGCAAAATGCTGAATGGGGGCTAAGCAGAAAACGACGGCACGAATGTGCCGTCGTCAGGGGCCGGATCAGGCCGGTCGGGCGATAACGCTGCGCGTTTCCATACGTACTTCGGCAATGGTCACATCAATCACATCGGTGACTTTGCAGAACAGCTCGCCTTTGATCTGTATGGTGCCGTTTTCCTGGCTGATGACCAGCTCGTCGCGTACCGGGTGGATAAACGGTGCCGGAATAAACGCCACGGCGCCATTATCGACCAGCCGCACGCGCATGCCGCCACGGCTGACATCGATAATCTCTGCGGCGAAACGGGTATCCGTACCGGCTTTATCTTTCAGGAAGCGGGCATACAGCCAGTCGCCCACGTCACGCTCCGCCATACGGTTAAGGCGGCGGCGTTCAGACATCTGCACGGTGACTTCAGTATCCGGGCGCTGGGCGGTTTCTGATTTGATAATCGCTTTCAGCAGGCGGTGGTTGATCATATCGCCATATTTACGGATAGGTGAGGTCCAGGTGGCGTAGGCTTCCAGGCCAAGGCCAAAGTGAGGGCCCGGCTCGGTGCTGATCTCCGCAAAGGACTGGTAGCGGCGGATGCGGCTGTCAAGGAAGCCGGTGGGCTGGGCGTCCAGCTCGCGGCGCAGCTTACAAAAGCCTGCCAGGGTCAGCACTTCCTGGGGGTCTACGTCCATACCGTGGCTTTGCAGCATGGTGCTGAGCTGTTCAATGTTGGCCGGATCAAACCCGGTATGTACGTTGTAGATACCAAAGCCCAGCTTGTCGCGCAGCACCAGGGCCGCACAGACGTTAGCGGCGATCATCGCCTCTTCAACAATCCGGTTGGCAATGCGGCGCGGCTCGGCAACGATGTCCAGCACTTCGCCTTTCTCACCGAGGATAAACCGGTAGTCCGGGCGGTCCTTAAACACCAGCGCGTGGGTCTGGCGCCACTGGGCACGGCGCTGGCAGAGGGTCTCCAGCAGGCGAATCTGACCGGCGATGGCGTCGTTCTCCGGCGACCATTCACCGCGGCCTTCCAGCCAGTCAGAGACATTGTCATAGGCCAGTTTGCCTTTGGACTCGATAGTGGCGGCAAAGAACTGGATATCATCACCAATACTGCCGTCTGCGGCGATGGTCATGCGGCAGGCCAGGACCGGGCGGGGCTCACCGGCGCGCAGGGAGCAGAGATCGTCAGACAGCTCCCGGGGCAGCATCGGGATATTAAAGCCCGGCAGGTAGTTGGTAAACGCGCGGATACGGGCGGCATTGTCCAGTTTGCTGCCCGGTGCAATCCAGGCGGTAGGATCGGCAATGGCGACCAGCAGGCGGATATCGCCGTTTTCGGCCATTTCGGCGTACAGCGCATCGTCCATATCTTCGGTGCTGGCGCTGTCGATGGTGACAAAGGTGACATCGCGGAGATCTTCACGCACCAGTCCTTCGTCAATAATATCGGTGGCAATACCATCCGGGGCTTCACGCTCCAGGTTATGGCGCGCCAGGGTGACCCACCAGGGGGCCAGATGGTCATCCCCGTAGGTGATAAATTGGGTCAGCTCGGCGTAGAAGCTGCGGTCACCCTTCAGCGGATGGCGGCGCATTTCGGCCACGGCCCAGTCACCGTCCACAAATTCGTGGCTCACATCCCGGCCCGGGCGGCAGAAGACGGCGTCTTTAATCAGCGGATGATCCGGCACAATCGACAGGCGATCGTCTTTTTTCTGCACCCGGCCGACAAAACGGGTCAGAAAGGGCTCTACCAGCTCTTCCGGCTCGGCGGTTTCACGATCTTTGTCCGTATGGATAACCGCAATAACCCGGTCGCCATGCATGACTTTTTTCATCTGCGGCGGCGGAATAAAGTAACTTTTGGTGGCGTCGACCTCTAAAAAGCCGAACCCTTTTTCGGTTCCCTTGACCACCCCTTCTGCGCGGGGAGTCTGGGAGTGTAGCTGTTGTTTTAGCTGCGCAAGCAGCGGGTTGTCCTGAAGCATATCGTTGAGTTTTAGTAGCCAAAAGAGCGGCTGACAGTTTTACGCGATTCCGCCCCATGCGGCAAGCGCTGTTTCTGATAAACCGCCGCCTGGCGCTTATGACGGGCGGCCATACAGGCTAATATTCAGGCGGTTTATCCAGCCGGCCAGGGCCGCCCGGGTGAGGAGCTGAAAGCTCCCGGCGCTGTTAAGCCCCCGGGCGGTTAACCCGGCAATATGCCCGGCACCGATCCGCGACGGGGCGCGGATCATCAGCAACACCGGTTCAATAATCTCCCGAAACCGGGGGTGCCCGTGGCCCCAGGCGTGAATTGCGCGCTCGCCGTTGCGTATTGCCTCCGGCAGGGCCTGGTCCAGGCTCCAGTCGTGGCTGGCGGCCATAAAACAGGGCAGGCTGCCGGTCACCCGGGCGCTGAGCAGGCGGATAAGACACGCGGTATGGGCATCCGGGGTTGCCACCGTAAGCCGGTTGAGCAACCGCCAGCTTTCCGGATCCCGCGCCAGTACCCCGGACAGAGGGTGCAGAGGGGCGGTATCGGCGCCGCAGGTAACGGGGGGCGTGTAGGGCTCCGGTGCCAGGGCAGGCTCCCCGGCGGGCTCCGCCAGGGAGAGAAACCGGTCGGCGGGCGCATCCCCGGGGATATCCATCCCGGGCAGCCAGCGGGCGGTCATGCCGTTAAAGGCGTGCAGGGCGGCGATAACCCGGGCCTGGAAGCCCACAAAGCCTATCAGGTGGACAAAGGTCACCACGTCGTTTTCCGTCAGCCCCACACTCAGAAGCTGGCGGGTGGCCGCATTATCAATACAGGAGGGGTTACCGGCCAGCTGGCGGGCAAACTGGGTTATCTGGGTTAACCGGTGGTTACTCTCCCGGGAGGAGTCCGGCCCGGGTTCCGGTGCCAGGCGGGCGGAGTAGTGGCTACACAGGCGCTGGACCCCGTACACCTGGGCTACGGTGAGCGCCGTGCTGAGCCGGTCATAGGGGCTCAGGGTGTGCAGGCGATCGAGTGCCACCCGGGGCGGGAAATAGAGCCTGGCGAGTGCGCGTGCCGTCTCCAGCCAGGGGGCGTCTGCCGCACAGAGCGTGTCGGGCCACGGGCAGTCCAGTAAAAAGGCGTCGGCCACCCGGGGGAGATCGGCCACCCGCACGGGCGTCTCTGCCGGGCAGGGGCGGGATTGCGTTTCATGATACCAGTGGCTTTTGGCAGCAAGATGGCGTTGTTCCATGGGCATTCCTGGTCAGTGATCATGGGGCTGCGAAAATCAGGCAATATGTGGCGCAGCCCGGTCCGGAGGCATTATCCTGGCGTAAGCGCGACGTGAAGTGAAAGAATGGCGGGTGATAATAAATAGCGGAAAGCTATAACGGATGAGAGGGATGTTATAACCGGGAATAAAACAGGGCCGCCGGGCGGCCCTGTCGGGGAAACTTATTTCAGTTCCAGTTCGTTCATCGCAGCGATGCTGAAGCCGCCATCAACGTGAACCACTTCACCGGAGATACCCGCTGAGAGGTCAGAGCACAGGAACGCGGCAGAGTTACCCACATCTTCAATGGTCACGGTGCGGCGAATCGGGGTGACCGCTTCACAGTGGGCCAGCATTTTACGGAAATCTTTAATACCGGATGCGGCCAGGGTGCGGATCGGGCCTGCGGAGATGGCGTTAACACGCACACCTTCCGGCCCCATGGCGTTTGCCATGTAGCGCACGTTCGCTTCCAGGGAGGCTTTCGCCAGGCCCATCACGTTATAGTTCGGGATAGCGCGCTCAGCACCCAGGTAAGAGAGGGTCAGCAGGGCGGCGCCCGGGTTCAGCATGCTGCGGCAGGCTTTCGCCATGGCAACAAAGCTGTAGGAGCTGATGTCGTGGGCAATTTTGAAGCCTTCACGGGTAACCGCATTCACATAGTCCCCGTCTAACTGATCGCCCGGCGCAAAACCGATAGAGTGAACAAAACCATCGAATTTCGGCCAGGATTTCGCCAGTTCAGCGAACATGGTGTCGATGCTGGCGTCTTCAGCCACATCACACTGCAGAACGATTTTTGCACCCAGGGCAGCGGCAAACTCTTCAACACGGCCTTTCAGCTTTTCAGTCTGATAGGTTAAAGCCAGTTCTGCGCCTTCGCGCTGCATCGCCTGGGCGATCCCGTAAGCGATGGAGCGGTTGCTGGCTACGCCAGTAATCAGAATACGTTTACCGGTAAGAAAACCCATAGTTTTGATCCTTATCGTTGGTTCTCAGTGCGCCCTTATACAATCCGGCGCTACTACTGCGTAAGTGGTGTCATTAAACAGCCCGCGATTATATCCCACCGCTGCGGCCATGTGTCACGTTATTTTTCCCGGAAACGGGCGGGCGCTATTCGCGCCGCCAGGCATCCCGGCGCCAGGCGTCCGCCGTGAGCACCTCACCGAAGTGGCTGGTAATAAGCCGGCGGGTTAACTCATGCAGCGGCGCGGCGAGCACATCGGCAGTGCTGCCGCGCTCGACCACTTCGCCCTGGTGCATCACCAGCACCTGATCGCTGATGTGCTTCATCATGCCGATGTGCTGGGTCACATAAATGTAGGAGATCCCCTGTTTTTCCTGGAGCTCCAGCATCAGGTTTATCAGCTGCGAACGCATGGACATATCCAGGGAGGCGAGGGCTTCGTCGGCCACGATAACCTTCGGGCGCAGGATCAGCGCCCGGGCCAGCCCCAGACGCTGTTTTTGCCCCGGGGCCAGCATATGGGGGTAGTAGCTGGCGTGGTCCGGCAGCAGCCCCACCATGCGCAGGGTTTCCACAATGCGCTCCTGGCGCTTTTCCGCCGCGAGGCTGGTGTTCAGCCGCAGGGGGAAATCGAGGATCTGTGAAATACGCTGGCGCGGATTCAGGGAGGTGCTCGGATCCTGGAAAATCATCCGGATCTGCTGGCTGCGAAACGCATAATCCCCGAAGTTGAGCGGGCGGTCGTCAATCAGCAGTTGGCCGCTGCTGGGGGAGATAGTCCCGGCGAGCATTTTGGCCAGGGTTGATTTCCCGGAGCCGTTCTCACCAATAATCGCCAGGGTCTGGCGCTCGCGCAGGGTGAAGCTGACATTTTTTACCGCATCGACGGTCTGGCGGTGAAACCAGCCGGTGCGGTAGCGAAACGTTTTGCTCAGGTTGCGTACTTCGAGCAGTGTCTCAACCATCTTAGTCCCTCTCCATATTCAGCGGGAAATGGCAGGCAAAAAGATGATTTTTGACGCCAGTCAGTCGCGGGGTTTCAATACACTGGCGCTGGGCATAGGGGCAGCGGGGCCCCAGCCGACAGCCCATCGGCAATTGTTCCAGCAGGGGAATCGCCCCCTGGAGGGTATTGAGCCGGCTCTTATGGGGAATGGGGCTGCCAAAATCGGGGATCGCCCGGATCAGCGCCTGGGTGTATGGGTGGTGCGGGGCGTTAATAAGCTCCTCGCTGGGGGCGCTCTCTACCGTTTGCCCGCAGTACATGACGTTGATCCGGTCGGCCCAGTGGGTCAGCATTTGCAGGTCGTGGCTTATCAGCAAAATGGTGGTGTTATTGTTCTGGTTCAGCCGGGTGAGCAGGCGGAAAATCTGGGCCTGGGTGGTGGGCTCCATGGCGTTGGTGGGCTCGTCGGCTATCAGCAGGCGCGGCTGGTTTGCCAGCGCAATGGCGATCATCACCTTCTGGCATTCGCCTTCGGTGAGCTGATAGGGAAAACTGCGCATGATGTCTTTGTGATCTTTGATCCCCACCCGGTGCAGCAGCTCAATTGCGCGGCGTTTGCGCCAGCCAATACGCTGCCACCAGCGGCCTTTATAGGTCCAGCCGGGGATCGACTGCACCAGCTGGCGGCCGATTTTTTCTGCCGGATCCAGGCAGGACTGGGGCTCCTGGAAAATCATGGAGACGTTATGCCCCATCAGCCGCCGCCGCTCCCGGTGGGTCAGGCGCAGCAGATCGATATCATCAAAGCGCATCCGGTCGGCGGTGACCCGCCAGTTATCTTTGCGCACGCCGCAAATGGCTTTGGCGATAAGGCTCTTCCCGGAGCCGGATTCCCCCACCAGACCGCGGATTTCCCCTTCGGTCAGCGTCATATTGACCCGGTCAACCGCTTTTACCCAGCCATCGCCGGTGCGAAATTCAATGGTCAGATTACGAATATCAAGCAATGCCATTACTGCACTCCCGCATCAATTGCTCTGCGGATCCCGTCACCCAGCAGGTTGACCAGCAGCACGCTTATCATAATGGCCGCACCGGGTAACATCACCGTCCAGGGGGCCACGTAGATAAGCTCCAGGGCATCCCCCAGCATGGCGCCCCATTCCGGGGAGGGTAACTGGGCCCCGAGGTCAAGAAACCCCAGCGCCGCAATATCAAGAATAGCCATCGACAGGGCGCGGGTTATCTCGCCGGTCAGGGTGGCGGCCGTATTGGGTAGTACCGCAAACCACAGCAGATTCAGGGTGGTGGCGCCGTCAAGACGGGCGGCGGTAATGTACTCTTTTTCCAGCTCGTCGTGGACCATGGTATACACCGAGCGCACCATGCGCGGCAGCAGCGCCAGCCAGACGGCAAACATGGCGTGGCTGAGGTGCGGCCCGGCAAAGGCCACCACAATAATCGCCAGCAACAGCGACGGAATAGACAACAGGGTATCCAGAATATGGTTGAGCACCGCCGAGCGCAGCCCGTGGGTGGCCCCGGCGAAAATCCCCAGCGCCAGGCCACAGACGGTGGCGGCAAGGGTGACCACAAAAGCCCCGCCCACGGTGGGGGCCGCGCCGCTCAGTAAGCGGCTCAGCACGTCGCGGCCCAGATCGTCCGTCCCGAGGAAAAAAGAGACCTCCCCGTAACGGGACCAGGAGGGGGGCAGTAACTGGTAGCCCATAAACTGCTGGTCGATTCCGTAGGGGGAAAAGACGCCGCCGAACAGGCATAACAGTGCCAGCGCGCCGCAGCCATACAGGCCGGTCATGGCGGCGGCGTCAGCGTAAAACTTGCGCCAGGTGGTCCTCAGCGTTCCCGGGGGGCGTTTCTCGCTGTAGACGTTATCATCGTAAGGCATACCATTCCTTATTTCTTAGTGGGTTTGCCATGGCACCGAAAATGTCGGAAATCACGTTGACACAAATCACCAGCGAGCCAATCACCATCACCCCGGCGGAGATGGCGGCGTAATCCTGCTGGCGAATGGCGTTAATCAGCCAGCGGCCAAGGCCCGGCCAGTTAAAGACCATTTCGGTGATCATCGCCAGGGTCAGCATGGTGGAGAACTGAAGCCCCAGCTTCGGAATCACCGGCGGCAGGGCGTTATGCAGCACATGGCGATGCAGGATGGTCAGCCGGGAAACGCCGCGGGTGGCGGCGGCTTTAATGTAGTTTTTATCAAACACCTCCATGGTGCTGATGCGCATCAGGCGCACCACTTCGGTGGTGGGGGCCACCGCCAGGGTGACCACCGGCAGCACCATATGGCGAATGGCGCTGTCTATCATCTCATGGCGCCAGGGTGAGTCAGACAGCCAGGCGTCGATCAGGGCAAACCCGGTGACGCGCTTCACCTCATAGAGCAGGTCAAAACGCCCGGAAACCGGAAACCAGCCCAGAGTCAGCGAGAAGAACAGCGTCAGCAGCAGTGCCAGCCAGAACACCGGAATGGAAAAGCCCAGCAGGGACAGGGCGCTGATGATGGTATCCTGCCACTTTCCCTGGGTGATCCCCGCCAGCATCCCCATCGGGATGCCGACAATCAGCGCCAGGGTAAAGGCCAGCAGGCACAGCTCCATGGTGGCGGGGAACACCTCGCGCAGCTGGGCGCTGATCGGCTGTCCGTTAATGCTGGAGACGCCAAAATCCCAGTGCATCAGCCCCTCAAACCAGAACACCCACGCATTCCACAGGCTGGCCCCCTGAAGGGGGGCGCGCGGGGTAAAGTAGGAGAGGCTAAACCCGACCAGGGCCAGGAACAGCAGGGTCACCACCAGTAGCAGTAAGCGGCGCAGAGTATAAATAATCATGGTTTTTTCGCCTTCTCCATCACCCGCTCAACCCCGGCAAAAGAGGCGTTACCAAACGGGCTGAGAACCAGACCTTTAATATCGTAGCGATAGGCCAGCAGCCGCAGGGATGAGGCCAGCGGTAATACCGGCAGCTCCCGGGCCAGAATGGTCTGGGCCTGATCGTAGGCATCAATACGCGAGGCTAACTGCTGTGAGAGCAGCGCCTTTTGCAGCACGTTATCAAACTCAGAATTACACCAGTGGGCGTAGTTGGTCTGGGAGTTGATGGCCGCACAGCTGAGCAGCGGGCGGAAAAAACTGTCCGGGTCGTTACTGTCGGTTGCCCAGCCCGCGAGTGTCAGATCGTGGTTCATCTCCATCAGCCTGGCTTCCTGGAAACGCCCCTCCACCGGCACAATCACAACCCGTACCCCCACCTGGGCCAGATCCGCCTGCAGCAGCTCTGCGGTTTTCAGCGGGCTGGGGTTCCAGGCCTGGGAAGAGGTCGGCACCCACAGTTGCAGGGTCAGATTCTTGATCCCCAGAGCCTGTAGCTGCTCGCGGGATTTTTGCGGGTTATATTCCGTGACCTGGGCCTCGCCATCGTAAGCCCAGGAGGCGCGGGGCAGAATAGAGGCCGCCGTTTCGGCTGTCCCGTAGTAGATGGACTGCATCAGCCGCTGGTTATTAATTGATAACGCCAGCGCGTGGCGCACTGCCGGGTTATCCAGCGGTGGCTTATTGGTGTTAAACGCCAGATAGGCGATATTCATCCCCGGGCGCAGCGACAGGCGCAGGCGCGGATCGTCACGCAAAATTGTCAGCTGGCTGGCCGCAGGCCAGGCCAGCACATCACACTCGCCGGTCAGCAGTTTGGACAGGCGACCGGTGCCGCCGGAGCCCAGATCAACCACCACCTGGGGCATCAGCGGCACGCCGCGCCAGTAGCCAGGGTGGCGCGCCAGGCGAATATACTGCCCGGTGTGGAAATCACTTAACTGAAATGGCCCGGTGCCCACCGGCTGGCGATCAAGCTGCTCCTGGTGGCCTGCACTGGCCAGTTGCCGGGCATACTCCTCCGACAGTACCGACGCATAGTGGGTTGCCAGGTGCCACAGAAAGGAGGCATCCGGGCGGCTTAAGCGAAACTCCACCGTGTGGTTGTCGATTTTCGTAACGCTTTGCACCGTATCGCCAAACTGTAAGCTGTCGAAATAGGGAAAGCTGTCGCCGTTAACATCGTGCCACGGGCTGTTGCGGTTAATGATGCGGTTAAAACTGAATACCACGTCATCTGCATTCAGCAGGCGGCCCGGGGTAAACCAGGGGGTGGTCTGAAAGGCCACATCCCGGCGCAGGTGGAAGCGGTAGGTTGCGCCGTTGTCCAGCACTTCCCAGCGTTCAGCAAGCTCGGGAACCAGCCGGTAGGTGTAGGGATCTACATCCAGCAGGCGATCGTAGAGTTGTGCGGCCAGTGTGTCGACCACCAGGCCACCGCTGGCTTTCTGGGGGTTAAAGGTGTTGATTTGCCCGTTGACACAATAGACAAACCCGCTTTGCCGGATATCCGCCGTTTTTCTGGCGGGCGGAGCATCCGCGGCAGCGGCGCTGAAACTGCTGGCAAGCAATAACAGAAAGGGGAGCATTACGCGCATAAGTTTTTGACTTTTCCTGACCAATGTTCAGAGTGTATCGCACTCTGCCTGTGACCCCAAAATTCCCTGCACAACTGCTGGCTTTATCAGCTATTTGTGGTGGTTTTCCCGGCAATGGCGCTGTTCCGGGGGGCTATTCGTTACCGGCGGCCTCATCCTGCACCCGGATCTGGTGCTTTTTCAGCATTGCCCGCAACTGATGATACGTGATCCCCAGCAATTCGGCGGCCCGCCGCTGGTGATATTTCGCTTTTTCCAGGCTGGCTTCCACCAGCTGCTTTTCCTGGCTGTTCTGCCAGAGGCGTAAATCCAGGGGCAGGGCGGGCAGTGGCGTGGCGGTATCCGTAACTGGTGGCGCCGGGGGCTGGTGGCCGGTGGGGGCGAAGGGGTCAATAATTATCTGGTCGAGCTCGCTCTCCCACTGGCCGTGGCGGTATACGGAGCGCTCAACGGCGTTTTTCAGCTCACGGATATTGCCCGGCCAGCGGTAGTGGCGCAGGGTCTCCAGTGCCCGGGGGGTAAACCCGGGAAACAGCGGCATGCCCATCTCCCGGCTCATCTGGATGGCAAACTGCTCCGCCAGTAAAAGAATATCGCCCGGGCGCTCGCGCAGCGGGGGCAGGCGGACGACATCGAAGGCCAGGCGGTCGAGGAGGTCGGCGCGGAATTTATCCTGAGCGGCCAGGGCGGGCAGATCCGCATTGGTGGCGCACACCAGCCGCACGCTGACCTGGAGCGGCTGGTTCCCCCCCACGCGCTCCAGCTCGCCATATTCGATAACCCGCAGCAGTTTTTCCTGGACCATCATACTGGCGGTGGCCAGCTCGTCGAGGAACAGCGTGCCCCCGTCGGCCCGCTCAAAGCGCCCGGGGTGGCGCTTTTGCGCCCCGGTGAAGGCGCCCGCCTCGTGGCCGAAAAGTTCGGAATCCAGCAGGTTCTCATTGAGGGCCGCACAGTTTAGTGAGATAAACGGCCCCTGCCAGCGCCCGGACAAGTAGTGTAAGCGGCTGGCGATAAGCTCCTTACCGGTTCCCCGCTCGCCAATGACCAGCACCGGCTTATCCAGCGCCGCCAGCCGGGAGACCTGCTCCAGCACTTCGAGGAAGGCATTATCTTCGCCGATCAGGTTATCTTTGAATTCTGGCATGGTTAATTTCACTATATGGTGGTGAATGTGACTACTTTACCCGTAACTGACCCAGGGGTAAAATATTATAATTCTTTTTATATCAGTGAGATAAAAAGTTGGCACGCTAATTGTATTACTCATAGCACCCGGTCCTGATGCAGGACGCAAATCAACAACATATTTATTGAGGATAATGTTATGGGTATTTTTTCTCGTTTTGCTGACATCGTGAACGCCAACATCAACGCCCTGCTGGAGAAAGCGGAAGATCCGCAAAAGCTGGTGCGGCTGATGATCCAGGAGATGGAAGACACCCTGGTGGAAGTGCGCTCCACGTCGGCTCGGGCCCTGGCAGAAAAGAAACAGTTAACCCGCCGGATTGAGCAGGCCTGCGCGCAACAGGCCGAATGGCAGGAAAAAGCCGAACTGGCCCTGCGTAAAGAAAAAGAAGATCTCGCCCGCTCTGCGCTGGTGGAAAAACAGAAAATGACCGATCTTATCGCCTCCCTGGAAGGGGAAGTGACCAGCGTAGACGAAACGCTGGAGCGGATGAAAAAAGAGATTGGCGAGCTGGAAAGCAAACTGACCGAAACCCGCGCCCGTCAGCAGGCACTGGCACTGCGCCAGCAGGCGGCTGCCTCATCGCGGGATGTTCGCCGCCAGCTGGACAGCGGTAAACTGGATCAGGCCATGGCGCGTTTTGAATCTTTTGAACGCCGCATTGACCAGATGGAAGCCGAAGCGGAAAGCCACCGTTTCGGGAAGCCGAAAAATCTGGAGCAGCAGTTTGCCGAGCTGAAAGCCGATGACGAAATCAGCGCGCAGCTGGCCGCTCTGAAAGCCAAAATGGGCAGTGACGGCAAATAACCGGTTTGCGGCGCCAGGTTGCGCCGCAGTTTTTATGCAAAGGAGTACACATGAGCGCGCTTTTACTTGCTGTTCCGCTAACCATTTTTGTGCTGTTCGTTGCCCCTATCTGGCTGTGGCTGCACTACAGCAACCGGGCAGAGAGAGGCTCTTCGCTTTCCCGCAGTGAACAGACACGGTTAGAGCAGTTAAGCGAGGAAGCAAAACAGATGCGTGAGCGCATTAACGCACTGGAACAAATTCTGGATGCCGGTCATCCGGGCTGGAGGAACCAATAATGGCGAAAATTCTTGGCGATCGTAAATTGTGGCGCATCCCTCAGCGCGGCATGGTGAAAGGGGTATGTGCCGGGATCGCGCAGTATCTGGATGTCCCGGTTAAACTGGTGCGTCTGATTGTGATTTTATCGATGGTGTTCGGGCTGTTTTTCTTCACCATTGCGGCGTATATCATTTTGACGTTTGCCCTCGACAGCATGCCCGATGAACTGGTCGATGGCGCCACGTCAGACTGCCATACCCGGATGAAAACCGTTGACGAAGCGCTGGCAGAAAGCGAACAAAAACTGCGCGCCATGGAGCGTTATGTCACTTCAGACGCCTTCACCCTGCGCAGCCGTTTTCGTCAGCTATAACTCTCAGAATAAGGCAATATCATGTCTGCAACTCTCCCGCCGCGTACCGGACACAAACTCCAGAGCGGCATAAAGCTGGCCGGAAAGCTGGTTTTACTGACCGCACTGCGCTACGGCCCGGCCGGTGTGGCGGGCTGGGCGGTGAAATCAGTTGCCCGCCGCCCGTTAAAATGGGCGCTGGCGGTTGCCCTGGAGCCTGCGCTGCGCCGGGTGGCACAGCGTATTGCCCGGCGTTTTCACTAAGCGGGCACGCCCGGTGGTGAACCCCGGGCGGAGAATAACAATGACACAGGAGTGCTATGAAGCGAATTAAGCATGAATTGCAGTCGCTGGTAAACCGTGGGGTGGACCGGCATCTGCGTCTTGCTGTGACTGGTCTGAGCCGCAGCGGAAAAACCGCGTTTATTACCGCGCTGGTAAATCAGCTACTGGCGGTGCACAGCGGGGCCCGTTTGCCGCTGCTGACGGCTGCCCGGGAAGAGCGCCTGCTGGGGGTAAAACGTGTCCCGCAGCGGGATCTGGGGATCCCGCGCTTTACCTACGATGAAGGCATCGCCCAGTTATTTGGCACCCCTCCGGCCTGGCCGACCCCCACACGCGGGGTCAGCGAAATGCGCCTTGCCCTGCGCTATCGCTCGTCTGAATCGCTACTGCGCCACTTTAAAGACACCTCTACCCTGTATCTGGAAATCGTGGATTACCCCGGCGAATGGCTGCTGGATCTGCCGATGCTGGCCCAGGATTACCTCAGCTGGTCGCGCCAGATGACCGGGCTGCTCCAGGGGCAGCGCGGCGAGTGGTCAGCAAAATGGCGTGAACTGAGCGCCGGGCTGGACCCTTTCGCCCCGGCGGATGAAAACCGCCTGGCGGCAATTGCCCAGGCCTGGGCCGATTATCTGAGCACCTGTAAACAACAGGGGCTGCACTTTATTCAGCCGGGGCGCTTTGTGCTGCCGGGGGAGATGGCCGGGGCGCCTGCGCTGCAGTTTTTCCCGTGGCCGGATGTTGACGCCACGGGGGAGTCACGGCTCTCCCGGGCAGATAAACACAGTAATTTCGCCATGCTGCGCGACCGCTTTGCCTGGTACTGCGAGCATGTGGTGAAGGGCTTCTACCGGGACCATTTCCTGCGCTTTGACCGCCAGATAGTGCTGGTGGACTGCCTGCAACCGCTCAACAGCGGCCCCCAGGCGTTTAACGATATGCGCCTGGCGCTGACCCAGTTGATGCAAAGTTTCCATTACGGGCAGCGCACCCTGTTCCGGCGCTTGTTCTCCCCGGTTATCGACAAGCTGCTGTTCGCCGCCACCAAAGCGGACCACATCACGCTGGATCAGCACGCCAATATGGTGTCGCTGCTCCAGCAACTGGTGCAGGATGCCTGGCAGAACGCGGCCTTTGAGGGGATAACCATGGACTGCATGGGCCTTGCCTCGGTGCAGGCCACGGAAAGCGGCCTGGTGGACGTTAACGGGGAGAAGATCCCCGCTCTGCGCGGTAACCGGCTAAGCGACGGCGCGCCGCTGACATTTTACCCGGGAGAGGTGCCCGCCAGGCTACCGGGCAGCAGTTTCTGGGCCACTCAGGGGTTCCAGTTTGAAGCCTTCCGCCCGCGGGTGATGGATGTCGACCGCCCGTTGCCCCACATCCGGATGGATGCGGCCATGGAATTTTTATTCGGAGATAAATTACGATGAGCGATCCGATTAAACCCCGTATCGACTTCGCCCAGCCACTGGATGTGGATACCACGCCGGTCTACCAGCCTGCCCGGGATCTGACCCGCGCCGGCACGGGGTTTACCCCGGCACCGGAAGTGCTCACCCCGGAAGAAGAGACCGGTGCTGAGACCGTTATCGAACAGGCCCTGCGCCCGAAACGCAGCCTGTGGCGGCGGATGGTGGGGGCCGGTGTGGCGCTGTTTGGCCTGAGCGTCATCGGCCAGGGGGTGCAGTGGGCCCATAATGCCTGGGTCACCCAGGACTGGGTCGCCATGGGGGGCTGTGTGGCCGGTGGGCTGATTATCGGCGCCGGTGTGGGCTCCGTGGTGACAGAGTGGCGGCGGTTATGGCGGCTGCGCCAGCGCGCCGATGCCCGGGAGCGGGGGCGTGAGCTACTCAGCAGCCACGGCACCGGCCAGGGCCGGGCCTGGTGTGAATCACTGGCCGCCCAGGCGGGGATCGACCAGGGGCACCCGGCGCTACAGCGCTGGCATGCGGCTATTCATGAAACCCAGAATGACCGCGAGGTGGTTGAACTGTATGCCCGGCTGGTGCAGCCGGTGCTCGACAGCCAGGCCCGTAAAGAGATCAGCCGCTCGGCGGCAGAATCTACGTTGATGATCGCCGTCAGCCCGCTGGCGCTGGTGGATATGGCGTTTATCGCCTGGCGTAACCTGCGGCTGATTAACCGCATTGCCACCCTTTATGGCATTGAGCTTGGCTATTACAGCCGGGTGCGCCTGTTCCGGCTGGTGTTGCTGAATATCGCTTTCGCCGGGGCCAGTGAGCTGGTGCGTGAGGTGGGCATGGACTGGGTATCCCAGGATCTGGCGGCGAAAATTTCCGCCCGGGCCGCCCAGGGGATCGGGGCCGGGTTACTGACGGCCCGCCTGGGTATCAAGGCGATGGAGCTGTGCCGCCCGCTGCCCTGGCTGGAAGATGACAAACCTCGGCTGGGCGACTTCCGCACCCAGCTTATCGGCCAGTTAAAAGAGACCCTGCAAAAAGGCAAGGGCAGCGCTGGCCGCACCTGACGCTAACGCCCCTGTACTGTCGGGCCGTACAGGGGCGGCGGCATTTCAGCGCGGAGTGTCAATTATTGTTGACAGATCACTTCTGAAGCACCGGGAAGTGGGGTATCATCCCCGCATCGTTATGTTGCTTGTATGTAAGTGAAGGTCACCCTCATGCGTCTGGAAGTCATCTGTGAAGACCGCCTTGGTCTGACTCGCGAATTGCTTGACCTGCTGGTATTGCGGAGCATCGATTTGCGGGGCATTGAAATTGATCCGGTCGGGCGGATCTACCTGAATTTTGCCTCTCTTGATTTTGACATCTTCAGTAATCTGATGGCCGAGATCCGCCGTATCTCCGGGGTGATGGACGTGCGAACCGTTCCCTGGATGCCTTCTGAACGCGAACACCGGGCCCTGAGCGCCCTGTTGCAGGCGCTGCCTGAGCCGGTCTTCTCCCTCGATATGAAAGGGAAAGTGGAGCAGGCAAACCAGGCGAGCTGTGCCCTGTTTGGCCTGAGCAGCGACAAGCTGCGCCACCACAATGCCGCCGGGCTTATCGGCAGTTTTAACTTCAGCCGCTGGCTGGAGAACGCCCACGATCAGCCCCACAGTGAACATGTGGTGATAAACGGCCACCACTTCCTGATGGAGATAACCCCGGTCCATTTACTGGATGAGGGCAGCGCCAGGGTGCTGGTCGGGGCGGTGGTAATGCTGCGCTCAACGGCGCGTATGGGCCAGCAGCTTAAGGATCTGAGCGACCGCGACCCCGGCGCTTTCGACCCGGTGGTGGCGGTCAGCCCGCGTATGCACCAGGTGGTGGAGCAGGCGCGCAAGCTGGCACTGCTCAACGCGCCGCTGCTTATCACCGGCGAAACCGGCACCGGGAAAGATCTGCTGGCCCGGGCCTGCCACCTGGCCAGTACCCGTGCCCATAAACCGTATCTGGCCCTGAACTGTGCCTCTATCCCGGAAGGTGATGTGGAGAGCGAGCTATTCGGCAACGCCCGGGACGGGAAAAAAGGCTTCTTCGAGCAGGCGAATGGCGGCTCGGTGCTGCTGGATGAGATAGGCGAAATGTCGCCGGGCATGCAGACCAAATTGCTGCGTTTCCTCAATGACGGCACATTCCGCCGGGTGGGCGAGGATCATGAAATTCATGTGGATGTGCGGGTTATCTGCGCAACCCAGAAGAACCTGACCGATCTGGTGCACAAAGGGCTGTTCCGGGAAGATTTATACTACCGGCTCAATGTGCTGACCCTGAACCTGCCGCCGCTGCGGGAGCGCCCGCAGGACATTATGCCGCTTACCGAGCTGTTTGTGGCCCGCTTTGCAGACGAGCAGGGCGTACCCTGCCCGAAACTGGCTGTGGATCTGGGCACTGTACTGGGGCGCTACAGCTGGCCGGGAAATGTCCGCCAGCTGAAAAACACCCTCTACCGCTCACTTACCCAGCTGGAAGGCTACGAACTGCGCGCCCGGGATATCCTGCTGCCGGACTTTGACACCGCGACGCTGTCGGTCAGTGAAGATGCGATGGAAGGCTCCCTGGATGATATTACCCGGCGCTTTGAGTGCTCCGTGCTGACCCAGCTCTACCGCTCTTATCCCAGCACCCGTAAACTTGCGAAACGCCTCGGGGTTTCCCATACGGCGATCGCTAATAAGCTGCGTGAGTATGGCCTGGGGCAGAAAAAGGCCAGCGACGACTGATAAAGCACGGCCCCGCAGGTTGCGGGGGCCGGTGGTTGATTTACGGTTTTGCGGCGGGCTTCCCGGCCTGGTTAATGCTCGGGGTTTCGTTAAAGAAGTTCCACGGTTTGAGCAGCGTATGCACCCATTCGGTAGGCATAATCGGCCACTCTTCCGCCCGGGCCACATGGGTGGTGCCGGTGGTTATCCACACGACGTTATCGCTGTTTTCCAGTGACTGATTATCCTTACTGAAGGCCCCCAGCCCGGTGTCGTGGGTGGAGCGGTTCGGGTATTTCCCTTCCGGGTAGCGCTCTTCCGGGTTATAGCGGGTAACCCACAGCTGCTTGTCCATAAAGCTCAGCCGGTGGTAAATCCACTCGTCTTTGGCAAAATTGGCCCCGGTGGCCACCGGATGAGTGCCGCCCGCGTAAGGGATTATCTGGTAAGAGACCGGGTTACCCATGCGGTTTTCTTTGTTCGGGTTACTCAGCAGGCGGATAGTGCCCGGATCAAATTTGCTGGCCGCTTCCTGCTCAGTGCCGATGGCATACTGGTTAATCTGCATGGTGCTGGAGCGTGGGCCCCCGGCACTGTTCGCTTTGACGACCGGATCCATCGCCACCAGGCTGTTGTTCTCTCCGTCCACATCCAGATCGAGGCGGAAGTTGTAAATATGCTGGTGGGTGGTGCCAACGATATTGTGGTCGATAAGCGTCCCGTAGCGGGTGTCGTCTTTGGCGCTCGGGTCGTGCATGGTTCTGGCGTTCACCCCTTTGACCGCTTCAATACCGGTCGCCCCGGCATCAATACCGATCACGCCGTTATCGTGGAAGATCCAGTCAAAGATATAGTCGTAGTTCCCCACGGTGCTTATCCAGCGCACCACCAGCTCCCGGCGCTCGGCGCTGACGTTCGGTTTTCCCAGCTCCTGGTGCTTGAATTCCGGCCCGGCATAGCGCTCAAACACCGCGATAGCCCGGGGAATGGACATGGGTTTGCCGGTGTAATCCGCAATAGTCTCATCAAGGAAGACCGCATTTTGCGGGGCATCTTTACCGCGCTCAATCGGGGAGGTGAGGGTGCCCATCCCGTAATCGCCGGAGTCCAGATAGGCTTTAAAGTACCAGCCAATATCCGGATCGCCATAGGGGACAATCATCCCGCCCAGTGAGCCCTGGTACATTATCTTGCGCCGGGTGCCGTTATCGTTCCAGGTCACGGTCGAAATAACCGGGCCCACCCGGGAGTCGAGCCGCAGGTGGAAGTCCCAGTTGCCCCAGTGGATCATATCGCCGGTGATGGTGTAGTTCTTGCCTTCCGGCTCAATAATTTGCAGGGGTTTTTGCGCCGGAGCAGTGCGATCCCGGCCATCATAAGGGCGGGCCGCCGTTGGCACCGGGACCACGGTCCCGTCTTCAATTTTGATGATTTTTTTCTGCTCCAGATCGACCACCGCCACCAGGTTTTCAATCGGGTGCGCCCAGTAGTTGCCGTCGCCGGTATCCAGGTAGCTGATAACCTTCAGCAGGCGCTGATCCTGGCGCAGCCCGTCTTTGCCGTCAAAATAGCCTACGGTCAGCGGAGTGGTGATGACCTTTTTCGGATCGTTAATGCCGTGCTTTTTCAGGGCGGCGGCAAATTCTGTGCTGTTGCTGATGATGGTCTGCACGCTGGCGAAATCATCCAGCAGTACCATCCCCTGGGCCTCTTTGAGCGGGGTCCAGGAGAGCACTTTCTGCTGGCTGAGATCGACGGTGCTCTCCACAATGTGGATCCCGTCGAGCATGGTTACGCGGGCCTGGCGCGGGGTGCTGACCGGCTTGCCGCTGAGCGCAAAATTCCACACCTGATCTTTGGGCGGCTCATACAGGGAGACTTCGGTAAAGCGCATGGCGGGTTTAAAATCCGGGGATTTTTTCACCGCCTCTACGGCCTGGGTGATTTCCCGGGCGGTGAGGGCATTGAGTGGGTGCGGTTTTTTCTCCACCTGGAAGGTCTGATCCAGGCCGGACTGGAACACCTCGTTAATAAAGCCCTCGGCTATCCAGGGCTGGTTATTTTTCATCACCACCGGCACCTGGAGCGCCAGGGGTTTGCCGTTGACCATAGCGGTTTTGGCGTTGGGCTTCACTTTAACATAGGCCCCGTCTTTGCTGATGGTGTACATCCCGGCGTAGTCATCCCACTGTACGTCGGCACCAAAATCCGCCAGGGTTTTGGTCATCGGCACCATATGGGCCTCGCCACCGTGAGAGAGTGCGGCGGGCTGCCAGGCGGTGGAGACCAGAGCAATAGCCAGTGCCAGTGCTGTTTTACGGGAGGGGAGAAAACGCGTCATTGCCATCAGTGACCTCTGCCGGAAATGTTGTTGTTATGAAGTTCTTGAATAGTTCAACCTTAGCAACCGCGATTCACAAGCGTTTGCCTGGTTCTGCCAGGTGCTTTGTCTGCTGTGCCATCCGGGTAAAACATGGAATCACCTTCACAAATGGCGTAAAAAAACCGGGACAAGCCCGGTTTGCTGACACTGACAGACACCGGGGCAGGCCCGGTGTTCTGTGATTACCCGCCGGGGATCAGATGGCCGGGAAATCCCCGTGCTGGCGGCTGACCAGGGTGAGGATCGAGTAGAGCGCCACCGTTTGCTGATGCTGGTTAACGATCCCCACATCCCACTCCACCACACCCACCGGGCGATCTTCTGCGGTTTTCTGGGGCTTGGCGGTTTTACGCTTACAGGTCAGACGCACCTGGAGCGTGTCGCCGATTTTAACCGGCTCAATAAAGCGCAGGTTCTCCATGCCGTAGTTGGCAATCACCGGGCCTACGCCCGCATCGACAAACATCCCGGCGGCGGCAGAGACCACAAAGTAGCCGTGGGCTACCCGCTCGCCAAACAGGGACTCCGCCGCGCCGATAACATCCGTATGGGCGTAGAAATGGTCACCACTCAGGGCGGCAAAGTTCACGATATCCGCCTCGGTGATGGTGCGCCGACGGGTGAGCAGGCTGTCCCCGATGCGCAGCTCTTCAAAATATTTACGGAACGGGTGCACGCTGTCTTCATTCACCCGGGCGCCGCGAACCCACTGCTGGCTGACCGCCGTCAGCATGGACGGGCTGCCCTGGATTGCGGTGCGCTGCATATAGTGCTTCACCGCCCGCAACCCGCCCAGCTCCTCACCGCCGCCCGCCCGGCCCGGGCCGCCGTGAACCAGAAGCGGTAACGGTGAACCGTGGCCGGTGGACTCTGCCGCTGAGGCCTGGTTGAGGATCTGAATACGCCCGTGGGCCCGGGCCGCGCCGAGGATAAACTGGCGCGCGGTGGCTTCGCTGGCGGTGACCAGCGTGCCCGCCAGGCTGCCTTCACCGGCTCTGGCAAGGGCCATGGCGTGGTCGTGATCGCGGTAGGGCATCAGCGTGGCGACCGGGCCAAAGGCTTCCAGCGCGTGCACTTGCGGGGTTTCGTCTGGCTGCGGGCACCACAGCAGGGTGACCGGGAAGAAGGCCCCCTCGCTGTGGGGATCGGCCTCGCCGCCCAGTACCACCTGGCAACCGGCCTGCACCAGGGCATTAACGTTGCGCTGCACATCGTCGCGCTGCCCGGTGCTGATAAGCGCCCCCATTTTGACCCCTTCCCGGGCAGGATCGCCCACCTGCACGGCACTCAGTTTTGCCACCAGAGCCTGCTGCACCTCGGCAACCCGGGCCTGCGGCACCATAATCCGGCGAATGGCGGTACATTTCTGCCCGGCCTTGGCGGTCATTTCACGCACCACCTCGCGGATAAACAGCGCAAATTCCGGCTGCTCCGGGGTGACATCTTCTGCCAGCACACAGCAGTTCAGGGAGTCGGCCTCCATGGTGAACGGCACTGAGCGCTTCACCAGATTCGGGTGGCATTTCAGCTGCTGGCCGGTGGCGGCAGAGCCGGTAAAGGTCACCACGTCCTGGCCGTCCAGATGGTCCAGCAGATCACCGGCACCCCCGCAAATAATGCTGATTGCGCCCTCCGGCAGCAGGCCGCTGTCGACAATGGATTTGACCATGGCCTGGGCCAGCTGGGCGCTGGCGGTGCCCGGCTTGACAATAGCCGCCATGCCCGCAAGCCAGGTGGGGGCCAGTTTTTCCAGCATGCCCCAGCAGGGGAAGTTAAAGGCGTTGATATGCACCGCGACCCCGGATTTTGAGGTCAGCACATGGCGGGCGGCAAACTGCCCCTGTTTTGAGAGCGGAATAAGCTCATCTTCCGGCCACAGGGTATCGTCCGGTAATTCACGATTGCCCAGCCCCGCATAGGCAAACAGGGTGCCTATTCCCCCTTCGATATCCACCCAGCTGTCGGCCCGGGTGGCTCCGGTTTCGGCAGAAATGGCGTAGAAGGTCTCTTTTTGCGCCAGCAGGTGCTTTGCCAGGGCTTTGAGCATGGCGGCGCGCTGTACAAAGGTCATGGCGCTCAGGGCGGTTGTCCCGCGTTGCACCGCATAGCGGTGTGCCGCGGCCATATCCAGCCCCTGGCTGGTGACGGCCCACAACGGGGCGCCGCTGATGGCGTGCCGGATAGTCCGGCCTTCACCCTGGCCGGTCTGCCAGGTGCCCGCTAAGAAACTGGGTAATATCTGCATTTTACTCTCCGCTAACCACTTCGCTGTAATGACTAGATGTTTAAATTATGAATCATAAAAAGCAAGATTAAATTTAATCATTTATTAACAATGTGATGCAGGATACCTGCGCGCATTGTTTTAATATGTTGATTTTGCGGGTATTTTGATAATTTATCGTGAGTTTCATCACAAACGCCCCGCAGGCGTTTTGCGCATATCATTAACATTGATGTAACTTCACCTTCATAAAGTGATTCGCTTTTAATTTAATTTACCGCAAAACTGGAATCATAAAAGGTGATGTCGTGAGTGATGAACAGCAACGCCGCTTTGATCAGCGCATAGCCAGCGAAACGGCCATTGAGCCGCAGGACTGGATGCCGGATGCCTACCGTAAAACGCTGATTCGCCAGATTGGTCAGCACGCGCACTCTGAAGTGGTTGGCATGCTGCCGGAAGGTAACTGGCTGACCCGCGCCCCGAGCCTGCGGCGCAAAGCCATTCTGCTGGCCAAAGTGCAGGATGAAGCAGGCCACGGGCTGTACCTCTACAGCGCCGCAGAGACCCTGGGCTGCGCCCGGGAAGATCTCTACCAGAAGCTGCTGGACAACCAGATGAAGTATTCGTCCATCTTTAACTATCCCACCCTGACCTGGGCAGACGTACCGGTGATTGGCTGGCTGGTGGATGGTGCCGCCATCGTCAACCAGGTGGCCTTATGCCGCACCTCTTACGGCCCTTACGCCCGGGCGATGGTGAAAATCTGTAAAGAGGAGAGTTTTCACCAGCGCCAGGGGTATGAAGCCTGCACGGTACTGGCGAACGGGAGCGACGCGCAGCGCCAGATGCTCCAGGACGCCATTAACCGCTTCTGGTGGCCGGCCCTGATGATGTTTGGCCCCGGCGATGACAACTCCCCGAACAGCGCCCGCAGCCTGGCGTGGAAAATTAAGCTCCACACCAACGATGAGCTGCGCCAGCGGTTTGTGGATAACACCGTCCCCCAGGTTGAGCTGCTGGGCATGACCGTGCCGGATGCGGATTTGTACTTTGACGAGGCCACCGGCCACTACCGGTTTGGCGAGATCAACTGGGATGAGTTCAACCAGGTGATCGCCGGGCAGGGTATCTGCAATGAAGAGCGTCTGGCGGCGAAGCGTCAGGCATGGGAAGCCGGAGCCTGGGTCCGGGAAGCGGCCCTGGCGTGGTCGGCAAAACAAGCAGCGCCAGACGCGGCGTGAGGAGAGCACCATGAGCAAAATTTACTGGCCGTTATATGAAGTGTTTGTGCGTAACAAGCAGGGGTTGTCCCACCGTCATGTGGGGAGCCTGCACGCCGCGGATGATCAGATGGCGCTGGAAAATGCCCGCGATGCCTATACCCGGCGTAATGAAGGCTGCTCCATCTGGGTGGTGAAGGCCAGCGCCATTACCGCCTCCCAGCCGGAAGAGCGCGGGGCGTTTTTCGACCCGGCAGATACCAAAGTGTACCGCCACCCGACATTTTACACGCTGCCCGACGGCATTGAGCACATGTGAGGTCTCCCGTGACTGAATTAACTCCACTGGCCTTTTATACCCGCCACCTGGGCGACAACAGCCTGGTGTTATCCCAGCGGCTGTGTGCCTGGTGCGGCTTTGCGCCGGAGCTGGAAATCGATCTGGCGCTGGCCAATATCGGGCTTGATCTGCTGGGCCAGGCGCGCAATTTGCTGACCTACTCCGCCAGTCTGACCGACAGCACGCTGGATGAAGACCAGCTGGCCTATGGCCGCGACGAGCGCCAGTACACCAATGTATTACTGGCAGAACAGCCCAACGGCGAGTTCAGCGACACCCTGGTGCGCCAGTACCTGATGGACGCCTGGCACCTGCCTTTATATCAGCGCCTGGTGGAGAGCCGCGATCCGGGCCTGGCCGCCATTGCCGCCAAAGCGGTCAAAGAGGTGCGCTACCACCTGCGCTTTAGCCGTGGCTGGCTGGTCCGCCTGGGCCAGGGCACGGCCCTCTCAAACCAGAAAATGCAGCAGGCGCTGGATAATCTGTGGCGCTTTAGCGGCGAAATGTTTGTTGCCTCTCCCCAGGAGCAGGCACTGGCAGAGCAGGGAATCATCCCGGCGGCAGAGAGCCTGAAGGCGCCGTGGCTGGCAGAAGTGCACAGCGGTATTGCCGATGCCGGGCTGGTACTGCCGGCCAGCGTCCCGTACCGCACTGGCGGTAAGCAGGGGCTGCACAGCGAACACCTGGGCCCGCTGCTGGCTGAAATGCAGTACCTGCAGCGCGCCTACCCCGGGCAGCAGTGGTAACCGCGGAGAGACACATGCAGCAGACACCTGACACCCAGACCCTGAACCTGGTGGCCCCGGAAATCCGGCGTATCTGGAACAGTCTGGCCACGATAAGTGACCCGGAGATCCCGGTGCTGACCATTACCGATCTTGGCATGGTGCGCAGTGTGCGCCAGCAGGAGGATGGCTGGCACATCGGATTTACGCCGACCTATTCCGGGTGTCCCGCCACTGAGTTTCTGATAACCGCCATTAAGCAGGTGCTGAGCGGGCAGGGGTTCTCCCCGGTGCAGGTGGATGTGCAGTTACACCCGGCCTGGACCACCGACTGGATGACCAGCAGCGCCCGCGAGCGGTTGCGCGAATACGGGATAAGCCCCCCCCAGGGGCACAGTTGCCACGCTATTGTGCCGGAGCAGGTGTGCTGCCCGCGCTGCGGCAGTGAGCACACCGGGCTTATCAGTGAATTTGGCTCCACGGCCTGTAAAGCGCTGTACCGCTGCAATAGCTGCCGCGAGCCTTTCGACTATTTCAAATGTATCTGAGGTTGCCATGACAACGTTTCACTCCCTGAAAGTGGCAAAAATTGAGCCGGAAACCCGGGACGCAGTGGCGATCACGTTTGCCGTTCCGGAGGCACTGGCGGAGGAATACCGCTTTGTCCCGGGCCAGCACCTGACGCTGCGCACCCGCATCGGCGGTGAAGAGCTGCGCCGCTGCTACTCCATCTGCCGCCCGGCAGCGAAGGGGGAAATCTCCGTGGCGGTCAAAGCCATTGATGGCGGGCGCTTTTCCCGCTATGCCGTGACCGATCTGCACCCGGGGATGACCCTGGACGTGATGGTCCCCCAGGGGCAGTTTGGCTACCAGCCCCGGCCCCAGACCCGGGGAAACTATCTGGCTCTGGCGGTGGGCTCCGGCATTACGCCGATGCTGGCGATTATCGCCACCACCCTTGATACCGAGCGCGAGAGCTTTTTTACCCTGATTTACGGCAACCGCTCCAGCGACAGCATGATGTTCCGCCAGGGGCTGGCGGATCTGAAAGACCGCTACGGCCAGCGCCTGCAACTGGTCTATCTGTTCAGCCAGCAGGCCCAGGACAGCGAACTGCTCAGCGGCCGGCCGGATGGCGACAAGCTGCGGGCACTGGGGGAGCAACTGCTGGACTTCCCGGGCTTTGACCGCACCTTTATTTGCGGCCCCCACACCATGATGGAAGAGGCCAGAGAGACCCTGACCGGGCTGGGCGTTCCCGCCGGGAAGATTTTTATCGAACATTTTGCCACCGCCGGTACACCGGTACGCAGCCGCACCAGCACCCAGTCGGTGGGCCGCCGCGTCACCCTGCGCCAGGATGGCCGCGACCGGCAGATAACCCTCAGCGCAGAGGACGACAGCATTCTTGATGCGGCACTGCGCCAGGGCAGCGAACTGCCTTACGCCTGCAAAGGGGGGGTATGCGCCACCTGTAAATGCAAGGTGCTACAGGGTGAAGTGGAGATGGGGCTGAACTACAGCCTTGAACCGGAGCAGATTGCCGCCGGGTATGTACTGAGCTGCCAGGCCCTGCCGAAAGGCGACGGGGTGGTACTGGATTTTGATGTGTAGGGGCCACCATGAGCGCACTGATTTCTGAACAACAAGGCCGCGTGCTGACCCTGACGCTAAACCGTCCCGAGGCCCGCAACGCCCTGAATAACAGCCTGCTGACCGGGCTTGCCGATGCGCTGGAAGCCGCCGCCGGAGATCCGGGGGTGGGGGCGGTGGTTATCACCGGGCAGCCGCGCTTTTTTGCTGCCGGTGCCGATCTGCGCGAAATGGCCAGCCGGGGGCTGGCCGACACCTTAAACGATCCGCGCCCGCTCATCTGGCAGCGGCTGGATAATTTCCCTAAACCGCTGATTGCGGCGGTCAATGGCTATGCCCTGGGGGCCGGTTGCGAGCTGGTATTGCTGTGCGATCTGGTGATCGCCGGGGATAACGCCAGCTTCGGGCTGCCGGAGATAACCCTCGGGCTGATGCCGGGGGCCGGGGGCACCCAGCGGCTGATTCGCACCGTGGGCAAAGCCCTTGCCAGCCGGATGGTGCTGAGCGGGGAGGCCATCTCCGCCGCCCGGGCACAGGAAGCGGGTCTGGTGGCGGAGGTACACCCCGCCGCCCTGACCCTGGAATACGCGCAGCGGCTGGCCGCGAAGATAGCCGGTCACGCGCCCCTGGCGCTGCAGGCGGCCAAACAGTCCCTGCGCCAGAGCCAGGAAAGTGGTCTGGCCCTGGGGCTGAAGCAGGAGCGCACTCTGTTTACCCTGCTGGCCGCCACTGACGATCGCCGGGAAGGGATCGCCGCTTTTCTGGAAAAACGCTCGCCGAATTTTACAGGACGCTAACCATGGAAAACCTGATTGTTTGTGATGTTCAGCAGGGGGTCATGACCCTGACGTTAAACCGTCCTGAGCGCCTCAATAGTTTTAATGATGCTATGCACCGGCAGCTGGCCGGTTTCCTGACCCAGGCCGAGCGCGACGACAGTATCCGCTGCCTGCTGATAACCGGTGCCGGGCGCGGATTCTGCGCCGGTCAGGATCTTAACGATCGTAATGTCGATCCTGCCGGGGATGCCCCGGACCTTGGCTACTCCGTTGAGGCCTTCTACAACCCGCTGGTGCGCCGCCTGGCGCGGCTGCCAAAGCCGGTGATTGCCGCGGTCAACGGCGTGGCGGCTGGCGCTGGCGCCACCCTGGCTCTGGGCTGCGATATGGTGATTGCCGCCCGCTCCGCCAGTTTTGTGATGGCGTTCAGCAAGCTGGGGCTGATCCCCGATTGCGGCGGCACCTGGTTCCTGCCCCGGGTCGCCGGGCGGGCCCGCGCTATGGGGCTGGCCCTGACCGGTGGCAAGCTCAGTGCCGAACAGGCGGCGGAGTGGGGCATGATCTGGCAGCTGGTGGAGGATGCGGATCTGCACGACACCAGTATCGCCCAGGCGCGCCACTTCGCGACCCAGCCCACCTATGGCCTGGGGCTGATTAAACAGGCGCTGCTGGCGGCAGAGCATAACACCCTTGACCAGCAGCTTGATGTGGAGCGGGATTACCAGCGCCTGGCCGGGCGCAGCGCCGACTACCGGGAAGGGGTTGCCGCCTTCCTGGCGAAACGCACGCCGCAGTTCCGGGGGAAATAACATGCAGATCAGCGAACAGACCCGTATTGCCGTTATCGGCAGCGGCACCATGGGGGCGGGCATCGCCCAGCTGGCCGCCAGCGCCGGACACCAGGTTCAGCTTTATGACATCTCCCCCCAGGCGATTACCCGGGGGCTGGAGGGAATTGCCCGCAGCCTGCAGGGGCGGGTGGACAAAGGCCGCCTGACGACAGAGCAGTACCAGGCGATACTCGGGCGGCTCAGCGCCGCAGAGCAGTTAAGCGAGCTTGCCGGGGCGGATATTGTCATTGAAGCGGCAGCAGAAAAGCTGGAGATCAAACAGCAGCTCTTCCGGGCCCTGGCGGAGATCTGCGCCCCGCAAACCCTGCTGACCACCAATACGTCATCTATCTCGGTCACCGCGATTGCCAGCGGGATCCCGAACCCCGGGCGGGTGGCCGGGCTGCACTTCTTTAACCCGGCACCGGTAATGAAACTGGTGGAAGTGGTCAGGGGGCTCGACAGCAGCCCGCAAACCATCGACACCCTGTGCCAGCTGGCCCAGCGCTGGGGGAAAACCCCGGTGCGCTGCCAGTCAACCCCGGGCTTTATTGTGAACCGCGTTGCCCGGCCCTATTACGCGGAAGCCTGGCGCGCCCTGGAGGAGCAGGTGGCCCCGGCGGCGGTGATTGATGCGGCCCTGCGCGACGGCGCCCGCTTTCCGATGGGTCCGCTGGAGCTGACCGACATGATAGGCCAGGACGTGAACTTTGCGGTGACCTGCTCGGTATTTAACGCCTTCTGGCAAGAGCGCCGCTTCCTGCCTTCGCTGGTGCAGCAGGAGCTGGTGCTGGCCGGAAAGTGGGGGCGCAAAACCGGTCAGGGGGTGTATGGCTGGCCCCGGGAAGCGCAGGCGCTGCCGGTGGTGGAGCCGCTGGCGGATAGCGCCGCTGCCCGGGTGCAGCGCAAAGGGGGGCCGGGCATGTGGCTCAACGGTATGGCCCAGCTGACGGCCCACTTTGACCAGAGCGACGTGGTGGCCGATGTGCCGTTCCTTGAACTGGATGAGGTGCTGGTGATGGCAACCAGCGGTGAGACGGCCCAGCAGCTCTCCCGGCGCTATCAGCGCCCGGTAGTGGTGCTGGATCTGGCGGATGACTACCTCAACGGCGCCCTGGTGGTGATGGCGGCCGCCGCCACCAACCGCCCGGAACAGACAGAGAAAGTGATCCACTTCTTCCAGCAGCGGGACAAGCAAGTGCTGCTGGTGGCGGACTACCCCGGCCTGCTGGCCTGGCGCACGGTAGCCATGCTGGTTAACGAAGCGCTCGATGCGGTGCAAAAAGGGGTGGCCTGCCCGGAGGATGTGGACGTGGCTATGCGCCTGGGAGTCAATTATCCCCACGGGCCGCTGGCCTGGGGAGAGTCACTGGGCTGGCAGCGGGTGCTGACGGTACTGGAAAACCTGCAAAAACATTATGGCGAGGAGCGCTACCGCCCCAGCTCGCTGTTGCGGGAGCGCGCCCTGATGGAGAAACACTATGAGCAATAGTCCCTGGGACAACGCCCGGCTGATGTACCAGCGTGATAACTGTGCCCGGGCACTGGGTATCGAGTTACAGGAGATGGGCGAGGGCAGCGCCACCGTCACCATGCGGGTGCGCGACGATATGCTCAACGGCCACCAGACCTGCCACGGGGGCCAGTTATTCTCCCTGGCGGATACCGCCTTTGCCTACGCCTGCAACAGCCAGGGGCTGGCGGCGGTGGCCTCCGGGTGCAGTATCGATTTTTTACGCCCGGCAAAGGCCGGAGACCTGCTCACGGCGCGGGCTAATGTGCGCGCCCAGGGGAAGACCACCGGCGTTTACGATATTGAAATTACCAACCAGGAGGCCCGCAGTATTGCGCTGTTTCGCGGTCGCGCTCACCGGCTTGGCATCACTCTGAGCGGAGAAAAAGTATGAGCCAGCAATATCACGACAATCAGGCCTATATTTGCGACGGTCTGCGCACGCCCATTGGCCGCTATGGCGGTGCCCTTGCCGGGGTGCGTGCCGACGATCTGGCGGCGATTGTGCTGCGCGAGCTGATGGCGCGCCACCCGAATCTGGACTGGAACGCGGTAGACGACGTGCTGCTGGGCTGTGCCAACCAGGCCGGTGATGATAACCGTAACGTGGCGCGTATGGCGGTGCTGCTGGCCGGGCTGCCGGTCTCAGTCCCCGGTACGACGGTTAACCGGCTGTGCGGCTCGGGGCTGGACGCCCTGGGCATGGCGGCCCGGGCGATTAAAGCCGGGGAAGCGCACCTGATGGTGGCCGGTGGGGTGGAGTCCATGTCCCGGGCACCCTTTGTGATGGCTAAAGCCAGCAGCTCCTGGCAGCGCCAGGCTGAGCTGTTTGATACCACCATCGGCTGGCGTTTTGTGAATCCGGTCATGGAACAGTTATACGGAACAGACAGCATGCCGGAAACGGCGGAGAATGTAGCTGAATTGTTAAATATCAGCCGGGCCGATCAGGATAGCTTTGCCCTGCGCAGTCAGCAGCGTACCGAAATTGCCCGCCAGAACGGCGTACTGGCGCAGCAGATTGTGCCGGTCACCCTTACCGGGCGTAAAGGCACGGTCACCGTGGTGCGGGAAGATGAACACCCCCGCCCGGAAACCACGCTGCAGCAGCTTGCCGCCCTGAAGGCACCTTTCCGTGCCCGGGGTGGGGTGGTCACTGCCGGGAATGCCTCCGGGGTCAATGATGGCGCCGGTGCACTGCTGGTGGCCAGCGGCCAGGCGGTCACCCGCTACGGGCTGACACCGAAATGCCGGATCGTGGCGATGGCAACTGCCGGGGTGGAGCCGCGCCTGATGGGGCTTGGCCCCGTGCCTGCGACCCGCAAAGTGCTGGAGCTGGCGGGGCTGAGTATTAACGATATGGATGTGATTGAGCTAAATGAGGCTTTTGCCGCCCAGGCGCTGGGCGTATTGCGCCAGCTGGGGCTGGCGGACGATGCCAGCCATGTTAACCCGAACGGTGGCGCTATCGCCCTTGGCCACCCGCTGGGCATGAGCGGTGCGCGTCTGGCCCTGGCGGCGAGCGATGAACTGCAGCGCCGTAATGGCCGTTATGCCCTGTGTACCATGTGCATCGGTGTGGGTCAGGGCATTGCCATGATCCTGGAACGTGTGAGCTAAACAACCTGCGAGTACCCTACAATGACAATAAAGACAGCTCTGGAGCCCATTGAAACTGCATCGCTGGATGAACTGCAGGCCCTGCAAACCGCTCGTCTGAAATGGACCCTCAGACACGCTTATGACAATGTGCCCATGTACCGGCGTAAATTTGACGCCGCCGGGGTCCACCCGGACGATTTTAAAGAGTTACGCGATCTGCGGCTGTTTCCCTGTACCACTAAGCAGGATCTGCGCGATAACTACCCGTTTGACACCTTCGCGGTGCCGATGGAGCAGGTGGTGCGGATCCATGCCTCCTCCGGTACAACGGGTAAGCCAACGGTTGTGGGCTACACCCAGAATGATATCGACACCTGGGCCAATATTGTTGCCCGCTCCCTGCGTGCAGCGGGCGGCACACCGAAAGATAAAATTCACGTTGCCTACGGTTACGGGCTGTTTACCGGCGGGCTGGGTGCCCACTATGGCGCCGAGCGCCTGGGGGCCACCGTGATTCCGATGTCCGGCGGCCAGACCGAAAAACAGGCGCAGCTGATCCGTGATTTCCGCCCGGATATGATAATGGTCACCCCCTCTTACTGCCTGAACCTGATTGAGGAGCTGGAGCGCCAGATGGGGGGCGATGCCAGCCAGTGCTCCCTGCGGGTGGGGGTATTCGGGGCCGAACCCTGGACGGCAGGCATGCGCCGGGAAATTGAGCGCCGCCTCGGGATCCGGGCGCTGGATATTTACGGGCTGTCTGAAGTGATGGGCCCGGGGGTCGCCATGGAGTGCCTGGAGACCGGCGATGGCCCGACCATCTGGGAAGACCATTTCTACCCGGAAATTGTTAACCCCAACAGTGGCGATGCCCTGGAAGATGGCGAATATGGCGAGCTGCTGTTTACCACGCTCACCAAAGAAGCGCTGCCGGTTATCCGCTACCGCACCCGGGATCTGACCCGCTTACTGCCGGGAACTGCCCGCACCATGCGCCGTATGGACCGCATCACCGGGCGCTCTGACGATATGCTGATTATCCGCGGGGTGAATGTGTTCCCCTCCCAGGTGGAAGAGGAGATCTGCAAAAACGAGCATCTGGCGCCGCATTATCAGCTGGAGGTCAACCGCGACGGGCATCTGGACAGCCTGGCAGTCAAAGTGGAGCTGAAAGAGAGCAGCCTGACGCTCTCCCACGAAGAGCGCTGCCAGGTGTGCCACCACCTGCGCCACCGGATCAAATCGATGGTCGGGATCAGTACCGATGTGACTATCGTGAACTGTGGCTCGATCCCGCGTTCAGAAGGGAAAGCGTGCCGGGTGATCGACAAGCGCGTCCTGGTCAGCTCCTGAGGGCTCAGCGCCATCACAATGCCAGCCCCGGGGCTGGCATTTTGCGTTTTGCGGGGGGGGGGGAATAGCGGGATCTGGCCGTGGTTTTGCTATCGGGCAGGCAGGCCATATAAAAATGTGATACAACCAGTAACGCGCTACGCAAACGATAACACACACTTTACCCGTAACAGAATGGCAGAAGGGTCAACCCGCACATGATCCCATTAATTTCTCAGGCACCGGGGCTGTTGCAGCCGGTGCTCGACTATTTAAAAGCACTTGAGCAACAAGGATTTACCGGCGATATCGCCACCCGCTATGCGGACCGCCTGACCATGGCGACGGACAACAGCATCTACCAGTTACTGCCTGACGCGGTGGTATTCCCGCGCTCAACGGCCGATGTGGCGCTGATTGCCCGGGTGGCGGCGGAGCCGCGCTTTGAGAGTATCGCGTTTACCCCCCGGGGGGGCGGCACGGGCACAAACGGCCAGTCCCTGAACCACGGCATTGTGGTGGATATGTCGCGCTATATGAACCGCATCCTCGAAATTAACCCGGAGCAGGGTTGGGTGCGGGTGGAAGCGGGGGTCATTAAAGACCAGTTGAACCAGTATCTGAAGCCGTTTGGGTATTTTTTCGCCCCGGAGCTTTCAACCAGTAACCGGGCCACCCTCGGGGGGATGATCAATACGGATGCCTCCGGCCAGGGGTCGCTGGTGTACGGGAAAACCTCTGATCATGTGCTGGGGCTGCGCGCCGTGCTGCCCGGGGGGGATATCCTCGACACCCACCCGATGCCCACCGCCCTGGCCGAAGAGATTGCCCGTACCGACACCCGGATAGGGCGCACCTACGGCACCGTGCTGGCGCGCTGCCGCGCACAGCGCCAGCTTATTCTGGAGCGCTTCCCGAAACTGAACCGTTTTCTGACCGGTTATGATCTGCGCCACGTATTCAGCGACGATCTCAGCCGCTTTGATCTCACCCGCATTCTGACCGGCTCTGAGGGCACCCTGGCGTTTATTACCGAAGCCCGGCTGAATATTACCCCGCTGCCCAAAGTGCGGCGGCTGGTGAATGTGAAGTACGACTCGTTCGACTCCGCCCTGCGTAATGCGCCCTTTATGGTTGAGGCGAAGGCGCTCTCCGTTGAGACGGTCGACTCCAGCGTGCTGAACCTGGCCCGGGAAGATATTGTCTGGCATTCGGTACAGGCGCTGATTACCGACGTTGCCGACCAGCAGATGCTGGGGCTGAATATCGTTGAATTTGCCGGTGATGATGAGGCCCATATTGACCACCAGGTTGAGGCGCTGTGTGCCCAGCTCGACGGGCTGATGGCCCGCCACGAAGCGGGCGTTATCGGCTGGCAGGTGTGCCGTGAACTGGCCGGGATCGAGCGGATTTACGCCATGCGTAAAAAAGCGGTGGGGCTGCTGGGCAACGCCCCGGGCCAGGCTAAACCAATCCCGTTTGTTGAGGATACCTGTGTACCGCCGGAGCACCTGGCGGACTATATTGCAGAATTTCGCGCCCTGCTCGACAGCCACGGCCTGAGCTACGGCATGTTCGGCCATGTGGATGCGGGGGTGCTGCATGTGCGCCCGGCCCTGGATATGACCGATCCCCGCCAGGAGCAGCTGATGAAGCAGATCTCTGATGCGGTGGTGGCGCTGACGGCCAAATATGGCGGCCTGCTGTGGGGAGAGCACGGTAAAGGATTCCGCGCCGAATACAGCCCGGCGTTCTTTGGCGAAACGCTCTACCAGGAGCTGCGGCTGATCAAAGCAGCGTTCGATCCGCAAAACCGGCTGAACCCGGGCAAGATCTGCCCCCCGGCCGGGATGGATGCGCCGATGATGCAGGTGGATGCGGTGAAGCGCGGCACCTTTGATCGCCAGATCCCGCTGGCGGTGCGCAGCGCCTGGCGCGGGGCGATGGAGTGTAACGGCAACGGATTGTGCTTTAACTTTGATGCCAAAAGCCCCATGTGCCCGTCGATGAAAATCTCCGCCGACCGGATCCACTCGCCCAAGGGGCGCGCCACGCTGGTGCGCGAGTGGCTGCGGCTGCTGGCGGATCGCGGGGTGGATCCGCTGCATCTTGAGCAGGTGCTGCCCGGTCAGCGCGCCAGCCTGCGCACGCTGGTGGAGCGCACCCGTAACAGCTGGCATGCCCGCAAGGGCGAGTATGACTTTTCCCACGAAGTGAAAGAGGCCATGTCCGGCTGCCTGGCCTGCAAAGCCTGCTCGACCCAGTGCCCGGTAAAAATTGATGTGCCGGAGTTTCGCTCGCGGTTTTTACAGCTCTACCACACCCGCTACCTGCGCCCGGTGCGCGACCACCTGGTGGCCAGCGTGGAAAGCTATGCGCCGCTGATGGCCCGGGCGCCGAAGACCTTTAACTTCTTCCTGCGCCAGCCCCTGGTAAAACGCCTGTCTGCCAGACATATCGGTATGGTGGATCTGCCGCTGCTTTCGGCCCCGTCACTACAGCAGCAGCTGGTGGGGCACCGCAGCGCTAATATGACCCTTGAGGCGCTGGAGGCCCTGAGCGACGCGCAAAAACAGCAGACTGTGCTGATTGTCCAGGATCCCTTCACCAGCTATTACGATGCCCAGGTGGTGGCGGATTTTGTCCGGCTGGTGGATAAGCTGGGGTATCACCCGGTGCTGCTGCCGTTCTCGCCTAACGGCAAGGCCCAGCATATTAAAGGTTTCCTGACCCGTTTTGCCCGCACTGCCCGTAAGACGGCGGATTTCCTGAACCGGGTCGCCCGGCTGGGGATGCCGATGGTGGGGGTCGATCCGGCCCTGGTGCTGTGCTATCGGGATGAGTACCGGCAAACCCTGGGAGAAGGGCGGGGGGATTTCCGGGTGCAGCTGGTCCACGAATGGTTACCGGGGGCCATGGCGTCGCGCGAGCCGTTACCGGTGAGCGGCGAGGCCTGGTATCTGTTCGGCCACTGTACGGAAGTGACTGCGCTGCCCGGCGCACCCGGGCAGTGGCAGCAGATTTTCGCCCGGGTCGGGGCCCGGCTGGAGAGTGTCAGCGTGGGCTGCTGCGGCATGGCGGGCACCTACGGGCATGAGGTGAAGAATCACGCCAGCTCACTGGGTATTTATGAGCTCTCATGGCACCAGGCCATTGCCCGCTTACCCCGTAACCGCTGTCTGGCGACCGGCTATTCCTGCCGCAGCCAGGTTAAACGTATTGAAGGTAGCGGGGTGCGTCATCCGCTACAGGCTATTCTGGAGATCATTGCATGAAAATCTGGCGACGTGAAACGACCCTGGCCGCGCTGAACGCCAACAGTCAGGGCAATATGGTGGAGTATCTGGGTATTCGCTATGTGTTCCTCGGGGAGGATACCCTGGAGGCGACCATGCCGGTCGATCACCGTACCCGCCAGCCTTTTGGCCTGCTGCATGGCGGCGCGTCGGTAGTGCTGGCGGAAACCCTCGGATCCGTGGCGGGCTGGCTATGTACTGAAGGCGAGCAACAGGTTGTCGGGCTGGAGGTCAATGCCAACCATGTCCGTTCGGCCCGGGAAGGGGAAGTGCGCGGCCTGTGCCGGGCGCTGCATGTGGGGCGTCGCCACCAGGTCTGGCAGATTGATATCCGCGACGGTCAGGGGCGGTTGTGTTGTACGGCGCGCCTGACAACGGCGGTTATCTGACTCACCCCAGGCCGGACGCCTCCGGCCTGGGGCTCAGGCGGCCTGCCCGGCACCGGGGCGGGCCCGACCGAAGGGGCAGTTTTTGCGGTACATTCCCGGCGGCTGGCTGAATGTTTTAGTGAAAATCCGCGTAAATGATTGCTGGGATTCAAAACCGTAGCGTGAGCAGATCTGATACACCGTTTCGCTGGTTGTGCAGAGATCCCGCGCCGCCAGGTGTAGCTTACGTTCGCGAATATAGCGGGCCAGATTATGGCCGGTGTGGTTAACAAACATGCGTTGCAGGTGCCATTTCGAGTAACCAGCATAACGGGCGACGTCGTCAATCCTCAGGGGCTTATCCAGATTTTTGTCTATCCAGACCAGCAGCTCTTCAATGACCTGTGCAGGGATATCCATTGGTCTTTCCTTATCGCATTGCGCTTATTACTGATGTGTGCACTCTCTCTCATAAATTTTACGGGATCTGAGTGATTTATCCATTCAGCTGCATATAATGAGTGAGTGAGCACTCATTATATTGAGTGATGATAATTCGTCAAGGGAAGGAAGCCGGGAAAAGAGGGTTGCGGCCTGCCTGGTGACATGTTTCAATCCCGGCGTTTTGACAGAAGGAAAAGAGCGCGTGGCACGTCCGAAAAGTAATGATAAGAGAATAGCGCTGCTGAATGCGGCTACCATGGCCGTTGGTATGGCGGGGATCGGGGCATCGACTGCCACCATCGCCCGTAAAGCGGGGGTCGCGGAGGGCACGCTGTTCCGTTATTTTGCCAATAAAGACGCACTGCTGAATGCGCTGTTTTTATACCTGCAACAAAGCCTGGGAGAGGCGATGATGGTGGGGTTTGATCCCACGCAGGAGCCGAAAAGCTGCACCCGGCATATCTGGAACCAGTTTATTGCCTGGGGGCTGGCAAACCCCAATGCCCAGCAGGCTATCCGCCAGCTGGCGGTAAGCGACAAAATCACCCCCGAAACCCTGCGTGAGGTCGAAACGCTCTACCCGGAGCTGCACGCACTGGCAGAGCACTGCATTCGCCGGGAGTTTCTGCACAATGAGCGGCGTATTTTCGCCGACGCCATTTTCTTTCGCCTGGCGGAGACCGCCATGGAATTTGCCGCAAAACACCCGGATGAAGCCCAGAACTGGGTTAACGCCGGTTTTGAGGCCATGTGGCGCGCCCTGTCGCTTGATACCCTGTAATAGACTGCCCGGCCGTTGTTTCTGAACGCCAGGCCGGGCGGGCTGCCTACCTCATTACCCCATCCGCTTATGCAGCGCGCGGCGGATATCCACCCCAATACGCCGCAGGGAGCCATAAAGGGTGCGCCGGGTGTCGATTAAGGTCACCTCGCCTGCGGCAGACAGCGTGTGCAGCCCGTCGCAAAAAGGGGCGTGACTGGCCGGTGCCTGTAGCCGCGCTCCCCGGGTAAACACCGGGTTATCCAGCTGATCAGGGGAGAGCTCCAGCAACTGGAGGGCGCCACCATAGGTTTTGCTGCAGTCCTGGGTGGGCAGAATCAGTTTCCCCTGGCAGATAAAAGGCGTTCCGCCCATCCGGGCACCGCTTTTATCCTGCACGACCGGCCGGGGGGAGACATTCTCCCAGGGGCCGAACAGCGTGTCGGCGCGGGCGAGCATCAGGGCGCTGGTGCGGGCCGCTTTCGGGGCGGGCGGCGTATAAAACATCCACCAGCAGCCTGCGGTGAAGAACGGGGAGGGATCGATGGCGGCACAGGGGAAGGAGAATTCCGGGGCCTTTTCCCAGCGCCAGGGAAATTCCACCGCCCGGTAGAGGGAGAGGGTGCCGGATTTATACCCTTCGGGCAGCATCCAGATCTCGCCGTCCGCCTGGAAAACACAGGGGTAGGAGAGGTGCCAGGGCTCGCTCAGCACCGTGCGCTGTTCGGTAACGTTAAAATGCTCATCCAGAACGAAGACCACAATATCCCCGTGGCGGGTGCGGTAGTCGTATGCCTCGGCAAACAGATAAAGCCGCCCTTCGTGCCAGTAGCCGAAGGGATCGGCCAGAAAGCACAGCGGGCGATCGGGCTCAATCCACTTGATGGCGAAATTCTCTATGCCACCGGCGGCCGCAATCTGCTGTACCGGAGCCTGAACAATGCCGATGCGCCAGAGTTCAGTAACAAATATATCCATTAATCAGTGACTCTATTGGGGTGAAATTTGGTAGTCCGCCCGGCAGTTCAGCCGCTCAAGGATCCGGGCGGCAGCCCGGGTGTAGTGCTCCTGGCTGAAGGTGCTGAGCACGTAGCGGCGGGCCTGCTGCCCATAGCGCTGCAGATCTTCCGGGTTGTTGAAAATGCGCAGCAGCGTCTCTTCAAGGGCCTGGTTGAGCTCGCCGTTGAGAACATAGCCGGTCTGGCCCTCTTTCACTGCGTCGCGCAGCTCTCCTACCGGCGTGGCAATCACCGGCAGGGCGGCATTCATCGCTTCATGAACCGCGAGGCACATCCCCTCGTAGCGTGAGGTTTGCAGATAGGCGTGCAGGCCGGTCAGGTAGTGGGTCACATCGGCGGAGAAGCCCGGCAGCCGGACAATATCGCCCAGACCGTGCTGGTCAATTTTATCCTGTAGCGCCTGGCGCTCCGGCCCGTCGCCGAGGATAGACAGCCGCAGGCGATCTGCATATTGCGGGTGGCGGTTGAGAAACCATGCCAGGGCATCAATCAGGCCCGCGTAGTTTTTCACTTCGTGCAGGCGGCCCACGCTCCCCAGCTGTAAGACGGATTTCCCGTCCCAGGCTTCAGCCTGTGGTACCCGGGGGCTGGACTGAAAAAAGGGCCACACCATGACCTGCTCCGGCGGGATGTGCATCTCATCGCGCAGGAAACGTACCACGGTCTGAGAATCACCCACCCACAGGCGCGACATGGCGCGCATCCGGTATGTGTAGCGGCGCACACTGGCGCTGTGTTTGAAGCTGACCACCGGGATCCCGGTAAGGCGACCGGCCCACTGGCCGATACGGGTTCCCCAGCTGAGCGAGGTCCAGATAAGGTCCGGGCGGTCGGTGACCACCCGCGCCAGATAGGCCCCTAAAATCACCGGTAAGGCGCGGCGTTTACTGGCCAGCAGGGTCCAGGAGAGCCCCGCCTCCTGCAGGCGCACGGCGGCACCCATATCCCGGGGTTCACAGGCAATAATTCTGACCTGATGGCCCAGATCCTGTAGCGTTTTGACAATTTGCGGAATAGCAAACTCTGCGCCGCCGGTCTCCAGACTCGTGACAAGATAGTGAATTTTCATGGTTTGCGAATATCCTTTCTGACCCCATCCGGGAAGGCGAGTGCCAGATTAATGCGTGTACGGCGAGCGCATAAAAGGAGCATCACTGTTGCCGCTGTCAGTGCATGGTTACTCGCTTCTGACAGCGTTACCCTTCGGGGGAAAACATGAACTGGTGAAAAGTATATAGTATTTTATCTTATTATTTAGCCATTTTATCTTTCAACAAAATCACAATATGCAGCCCGTTATTTGGAAAAATTACGATACGCATCGTCCACACCGCAAACCTGGTCATTTTTTCGATACTGTAGCCCATCGTATAAATAGGTATTTCCGATACATCTTTGTAACATGCCCATCAGAATAGCTGAGCGCGATTTTTATTTTTTATTTTCAATGCGCTGCGCTTTTTGCTGCTCAAAAAACAACCCGACCGCCAGGGTCTATGCTTAATAAATCAGCTATGGAGTCAGAATCCCCTGTCTCTGCCGGGGTTGTACTGATAATCATTATCATTAACATAAGGTCATAACCGGGGTTGATAACGGAGGGTGTGGTGATGACAACACAAGCGGACATTTTTGAACCCGCAGACTATCGCTGGCGGGGATTGACCATGACACCGGCCGCGGCGGCGCATATCTGCGAGCTTGTGGCGAAGCAGCCGGGGCTTTTGGGGATCCGCCTGCGGGTGAAGCAGAGCGGCTGTGCCGGATTTGGCTATGTGCTGGAGCAGGTTAGCGCACCGGAGCCGGGCGATTTGCTGTTTGAACAGCAGGGCGCCCGCCTGTGGGTGCCGCTAAAAGCGATGCCGCTGATTGACGGCACTGAAGTGGATTACGTTCGCGACGGGCTGAATCAGGTCTTTAAATTTCATAACCCGAACGCTCAGAACGCCTGCGGGTGTGGTGAGAGTTTCGGGGTCTAGCGGGTGGCGGTTATGACAAAAAACAGTGAAGTACGTGACGATGTGCAGGTCTGGAGCGGGGAGCAGCGCAATTACAAAGAGGGCTTTTTCACCCGCCTGGAGACAGACCAGCTGGCCCGGGGGCTCAATGAGGATGTGATCCGGGCTATCTCAGCCCGGCGTAATGAGCCTGAGTGGATGCTGGCGTTTCGCCTCAGCGCCTGGCGCGCCTGGCTGGAGATGGAAGAGCCCCACTGGCTGAAGGCCCACTACGACGCGCTGGACTATCAGAACTTCAGCTACTATTCCGCCCCTTCCTGCGGCCACTGCGACGACAATTGCGACTCCGCCCCGGGGGCAGTACAACAGGTGGCGGACAACCCGTACCTGACCCAAGAAGTTGAGGACGCCTTCACCCAACTGGGGGTGCCGGTCCGGGAAGGCAAAGAGGTGGCGGTAGACGCCATTTTTGACTCGGTTTCCGTGGCGACCACTTACCGCCACCGCCTGGCGGAGCAGGGCATTATTTTCTGTTCATTTGGTGAGGCCATCCAGGAGTACCCGGATCTGGTCCGCCAGTATCTGGGCACGGTGGTGCCTGCGAACGACAACTTTTTTGCCGCGCTGAATGCCGCCGTGGCCTCTGACGGCACGTTTATTTATATCCCCAAAGGGGTGCGCTGCCCGATGGAGCTGTCGACCTATTTTCGGATCAACGCAGAAAAGACCGGCCAGTTTGAGCGCACTATCCTGGTGGCGGATGAGGGCAGCTACGTCAGCTATATTGAAGGCTGCTCGGCCCCGGTGCGGGACAGCTATCAGCTGCACGCGGCGGTGGTTGAGGTGATTATTCTGCGCGATGCAGAGGTGAAATACTCCACGGTGCAGAACTGGTTCCCGGGGGACAGCGATCGCGGGGGGATCCTTAACTTCGTGACCAAGCGCGCCCTGTGTGCCGGTGAAAACAGCAAAATGTCCTGGACCCAGTCGGAAACCGGCTCCGCCATTACCTGGAAGTACCCCAGCTGCATTCTGCGCGGGGATAACGCCATCGGGGAGTTTTACTCAGTTGCGCTGACCAGCGGTAACCAGCAGGCCGATACCGGCACCAAAATGATCCATATCGGTAAAAACACCCGCTCGACCATTATCTCAAAAGGGATCTCTGCCGGTCACAGCCAGAACAGCTACCGGGGACTGGTGAAAATCATGCCCACGGCCACCAACGCCCGCAACTTTACCCAGTGTGATTCCATGCTGATAGGGCCGGACTGTGGGGCTCACACCTTCCCGTATGTGGAGTGTCGCAATAATTCTGCCCGGCTGGAGCATGAGGCGACCACCTCAAAAATTGGTGAAGATCAGCTGTTTTATTGCCTGCAGCGCGGCATCCGCGAGGAGGATGCCATCTCCATGATTGTGAACGGCTTTTGTAAGGATGTGTTCTCCGAACTGCCGCTGGAGTTTGCGGTTGAAGCGCAAAAACTGCTGGCTATCAGCCTTGAACACAGTGTGGGCTAGGGCGCAAGGATAAGGAATCATTATGTTAAGTATCAAATCATTACAAGTCAGTGTTGAGGATAAAGAGATCCTGCGCGGCGTCTCTCTGGAGATTAAGCCCGGCGAAGTACACGCCATTATGGGGCCGAACGGCTCGGGGAAGAGCACCCTGTCTGCCACCCTGGCCGGGCGGGAAGATTATGACGTGACCGGCGGCTCTGTCACTTTTAAGGGCAAAGACTTACTGGCCCTGGCGCCAGAAGCGCGCGCCGGAGAGGGCATTTTTATGGCCTTCCAGTATCCGGTGGAGATCCCCGGTGTCAGTAACCAGTTCTTCCTCCAGACGGCCCTGAATGCGGTGCGCGAGTACCGGGGCCAGCCGGCCCTGGACCGGTTTGATTTTCAGGACATTATTGAAGAGAAAATCAAACTGCTGCATATGCCGGAGGATTTACTCAGCCGTTCGGTGAATGTGGGCTTCTCCGGCGGGGAGAAAAAACGCAATGACATCCTGCAAATGGCCGTGCTGGAGCCGGAGCTGTGCATTCTTGATGAGTCGGACTCCGGGCTGGATATCGACGCGCTAAAAATCGTCGCCCAGGGGGTGAATGCGCTGCGGGACGGCAAACGGTCATTTATTATCGTCACCCACTACCAGCGGATCCTGGACTATATCCACCCGGATTACGTGCATGTGCTCTACCAGGGGCGGATTGTGAAATCCGGGGATTTTGGCCTTGCAAAACAGCTGGAGGAGCAGGGATATGGCTGGCTTACCGAACAGTAATGGCAGCGGTGCGCTGCAGCAGTGGCACCGGCTGTTTGAACACCAGGCCCCGGCGCGCAGTGAATATGCCACCCGGCACCTGAACCAGCTGCTGCGCGCGGGCCTGCCCACCAGCAAAGACGAAGAGTGGAAATACACCCGGCTCGATAAGCTGCTGGGCCACGGGTTTATGATGGCCGCCCCGGCCGCCGTGAGCCCCGGGCAGTGTGCGGCCCTGAAGCTGGTGCCAGAGGCGCTGTACCTGGTGTTTGTGGACGGGATCTTCAGCCCGCAACTGAGCGATGCCTGGCAGGATTCCGGGTATCAGATTGCGGTGGATAACCAGCGGGAAGGGCTGCCGGAGCCGGTGCACCCGGAGGTGTTTTTGCACCTCACGGAAAGCCTCTCTGCCAGCGTGACCCATATTCAGCTGGCCCCCGGAGCCTGCCCTGAGCGGCCGCTGGTGCTGCTGCATATCAGCAGCGGCGGGCTGCCTGACAGCACCCCCGCAGACAGCCTGAATACCGTGCATTACCGGCACCACCTGACCCTGGCGCCGGGGGCCTGTGCCACGGTAATTGAGCACTTCGTGAGCCTGGACGAGGGGGCGCACTTTACCGGTGGCCGCCTGACCATGGAGGTGGGGGCGAACGCCCGGCTGGAGCACTACAAACTGGCCTTTGAAAATGGCGCCAGCTACCACTTTGCCCATAATGATCTGCGCATCGAACGGGATGCACAGGTCCACAGCAACAGCTTTTTACTGGGGGCCGGGGTGCTGCGCCACCACACCAGCTGCGAGCTGAATGGCGAAAATATCTCCCTGCGCCTGAATAGCCTGGCGCTGCCGGTGGGCAGCGAGGTCTGCGATACCCGCACCTGGCTTGCCCACAATCGCGGCTACTGTAACAGCCGCCAGCTGCATAAAACTATCGTCCGGGATAAAGGCCGGGCGGTGTTTAACGGGCTTATCACTGTGGCTCCCCACGCCATTAAAACCGACGGCCAGATGACCAACAATAATCTGCTGCTCGGGCGGCTGGCGGAGGTGGACACCAAACCGCAGCTGGAGATCTACGCAGACGATGTGAAATGTAGCCACGGGGCAACGGTCGGGCGGCTGGATGACGAGCAGCTGTTTTATCTGCGCTCCCGGGGGATTGACGAGACCGCCGCCCGCGAGATGATCCTCCACGCCTTTGCCGGGGAGCTGACAGAGGCCATCACCATTGTGCCGCTGCGCCACCAGGTGCTGGCGCGGGTGGCGGCGCGCTTTGCCGGAGGTCGCTATGATGTTGTCAGCTGAAGATATCCGCCGCCAGTTTCCGGCCCTTCACCAGGAGGTCAACGGCCATCCGCTGGTGTATCTGGACAGCGCGGCCAGCGCCCAGCGCCCGGAGGCGGTGATCGAGGCGGAAGCCGGTTTTTACCGCCAGGGGTATGCGGCGGTGCATCGCGGGATCCACACCCTCAGTGCTGAGGCCACCGGCCGTATGGAGGCGGTGCGTGAGCAGGTGGGGCAGTTTATCCATGCGGCCGGGCCGCAGGAGATTGTTTTTGTTCGCGGCACCACAGAGGCCATCAACCTGGTGGCGAACAGCTGGGGGTCAGCGAACGTGGGCCCGGAGCATAACATTGTCATCAGCCTGATGGAGCACCACTCTAATATCGTGCCCTGGCAGCTCCTGTGCCAGCGCACCGGGGCTGAGTTGCGGGTGATTAACCTGCTGGCGGATGGCTCGCTGGATCTGGCCCATTTTCACCAGCTGCTGGATAACCGCACCGCACTTGTGGCGATAACCGAGGTCTCCAATGTGCTGGGGGTGACCAACCCGGTTGCTGATATGGCGGCGGCGGCCCACCGGGTGGGGGCGAAGGTGCTGGTCGACGGGGCCCAGGCCGTGATGCACCACCCGGTGGATGTGCAGGCCCTGGGCTGCGATTTTTATGCCTTCTCAGGCCATAAGATGTATGCCCCCACCGGCATTGGCGTGCTGTGGGCCAGGCAGGCGCTGCTGGATGCAATGCCCCCCTGGCAGGGGGGCGGCGCCATGATAGCAAACGTCAGCCTCAGCCAGGGGACAACCTGGGCCGAGGCCCCCTGGCGCTTTGAGGCAGGCACCCCCCACACAGGCGGCATTATTGGCCTGGGGGCGGCCATCACCTGGCTGGCGTCGCTGGGGATGAACAGTATACAGGCGCGGGAAACCGCGCTGATGGCCTACGCCAGTGAGGCGCTACAGGCGGTGCCGGATTTGACCCTCTACGGGCCGGCCGGGCGCACCGGGGTGCTGGCCTTTAATCTGGGCCGCCATCATGCTTATGATGTCGGCAGTTTTCTTGATAATTACGGTATTGCCGTACGCACCGGCCACCACTGCGCCATGCCGCTTATGGCGTTCTGGGGCGTGGCGGCCATGTGCCGGGCCTCGCTGGCTATCTATAACACTGAGGCTGAAATAGACCTGCTGGTGGCCGGTCTGCAGCGCATTCACCGGTTACTGGCCTGAAGGGAGCAGAGCATGGCGCTAATGCCGGACAGAGACAAACTGGTGCGCAACTTTTCCCGCTGCGCAAACCAGGAGGAAAAATACTTATATATCATCGAGCTCGGGCAGCGGCTGGCGCCGTTACCCGCAGAGTACCACCGGGATGCCTTTCAGATTCAGGGCTGCCAGAGCCAGGTGTGGATCACCATGACCCGGGGGGACGACGGGGTGGTGGTGCTACAGGGCGACAGCGACGCGGCGCTGGTGAAGGGGCTCATTGCCGTGGTGTTTATTCTCTATCAGCAGATGACCGCGGCGGACATTCTGGCCTTTGATGTGCGCCCGTGGTTTGAAAAGCTCCACCTGACTCAGTACCTGACCCCTTCACGGACCCAGGGCCTGGAGGCGATGATTCGTGCGATCCGCACCAGAGCGGCTAATCTTAGCTAAACTAACTATACGGCTTACATCCTGTTCTGCGGGGTATTTGCTTACCTCGCTGATTATTTCAGCGTTCCGGCATGGTATGCCGGTGGTACAGGAGTCGACATTATGAAAAGCGCGTATGTGGTTACTTTTAGCCTGCTCTGCACGCTTGTCGCGCCCCGGGCAGCCCTGTCTGTTGATTATCCTCTTCCCCCTCCCGGCAGCCGTTTAATCGGCCATAACCAGATATATGTTGTGCCTGATGACAAGAAAAACCTTGAATATATAGCTGAGAAATTTGATACCGGTGTTTTATTATTGCTGGAGGCCAACAACACAGTAGATCCGTTTTTACCAAAAGCCGGCTCAGAATTGACAATTCCTTCCCAAATGTTACTGCCGGATACCCCCCGGGAGGGCATCGTAATTAACCTTGCAGAATTGAGGCTTTATTATTATCCCCCGGGCGGGAAGCACGTAGAAGTTTATCCTCTGGGGATCGGCCAGCTGGGGCGGGAAACACCAGAAATGGTGACGCGCATTATTCAAAAAATTCCTAATCCTACCTGGACACCCACCGCAAATATTCGTGCCAGGTCGGCCGCACAGGGAATAAAATTACCGGCCGTTGTGCCCGCCGGGCCGAATAACCCGCTGGGCCGCTATGCGCTGCGCCTGGAAAAAGGGGGCGGAGAATATCTGATTCACGGTACTAACGCCCGTAACAGTGTTGGTCTGCGGGTGAGTTCTGGCTGCATGCGGATGCGCGCCGGGGATATCAAAGCCCTGTTTAGCCAGGTGGCCTGGGGAACCCGGGTACAAATCGTCAATGAGCCGGTCAAGTACAGTGTGGAGCCTGACGGTAAGCGCTATATCGAGGTACACCAGCCTCTGTCACGCAACGACTGGGAAAACCCGCAAACGGTGCCGATTACGCTCACCAGCGCCGCCAGCAAGTTTATCGATAACCCTCTGAGCGATCAGGCCGCTATCGATAAAGCCATCACCCGCAGGGCCGGATACCCGGTACAGGTCAATACGGGGGCAGACGGGGCAAAAAAGCAGGAGGTGCGCCCGGTAAATAAACACAGGAGAACTTCGGAGCTGACAGAGCAGCGGAGCACAACTCAGGGCAGGGATCACAGCTAGCAAAGGGGCAGGAGCGGAGCTAAAAAAAATGGCGCACATTGTGCGCCATTTGTATCATGGTAACTAAAAACTTATTTACGGTATTTAGTAGCCATGTTGTCCAGGCGCTGGTTAGCACGAGCAGCGTCGTCTTTAGCAGCCTGAACGTCAGAACGCATTGCGTTCACGTCGTTGCTCAGCTGGTCAACTTTAGCGTTCAGAGTCTGAACGTCAGAAGACAGCTGATCGATTTTAGCGTTGCTGGAGCAACCAGCCAGCAGAGTAGAACCCAGGATTACCGCGCCCAGTACCAGTTTAGTACGATTCATTATTAATACCCTCTAGATTGAGTTAATCTCCATGTAGCGTTACAAGTATTACACAAACTTTTTTATATTGAGAATATTTTTTTTAGCTATTGGGCACTTATTTTGATCGTTCGCTCAAAGATTCGTCGCTTTCACACTGAATGATAAAAAATCATGTAAAAACAGGCGCGTTCCATCGGATTTTTCTTACTTGAACACGGAATTAAATAGTAACAGCCGATTGGATCTTTTTATTATTACGAGCTACGGAAAATAAAAAAGGCGCCATAAAGGCGCCCTGATGATGAATATAATTGCTCTGGCTAATTAAAGCACGTGTACGGAAGCGGTGTTGGTGGTGCCGCTCGGTACCAGCGCGCCGGAGACCATCACAACCACGTCGCCTTTCTGCGCCAGACCGCTCTGTACGGCCAGTTCTTTACCCAGACGGTAGAAGTCATCGGTAGAGCTGATAACGTCAACCAGCTGCGGTACAACGCCTTTGCTCAGCACCAGCTGATGCGCGGTCTTCTCGTTGGTGGTCAGTGCCAGGATGGTGGCATCCGGGAAGTATTTACGTACGGATTTTGCGGATTTACCGCCTTTGGTTGCTACCACGATCAGCGGAGCAGCCAGTTTTTCTGCCGTTTCTACTGCACCCAGGCACACTGCTTCGGTGATGCGCAGTTTACGGCCATCGTGGTTGTCGTCCAGACGGCTGCGCATAACACGGTCAGTACGCTCACAGATGGTCGCCATGATGGATACCGCTTCCAGCGGGTATTTACCCTTAGCGGATTCGCCAGACAGCATAACGGCGTCAGTACCGTCGAGGATGGCGTTCGCCACGTCACCGGCTTCGGCACGGGTCGGGCGCGGGTTTTTGATCATGGAGTCCAGCATCTGGGTTGCGGTGATAACCACTTTGCGGGCTTTGACGCATTTTTCGATCATCATCTTCTGGGCGAAGATAACTTCTTCAACCGGGATCTCTACCCCCAGGTCACCACGGGCAACCATGATACCGTCTGAGGCTTCGAGGATTTCGTCGAAGTTGTTCAGACCTTCCTGGTTTTCAATTTTGGAGATGATCTGGATGTTTTCGCCACCGTGGGCCACCAGGTGCTCACGAATCTCTACCACGTCAGAACGTTTACGGATGAAAGAGGCCGCAACAAAATCCACGCCCTGTTCGCAACCGAAGATCAGATCCTGTTTGTCTTTTTCTGCCAGTGCCGGCAGCGCGATGGAAACGCCCGGCAGGTTAACGCCTTTGTTCTCACCCAGGTCGCCATTGTTCAGCACTTTACAGATAACTTTGTTGCCTTCAATTGCGGTCACTTCCATGCCGATCAGGCCATCGTCAACCAGGACGGTGTTGCCCACGGAGAGGTCAGTGGTCAGCCCTTCGTAGGTTACCGCGACGATTTCGTTGTTACCAACAACGGATTTATCGGTAGTGAAGGTAAAGGTCTGGCCGGCTTTCAGGGAAACGTCGTTACCGCCTTCCAGTTTGATGGTGCGGATTTCCGGGCCTTTGGTATCCAGCAGGATAGCCGCTTTTTTGCCGGTTTTAGCCATAATATTACGCAGGTTCTGGATGCGCTGACCGTGTTCGGCGTAATCACCGTGAGAGAAGTTCAGACGCATGACGTTCATGCCCGCGTCGAGCATCTTGTTGAGCATCTCTTCAGATTCAGTTTTCGGGCCGATAGTACAAACAATTTTGGTCTTTTTCATGACAGTCTTAATCTTAAGTTGAGGAGGATTCAGATACGTTTTCCCTGTGGCCGGTACAGCAGCCTACAGAGTGTAATAAGGTAGTGCGAAAGCGGTTTGCCACACGCCTAAGAATAGGTGACAGAAAAAAAGCGTGCAGAATAAAGTGTGCTTGCGGCTCAGCCAGCCGGGGTAGGGCAGATTCAGTGTGTTGGACGCGTCGAATCAAGATGCTGAAACCATTCAAGTTGAGACAGGCGGCCATTATAGGCCATATTGAGGGCGGATTGAAAATAAAAACGCTGTTTCAGATGCATTTTGGGCAACTTTAAATCAGCGTGTGAATCCTGTGTAAATAGGACATCAAATGAATTGTTTGCCGGAATGCGGTTTTTAACGCGTGTTTTGTGCGTGCCGGGCTTCGCCCTGCTTGAATTGTCCCGGACTGACTGCCACTATGTGGCTCCCCGATTTTCTTTTCCTTTTCAGGCAGCGGTACAGAGAGCATTCCATGGGATTGTTGATCAAAGCGGTCATTGGGGCCGTGGTGGTGGTGTTGATCGGGGTTTTGTCGAAAACCCGGAATTATTATCTTGCCGGGCTGGTGCCGCTGTTTCCCACCTTTGCCCTGATTGCCCACTATATTGTTGCCAGCGGCCGGGGCGTTGAGGCGCTGCGCGCCACGATTATCTTCGGCCTGTGGGCGGTGATCCCGTATATGATTTATCTCGGCAGTTTATGGTACTTCAGCGCCATCATGCGGGTTCCGCTGGCGCTGTTTTCTGCGGTCGTTTGCTGGTGTGCTGCGGCGCTGGTGCTGATCATGTGCTGGGCCCGCTGGCACAACTGACTGTAAGCGAAGGCGTAAACCGGCCGGAAACAGACAATATTATTTATCTTTATTTTGCCTGTTTTTTGTTCAGAACGAACGCGCTATAATACTGAGAAACGAACCAACAATAGAGGATGATTATGAACACTGAGCTAGACCCGGCATTACTCGCTATCGAGTACCTGCGTCGGGAAGCAGAAGAACTCACTCCGGCACAATTCCTGAACCGTCTGCGCCAGCTGGAGCTGGAATTTGCGGATCTGCTGGAATTGACCCATGTGGAGCTTCGTGAAGAGATCTCTTTTGCCAGCGAATACGGCGTTCACTGATCCCCTCTCATTTGATGGCTGCCGGTAACACCGGAAGCGAGATAAGTAAAACGGTCGCCACGGGTGGCCGTTTTTTCTGGCAGAAAACAAAACCGCGATAACGAAAGGAAGGCTCACTGCTGAGTCAGAATGCCGCTTGCGCGGCATTCAGCGACCACAATTAATGGAAGCCGAGGCGAATAAGCTCTACAGGCTCAATGCGCCCGGCAACGCCTTCCACTTCTACGGTTTTGTCACGACGCAGGCGGATGGCGTCCAGCCCCTGGCCATCAATGGCTTTAATGACGCCGGTTTTCCCGGTGCCGTTAATCATGACGCGGCTGCCGACGGTGATAGGATTGTGGTTACGATCATAAGTCATCATTGTGCTTCTCCTCTGAAATTGATGCATGCTTCAGACGTCAGCCATTCTAGAAGCCGGGCGCGACAAAACGTTAATCCAGATCAAAATTTACCAAATTGTATGATGAAACCAACCAGCGCGACCGGCGTAAACGGCGCGCTATAATCATAGACAACACCACACCGGTTGCAGGAGGTTTTATATGGCTGTCGGATGGGCCGGAGACGGCGCCGAACAGGATCAAATCAACAGCACCATAGAGGACGGCATCGCCCGTGCCCGCAGTGCGCTCCCCGCCGGGGAAAGCCTGGCGTTTTGTGAACTCTGCGATGCGCCAATCCCGCCGGGGCGGCGCAAAGCGATCCCCGGCGTGCGCCGCTGCGTGCAGTGCCAGGCGGCGGAGGATCAGAAAGCCACCGCGTTTTCCGGCTATAACCGCCGGGGCTCCAAAGACAGTCAGCTACGCTGAGCGGCCTGCTGCTTGCGGGCCTGTTTATCGGTATACAGCCGCAGATCCGCCGCATGGCAGGCGTGATCCAGGGTGTCGTTATCCTGCATGTGGTAGCTGCCCGCCGAGAACCGGACCAGGCCCCGGGAGTCTGTCTGTTGCAGCGTGCTTCTGATGCGCGCCAGTAAGGCCGCAATATTGCTGTCACCGTAATTGACCAGAATCAGGCAGAACTCATCGCCCCCCAGGCGCACCCCGTAGTCGCTTTTTCTCAGCGAGGCGTGAATTGCCCGCGCCAGCAGCACAATGGCCTGATCCCCGGCTTTGTGTCCCCGGGTATCATTAATGTGTTTCAGCCCGTCGAGATCGAGGGCCACAAACGTCACGCCGATACGGCGTCTGACCAGCTGTTGCAGATGGTTTTCCAGCTCCCGGGAGAGGATTTTCCGGTTATACAGGCCGGTCATACTGTCGGTGATATTCTCTTTACTGAGCCGGATATGGCGGCGAAAGTGGTTACGCACCAGATAGAGCAGCAGCAGCGTGGCGAAAATATACGGCAAAAACAGCGGATAGCTGCTCAGAATAAAGTAGGTGAAATCAATATTCAGGGCGACATTGATATCCGGGGAGAGGGCCTGGCGGTAACTGGCATAGCTGAACAGATGCCGCTGAGGGCGCTGTACCTCAATGGTGAGCTGGTTGGTATTGTCGGTAATGCTCAGCCCGAGGTAGTGCCACAGGCGGGGGCGGTCCTGGGTGTAGAACATCTGATTCAGGGTAGCGCGATTAAAATCAATCGCCACCACTCCGCGCAGCACTCCGCCGGTAAAGACCGGGGTCAGCAGCGAGATAACCGGGCTGTGGGTATTGTGGTCGATATAGATATTTGTCGTGACAGTGTCACTGCTGACGAGTGCTTTCCTGGCCGCCGGTGATATCTGAAAAGGGTTATCCTCAAGTAACCGCCAGGCGCTGAAGCGGAAATTATCCACATCCAGTAAATGGTAGAAATAGACATAATTATAAATAAAATCAATGTAATAGTTCTTTTTATGCCCGGTGATAATGCGCCGCGGATCAAGGCCATAGGGGTGGCGCTGCTCGGTCACTTCGGCATCATATTTTTGCATAATCAGAATATCCGGCCCCCAGGCATCCGTGTTCTGGTTCCGGGTCTGCAGGCTGCCATGCAGCAGCGTGCTGGCGGGTTTTCCGTGCAGATTGATGCCCAGCACATTACCGGTGCGCTCAATCTGTGCGGTTAACTGGTGCAACCGGGCCGGGGAAAGTGGCGGATTCACCCGCTGCTCAGAAAAGGCATGCATTAATGCCATCGACTGGTTCTGATTAATAAACTTCTCATACAGAATGGATGTGGCGCCATTTTCCACAATATAGGACAGATATTTTTTCATGGCATCGTGTTCCTGAACCAGAAAATGGATCAGAAAGGATGATGTCAGCACCACCACACCGCAGGATATCAGGAACTGATTTAATTTATATTTTGACTGTCTGGCCACCTGGCACTCCGGGGAAATAGCATGCAGCGGCTGCTGTGGGCAATATTGTAATATAATATTTTCCGCAACGGGTGTGACAGAGACATAAATATATGGCGCGGGGGTGGGCAAATGATTAGCGGGCCCGGTGCTCTTAATGCCGTAGGTTGATGTTTTGTTGACGAAGCCGGGGATAGCATACCCGGGAAGTGCTGAGTATCAGGATGGTACACAGCCATAACTATATAGCCAACATAATCCATGCAATTCACCGCCGGTCCTCATACTGGCGGTTTTTTTTGTCTGCCGGATGTGCAGGCCCGCAGCAGCAGGGGCCATGCGGTGAATTGCCCGGAAATAAAATGCGCTATTTGTGGCGGCTGAAAAGCACGCGCGCTTTTTTTCTGTCTTTAATAAACGAGATCAGCCCCATAACGAAGACAACGGAGAGCGCGATGGCCAGAACGAGGAGGATAAGGTCAGACATATCACCACCTTTGCAAGTGAAGGGCTTACCGCCGTCATAGCAAAGCGGCAAGCAGGGGTTGGAAAAATAATTTATCTGAAATTCAGGATAATTCTGAACCGGAGGGCTATTGATTTTTTCTTAATAAAAACAAATAACTCACTTTCCTGTCGGGCGTGCTTTTTTATTCATCCCGGATGAATGTTATATACCTGAATATTGATGAGTATAGCAAAGCCTGTTTTATGGCCGTATATAATAAATGCTTTAGCCCCCCGGTGCATGTTAGCGCCGGGGGATATCTAACCGTGTGAGGTGAACTGTGTCGCAACAATTGTATGTTGATACCGCCGGGCAACTGGTAAATGGTCTGAAAAGTCTGTCGGCTATTCTGGAGAAGGCAGAAGCCTGGGCCGGTGAGAAGGGCGTTGAGCCGCAGGTACTGCTGCAAACCCGCCTGGTGGCGGATATGTTTCCGCTGGTGCGCCAGATTCAGATGACCAGCGATATCTCAAAAGGGGCGGTGGCCCGCCTGGCAGGCGTAGAGGCACCCGTCATGGCCGATGATGAAACCAGCTTTGGCGAACTGCGCCAGCGGCTGGATAACACCATCGCCTTTATTACCGGTATTTCCCCCGGGCAGTACACCACAGACGACGAGATGCCGGTGGTGATTAAAGCCCGCTCCCGGGAGCTGCACTTCACGGCGAAGCATTACCTGTACCGCTTTGTGGTGCCGAATTTCTACTTCCATATGACCACCGCCTACGACATTCTGCGCCAGCAGGGCGTGCCGATTGGTAAGCAGGATTTCCTCGGCGCCCTGTAAGTGGCCGTTGCCCGTCAGCTCAGCCGGTAATGACTGTCCGGACGTAGCCTGGCGGGCTTATTGTCATCTTCATCCATTTCCCGCAGATCGATCTCAAGGCTGGTACACATGGCGGTCAGGGCGAGGTCGTTATCCTCCATGCCAAAGGGATCTTCCAGCTCTTCGGCCAGTGCGTCCAGCGCCACAAAGGTGTATGAGATAAATACCGAAATCAGCGGCGTCATATACAGCAAATCGTTCACTAAGGCGAAAGGCAGCAGGGCGCAGAAGGTATATACCGTGCGATGCAGGATCAGCGAATAGGCAAAGGGCAGCGGCGTATTGGCGATACGCTCACACCCGGCCTGGATCCCGGCCAGATCGGTAAGATGCTGCTCAAAGCGGGTGTAGATAATATCCGACAGCGCGCCGCTGCGCTGCTGTTCGGCCAGCCACTGGGCCATCAGCATCAGGAGGCCGTTGCAGGGGTTCTGGTAGCGGGCCAGCTGGGTGGATACGCTCTCCGGCAGGGTCGCCAGCACCGGGCTGAGCGGCTGCTGGCGCAGGGTCACGCGCAGGGCATTGGCCCAGGCTATCTGCAGGTCAATTATCTGGCGGATTTGGCGCGGCCGGTCGGTCAGCACGGTTTTCAGGCCACGGGTCAGCGAGCGGTGGCTTATCAGCAGGGTGCCCCACAGGTGGCGGGCCTCATTAAACCGGGCGTAGCAGGCGTTATTGCGAAACCCGAGGAAGATAGCGATAGCCACCCCCAGGATGCTGAACGGCGCCATAGACAGGCGGATCCCCAGGGTGTCGTACCAGGGCAGACAAAAAATAACCACCACCGACAGCAGAAAATTAAGTAACAAACGTGAGGCAATTTTAGACAACACTGAACCGTGCCAGACGAATAAGCGGCTAAACCAGTGCTGGTGAGGACGAATAATCATGAAAATACAGACAACATCAAAGGGACGAGCATTAAACGCCTGTGCCGGCGGGCAGTCAACCCGACAAACAGTGTCACTATTGTGTGTTTATCCACCAGCTGAACCGGCCCCACGCCCGCATGGTAATTCACCGGGCGCAAGTGTAATGTGAGTGAAAATAAAATGTTAATTAAATGATGATGGCGGGGCAAAAATGACAAGAAAAGACGGACTGCTGGCGCTGCTGGTCGTGATTGTGTGGGGCATTAATTTTGTGGTTATCAAAATCGGGCTGCACCAGATGCCGCCACTGGTGCTGGCGGGGCTGCGCTTTTTGCTGGTGGCCTTCCCGGCGCTGTTGTTTGTCCGCCCCCCTAAAGTGCCCCTGCGCCTGCTGCTGGGCTACGGGCTGACCATCAGCTTTGGTCAGTTTGCTTTTCTGTTCAGCGCCATCAAATTCGGCATGCCTGCGGGGCTTGCCTCTCTGGTGCTCCAGGCGCAGGCGTTTTTCACCATTGTGCTGGGCGCGTTTATTTTCCATGAGCGGCTACAGGTGAAGCAGGGTATCGGGATCACGCTGGCTATCTTTGGGTTGCTGGTGTTGATCGAAGGGAGCCCCTCCGGGAGCGGCGCCTCGCTGGCGGGCTTTGTGCTGACCCTGGCCGGGGCCCTGTGCTGGGCTTCGGGCAATATCTTTAATAAAAAAATCATGCAGCTGAGCCCGCAGCCGGATGTGATGGCGATTGTGGTATGGAGTGCCCTGATCCCGATTGTGCCGTTTTTCGCTGTCAGCGCACTGCTGGACGGCCCGGCGGTGATCCTTGCCAGCCTGCGCCATATTGACCTCACAACCTTGCTGGCGCTGCTGTATCTGGCGTTTATCTCTACCATTCTCGGTTACGGTATCTGGGGCACATTACTGGGGCGTTATGAAACCTGGCGGGTTGCGCCGCTGTCGCTGCTGGTGCCGGTGTTCGGGCTGGCGAGCGCGATGCTGTTTCTCGGGGAGAGTTTGTCTCTGCTGCAGGCGGGCGGTGCGCTGCTGATTATGGCGGGGCTGTATATTAACGTGTTTGGCTTTCGCCGCCGGGCACCGGTGCGCAGCACACCACACTGACCCCCGGCGGAATAACAACGGCCCGCTGCACAGGCAAGCGGGCCGTCTGGTTTAGCGGGTCGTGCCCTGGTGATAGTAGGGCACACCCAGCGCGTCGGATTTATCCGCCCGGTTTTCCGTGGCGTTCAAATCAACAGCGCGCCAGCTGTCAACGGAGGGCAGCAGCATTCCGCCACGTACCGGGGGCTGCCAGGTCAGATCTTCTGGCTGATCCGCGCAGACCTGGCCGGAAACCAGTACCGCCGCAGTTGCCACCACACAGAGCAGATGCCGCATATAAACCTCGTAATTATTCACCATACTGCCAGTGCTACCCGGTTAACCTCAGTGGTTAAGGGGGTGCAAAAACTTCGTCTCACCGTGCATATTGGTTATGCGGTATTTATGGGGCGGTACGGAAAAGTAGTTTTTAAACGTACGGGTCAGCGTTTGCTGGGATTCAAACCCGTAGCGCTCTGCCAGATAAAGGATCGGCTCATTGCTGTCTTTCAGCTTCATGGCAATTTCAGTCAGTTTGCGGTTGCGAATATACTGACCCAGAGAGTGTCCTGTCTCTTTTTTGAACATCCGTTGCAAGTGCCACTTAGAGTAGCCGGAACGCTGGGACACCACATCAAGGGAAAGTGGTGATTCCAGGTTGTCCTCTATCCAGTCTAAAATGCAATGCACCGTTACGGCATCATTATTACGTCTGGACATCGTCTCACCTCTCTATCGTGTCTCTTGTGTTTCTTCGGCAATGACCTTTTTCATCAGGTATTCAAGTGTTGCCACTTCCTGCGCCGTTAGATTCTTGGTTAATTCCTGGTGCAGATCCGGGCCGACTAAATTACGGCACGTCTCACACATTGCGTTACCCTGCGGCGTCAGACGCAATAAAACCCCCCGTTTATCGGCGGGATTAGGCAATCGTTCCAGCCAGCCTTTACAGGCAAGACGGGTAAGCATGCGGGTGAGTGCGCCTAAATCTACTGACAGGATCTTACTCAGCTCCCGGGGGGAGACTGACTCCTCACACTGAACTGCACATAACACCCGAAACTGCGACGCCGTAATATCCAGCGATGACAGGTGCTCGCTCAGCAAGCGATCCTTTTTCTGGTTAACCAGTACAATCAGGCGGCCCAGCGGGATCATCTCGTTGAACAGGTCTCGGGTATGTTTCAATGTATTTGCCCAGGCAATTAGATAATCACGGCAGATATTATTGGCCTGTTAAATATAAGTCAATCCAATAATTGAAGAAGATCACACTTTTTGCCAATGCTATCTGGTGAATTATCGTGGCGTGATTTCATAACTCTTTTACTAACAGCTAATTACAATCACGTCACTGAAATGTCGCCCGATGTCATCTTTCATTCGAAGGTAAGATCAATTCAGTAACACTGACAAAAATTAACCAAATTGTGACTATTTTGTGTACTGCTTGCTCAAGTGTAGCTGATGAATCCCGGACTGATAAAAAATACCGGGCACAGGCCCGGTAACGGAAGATTATTTTGCCGGTGACTGCTCTATGGCCGGGGCAGGCCAGCGGCGGAAAATCACCACCGACCAGATCAGCGCCGCAACAGCCGGAAGGGCGCCCGTATAGCCAATCCACGCCATAGAGAGGTGCAGGCTTATCTGGTTCCCCACCAGTGCCCCGGCGCCGATACCAATATTAAAAATACCGGAAAACAGCGCCATGGCTACGTCGGTCGCATCCGGGGCGAGGGCCAGCACTTTTACCTGCATACACAGGCTGATGATCATCATGGCCATTCCCCAGAACAGGCAGAGCACCACCATGTGAGTGACGCTGTCACTCAGCGGCAGCAGCAGTAACAGGCATAAGGTCAGCAGGCCAATGGCGGTGCTGACCAGGCCCGAGGCGTGCAGGTTACCGAGCTTACTGAAAATCAGGCTGCCGATGATACCGGCCCCGCCCAGCACCAGCAGCAGCAGGGTGGCGGTGCCGGCGCTCTGACCGGCAATATTAATCACAAACGGCTCAATATAGCTGTAGGCGGTGTAATGGGCGGTCACCACCACCACGGTGAGAATATAGATACTGACCAGCGCCGGGCGGCGGAACAGCACCGGCAGGCTTTTGAGTGAGCCGGAGTGCTCGCTGGGCAACGGAGGCAGCAGTTTAATGACGCACAGCAGCGTCAGAAAGGCCACCAGGCCAATAATCAAAAAGGTATCGCGCCAGCCAAAATACTGGCCGATCATCCGCCCCAGGGGCAGCCCCAGCACCATCGCCAGGGCGCTACCGGTGGCTATCAGGCTCAGGGCCTGGGCGCGTTTACCGTGCGGGGCCATGCGGATAGCCAGAGAGGCGGTTATCGACCAGAAAATCGCGTGGGCGAAGGCGATACCGATACGGCTGATAATCAGCACCACAAAATTCCACGCCAGCCAGGAGAGCATATGGCTGGCAATAAAGACAATAAAGATAGCGATCAGCAACCGGCGGCGCTCTACCTGGCTGGTGAGCAACATAAACGGCAGCGAGGTGAGCGCCACCACCCAGGCGTAGATGGTCAGCATGATCCCGGCCTGGGGGGTCGCCATCTGAAAGCTGGCGGCAATATCTGAAAGCAGCCCCACCGGGACAAACTCAGTGGTATTGAAAATAAAGGCGGCTACGGCCAGGGTAACCACCCGCAGCCAGGCCATTTTTCGGGAAACAGGGTTCGGAGTCGGAGCCATAAGAAAGTCGCGCGTCCAGAGGAAAGAAAACAGCGTCGATCTTAAAGCCGGATCCGGCGGGATACAAATTAAATTGTGATCTGAATCTCACTTTACTGCCGGGAGCCCTGTGTGGCGTCCCGGGGTAACAGCTCAATCAGGGCGTCCAGCTGCGGGGTGCGTGCGCCGCGCCGCCAGATAAGCCAGGTGGTCAGCCAGCGCCAGGGCTCCGCCAGGGGCCAGGCGCTGACCTGGTGGCTGCCGGGCATACTCTCCAGCATACTGCGCGGCATCATCGCCAGCCCGGCCCCGGCGATCACACAGGCGAGCATACCGTGGTAGGACTCCATTTCATGGATTTTACCGGGCAGGGCCTGGTCTGCCAGAAACCAGCTCTCAAAATGGCGGCGGTAAGAGCAGTTGGAGCGAAAGGCATACAGGCTGGCACCGCTGACATCCCGGGCCCGGCTCACCGGCGCGTGGGAGGCCGGGGCAATCAGCATCATCTCTTCATCAAAGACCGGCACCCCCTCCAGGGCCGGGTGCAGTACCGGCCCGTCCACAAAGGCGGCACCGAGGGTGCCTTCCAGCACCCCCTCCAGCATGGTGCCGGAAGAGCCGGTAGCCAGATCCAGCTGGATCCCGCTGTAGCGCTGGTTAAAACGGGCCAGAATCGACGGAATGCGCACCGCCGCCGTGCTCTCAAGGGAGCCCAGGGTCAGGGCCCCTTTGGTTTCATCCCCGGAGAGGACCCGCCGGGCCTCCGCCGCCAGGGCGAGGATCTGGCGGCTGTAGACCAGAAAGTTATGGCCGTCCGGGGAGAGGCGCAGGCGCTGGCTCTCGCGGATAAACAGATCCTTGCCCAGCTCCTCTTCCAGCTGGCGAATACGGGTGGTCAGGTTAGAGGGCACCCGGTGTACCTGGCGGGCGGCTGCGCTGATACTGCCGGTTTCCGCCACGGCGGTGAACATCTCCAGCTGGGTGAAGTCCATAGTGTTCTCTCTTCGTGAATGTGATGCTTAATATTATTCAGTTTCCATGAAAGTAGCACGACGCTATGGTGAATGCACTCTCCACCACACGCAGGAACAGATCATGACCTGGACACCCGATACACATGCTATTTCCACCAGCCCCATCGACGGCACCGTTGTGGCGGCGTACCCCTGGTTCACCCCGGCCCAGGTCGATGCGGCGTTAGCCGCTAACCACAAGGCCTGGCAGGGCTGGCGCGGCCAGACGGTTGCCCGGCGCGCGGCTTGTCTGGTGGCGCTTGCAGAACAACTGGATCAGAACAAAGAGCAGATAGCCCAACTGATGACCCGCGAAATGGGCAAACCCATTCGCCAGGCCCGGGCGGAAGTGGATAAAAGCGCCGGGTTGTGCCGCTGGTATGCTGAGCACGGCCCGGCAATGCTGGCCGGGCAGCCGACTCAGGTGCCGGACAACAAAGCCACCACCGAATTTCGCCCGCTGGGGCCCATTCTTGCGGTGATGCCGTGGAACTTCCCCCTGTGGCAGGTACTGCGCGGTGCTGTACCCATGCTGCTGGCCGGAAACAGCTATGTGCTCAAACATGCCCCGAATGTGATGGGCAGCGCCCAGTTGATTGAGACCCTGGCCCGGGCCGCCGGTTTCCCCGCCGGGCTGCTGGTGTCGGTGAATGCCACCGTTGAGGGGGTCAGCCAGATGATTAGCGACCCGCGTATTGCCGCTGTCGCGGTTACCGGCAGTGTCCGCGCCGGTGCGGCCATTGGCGCCCAGGCCGGTGCCGCCCTGAAAAAATGCGTGCTGGAACTTGGCGGATCGGATGCCTTTATTGTGCTTAACGATGCGGATCTCGATGGGGCCGTTGCCGCAGCCGTTGCCGGGCGCTTTCAGAACAGCGGCCAGGTGTGCGCGGCGGCCAAGCGGTTTATTGTGGAGCAGGGGGTGATTGGCGAGTTCACCCGCCGTTTTGTGGCCGCCACCCAGGCGCTGAAATGCGGCGACCCGCGCGACGAGGGCAATGACGTCGGCCCGATGGCGCGCTACGACTTACGCGACGAGCTGCACGCCCAGGTACAGTCCACCCTGGCCCAGGGGGCAACCCTGCTGCTGGGGGGCGAAAAAATCGCCGGGCCGGGCAACTACTATGCCCCGACGGTGCTGGGTGATGTCACCCCGGAAATGACCGCCTTTCGCCAGGAGCTGTTCGGGCCGGTGGCGGCAATCTGCGTGGCAAACAGCCCGGAGCACGCCCTGGAGATTGCCAATGACAGCGATTTTGGCCTCAGCGCCACTATTTATAGTGCCGATGAAGCCCGGGCGCTGGATATGGCCGCGCGCCTGGAGTGCGGCGGGGTCTTTATTAATGGTTACAGCGCAAGCGACCCGCGGGTGGCGTTTGGCGGCGTGAAGAAGAGCGGCTTTGGTCGCGAGCTGTCGCACTTTGGCCTGTATGAGTTCTGTAATATTCAGACCGTCTGGCGCGACCGGCACTAAGCGGCGCTAAGGCAGGTTACCTGAGCCACCCGCGCTGGTATACTGCGCCCCGCACAGGCGCAGATACAAGGAACACCGGGTGGCAAAGGTATTAACAGACGCATTACTGGCATCCATTCTTGAGCGGGTACGCCCGCTGACCGCGCAGGGGCAGGTGGCGGACTATATTCCCGCTCTGGCCTGCGTTCCTGCTGAAAAACTGGGGATTGCCATCAGCACCGTAGACGGCCAGCACTTTCAGGCGGGTGACGCCGGGGAGCGCTTTACTATTCAGTCCATCTCCAAGGTGCTGAGCCTGGTCCTGGCGATGGGCCTGTATGAAGAGCATGAGATCTGGCAGCGGGTGGGGAAAGATCCCTCCGGGCAGCCGTTTAACTCACTGCTGCAGCTGGAGCTGGAAAAAGGCAAACCCCGCAACCCGTTTATCAACGCCGGGGCGCTGGTGGTGTGCGATATGCTGCAGTCCCGCCTGAGTGCCCCGCGCCAGCGCATGCTGGAAGTGGTGCGCCAGCTGGCCGGTGCGCCGGATCTGCACTACAACACCCTTGTTGCCCGCTCAGAGTTCGACCACTCAGATCGTAATGCGGCCATCGCGTATCTGATGCGCTCATTCGGCAATTTCCATAATGATGTGATCCCGGTGCTGAAGAACTATTTCCACTACTGCGCCCTGGAGATGAACTGTGTGGAGCTGGCGCGCTGTTTTCTGTTTCTGGCTAATCAGGGGCGGGCGGCTCACCTGCCTGATGGCCTGATTTCGGCACAGCATACCCGCCAGATCAACGCCCTGATGGTAACCAGCGGCATGTATCAGAGTTCGGGCGAGTTCGCCTGGCGGGTCGGGATGCCGGGCAAATCCGGCGTTGGCGGGGGGATTATCGCGATTGTGCCCCACGAAATGAGCATTGCCGTATGGAGCCCGGGCCTGGATGAGGCCGGTAACTCCCTGGCGGGAACGGCGGCGCTGGAGATCCTCGCCCGGGAGATGGGGCGCTCGATTTTCTGACGAATACGCCCCGGCGGCGTATACTGTCGTGTGACACTGTCACAATAAGGAGCATGACCAGCCACAGGCTGATGAGGAAGTACCATGACACCGAATACCGAACAGCTATTCCGGCGGCTGCAACAGTCCCGCTTTCGCAGCCGCTTTCACCTTGGCGCCAGCGAGCGCCAGTATTGTCTGGACAAAGGCGCAGAGACTATCCAGCGCCACGCGGCTGATTTTATCGCCCGGCGCCTGGCCCCGCAGGAGCCTGCGAACGACGGTAAACAAACCCCGATGCGCGGCCACCCGGTGTTTATTGCCCAGCACGCCACGGCGACCTGCTGTCGCGGCTGCCTGGCGAAGTGGCACGGGATCCCGGCCGGGGTGCCCCTGAGCCAGGAGCAGCAGGCCTATGTGGTGGGGGTGATTTTCCAGTGGCTGGTGCGGGAGATGAATGGCTGATAATTTTCCTGGCTGTTGATTATCTGTTGCAGATTCCCGTAACAGGTATCATTCCTGTTGTATAACGGTATATTTTACCGATCTTATGCTTCCCGGATCCTATCTTGTGCCGGGAAGTTACCATGTCTCTGACTGAACATCACCATCCTGCCTGTCCGCCATCTTCCGCAAACCAGGTGATTAGCGCACTGATTAGCGGCGTTCTGCGCCCGGGCTCCGTGTGGCAGCGGCGCGGCTACCGGATGAAATACCTGTGCCGCTCGGCACTTTACTGGCCCGCCACCCGTTATCTGATGGTGGGGATCGCGTGCGAGCCCTGGTTTCCCGCCATGCTGCATGCTCAGTCCAGCCTGCCGGGGAAAATTCACCGCCAGTATTTACACCGCGGCCTCTCTGCAATGGCGCGCGCCCGGGCGATAGTCAGCCACTACCGCTGGGTGACCCGCACCTGTAGCCCGCGCATCCGCCAGGCGCTGATGGCCGCAGAAGTGCAAACCCTGGTGGCGACAGAGGTAAAAAACGGCACCCGGCTGCGGATTTGCGCCTCTGCCGCCACCGGGGCGCAGCGGGAAGGGGAAAGCACCCTGTGGTGCTATTGTGATGACGTCGTCCTGGCGACCCTGACATTCAGCGTGGTGGAAGAGCGCGGTGAAGCGGTGGTGAAAATTGGCGGATTGCAGGGGGCGAAGAAAACCGTGCCCCATGAGGCCATCCGGCAGGCTACCCGGGCCTGCTACGGGCTGTTCCCCAAGCGGCTCCTGGTGGAAGCGCTGGGGCTGCTGGCGTGTCGCGAGGGGATTGCGCGCATTTACGCGGTGAACGACAGGGGCCATATTTTCCGCGCGCTGCGCTACCGGTTCAGTAAGGGGCGCAAGTTTTTTGCCAGCTATGACGCCTTCTGGGCGTCAATTAACGGGGTGGCGGTACACCGCTATTATTACCAGTTGCCGCTCAGCCAGCCGCGCAAAGCCATGGAAGATATCGCCAGTAAAAAACGTGCCGAATACCGTAACCGCTACCGGCTGCTGGACACGATAGCCGGACAGCTGAGCCAGTAACCTGCTACTGTGCGCTGGCGGCCAGCGCCTGGATCATGGCCTGTTTTGCCGTATCCAGGTGGCTGTGCAGCAGGGCGGCGGCCCGCTCGCGCTGCCCGGCTAACATGGCGCTCAGGATCATCATATGCTGGTCCACTGAGACGATATTCCGCTGTTGCAGATCCCGCTCATCCCACTGGTAGTGGAAGTGAAAAATCACCGAAATAATCTCCAGCGACTGGTCAAAGAAGATATTCTGCGAGGCGGAAAGCAGCAGGGCGTGGAATTCCCTGTCCAGCCCGGCGAACAGCCGGAAGTCACCGCCGATGGTGTTGCGCAACTGGCGGTGGCGGGCCAGTAAATCCCGGGCCTGAAGCCAGCGCGGATCGTCGCCGGGCAGTGCCATAAATTTTGCCAGTGCGTGGGTCTCCAGCAGCTCGCGCAGCTCAAACAGTTGCCCGGCCCAGTCGCTTTCAAAGGTTTTCATCCGCCAGCTGCCGCGCGCTTCGCTCTCTGTCAGCGAATAGCGGCTAAAACGCAGCAGAAATTCGCGCACCACCTGGGGGGCGGCACCGGTTTCCCGGGCAAGCTCCAGCTCGGTGAAGTGCTGGCCGGGGCGCAGTTTGCGCTGGTTTATCATTCCGTAAAACGCCTGCTCAACGTGCTGATACTGCTCCTCGTGGGGGAGGGCCTGAATGGCGGTCTGGCTGTGTATGTGGGGGGTAGCGCAGATAATATACTGGCGCCCCTGGCGGCGCAGGATCTGCTGCTCTACCAGATGTTCAAGAATATGGCGCACCGTTGTACGGCTGATGCTGAACGCCTCGGCCAGCGCGTTCTGGGACGGCAGGGGCGAGGTCAGATGCCCGCGGGCAATGCTGTCCAGAAACTGGTTGATGACACTGGTGCGCAGATGTCGTGGTCGGCTCATGGGGCTATTGTGGGCGCTTCGCCAGTTAAATACCAGTTAAGTACCAAATTTTTTGCATCCACTCACAATCTAATGTTCTGCTTCACCACTCTTTCCCCTGCCTGAGCGATAAACCCTGTAATAATTTATGGCAACGCTGGCGCGGTGATATTCACCCCGCCTCTTTTCAAAGGATCCCCCACCTGTGAAACAGCTTAATCGTAATGACTTCCCTGGCGCGCAGTATCCGGACCGTATTGTTCAGTTCGGTGAAGGCAACTTTTTACGCGCGTTTGTTGACTGGCAGATCGATCTGCTGAACGAACATACCGACCTGAACGCCGGTATCACTATTGTGCGCCCGATTGATACGGATTTTCCGCCGTCTCTGGACACCCAGGATGGTCTGTACACCACCATTATTCGCGGCCTGAATGATGAAGGCCAGGCGGTGAGTGAATCACGCCTGATCCGCTCCGTGAACCGCGAAATCAATATCTATAAGCAGTACGACGACTACCTCAAACTGGCCCATAACCCGGCGCTACGTTTTATCTTCTCAAATACCACGGAAGCGGGTATCGCCTACCACGCGGGGGATAAATTTGATGATGCCCCGGCCGTCAGCTACCCGGCCAAGCTGACCCGCCTGCTGTTTGAACGCTTCAGCCACTTTAACGGCGCGGCAGACAAGGGGCTGATTATTATCCCTTGCGAGCTTATCGATTATAACGGCGAGGCGCTGCGTGAGCTGGTGCTGCGCTACGCCCGGGAGTGGGCCCTGCCGGAAGCCTTCAGCCGCTGGCTGAATGACGCCAATACCTTCTGTTCAACCCTGGTTGACCGTATCGTTACCGGTTACCCGCGTGATGAAGCCGCCGCCCTGGAAGAGAGCCTGGGCTACCGCGACAGCTTCCTGGATACGGCGGAGCATTTTTATCTGTTTGTGATTCAGGGACCAAAATCCCTGGCTCAGGAGCTGCGCCTTGATAAGCTGGCGCTGAATGTGCTGATTGTTGACGACATCAAGCCTTATAAAGCGCGCAAAGTGGCGATCCTCAACGGTGCTCACACCGCCCTGGTGCCGGTGGCCTTCCTGGCCGGGCTGGATACGGTGGGCGAGGCGATGAACGACACCCGGATCTGCGCGTTTGTTGAGCAGGCCATCAGCGACGAAATTATCCCGGTTCTGGACTTGCCCCACGATGAGCTGGTCTCCTTTGCTCAGGCGGTTACCGGGCGTTTCCGTAACCCGTACATCCGCCATCAGCTGCTGTCTATCGCCCTGAACGGCATGACCAAATACCGCACCCGTATTCTGCCGCAGCTGCTGGCGTATCAGGCCCAGAACGGTCAATTGCCCAAGCGCCTGACATTTGCCCTGGCGGCGCTGATTGCGTTTTATCGCGGGATGCGCAACGGGGAAAGCTACCCGCTGCAGGATGACGCCCACTGGCTGGAGCGTTATGAAAGCCTGTGGAGCCGCTACAGCGACAAACAGATAACGCTGCGCTCACTGGTAGATACGGTACTTTCCGACAGCGCCCACTGGGAGCAGGATCTGACCAAAGTGCCGGAGCTGGTGGATACGGTTACCCGCGATCTGGATACCATCCTGACCAAAGGGATGCGCTTTGCGGTGACGCCACTGTGCTGATAACCCCACAGTAGCACGTTGATGAAGCCTCCGGAAACGGAGGCTTTTTTTTGGTGCGCCGGGCATGGCGCGTAGCGCCGTGACTGGCGCTGTCCTTTAGCTGTGGTGGATGAAGAACGACTAAGAGGTGAAAGTCCTCCATACACCCGGTGAGGGGAAGTGTTAGCGGAAGGCAAGGGTGTTCATCGTGAGGTGAAATCTGAAGGAAGCCGGAAGCAAAATGCTGGCCTGACGAACAGGAAGCGGTTGAGGCGGCATGGCAGGGAAAGTTAGGGCAAGAGATATAAATCCCATTCTGTGATCTGATAAACAAATCAAATTTTAGCGATTATAACGTAGTTATGTCTATTAAAATAGCCAGTAATACTGTTCGTTTTTTTCTGGTGAAATAAAAATGCAGCCATCATCAAATAACTTGATGAAATTAGCATTATTTATCTTATTTTATATTTAATGATATTTTTTATTTTTATAACTAAATGTTTTTAAACGTTATTTTTATTTAACTGATTCTGTAATGTTTTTGTTTTACAGGTGTTTATTATCGATTTTTTATGAATTGTCATAGCGCAATAGTCTGATGATTATTCTCTTGTTTTATTCTGCTTTATAACACTAAGGTGAGGCGACCATTTTTATATTGGTAATTTATTTGTGCCGGATACCTTTCACGGCAGTTGGCTGGCAATACTGAGCGGCCCCTGATTCAGGAGAGAGTGATGAACAGATTATGTTACCGCGTTGTGTTTAATCAGGCCCGCCAGATGCTGATGGTCGCCCCGGAGCTGGCGCGGATAACCGGCAGTCACCAGCCCCGGGGAGCCGGGGGCGGTATACCCCATCGCCGGCAGCCGGTGCGCCCGCTGGCGCTGATGCTCTGGCTGGCGATGGGGTGGGTCAGCGTGCCGGTCAGTGCCAGTACGGTTATCAGCGATCGCACAGCGCCTGGTCACCAGCGCCCGACGGTGCTGGAAACCCGTAACGGTATCCCGCAGATCAATATCCGTACCCCGGACAACCGGGGGCTTTCCCATAATAAATATACGCAGTTTGATATTGATTCGCGGGGGGCCGTACTCAACAACAGCCCCCGGGCGACCACCACCCGGCTGGCCGGGAGTGTCAGTGGTAACCCGTGGCTGGCAAAGGGCAGCGCACGGGTCATTCTCAATGAGGTGACCGGCCGATCCCCCAGCCAGCTTAACGGATTTATAGAAGTGGCGGGGCGGGAGGCGGACGTGATCATCGCCAGCCCCGCCGGGATCACCTGTAACGGCTGCGGGTTTATTAATGCCGCGGGCAGCACGCTGGCGGCGGGGCGCCCCGTAATGAATGCCGGGCAGCTCAGCGGGTTTGAGGTGGATAAAGGGCGCATCGCCATAGAAGGGCGCGGCCTTAATGGCAACGACCAGGCCTGGACCCGGCTGATTGCCCGGGCCGTTGAGGTTAATGCCCGTGTTCAGGCCCGGAGCCTGCAGGTGACAACCGGGCGCAATCAGACCCTGCCAGATGGCGCGGTCAGCCAGGTGGCCGCCGCAGACGATGCCGGTAAACCACGCTTCTCCCTGGATGTTTCCGCCCTGGGAGGAATGTATGCCGGGAAGATTGCACTCACCGGGACCGAAAAGGGTGTCGGGGTGCATAACGCCGGTGAAATAGGGGCTTTCCTGGGGGAGTTACAGCTCAGTGCCGACGGCAAACTGACCAACAAAGGCACGATGTACGCCAGCCAGAACCTGGAGCTACAGACCGCAGGGCTTACGAACCATGGCCTGCTGGGAAGTGACAGCGGGATACAGATAACGAATCGCGGCGATATGGCCAACAGCGGCATGCTGCGCGCAGCGGAGCAGGTGACGGTCAGTAACCGTGGCGCGCTGCGCAGCCAGGGGGAGCACCTCAGCCAGCGCGGGCTGCACATTACGGCAGATTCGCTGGATTTACGCGCCAGCCGCAGCCAGTCGGCCAGCGTGGTGCTCGCGGCCACGCAGGGCGACATCATTGCCGATGAAGCACACATCAGCGCACGACACCTGAGGGTTGCCACCCCGGGTGAGCTCTCGACACAGCGGGGTAAGGTCAGCGCGGAGCAGATCGGCATCAGCGCCGGAAAAGGGGTGAATAATGCCGGTGGCCTTATCGTGCAGTCCGGCGCCAGCGAGCTGGCGATAACCACACCCCACCTGAATAATCACGCCGGATCACTGACCAGCGCGGGCTCTGTGACACTGGTAACCGGGATGCTGATTAACCAGCACGGGGAGCTGGGATCACATACCGGTAATGTGAGTATCGAAACCGGGCATCTGGCCGGGACTGGCGGCACGATGATTGCGGCGCAGGCGCTGCGGATCTTTGGGGGGGACATTGTTCTGGATAACGCCTTTACCCGTGGCTGGCATATTGATCTTGCGGCCCGCAGCCTGGCACACCAGCAGGGGAAAATGCTGCAGACCGGGGGCGGCGATGCCCTGATCCGGGTGCGTGACGGCCTGAATAACCAGCAGGGCTATATTGTCAGCCTGGGCGGGCTAAAGGCCGAAGGCCAGGAGATTCATAATCAGCAGGGGGTGCTGTCGGCAACGGCGGGCGGGCTGTTCCTGCACGCGGGCCAGCGCTTTAACAATCAGGCCGGAAGAGCAGAAAGCGGCCGGGATCTCACCCTCACGGCCCGCGAGACAGATAACCGCAGCGGAATAATACAAAGTGCCGACGGTGGGGTTATCAGTGGCGGGCAGTTTGATAACAGCGGCGGAAAACTGCTGGCTGCCCGTGGGCCTCTGGTCGCCAGCCTCAGCGGTGGCATAGATAATCAGTCCGGTGTTATCGCCTCCGGCGGAAGTTTTGCGTTACGGGCCGGTGGCGTGAATAACCGGCGCGGGCTGATTCAGGCAGCAGATGCGCTGTTCATTGACAGTGGTAACGGGGCGCTGAATAACACCGACACCCTGGGAACCGGCACCGGTATTCGCGCCGGTGGGGTGCTGGAACTGCACAGCGGTGATACGGACAACCGCGACGGGCTGATTGGCGCAGGCACCTTACTCGCCCGGGCAGGGCGCTGGTATAACCAGGGCGGGGAAGTCATCAGCCGCCACAGCATGGCGCTGCATACCCGCGAATGGATGAATCAGTCAGGCCTGGTCAGTGCCCGGGGCGGCGAGCTGGAGATGCATGTGTCCGGCGGGCTGGATAACCAGCGCGGTACGCTGCAAAGTGGTCACGCGCTCCGGGTAAGCGCCGACCGGGCAGACAATACCGGCGGGCGCATGCTGGCTGCCGGTGGTGATATGGCTATCCGGGTTACCCGGGAGTTACATAACCTGAAAGGCACAATTGCCAGCCACGGCAATACCCTGCTGCGGGCCGCCATGCTGGATAATACTGACGGCACGATATTCACCGCTGCCGGTCGCCTTGTCGGGCAGATTGCCGGGCAATTACGCAATCACCACGGGGTGATCGAAAGCAAGGATGACACCGGGCTGAGCGCGGGTATGGTCGATAACCACGAGGGGGCTCTCCTGTCCGGCGGGGCGCTGCTGGTAAGCGCTGTGGATGCTCTGGAAAATCAGCACGGCGATATTGTCGCCGCCCGGGGGCTCAGACTGCTGGCGGAGACGCTCAACAACCAGGATGGCGTGATCCAGAGCCACAGTGAAGAGGCGAGCCTTGAGATTAACGGTGATATGACTAACCGCCAGGGCATGATTCTGGGAGAGGGCGTCAGCATCAGCAGCCAGCAACTGGATAACCGGGAAGGTTTACTTCAGGCCTCCCGCCAGCTCAGCATTGACACCCGGGGGCACAGCCTGCAAAACACCGGCAGCCAGACGCCAGACAGCGGGATCCGCAGCGGCGGGGCGCTCACACTCAGTGCGGGGGAACTGGTGAATCAGCAGGGGTTGGTTGCCAGTGCCGGGGTCATGGAACTGGCGGGTGATATCCGTAATACAGAAGGGCAAATCCTCAGCCACAGTGACCTGACTGTTCACGGGACGCAGTTAGTGAATCAGCAGGGGCAACTGGTGGCCGGGCGGGATCTGCAGGCCCGTATGGCAGAGCTGAACAATCAGGGCGGCAGCGTACTGGCTGTGGGCAGCGGCCTGCTGGCGGTGGCCCGTCTTATACAGAATACGGGGGGATTTATCCGGGCCGGTGAGTCACTGACACTGAGCAGTGAGCGGATCGAAAACCAGGAAACACGCACCCCTGGCAAAGGCATTGAAGCACAGCGCCTGCTGGTGAGTGCCGGAGCGCTCGATAACACCCGTGGCGCACTGCGGGCGGCGGCACAGCTCCGTGCGGAGGTGGCCGGGCGGCTGAATAATACCCTGGGGGTTATCTGGTCCCGGGGGACGATAACGCTGGGGCAGCCAGAGGCTGCGCTGCATCTGGTGAATGACCAGGGGGATGTGGTCGCTGTGGAGGATATGGCGCTGTTTCTGCGCGGGCTGGATGCGGTGGGCCGTATCACCAGCGCCGCCAGCGTTGCGCTGAAGATAACCGGTGCCCTGATCCAGAATGGCACCCTGGCGGCGGGGAAAGACCTTGAGATCCGCAGCGGTGATGTGACCAACAGCGGGCTGATACACGCCGGGCAGCGCCTGGTGCTGAACAGTGATGCGCTGGTCAACCAGCAGGCGGCGGAAATCAGTGCCGGGCAGGCATGGATCTCTGCCAGCCGCCTGCTGAACCTGGGGCTTCTGGATGGCGGGCTGGTCACGCTTATCACCCCCAGCCTGCATAACACCGGCAGCGGGCGGATTTACGGTGATGATGTGGTTATTGACGCCCGCCAGTTACTGAACGATATGTCTGAGGGGACGGCGGCGACCATTGCCGGGCGGCGTAGTGTTTCCATCGCCACTGAGCGGTTGCAAAACCGCGATCACGCGCTGATTTACAGCGAGGGCAGCCTGGTGGTGGGTAACCGGTGGGATGAGCATAGTGGTATCAGCGGCAGGGCTGCCAGCCTGGAAAACCACAGCGCCACCCTTGAGGCGACGGGGCCGGTAGTGCTGGCCGCCGGGGTGATCGATAACCGGGATATTTACCTGGCCGTGACCCGCGAACCACAGCCTGTCGGGGTCTCCGACTGGATTGATGAGTACCGGTACTGTGCAGGGGATCGCGAACGGGTCAGTTGCCATGGGGGAGATGGCCGGCGCTATGTGATGGAGCCAGACTGGATCAACGGCGAGCGCCGGGCACTGAATCCGGACGGTTCGTTACTGGATAACGGGCGCACAAAGCTGAGACTGGAAGGGGGAAAAAATATCCGCCGCCAGCGTTTCTTCCTGCCGGGGTTTGAGCCCTCCAAACACTTCTGGCAGTACCGTTACCAGGTGCATACTTCAGAAACCCGGGTTCTGCACCGGGATCCCGCACTGATCCGCAGCGGCGGCGATCTTATCCTGCAGGGGAACTTACAGAATCAGAACAGCAGGGTGGTAGCCGGAAACCGCCTGATGGCCCACGGGCAGGTTCACAATCTGGAAACGCAGGGGGAGCGCATCACCACCCAACAGGGGACGACAACCTCCTGGTTTAAGCGCGGGGACTGGCACACCAGCAGTGTCACGTTTGATTACCAGGGAGAGCAACGTCGCGAGATGTTCAGCCTGAACCTGATGCAGTTCACTGATCATGCCGGTGAACATGCCGGGCAGACTGTCGCCAGCCGGGAAGCGCACGGCAATCTGGCACAAATGCCTGCCGGCGGGCAGCAGAGTAGCGCAATACCGGAAAGCGGCCACGGCCCGCAACTGACAGATATTCCGCTGATATCGCCCAGCCATCATGATCCGGCCCTGGCGCAACTGGCCGGTAGTGAACCGCTCAGACCGGCAGAGATATCTGGCGGTACGCCCGTGGTTATTGATGATCAACCGCTGGTGGCGCGCACCGTCAGTGGCCCGGAAACCGTGCCGGACAGCAGCCTTTTTACCCTCAATGCAGGTACGGACAGCAGCTACCTGGTGGAAACCGATCCCCGTTTTACCCGCCAGAAAACCTGGCTCAGCAGTGGTGATATCTATAGCGCGGACCAGCTGAATAAACGGCTCGGGGACGGCTACTATGAGCAAAAGCGGGTTCGCGAGCAGCTGTTGCAGGCCACCGGACAGCGTTTTCTGGCGGGGTATCAGGATGATGAAACTCAGTACCGGGATTTGCTCAACCAGGGGCGGGCCTTTGCTGAGCGCTACGGGATAAAACCCGGCATCGCCCTGACGGCAGAGCAAATGGCACTGCTGACCAGCGACATCGTCTGGATGGTGAACCAGCCTGTCACCCTGCCGGATGGCTCGGTGGAAGTGGTGAGCGTGCCCCGGTTATATGTGCGGGTTAAGCCCGGTGATTTGCAGGGCAACGGCGCGCTGCTTTCCGGGCGGCAGGTGGTGATTAGCGGCGGTGAAGCGCTGGTAAACAGCGGCACAATCCGGGGGCAGGAGATGACCCGAATCCATGGGGATAATCTGCTGAACCAGGGTGTGATCTCCGGCGATCAGGTCACTATTCTGGCCCGCAATAACATTATTAATCAGGGCGGGCAATTACGGGCCACCGAGCGGCTGTGGCTTCAGGCCGGTAATGACATACTCAGCCAGACAGAAAGCCGCCAGCAGGGTAGTGAACGCTGGCTGGATCGCCAGGCCGGGATCTACGTGCAGGGAGAGCGCGGTGAGCTGCATCTTCAGGCCATGCGTGATATCCGGCTGGTGGCCAGCGAGGTTGATAACCGCGGGCAGGCCAGCCAGACCCGGTTACTGGCCGGGCGGGATCTGCATCTGGATTCCGCCACCGAAAGCCACAGCACTGACTACACGCTGAACCGTAAAAACTACGATCGCACGCACGAGACCCGGGAGCAGGGTAGCCGGATCAATGCCGGTGGCTCCCTGTGGATGAATGCCGCTCAGGATATGACGCTACACGCGGCGGAGATAGCCAGCGGGGGCCAGCTGACGGCGGTGGCCGGTCGTAACCTGCATCTGGAAAGTGGTGCCGACACCCGGGAACATGCCGGGCGGGCAAAATGGACCTCTGGCGGATTTCTTTCAAAGACGACCCGTGAACATCTCCGTGAGGAGTACCGGGTAACGGCGCGCAGCACCACCCTTTCCGGCGACAGTGTCAGCCTGCAGGCCGGGCAGGATTTACGGCTTGATGGCAGCCACGTGGCGGGCCGTGGGGATGTTTCACTGGTTGCCGGGCGAGATCTGACGCTGACCACAGCGGATGAAGCCTGGCACCAGAACGATATTCAGCGGCAGAAAAAGTCCGGCCTGACGGGGAATGGCGGCCTGGGCTTTAATGTGGGCTCCGCCAGCCAGAAGCTCACCCGGGATACGGACAGTAATATGAAAAAAGGCAGCGTGGTGGGCAGCAGCGCGGGGGATGTCAGCCTGACGGCCGGAAATACCGTCCGGGTTCACGGCAGTGATCTGGTGGCGGGGCGGGATTTATCCGTTACGGGGGCCGGTATTGCCATCACGGCGGCACAAAACAGCCACACCACCCTGACCCGGACAGAAAGCCACGCCAGCGGGTTTAGCCTGGCGTTGTCCGGCTCTGCCGGTAGCGGGGTGAATACCCTCGTACAGCAGGCCAGAGCCGCGGGGCGTGAGGAAGATCCGCGTCTGGCCGCGCTGCGCGGTATCCAGGCCGCACTGAACGCTGTGCGTACCGGCCAGGGGATCCTTCTGGATCAGGCAGGCAGCAGCCATAACTATATCGGGCTGAGCCTGAGCTACGGCAGCCAGCACTCCCGCGCTGAGCGTAAAACGGAGCAGCTGGTGGCCTCCGGCAGTTCGCTGACGGCGGGGCGGAATATGCTCCTGACGGCGACACAGGGCGATATTCTGGCCCGTGGCGCGACCCTGAATGCGGGCGGTGATGCATCGCTTTATGCCCGGCAGGATCTCCTGCTGGCATCCGCCACAGATAAGCAGACGGTAACCGGTAAAAACAAAAGCCAGGGCAGCAGCGCCGGGGGCAGTGTGTCTTCCGGGGGCGGCGCTGCCGGTGTCAGCGCAACGAATACCCGGCTGCACAGCCGTTATCAGGCGGTGCAGCAGCAGAGCGGTCTGTTTGCCGGTGAGGGGGGATTTGATATTACGGTGGGCAATCATACGCAACTGAACGGGGCGGTGATCGGCTCTGATGCCACGGCAGATAAAAACCGGCTGGAGACCGGCACGCTGGGGTTCAGCGATCTGCACAACCGTGCAGAATTTACGGCGCAGCAGCAGAGTGCCGGTATCAGTACCGGCGGCAGTCTGGGCGGGCTGTTTCTGGGCAATATGGCCAGTACCCTGCTGGCCGGGGTGAACCATCACGGCAATGCCGGTTCATCTACTCAGGCGGCGGTGTCTGAGGGGCAGATACTTATTCGTGATCCTGGTGCGCAGCAGCAGGATCTTAACCTGCTGAGCCGTGATGTGAGCGGGGCTCACCGGTCGCCGGGCCGGATCTTTGACGGCGCGGCAGAGCAGCGGCGGCTGCAGCAGGCGCAGTTGCTGGCGGAGACTGGTGTGCAGGCCGGAGATATCGCCCGGACTCAGGGGGAGATCAACGGGCTGAAAGCGGCGCAGGCGCAGTATCCCGGCTACACGCCGGAGCAGTTGCGTGATACGGCGATTTATAAAGCTGAGGTGCAGAAATACGGTACGGGCAGCGCTATCCAGCAGGGTATACAGGCGGCCACAGCGGCGATACAGGGGCTGGCAGGGGGGAACCTGGCTCAGGCGCTGACCGGGGCGGGGGCACCGTATCTGGCTTCTCAAATCCACCGGCTGGCACCGGACGAGGCCGCACGGGCGATGGCGCATGCGGTGGTGGGGGCGGTAACGGCGTATGCGGCAGGTAATCCGGCGCTGGCGGGGGCTACCGGCGCGGTCAGCGGGGAGCTGATGGCACAGTGGGTGATGAGCCAGCTGTATCCGGGCCGGGGGGTCAGTGAGCTGACAGAAACGGAGCGGCAGACGGTCAGCGTGCTGGGTACGCTGGCGGCGGGCCTGGCCGGAGGCGTTTCCGGAGGCGGTAGCGTATCTGCCCTGGCAGGGGCAGAGGCGGGAAGGAATGCGGCGGAGAATAATTTACTCGGCGGAAATGAAGAGACCCAGGCTACATGGATCCGCCAGCATGGGGTTGATATGGCGAGCTGTGCTGAGGCGCCGAGTTCTGCAAGTTGTCAGAAGGCGATGAATGAACGTGATGCTGTAGGGCTGGCATTGGCAACGGGTGGAGTGGCTTTATTACCAGGTGGAGCCCAGGCAATGTGGGGACTTGGAGCTGGCGCTAATGCAGGTATCAGCTATCTTGCGGATGGCACGATAGATCCGGCAAATACTGCCATTGCAGGTTGGGTGAACGTTATCAGTATGGGTAACGGACTGGTGGGTACAGTTGGCTGGAATGCTGCTGGTGGTGCGCTTGGTAACTGGCTGGGTGATAAGGATCCACTATCTGGAGCAATAACAAGTGGTGTCGGTGCTGGCTTTGGCTTACGGTATAGGTAAAGGGATTTCCTGGGGAGCAAACGCAGGGGTAAACTGGTGGAAAGGTGGGTGGGATCCGGAGTTCAACTCAACATTACAGAAATATACTGAAATAAAAGGTGATTTTGGGATTTCAAAAGAAATGACGCCAAGCAATATTCCTAGTTATTTCGGTGATTTAGGTGGTTCCGTCTTCTCTGAAGTCACCGGTAAAGGGATCGAAAAAATTTCATCTCCAGGCAGTAATGGAGATAAAAAATGATCAATATCCTTTTCGCTTTATTTTCAATTTTGGCGGGGATACATTTAGCTGAAATTGCATATGCTTTATTACTTACCATTGAATACGTGATGATTGGCAGTTTTAATTTTGAGCTAACATCAGCATGGCACTACCTGAAAATTGGGGCAGGAGGAGGTGGTATAATGGGAATTGGTATTGCTCTGCTTCGATATTTTGGGGTTAAAGGTTTTTAATAATTTGTTGCTGAGAATAATACGCTGGGAAGTGTGCTGGCGGCTGCAAATAAGTAAAATCCCGGTACGATAGCGAATTACAAATCCGGCACGCAGGAAGCAATCAAAGAAGCCTGTAGTGGAAATACACCGATATCCTGCCAGATGGCTGTGGCGGCGATGGGAAGCGTGATGGTATGGCCGCTACTGTCCGGCGCGGCAGCAACAACCAGCCTGATAGGTGCCGGAGCCAATGCAGGTGTGGGCCTGCTGATTAACGGTGAAGTAAATCCAAATGACGTTATTCTGGGTTACTGGACTGGTGCATTTACTGCGGGAACGGGGTTATGGGGGACAATCGGCGTGAATGCTGCCAGCGGAGTCACTTCCAGTTACCTGAAAGGAGACGACCTATTAAAAGGTGGTGTAATGAGTGGAGCGGCATCCGGGCTGGGTTATGGAGTTGGAAAGGTAGTTCAGGGGCAGTTTGATAAAGTTCTGAACTCAAACTGGAAGAATTGGGAGTGGGTTGATCTGGGGATGGGTATATCCAAACCTATGTCGTTAGAACCATTGCCTGGCACGATAGGTAATATTGGAGGCTCGGCATCCACAGAATATACAAATGATCGATTGGGTAAGTTTTTAAGTAATAAATCAGGAGACAAAAAATGATATCTTCTGAACAAAAAAAACTTTTATCCCTTTTGGCATATATGATAATTGGTAGTGCTGTTGCAGTTTTTACAACAATAATATTAATGTCATTGCTAGTAGATGTATATTTATATTTCACTATGGGAATGAGTTTTAATTTATACTTATATGATTTTAAGAAGCTTTTTCAGGTTAGCCTATTCTGTGGGTTTATAGGTGGTGGTGGATGCTGGTCACTATATTACCGGAATTATAGGAAGATGAAGTAGTAGATTAAATTCCGGTCCCTGGGCCGGAATTTTTGCCTCAAGGATAAGTGATTATATAAGAAACCCTGTAAAACGGACCATTAACGTGGGATCCGCGAGCCAGAAGCTCACTCGGGATACTGGACAGTAATATGAAAAAAGGCAGCGTGATGGGCAGCAGCGCGGGTGATGTCAGCCTGATGGTCGGAAATACCGTCCGGGTTCACGGCAGTGATCTGGTGGTGGGGCGGGATCTCACCCTTGCCAGCCAGCAGGACAGTGAGCGTTATGACAGCAGACAGCAGAGCCACAGTGCCGGGGGCAGTGTGTCTTCCGGGGGCGGCGCTGTCGGTGTCAGCGCAACGAATACCCGGCGGCACAGCCGTTATCAGGCCGTGCAGCAGCAGAGCGGTCTGTTTGCCGGTGAGGGGGGATTTGATATTACGGTGGGCAATCATACGCAACTGAACGGGGCGGTAATCGGCTCTGATGCCACGGCAGATAAAAACCGGCTGGAGACCGGCACGCTGGGGTTCAGCGATCTGCGCAACCGTGCAGAATTTACGGCGCAGCAGCAGAGTACCGGTATCAGTACCGGCGGCAGTCTGGGCGGGCTGTTTCTGGGCAATATGGCCAGTACCCTGCTGGCCGGGGTGAACCATCACGGCACTGCCGGTTCATCTACGCAGGCGGCGGTGTCTGAGGGGCAGATACTTATCCGGGATCCGGGTGCGCAGCAGCAGGATCTTAACCTGCTGAGCCGCGATGTGAGCGGGGCTCACCGGTCGCCGGGCCGGATCTTTGACGGCGCGGCAGAGCAGCGGCGGCTGCAGCAGGCGCAGTTGCTGGCGGAGACTGGTGTGCAGGCGGGAGATATCGCCCGGACTCAGGGGGAGATCAACGGGCTGAAAGCGGCGCAGGCGCAGTATCCCGGCTACACGCCGGAGCAGTTGCGTGATACGGCGATTTATAAAGCTGAGGTGCAGAAATACGGTACGGGCAGCGCTATCCAGCAGGGTATACAGGCGGCCACAGCGGCGATACAGGGTCTGGCAGGGGGGAACCTGGCTCAGGCGCTGACCGGGGCGGGGGCACCGTATCTGGCTTCTCAAATCCACCGGCTGGCACCGGACGAGGCCGCACGGGCGATGGCGCATGCGGTGGTGGGGGCGGTAACGGCGTATGCGGCAGGTAATCCGGCGCTGGCGGGGGCTACCGGCGCGGTCAGCGGGGAGCTGATGGCACAGTGGGTGATGAGCCAGCTGTATCCGGGCCGGGGGGTCAGTGAGCTGACAGAAACGGAGCGGCAGACGGTCAGCGTGCTGGGTACGCTGGCGGCGGGCCTGGCCGGAGGCGTTTCCGGAGGCGGTAGCGTATCTGCCCTGGCAGGGGCAGAGGCAGGAAGGAATGCGGCGGAGAATAACTCTCTGGCAAACGTATTAGCCGCCGCAAATAAAGCCAATCCGGGTACAGCGGAGAAATGGCAGGAACAACAGCAGGCCGCAATTAAGGAGGCCTGTAGTGGAAATACACCGGTATCCTGCCAGATGGCTGTGGCGGCGATGGGAAGCGTGATGGTATGGCCGCTACTGTCCGGCGCGGCAGCAACAACCAGCCTGATAGGTGCCGGAGCCAATGCAGGTGTAGGCCTGCTGATTAACGGTGAAGTAAATCCAAATGACGTTATTCTGGGTTACTGGACTGGTGCATTTACTGCGGGAACGGGGTTGTGGGGGACAATCGGCGTGAATGCTGTCAGCGGAGCCGCTTCCAGTTACCTGAAAGGAGACGATCCGTTGAAGGGCGGGGCAATGAGCGGTGTAGCTTCCGGAATCGGCTATGGTGCCGGTAAGGCTCTTCAGGGATCTTTGGATAACGTATTTAATCCTAACTGGAAGAACTGGGAATGGGTGGATATGGGAATGGGGGTATCTAAACCTTTACCAGTTAATCCGATGCCTGGAGTTGTGGGGAATATCTTTGGTTCTGGCACAACTGAAGCCTCGAATGATCAGGCAAGTAAATGGATTGAAGGCCATTCGGAGAGTAAGAAATGAGAAATAACAAGTTTAGATGGTTATTTATTTTCTTATATCTCAATTTGATATTAATGGTGATTTTTCCTTTATGGTTCATGCTCGTACAAATAGGAACAGAATTATTTTATTCCTTATATTACGCTGCAACGTTTAGTCTCTCGAATATTGCTTTTATAAAATCAGTTAAGGCCGGTATATTTTGTGGTGGCCTTGCAGGTTCTGGCTATTGGTGGATCTATTATCAGCGATACAGAAAAAACAGAAATAGATAGTACAAAAATCCCAGCCAACCGGCTGGGATTTAACCTTATGCCTAATCGAGCCGGAGGCGTTTCCGGAGGCGGCAGCGTATCTGCCCTGGCAGGGGCAGAGGCAGGAAGGAATGCAGCGGAGAATAACTCTCTGGCAAACGTATTAGCCGCCGCAAATAAAGCCAATCCGGGTACAGCGGAGAAATGGCAGGAACAACAGCAGGCCGCAATTAAAGAGGCCTGTAGTGGAAATACACCGGTATCCTGCCAGATGGCTGTGGCGGCGATGGGAAGCGTGATGGTATGGCCGCTACTGTCCGGTGCGGCAGCAACAACCAGCCTGATAGGTGCCGGAGCCAATGCAGGTGTGGGCCTGCTGATTAACGGTGAAGTAAATCCAAATGACGTTATTCTGGGTTACTGGACTGGTGCATTTACTGCGGGAACGGGGTTGTGGGGGACAATAGGCGTGAATGCTGTCAGCGGAGCCGCTTCCAGTTACCTGAAAGGAGACGATCCGTTGAAGGGCGGGGTAATGAGCGGCGTAGCTTCCGGAATCGGCTATGGTGCCGGTAAGGCTCTTCAGGGATCTTTGGATAACGTATTTAATCCTAACTGGAAGAACTGGGAATGGGTGGATATGGGAATGGGGGTATCTAAACCTTTACCAGTTAATCCGATGCCCGGTATGGCAGGAAACGTATTGGGTAGTGCGGCAACAGAAATTCTCAATGATCAGCTTGGTAAAGCAGCAGTAAATAGTAGTGGAGGTAATCAATAATGAGGGAAAAGCCTTGGTCTCTGATTTTGTTCTATTTGCTTGTTGCCTGCAATGTAGCAATGATTATAGCATTCTTATTTCTATATATTTTAATAAGAGTCTATATCCTACTTGCGTATCAAATTCCATTTGAGTTGGTTTGGGAAGATACATGGAAATACACCAAAGCCGCATCTTTCTCAGGAACATTGATAGCCCTGGGATGTTGGTGGATTTATTATCAGCACTACAGAAAAAACAGAAATAGATAGTGCAAAAAATGGCTGATTGATCTGGGGTTTTACTTTCGCCGGGAATATGGCGAACACGCTGCTGGAGGGAGGGCAATAAAGGACATGCGGAAGGGGCGACGCAGTCGGCGGTTAAAGCGGGGCTAAAATCTTTAACAATTTATGAAGAGGCTACAGGATCAGTCCTCTACTGGCAGCCCGGCATGAAATCTCTCAAGGTTAGGGATTAAAATGAATTTTAAAATGAGTTGGACACTGGACGAAACAGATGGTAATAAACAGATCCCACATTGGGATATGGTATTAAATGAGTTTAAACAAATTCAGGGAAAAAAAGGAACCCTTACTCTTGATATACTGAACAGTGGTGATAATAGCGCTGAAATGCTTCAGGTTAGAACGGAGAATGGTTATTACTTGATAACATTAGGTGAAATTGTCGAAGATGAATACCAAGTAAGAACGTACTGGGATTCATCTAAACCTGAGGTAATCCCCCCATTTTTAACGGAGGCGATAAGTAGAATCAGGTCATGCGTTGAATATGCTGCATTGGCGTGAAACCATTCAGTGCCATATTCGGACGCTCGTGATTATAAAACCATTGCCAGCGTGTGGCATAGTCCTGCAATTCGTCCAGTGATGTAAACAGGTGCTGTCCCAGCCAGTCATAACGTACAGTCCGGTTATATCGCTCAATATATGCATTTTGCTGAGGTTTTCCGGGTTGAATAAAACGCAGGGTGATATTCTGCTGAGCAGCCCATGACATCAGTATCTTGCCGGTATATTCTGGCCCATTATCACATCGTATTGCTGCTGGTTTACCTTTCCACTCAATCAGTTGTTCGAGTGTCCTCACCACACGATTTGCGGGAAGAGAAAAATCTACCTCAATGGCCAGCGCTTCACGATTAAAGTCATCGATAACATTCAGCAATCGGACGGAACGACCATCCGACAGTTGATCGTGCATGAAGTCCATCGACCAGCATTCATTGCGGCTTTCAGGCACCGCCAGCGGCTCGGGCTTATCCCGTTTCAGTCGTTTTTTCGGTTTAATTCGCCTGTTCAGCGACAACTCGCAATAAATCCGGTATACCCTTTTGTGATTGAACTTAAAGCCTTTTACGTTACGCAGGTACAAAAAGCACAGACCAAAACCCCAGTTGCGCTGACTGTCGGTGATACGGAGTAGCCAGTCAGCAATAACCGTGTTTTCTTCATTCAGTTGAGGCTGATAGCGATAGCAACTTTCGCTGACAACAAACAACTGGCAGGCAAAACGTATGCTGACGCTTCGGTGCCTGACCGCGTCCTGTGCCATCTGCTTTCGCTGCGATGGCTTCACCACTTTTTTGCCATAGCCTCCTGAATAATTTCGGCTTTGAGCCGTTCTTCGGCATACATCTTTTTCAGGCGGCGGTTTTCATCTTCCAGCTCTTTTAGTCGGGCCATCATGGATGCATCCATTCCGCCAAAGCGTGAACGCCACTTGTAGAAACTGGCATTGCTCATACCATGCTCGCGGCACAGTTCAGCAACTGGCGTTCCGGCCTCAGCCTGCTTGAGGATGGCCATGATCTGGCTGTCGGTAAAGCGTGATTTTTTCATAGAGATCTCCCCGGTTCAGATTACGAGAAAATTCTACCTATGAACACACCGGTTTTTCGGGGGGATTACCCTGATACAGGAGTGATGATTCTTGGAGATTACTGGCCAGAATCTCAACTTACAAAAGACTGTGAACTTATTGTAAAGATCTTAAAAGAGTTTTTTTATACTGGTAACGTATCAAAGGAGCTTCTTAATTAAAATATAAATCCAAGACTTCAGCATTCTAAGTGGTGCTATAGTTTGATTATATGATGGTGGCGCGATAGACCTTGTGGCACGGCAGAGCGGTAGCGTCTGTAGACTGGCCCCAAAACGCTTAACAGCACAAAAATCTTAGGCATAAAGTATAACCAGAAAGGTTGGTCTAAATGATGTCATCCTGGGGTACTGGACTGGTGCATTGACAGCAGGAACGGGGTTGTGGAGGACAATCGGCGTGAATGCTGCCAGCGGAGTCACTTCCAGTTACCTGAAAGGAGACGACCTATTAAAAGGTGGTGTAATGAGTGGAGCGGCATCCGGGCTGGGTTATGGAGTTGGAAAGGTAGTTCAGGGGCAGTTTGATAAAGTTCTGAACCCAAACTGGAAGAATTGGGAGTGGGTTGATCTGGGGATGGGTATATCCAAACCTATGTCGTTAGAACCATTGCCTGGCACGATAGGTAATATTGGAGGCTCGGCATCCACAGAATATACAAATGATCGATTGGGTAAGTTTTTAAGTAATAAATCAGGAGACAAAAAATGATATCTTCTGAACAAAAAAAACTTTTATCCCTTTTGGCATATATGATAATTGGTAGTGCTGTTGCAGTTTTTACAACAATAATATTAATGTCATTGCTAGTAGATGTATATTTATATTTTACTAAGGGAGTGAGTTTTAATTTATACTCATATGATTTTAAGAAACTTTTCCAGGTTAGCCTATTCTGTGGATTTATAGGTGGCGGTGGATGCTGGTCACTATATTACCGGAATTATAGGAAGATGAAGTAGTAGATTAAATTCCGGTCCCTGAGCCGGAATTTTTGCCTCAAGGATAAGTGATTATATAAGAAACCCTGTAAAACGAACCATTAACGTGGGATCCGCGAGCCAGAAGCTCACTCGGGATACTGGACAGTAATATGAAAAAAGGCAGCGTGATGGGCAGCAGCGCGGGTGATGTCAGCCTGATGGTCGGAAATACCGTCCGGGTTCACGGCAGTGATCTGGTGGTGGGGCGGGATCTCACCCTTGCCAGCCAGCAGGACAGTGAGCGTTATGACAGCAGACAGCAGAGCCACAGTGCCGGGGGCAGTGTGTCTTCCGGGGGCGGCGCTGCCGGTGTCAGCGCAACAAATACCCGGTTGCACAGCCGCTATCAGGCCGTGCAGCAGCAGAGCGGTCTGTTTGCCGGTGAGGGGGGATTTGATATTACGGTGGGCAATCATACGCAACTGAACGGGGCGGTAATCGGCTCTGATGCCACGGCAGATAAAAACCGGCTGGAGACCGGCACGCTGGGGTTCAGCGATCTGCGCAACCGTGCAGAATTTACGGCGCAGCAGCAGAGTGCCGGTATCAGTACCGGCGGCAGTCTGGGCGGGCTGTTTCTGGGCAATATGGCCAGTACCCTGCTGGCCGGGGTGAACCATCACGGCACTGCCGGTTCATCTACGCAGGCGGCGGTGTCTGAGGGGCAGATACTTATCCGGGATCCGGGGGCTCAGCAGCAGGATCTTAACCTGCTGAGCCGTGATGTGAGCGGGGCTCACCGGTCGCCGGGCCGGATCTTTGACGGTGCGGCAGAGCAGCGGCGGCTGCAGCAGGCGCAGTTGCTGGCGGAGACTGGTGTGCAGGCCGGAGATATCGCCCGGACTCAGGGGGAGATCAACGGGCTGAAAGCGGCGCAGGCGCAGTATCCCGGCTACACGCCGGAGCAGTTGCGTGATACGGCGATTTATAAAGCTGAGGTGCAGAAATACGGTACGGGCAGCGCTATCCAGCAGGGTATACAGGCGGCCACGGCAGCGATACAGGGGCTGGCAGGGGGGAACCTGGCTCAGGCGCTGACCGGGGCGGGGGCACCGTATCTGGCTTCTCAAATCCACCGGCTGGCACCGGACGAGGCCGCACGGGCGATGGCGCACGCGGTGGTGGGGGCGGTAACGGCGTATGCGGCGGGTAATCCGGCGCTGGCGGGGGCTACCGGCGCGGTCAGCGGGGAGCTGATGGCACAGTGGGTGATGAGCCAGCTGTATCCGGGCCGGGGGGGCAGTGAGCTGACAGAAACGGAGCGGCAGACGGTCAGCGTGCTGGGTACGCTGGCGGCGGGCCTGGCTGGAGGCGTTTCCGGAGGCGGCAGCGTATCTGCCCTGGCAGGGGCAGAGGCAGGAAGGAATGCGGTTGAGAATAACCTGCTGGGTGGCAGTGAATGGCTCCAGACGGAAAAAGCCAGGGAGCATGGTGCTGATGTTCTCTCTTGTAGTGATAATCCTTCCGGTGAAGCCTGTAAGCGGGGGCAGGCTGAAAATAAAGCTTATGCAGCCGCATTAGCGACAGGTAGCGTAGCCCTGTTACCGGGTGGCGCTCAAGCTATGTGGGGATTAGGTGCTGGGGCGAATGCAGGTATCAGTTATCTGGCGGATGGCACGATAGATCCGGCGAATGCAGTGATAGCGGGTTGGGTAAATGTTATCAGCATGGGCAATGGCCTGGTGGGTACCGTTGGTTGGAATGCGGCAGGTGGCGCACTGGGTAACTGGATTGATGACAAAGATCCACTGTCTGGTGCGCTCATCAATGGTGCTGGTTCTGGTATCGGCTATGGAATTGGTAAAGGGCTCTCATGGGGAGTTAATGCCGGGGCAAACTGGTGGAAAGGTGGTTGGGATCCGAAGTTTAATCCGACTTTGCAAAAGTATACTGAGATTAAAGGCGATTTTGGTATATCAAAAGAAGTAACACCCAGTAACATTCCTGGCAGTTTTGGCGACATAGGAGCGTCTTTCTCTTCCGAGTATGGTGGGAAAAAACTCGAACCAATCATTGAGGATAAATTGAAATGAAACCCTTCAATGAGAAAATATTAAACCTGCTGATTCTATTTATCGCCTGTATGCTGGGGATTGTGGTTAGTTTCCTGTGTATAGCCTTGTCTATAGACGTTTTAGTTTGGATGCTAACAGGATCTTTCGATTTGGCAAAGGCCGATATACTTAAAATTATTAAAATTGGTTGTGTGATTGGTACTTTCACTGGTGCTGTTTTTGTTATTGCCAGGCTATTTAAACTAAAAGGATTTTAGAGTGAAGATAGGATAAAATTGCATCCACAGAGCTGGGGTTGTTGCGGAGAATAATTTACTCGGCGCGACGTCATCCGACACACTCGACAGAGCTGTTGAGAAAATTAAGAACGGAGATAAGTCATTAGCGACAGCTAATGAGCTTATCAGGCTGGAAAATGCCGATAAGCGTAGTGATGCGCTGGTATCCAAATTCACCAAAGACCCTTCACAGATGACCAGTACGGAACGTGCTGAACTGGCCGCTTATCTGCGGGTCTATGCGGCTGAAATGGAAAAGGAATATGGTCCGGCTGTCTCACAGGAACTGGTGAAAGGGTTGCTCCTGGGTCAGGATTATATCAAACGAAATCCGGACTCAGGTGCGATGGCAAAAGCACAGACCATTCTGAATACCTGGGGTTACCATAAATCGAACGCCAGTATAGGTGATGCGCCTGTCCTGTTCGGAAGTAGTGTGTTGGGACTTACTGTAAAAGGTATGGCGGCTAATGCAGCAATTGGTGTGGGTGTTAATACAGGAGTTCAACTGACAGGAAAAGACCCCTTTAGTTATGTTGATGCGATTATGGCTGGCGTGACAGCAGCAGCGATAGCAGGAAAAGGCATTGGGGGATCAGCCGCTATAAATATAGGAGGTGCTGCCATCGGAAGCAGAATCAAGGGAGAAGATCCGACTAACTCTGTTATTGGTACAGGATTTGGTAGTGTTCTGGGTAGCGGGACTGGTAAAGCTATATCAGGAATTATCGGGTCTTCAGTCAAAGAAAGTACAACAGAGGTAATCAGCGCTATTGGTGGTTCGGTAGCAAGTGAAACCGTTGGGAATACAGTTAAAGAGGCACTCGATGAAGCTGATAAATCTGCAAAAAAATAATCGTGGTGTTGGTTTTGGCACACTGTTTTTATTAGAAATTCTCTGTGTATTTTTTTTTGTGATTATCGTTTTTTTAAGCTGCTTATTAGGTAGGCTAGTAATTTTTTTTAAAACTGGGATGGTTATCTTTGATCTGGTTGGGGATATTTTTCAATCTATAAAAGTAGGCGGTGTTGCTGGTTTAATTCTAGGGGTAGGGCTCTGGATGAAAGCCAGACTGCAAGAGGGAAAAGGAAGCAGAAAATAAAGTAATAAGCGGTCGTATTTTTATTTTTTACTGGGGGAATCACCAGTCAGAAGTTAGCTAGGAATACTGGCAGTAATATGAAAAAAGCAGGACGGTCTATTTGCCGATGAGGGGGGATTTGATATTACGGTGGGCAATCATACGCAACTGAACGGGGCGGTAATCGGCTCTGATGCCACGGCAGATAAAAACCGGCTGGAGACCGGCACGCTGGGGTTCAGCGATCTGCGCAACCGTGCAGAATTTACGGCGCAGCAGCAGAGTACCGGTATCAGTACCGGCGGCAGTCTGGGCGGGCTGTTTCTGGGCAATATGGCCAGTACCCTGCTGGCCGGGGTGAACCATCACGGCACTGCCGGTTCATCTACGCAGGCGGCGGTGTCTGAGGGGCAGATACTTATCCGGGATCCGGGTGCGCAGCAGCAGGATCTTAACCTGCTGAGCCGCGATGTGAGCGGGGCTCACCGGTCGCCGGGCCGGATCTTTGACGGCGCGGCAGAGCAGCGGCGGCTGCAGCAGGCGCAGTTGCTGGCGGAGACTGGTGTGCAGGCGGGAGATATCGCCCGGACTCAGGGGGAGATCAACGGGCTGAAAGCGGCGCAGGCGCAGTATCCCGGCTACACGCCGGAGCAGTTGCGTGATACGGCGATTTATAAAGCTGAGGTGCAGAAATACGGTACGGGCAGCGCTATCCAGCAGGGTATACAGGCAGCCACGGCGGCGATACAGGGGCTGGCAGGGGGGAACCTGGCTCAGGCGCTGACCGGTGCCGGGGCACCGTATCTGGCCACTCAAATCCACCGGCTGGCACCGGACGAGGCCGCACGGGCGATGGCGCACGCGGTGGTGGGGGCGGTAACGGCGTATGCGGCGGGTAATCCGGCGCTGGCGGGGGCTACCGGCGCGGTCAGCGGGGAGCTGATGGCACAGTGGGTGATGAGCCAGCTGTATCCGGGCCGGGGGGTCAGTGAGCTGACAGAAGCGGAGCGGCAGACGGTCAGCGTGCTGGGTACGCTGGCGGCGGGCCTGGCTGGGGGCGTTTCCGGAGGCGGCAGCGTATCTGCCCTGGCAGGGGCAGCGGCAGGAAGGAATGCGGCGGAGAATAATAACCTGCACTTGCCATCCGGGATGATGAATTACGGTCAGGCGGTAGCGTCATGGAACCAGTACGCGCAGGACAATAATCTGACAATGGAACAAAAACAGGCCGGGCTGGAGCAACTGGCGAGAGGTGATTTGCCAGAAGGGATGAATATTGCGAAAGCTATTGTTGAAGGTTATCAGGATGGCGTAATGATTGCAGGTGCCTGGTATCTGGGGCCTGCTGCGTCGGTAGGTAAAATTGTTGGTGGTGGGATACTGGCATTGAGTGCAAACGGTGGCTACCAATACTACGATTTGAATAAGCCCGGTAATGAGAATAAATCATGGGATTATTTAGGGAGTGCTACATCATTTACGACAGGAATGTTAGCTCCGGGACGTGGTATATGGGCTAACACCGGAATAGCTATAGGAGGGGTAATCCTCCCATTTTTAACGGAGGCGATAAGTAGAATCAGGTCATGCGTTGAATATGCTGCATTGGCGTGAAGCCATTCAGTGCCATATTCGGACGCTCGTGATTATAAAACCATTGCCAGCGTGTGGCATAGTCCTGCAATTCGTCCAGTGATGTAAACAGGTGCTGTCCCAGCCAGTCATAACGTACAGTCCGGTTATATCGCTCAATATATGCATTTTGCTGAGGTTTTCCGGGTTGAATAAAACGCAGGGTGATATTCTGCTGAACAGCCCATGACATCAGTATCTTGCCGGTATATTCTGGCCCATTATCACATCGTATTGCTGCTGGTTTACCTTTCCACTCAATCAGTTGTTCGAGTGTCCTCACCACTCGATTTGCGGGAAGAGAAAAATCCACCTCAATGGCCAGCGCTTCACGATTAAAGTCATCGATAACATTCAGCAATCGGACGGAACGACCATCCGACAGTTGATCGTGCATGAAGTCCATCGACCAGCATTCATTGCGGCTTTCAGGCACCGCCAGCGGCTCGGGCTTATCCCGTTTCAGTCGTTTTTTCGGTTTAATTCGCCTGTTCAGCGACAACTCGCAATAAATCCGGTATACCCTTTTGTGATTGAACTTAAAGCCTTTTACGTTACGCAGGTACAAAAAGCACAGACCAAAACCCCAGTTGCGCTGACTGTCGGTGATACGGAGTAGCCAGTCAGCAATAACCGTGTTTTCTTCATTCAGTTGAGGCTGATAGCGATAGCAACTTTCGCTGACAACAAACAACTGGCAGGCAAAACGTATGCTGACGCTTCGGTGCCTGACCGCGTCCTGTGCCATCTGCTTTCGCTGCGATGGCTTCACCACTTTTTTGCCATAGCCTCCTGAATAATTTCGGCTTTGAGCCGTTCTTCGGCATACATCTTTTTCAGGCGGCGGTTTTCATCTTCCAGCTCTTTTAGTCGGGCCATCATGGATGCATCCATTCCGCCAAAGCGTGAACGCCACTTGTAGAAACTGGCATTGCTCATACCATGTTCGCGGCACAGTTCAGCAACTGGCGTTCCGGCCTCAGCCTGCTTGAGGATGGCCATGATCTGGCTGTCGGTAAAGCGTGATTTTTTCATAGAGATCTCCCCGGTTCAGATTACGAGAAAATTCTACTTATGAACACACCGGTTTTTCGGGGGGATTACCGAGGTGCTGTATTTACCGATGGACCTGATGGAGCCGCTCTTACAGGTGCAGGTGCGGGAGCATTGTTTGGTGGTACGTTTGGGAAATATGGTCCGTTCTCTGGTGAAATCAACGATATCTTTGGCTCTGTCGGTGGTGAGTTTATTAGCAATGAAGTGAAAGATGCCGGGAAGAAAAAATGATAGTGAATAAAATGCGGAAGCCGTCTTTAAAGATGTTTTTAATAAGTGTTATTTATTATTTTATTGCATTTTTTATCTTTATACTCGTTGCTAAATGTTTGATAAAGATAGGGTATGAAGGGAAACTTATCTTTAACAAGAAAGACGTCACTGACTTACTGGTAATTAGTGGGATTGTTGGTTTTGCTGCAGGTTCCAGGACGTGGCTCTTCGCTAAATTGGACGAGCGTAAAGCCCGCAAATCTCCACCCTCCAATCCTGAATAAAAAATTTATGCACCAGCTCAGTATAGTTGCCCCCTGTATCAGGGGCAGGATAATCCCCTGTTGGTGATGCCCTTTAACATGACACAGAATTCTGAACACTTTCTTTTTTGTCTCTGGCTACCAGCGGGCACCGTTGTGCACCGAGCCCCAGCGGGGGGTGATCCCGTCTTCAAACTGGTAGATCAGGGCCAACACCAGGTTCACGTTATAGCGGGTAACGTCTTCGTGGCGGTTAACAAAGCGGGAGTGGGTTTCTATCAGGTTAAAGTTCTGATACCGCTCCAGCAGGGGCAACGCGGGCTGAATATCGGTACTGAACTGCGTATCCTCCGGGGAGGTGAACAGATAAATATTGCGCTCCAGCCGCTCGTCTTTGGCCAGTTTATCCGGGAGCAGTGCATCCAGCAGGGCGATATTCTGCCGATCCAGGTTCCCGGTCATCACCCGGCCGATCTCCTGCCATTTGCTGCCGGCAAGATAACTGCCGATACGCAGCTGCGGAACGCAGGCGATGATATGGCGAATATCGTGTTTAAGGGCAAACCACAGTGCCGCCGAGCCGCCCTTCGAGGCACCGAGAATGGCGGTGTGCTCCGGCCGGACGCTGGCGATGATATGGTTAATCAGGGCACTGACACCCGCTTCAATACTGAAGTCCAGATCCTGGCACAGGTAATAGGCTGGCAGGCGGTTAAAGTCGTCCTTTATCCATAAAATTGCCGAGTGGCAATGGTGCAGGGTGGTCGTAAAGTCGTACACCGTCGGGTCCGGGCTGTTAAAACCGGACATCACAATAAGCAGATGTTTACAGTCGAAACGCGCCTTCTGAAAGCGGTACTGAATCTGTAATCCTGACCCGGCATCAAATTGTAAATCTTCCATACTCTCCCGCAGGTGCACTGTTGAAAGGCGCTAAGCATAGTCCGGGAGCCGGGGGCGGGTAAAGCTCAAAAGTCGCTAAAACCAGAAATGAAAAACGGTGCGCGCCAGCAGGGCTGGCGCGGCGTGGGGGGGTTATACGGTCAGGGCTTGCGGATTTTTATATGCCGCGCATGTCTCTGGCGTGGCAAACACAGCCCCGTACTGGTGCAGGCTGGCCCGTGACGAGAGCATATTTTCCAGCCCGATGCTCCTCAGAAATGCGGTCAGGCTGACATACTCACCCAGACCCTGGGCAATCACTTCGCGGTAGAGCTTGCCGTTATGGCACAGGGCCACCGGGTAGGGGATTTTCCCCCAGGGGATGTCTGACTGGCTGTTAAGCCAGGCGGTGATCCTGGTATCAAACTCAGGCTTTTCGTTTTCCAGAAGATAGTTATGTTCCATTATAAATACCCTTGCTTAATGAATGCCTATTCAGATTAAGCGCATAAAACAGCAAGGTCAACCGAAATAATGCCCGCTGCAGCTGCATATGTTTATAATTTGGGCCATCCGCACAGGCGGGGCGGTAAGCCGGATTCCGGGGCAGGTTATTTGTCACTGAAAAGTAGTAGTCAAGGTTTTAATGTAAATCGTTTGTTAATTATATTTTGGGGTGGTATAACTGGTCGCACCTGGCGATAAAATCCGTGCTGCCAGGTGTCGCCGGTATTCTGGCTGCGTGCTCAGGTATCACGACAAAAAAAGACCGAATACGATTCCTGTATTCGGTCCAGGGAAATGGCTCTTGGGAGAGAGCCGTGCGCTAAAAGTTGGCATTAATGCAGGCTAAGTCGCCCTGCCATTTAAGAATAGATGAGCATTTCAGCTTTTCCAGTCCGCGGCGCAGCCGGGGTCAGAAAATCTGAAAAAATGCCGTAATTAATACAAAAAAACCGTAATCGCCCTTAAGGGGAATTACGGTTTTTTTATGCAGTTCATCAGGTTAGGGGCATAACGCCCGGGCGCGTTCAATAAACGGCTCAAGGCTGATTTTCTTTTGCGGATCGCGGGGATCAGTTGCGAGGATCACCGCAATCGGCTGGGCCCGGGTCTGGCCGCTCTCAACCTGCTTTTGCGCAGCGGGGTTCAGGGGATACTGCACCAGGGTACTGGGGTTTATCACGTACAGTGCCTGATCCTGGCGGCAGGTCAGCATCACCTCTTCGCGGTTAAATACCCATTTATCCTTGCCTATCTCAAAGCGGCTGACGGTGATAATCTGCGGTGCGGCCAGCGCCGCCGCAGAGCTGCACAGTAACAATAACGAGGCGCATAATTTCTTCATTTTTCGTCCTGAATATAACAATTAAAACGGATCCCAGGTGGCAAACAGGCTGACCAGCCCCACGACCGCCAGGGAGAGTAACATTTCAGCGCGGGTAAAGGTGATAAACCAGCGCTGTGCGGTGTCGCTCTGCTCAAAGCGCGGCACCAGAAGATAGCGGTTTACCAGCGCCAGGATAGCCATCATAAAGACCAGCCCCACTTTAATGGACAGCGCCCTGAGATACGCCGAGCCCTCCGGCCAGTGAAGCCCGGTTATCAGCAGCATATTGACAGCACCGCTGATAATCACCAGCGCCACCGCCAGATGCCCGTAGCGGGAAAAGCGCATCATGGCCAGGGTGGCTGGCCGCTGCCAGCGCGCCCGGCGGGCCAGCGCCATACAGACCAGCAGCGGGATCAGGCCACCGGCCCACCAGCCTGCGGCCAGCAAATGTAGCGCGTGGCTGAGCTGGCTGATAACCCCGGCGAGCCCCGTATGCAGCGCCCCGTGGCCGGTGCTGCCCAGCAGCACCACCTGTGCGGTACAGAGGACGAGCAGCAGGGCGCTCAGCCCTCTGGGTTTAATCAGCGCGGCCATTAACACGGCGGCGGCGAAAATAATCTGCCACAGCCAGATACTGCCAAAATGCGAGTCCAGCAGCCGCCCCCAGACCCCGGGGGAGAAGGCATCAGCCCAGCCGTTGCCCATCATTCCCCCCTGCACGGCCCACAGCAGCAAGGCGGCACCCAGCGACACCATTGCCGCCGGTAACCATACCGGCGACAGGCGGCGCATAATCACCCGGCGAAAGTCGCCCGGGGCCAGCAGCGCACCACAGATAGCGCAGCCCAGGATCAGTAACAGGGCCGTAAAGTGGCAAAAGCGCAGCACCACATAGCAGGCAGCCAGCATAACCGGTTACTTGAGCGTAAAGCGGTAATTGCCGTGGGTTTTATGGCCATCAACCGAGACCACCTGCCAGTTAACCTGATAACTGCCCGGCGGCAGGGGTTGTGCGGGGGTCACCACCACAGAGCGGTTGTCATCCGCCACCTTGTGCAGCGGCCCGGTGCTGACCGGGGTTTTCCCTGGGCCATTTAGCGTGATAGTGCTGAAACCGGGCTCGATACCTTCAGAAAAGGTCAGCCGGATCTCCTGCGGGGCGGCAGTTAACTGTGCATCCGCAGAGGGGCTCTGCTGTACCAGATGAGCATGGGCGAAAGCCGGGGAGGAGAACATCAGGGCCGATAAGAGAAGTGTAAAAAACGTTGCTATTGTCGTTAACAACTTGCTTGTCATATTCGCCATTCCTTTTGATTGCGCATTAACACAATGATAACTCCGCAGGCTGTGCGGCGTCGACACCCGGCAGGGGGGAATTTGCCGGCCGGAAAAGCAGTGGGTGGTTAATAGCACCAAATGGTGCCCGGGACATTAGTAATTTGTTCTAAATTTTTAACGATGGGACAGGGTTTCAGAAAAACGCCCGGATGATGAAAAAATAACAGTATCAGTGCGTTGCGGCACGGTTATCACGCCCGCCGGGCCAGGATCTCCCCCGGGAAACCGCACGGCTGCCCGCCAGGCCCGCCACCCGTCTTTCCGGCCGGGGTTTTCCCCACAAGGTTTTTGTCGTTATTTCGCGTAATTAAGGAGTTGTCTGGTTTGCGTCTGGCGTTATCAGGACTACTGTGCCGGGCGTAGCTGTATTGACATAATGATGTGGAGGAAAACATGGGATTACTTGATCAGATCGGCAGCATACTCGAACAGGAAGGGGGCAATGCCCGGTTACTGCAGGGCGTTATTGCCTGGATTGACTCTCAGGGCGGCATTGCGGCGCTGATTGCCAAATTTCAGCAGGGCGGGCTGGGGGAAATTGCCCAGTCGTGGATTGCCAACGGGCAAAATCACCCGATCAGCGGTGAGCAGGTATCCAGCCTGTTAGGTAATGGCGAACTGGAAAGCCTGGCCTCCTCTATGGGGGTTGCGCCAGAGCAGGCTTCCGCCATGCTGGCTCAGGTACTGCCGGGCATCGTTGATGGTCTGTCTCCGTCTGGCAGCGTGCCGGAGCACGGCAACCTGCTGGAAAACGGCCTCGAAATGCTGGCCGGTAAACTTTTAGGTTAACCCGCGACGGGCCCGTTACGGGCCCGTTGTGTACGACAAACAACACGCAAGGGAGGTAATAATGAAACCAGTGATACCGGTTATCGGGCTGATGTTACTGACCGGATGTGGCTCTGCGTCTCACCTGCGCGGCCAGGAGCCGGTGCTGGAGGGCAGTAGCCCTAAGTCTCCGGCGGCGCTGGCCCAGTGTGTGCAGGAGCAGTGGGCACGCAGCGGTGTTAAATCGGAGCTGACCACATCAGGCACGGGCAGCAGTGTGCTGGTTCCCGGCACCCTGGGTGGCTACCGGGTGCTGCTGGATGCCCGTCCCTCGTCCCAGGGCAGTGATTTCTCCCTTTATGAGCGCCTGGCCCATGTGACCTCGGTGGTTTATGAGGATGGTGTCGCCTTCTGTAAATAGCGGGCGGGTCCCTTAAGTTTCTTCTTAAAATGTTGCCAGTCACCGATTATCTCTAGACTTATATTCTGATGCTGTAAGATCATAGAGAGAATTAATCTGCTTACACGGAGTTCTCAGAATGAAAGCTATTACCACCAGCCTGTGCGGTCTGTTACTGGCGTCCACCTCAGCCCTGGCTGTTGATCAGAACGCGCCATTGAGTAAAGTTGCGCCATTCCCGGCAGCGGAAAAAGGGATGGTACGCCAGGTGATTTATCTGCCCCAGCAGCCGGACGAATCCCTGCTGAAAGTGGAGCTGATGCCGGGCAAAACGCTGGATGTTGACTGCAACCGCCATATTCTGGGCGGCCAGTTTGAAGAAAAAGATCTTCAGGGGTGGGGCTATACCTACTACCAGTTAACTAAAGTCTCTTCACCGGCCTCTACCATGATGGCCTGCCCGGATAAAACCACCACCCGCAAATTTGTTCAGGTCAATACTGGCGGTAAAGGGCTGATTCGCTATAACAGCAAACTGCCGGTAGTGGTGTACACCCCGGAAAATGTTGAGCTGAAATACCGCATCTGGCGCGCCGATGAAGCGCTTCAGGATGCAGTGAAAAAGTAACCGTGCGTAGTGTGATCTGACACACAATATTCACAATTCCCTTACTATCCGGCGGGATATATTTTGCATTTGGCCGCCGGATATGAATAATACGTCCCTGCGGTAAACGTGCTTTCAGCGTGAACCCTATATCCGCCGGTAGCTCATCAGGGAAGAGCAGTAGTTTATGCTACAGGTGCGGGGTTGAAGTCCTCGTCGGCGGTCCAAATTAAAAAAACAGGCGCACTCCGGTGCGCCTGTTTTTTTTGTGCTGTGTGCCGGTTACAGCTCCACTGCGTACTGTTCCACCGGGGTGATTTTTTTAATCAGCTTGCTGGCGAACAGAAACTGTTCATATGCCTGGTAGCGGTTGCTGTCCAGTTTACCCGGCTCGGTGGCGAACAGCGGAATGCTCGCCTGCCACGCCTGCTTATTCAGTGGGGTGTTCAGCTCCGGATGGGCGCGGGCAAAAGCCTGCCAGGTCTCCTGCGGGTGCGCGCGCAGATAGTCACCACCTTGCTTCAGGGCGGTGAGAAACTTGCGAATTTTCGGGGCGGACATCGTATCGCGGCTGGCGACGATAATCAGCTCGTCATAGGCCGGGACGCCGTAATCCTCCACATTAAACACCACGGGATCCTTACCCTGTAGTTTCAGCTCCTGCGCTTCTATATTGCGGTAGCCGCCGATCACCGCATCCACCTGGCCTGCCAGCAGGGCGCTGGTAAGCTGAAAATTCACGTTGATTAACGTCATCTCCTCCGGCCGGATATGCTGGTTTTGCGCCATGGTGGCAAGGGTTGCCTGCTCAATCCCGCTGACCGAATAACCAATCTTTTTCCCTTTGAGATCCGCCGGGGATTTTATCGCTTTATCGAGGGTTATCACGGTATTGAGCGGGGAGCTGATAAGCGTACCCACCCGCACCAGCGGCAGCCCCTGGTCGGCAAAAAAGTGCAGCTGGGGCTGGTAGGTGATCGCGAGATCTGCCTGTTTCGCCACCACCAGCCGCGCAGGTAACGCCGGATCGGAGGGCGGAATAATACGCACATTTAACCCCTGCTGTTTAAAGGCACCGATTTGTTCGGCCACCATAATCGGGGCGTGATCCGGGTTAATGTACCAGTCGAGTACCAGGGTCAGATCCTCTGCGGCACTGGCCCGGGAGAGTGCCGCCATGCCCAGTAACAGGCCGCACAGGTATTTTTTCAGCATGATGTTTTCCTTGGTTCGTTATCAGTAACAGTGTCAGTCGGTTTCCGGCTTCCAGGTGATCAGCCGCCGGACCAGGGTATCGACCGTGGTCCACAGCAGAATGGTCATCAGCACCAGGATAAATAACGCGGCGAAACAGGCGTCGGTCTGCATCCGGGCATTGGCATTGAGCATCAGGTAACCGAGCCCCCCGGCGGAGCCCACCCATTCGCCGATGATGGCGCCAATTGGCGCTACCGCCGCCGCCATACGCAGGCCAGAGCCAAACGCCGGAAGCGCCGCCATCAGGCGCACATGGCGCAGCAGCGCCCAGCGCGATGCCCCCATGGTGCGGGCAAGGTTGAGGTAGTCGTTATTCACCCGGCGCAGCCCGTCGAAAAAGGCGGAAACCATCGGGAAAAAAATCACCAGGACCGCCATGGTTATCTTGGCGCTGATCCCAAAGCCGAACCACAGCACCAGCAGCGGGGCGAGGGCGAAAACCGGTATGGCCTGGCTGGTCAGCACCAGGGGCATCAGCCAGCGCTGTAGCCGGGGGGAGAAAATCATGCACAGGGCCAGGGCGGCGCCAAACAGCACCCCGATGACCAGGCCGCTGAGGATCTCACTGGCGGTGATCAGTGCATGCCATGCCAGATAGTCACGTCCCTGCCACAGGGCCTGAAGTACGGCACCCGGGGTGGGCAACAAAAAAGCGGGAATACCGCTCAGGGTCAGCAGCCACCAGAACAGTAACAGCCCGGCGAAGACGGTCAGGCCGCGCCCCAGGCGGGTGAGTGTCGGTGTCATAGGGCCCCCGTCAGCCGCAGCAACAGCCGGGCCTGGTCGTGCAAAAGTTGCGGGTCATCGGGGGCGCGCGGGGGCTGACCGGTGAGCGGGTGGTTGTCATCAAGGCCGCCAGGCCCGCGGGAGAGCACCAGCAGCCGGTGGCTCAGGCGGCAGGCTTCCATGGTGTCGTGGGTGATAAGCAGCACCGTGTTGTCGGCCAGCAGCTCCGCGGCCAGCTCCTGAATGGCGCTGCGGGTCAGGGCGTCCAGCGCGGAAAACGGCTCATCCATCAGCACGATGGGCTTGCGTTCATACAGGGTCCGGGCAATGGCGGCCCGCTGGCGCATACCGCCGGAGAGGGTGGCGGGCATGGCCCGGGCGTAGTCGGCAAGGCCCACGCGCTCCAGCAGGTGCTCAACCCAGGGGCGGTCGGTGGGCTCTTTGCGTAGCCGGGCGCCGAGCGCCACGTTTTCGGCAATAGTCAGCCACGGATAGAGCAGATCTTTTTGCCCCATCCAGGCGATCCGCCCGCTCAGGGGCTGGCCGTCGCTGCCGCTGACACTGCCGGTCGTGGGGGGCAGTAAACCGGCGATAATCTGCAACAGGCTGGTTTTGCCGGTGCCGCTCACCCCGAGCAGCGAGACAAAACGGCCCCCTTCGATAGTAAAGTTAAGCCCGCTAAAGAGGGTGTTATCACCAAAGCGCAGGCTGAGGTCCCGCACCTGGATCCCGGGGGGCGTGGTACGGCGTGTCATCGGGCGGTGTCCACAGCGTTAAGCCCCATTTGCCAGAAGGCAGACTCCAGCCGGGTGGCGGTGGTAAAAATGGTGCTCAGCTCCGGCATCCGGCTTTGGGCACCGCGCTGCTGGCCCGTGGTTTCCAGTAACGCCATGGCGGCGCGGACCCCGGCCAGGTATTGCGGGTCGCCGTAGTTGAGGATCCAGGAGGCATAAGGGTTGTTGTCGAGGCGGGTTTCCGGGCTGTTCAGTAGCCCAAGGCCGATTTCCGCATACCCGGCCACACAGGGCAGCAGGGCGGCCAGCAGGTCGAGCGCATCGCCCCGGTGGCCCGTATCCAGAACATAGCGGGTGTAGTTCATGGTTTCCGGGGCTTCCGGCTGGGCGGCAATGTCGGACTCCTGCAATCCCCAGCTCGCGCAGTAGGCCAGATGCAACGGCAGCTCCGCAATAATGGCATTAAGGGAGGCGGTCGCCGAGCGCATTTCAGGCAGGGTGTGCAGCTTGCTGACCAGCAGCCCGTATGCCCGGGCAAAGTGCAGCAAAAACAGATAATCCTGGATCAGATACTGGCGGAAGGCCGCTTGCGGCAGTGTGCCCGCAGCCAGCTGGCGGACAAACGGATGGTTGACATATTCCTGCCACTGGCTACCCGCCGCGTGGCGCAACTGACCATACAGGCCAGTTTCAAACTGCGTAATATCCATAGATCTCCTGGTATGGTGGAGATCCGGGCGCCTGGCGCTATGAACAGACAACAACCTGAAAAGCCATTGCCACCGTCCCTTCGCTGGCATGACCCAGATCAGGTTCAAAGGGTCCGGTTTACACCATCTCAGCCCGTTTCAGGGCACCCCTCGGAGACGCCTGTTATACGTTATTTGATTTTCATTTACACTTTTTATTTTCAGTTATCGCCCCGGCGGGTGCGGGCAACCAGCAGTAAAAAGACCGGCACCCCCAGCAGGGCGGTGAGGATCCCCACCGGCAACTCCCGGGGGGCAAACAGCGTGCGCGCCAGGGTATCGGCCAGAACGGTGACCATGGCGCCGCACAGCATCGCCACCGGCAACAGGCTGCCGTGGCGGCGGCCGCTGAGCATCCGGGCAATGTGCGGCACGGTCAGGCCAATAAAACCGATGGCACCGCAACAGGCGACCACAATGGCCGTCAGCAGGGTGGTCAGGCTGTAGATCAGCAGGGTTATCCGCGCCACATCCACCCCCACGGTGCTGGCGGTGAGCGGGCTGACCGCCAGCACATCCAGGGTGGGGGCCAGCCGGTGCAGCAGCAGGAAAATCCCCCCCAGCACCAGGCCACACAGCAGCACCTGGGGCCAGTCTGCCCGGGTAAACGATCCCAGCAGCCAGAACATCACGCCACGGCTGGTGTCGGCGTCCGTCTTCCAGAAGGTGATAAGCGATGTCAGGGCCGAAAGCAGCTGGGTCACGGCGACCCCGGTGAGCACCAGGCGGCCAGACTGCCCGGCCAGCGAGGCGCGGGCAAGGATCAGCACCAGCAGAAATGCCAGCGCCGCGCCGCCAAAGGCCCCCAGCGGCACAGCGGCCCAGCCCGCCCCCCAGCCTGCGGCAATTACCAGTACCGCCCCGGCACCGGCCCCGGAGGAGATCCCCAGCACCCAGGGATCGGCCAGATCGTTACGGGTCAGCGCCTGGAGCACTGTGCCGCACAGGGCAAGCGCCGCCCCCGTCAGGGCCGCCAGCAGGGTACGGGGTAAGCGCAATGACCAGATAATGCGCCGGGCCAGGGAGCCCCCGTCGGGGCTCTCCCCGGGCCCCGCCAGCAGTGCACCGGCGCTCTGGCTCAGGGAGAACGTCACCGGGCCGGTTGCGATGGCAAGCACCACCACCAGCAGCAGGGCGCTCAGCAGCAGGGCCAGTAACAGAGGGGCGCGCCGGGACAAGGCTATTTCCAGCCCGCGATAACGTAGTCGTCAAGGTATTGCCACAGGGTGCCGGTTTCGAAAAAACCGGCCTGCTGCAACAGGGCCAGCTGAAAGCCTACCGTGGTGGCGGGGGGCACCGGGCGGCCGGCAAACAGACGCGCCCGTTCGGGAAGCTGCGCCTGTAGCGTTTCGCAGGCGCTGGCATCGGCAAACCAGCTGTCCCAGCTCTGGGCACCTGCGGCGAAGGCCTGCTGTTGGGTGAGCTTGTCGTGGGCTTCTGCCAGCTGTTTTTGCTGCGGGTGGTGGGGGCTGAAGCGCTGGTGATCCGCATTAAGCAGGATCCCGCCTGGTGCCAGTAGCTCCCGGAGCGTCCGGTACAGGACCGCCTGCTGCTCCGGCATCAGCCAGTGGATGGCGGTGCTGGAGACGATCGCCCGGGGCGTATCGGGCAGGGCGGTGACCCAGCCGGGCTCTGACATATCGGCGTGAATAAAGCGGATCCGGTCTTGTTGCCCCTCCAGCGCCTGCCGGGCAATGGCGAGCAATAGCGGGTCGAGATCCAGGGCGGTGACTCGTACCTGGGGGAAGCGGTTCAGCAGGCGCTGGCTGAAAGAGCCCGGCCCGCAGCCCAGATCCAGCACCTGGAAATCATCCCCGTACAGGAGGGACAGGGTATCGAGCACAACATTAAAACGTGCCTCACGGTGGGCAATATACGCACTTTGCTGGGTATCCCAGCGGGCCAGAAGTTCGTGGGCCGGACAGGTCATTATCAGAAATTCTCCGTAGTTAAGGTGTGAAGTTGGGTGATCAGCCGCTCCAGGGCATACAGGGAGCGGGCGGAGGGATCCAGGTCGTAGCCGGGCAGAATGATATAGCGCCGCTGGCGCACCGCCCGCATGGTGGCGGTGATCGGGTTATGCTCCAGATAGGCGATTTTGTCTGCGGCGCTGTCTCCCGGTGTGCCCCGGCGCAGATCGCCGAGTATCAGCACGTCGGGATCCCGGGCGGCGACCACCTCCCAGGACACTTCAGGCCAGAGCCGGGGCTCATCGGCGAAGATATTGGTGCTGCCCACGGTGCGGGTCAGCAGGGCCGGAGCGCCGGTGTTGCCCGCCACATAAGGCACGCTGAGGCCGGAATACCACCACATCAGGCGCCGGGCGGGCAGGCAGCGGGCACTCTGGCGCAGGGCCGCCAGCTTGTTCTCCAGGGTACGGATCAGCCGTTCCGCCCGGGGGGTGACGTGATAGATAGCGGCAATGTTGCGCAGCTCGTCAAACAGATCCTCCCAGTGCAGGGGATGCTGGCGTTTACGCTGCTGCCCCTGGCAGGCGTTTTCGCTAAGCCAGGTGGCGATGCCCCAGCGGGCCAGGCGCGCCCGATCCGGTGTTTCCGGGCTGTTAAACCAGTAGTAACTGGCGGAGTAGATAAAATCCGGCCGGGTGGCCAGTATGGCTTCGGCAGACCAGGGGGCTGCGTCATAACGGGCGGGCAGCTGCCCCGCCCGCTGCCAGGGCGAGGGGGCTGTGTCCCGGCCCGGCAGGTCGCCCACCACGGCAATGACGCTGGCACCGAGATCGAGCGCCAGCAGGTTTTCCAGCGCCGGAGGGGTGTAAACCAGCACCTTTACCGGGGGGCGGGTAAAGTGCCACGGGCGGTCGCAGTTGGTCAGCGTTAGCGGCTGGCTGCCCGCTGTGACGGGCAGCACCAGGCAGAGAAACAGTGTCAACAGGTAGCCACGCATCAGAAACGCATATTCACAAAGGCTTCCCAGGTCCGCCCCGGGGCAAACAGCGCCTGGGTGGCATAGGTGCGCTGCCAGGCGTAGGTTTTATCCGTCAGGTTGCGTACCCGGGAGCCGAGGGTGATCCCCGGGACAATCTCATAGCTGCTGCTGAGATCCAGGGTGGTGTAATGGGGCATTTTGTCGGTATTGGCGTTGTTATTGTAGCTGCTGCCCACATAGTGCAGCTGGGCACCCAGCCCCAGTTGCCGGGTGAGCATATAGCTGGCTGAGAGGTTAGCTGTCCACTGGGGAACGTAGCGCGGTGTTTTCCCGGCCAGATCCTGGCCCCCCTGGCGGAAGCTGTTAAAGCGGGCGTGGGTCCAGGCGAGATTGCCCCCGAGGGTGAGCGCCTCCCGGGGGTGCCAGTGACCACTGAACTCCACCCCGCGGGAGGTCTGTTTGCCGACCGCGTTCCAGACGCCGGGGCGCAACTCATCCTGCTCGAAGAGATGCTTTTTTTGCAAATCGTAGACGGCGAGCGTCATGGCGGCGCTCTGGTCCGGCAGGCTGGCTTTGATCCCGGCTTCATATTGCCGCACCGCCGTCAGCGGCAGGGCGGTCTGGTCCGGGCCCAGGAAGAACATATCCTCACCGGGCTCTTTGCCGGTGGTGTAGCTGGCATACAGCGTAATGTCGCGCGTCAGATCCCAGCTGGGGCCAATGCCGAGACTGGTAAAATCGTAGCGGCGGCTGATGTGCTGGCCCTGCTGCTGGTAGTTCCAGTGCATATCAACCCGGGAGTAGCGCAACTGCCCGAGCAGGGCCAGGGTGTCGGTCAGGCTCAGCCGGTCTTCAAGAAACAGGGCCGACTGGTTCTGGGTTATCTGGCGTACGGCCGAGCGGCGCGGTGCGTTGCCGCTGCTGAACGGGCGCCGGGGCGGGTTGAGCAGCGGCACGTTGTCCTCACCGGCAAAACTGTTCGAATAGTAGCTGAATGTGCGCTTGCTGACGTCTGCCCCGGCCAGGATCTGGTTGTCATACTGGCCGATGCTTCCGCTGGCCTGCAGGGTGATGCGATCGCCGGTGAGGGCGTCTTTGTGGCTCAGATCGCCGAAGGAGTCCCGGGTCAGAAAACCGGTGCGGGTGGCAGACGGGTAGTAGCGCTCAACGTTGTGCCACTCGCGCAGCCCCTTGTAGTAATAGAATTTATTTTCCAGCGACCACTGAGGGGAGGCAAACCAGGACTGGGTGGCCTGAAACGAGGTGGCGTGGCCACGGATCCAGGCGTCGCGCAGGTTGTTGTAGTTGGTATAGCGCAGGTGCCTGTCGGGTTTGCCGTTAAGGCGCGGGGTGCCGAAGTAGGGGTTGCGGGTGTGCTCCGTCATGCGGTCAAGATTAAACGTCAGCATGGTGGTGGCGGTGGGGGTCAGCAGCAGTGCCCCGGTGGCCCGCAGGGGACGCTGGCGGACGTGCTCTACCTGGCTGCCCTGGCTGGCGGCGCTGATATCCAGACGACCAGCGGCCAGATTATCGATAAGCGTGCCCCCGGTGCCAATGTGCATCCGCTGGCTGGCGAAGCTGGACCAGGCGTAGTCCAGCTCCAGCGGCTGGGCGGCGAACGTGGCCCTGCGCGGGATCAGGTTAATACTGCCCCCGGCGGGGCTCAGCCCGTTAAGTACCGAGCCGGTGCCGTACAGCACATCGATGCTCTGGTAATGGGCCGGATCGCCCCCCTGCAGGGTACTGCCGGGGGTAAGCACGCCATCATACAGCCAGGCCAGCGGGGTAAAACCGCGCAGCGATACGCTGTTTGACAGGGTTGGCGACGTAGTGCCTGACAGGCCGGGCAGGGTTTCGACAACCTCAGTCAGGGAGCGCCAGCCCCGGGTGGTGATGGTGCTCTGGCTGACACTTTCCGTATGGCGCGGGATCTGCCGCTCGCTGATGGCCAGGCGGGAGGCGCTACCGGCTGAAAGCGGGGGAATGGCGTTGCTGTCGGTACTGCCGGTGACCACCAGGGTATCGTTACCGGGGGCTGCGTGAGCGGCGGCGGCGCTGAGGGAAACCAGAACTGCCAGTGAGGTGCGAGTGAGTGTCATCATACCGTCCTTGATTAAATTTGCGATGTTATAACATATCAATAATCGCCAATAAACCCTGGATAGAATGGGGGAAAGACCACGTGGCGGCAGGCAGAACAGGGCCTGCCGGTAATGCTGTACTGGACTGCTGAATATCGTAATATGATGATCTTCCTGCGTCTGGTGGCCGTGTGCCAGCGCCTCTTTACACCTGCTAAGGGAAATCATCTATGCAAGTCAGTGCCCCACACCTGGAGACCCCGCGCCTGGTACTGCGCCAGTATCAGCTTGACGATTTTGAACAACTGGCCGCCATGTGGGCGGATCCTGACATGGTGCGCCATATCGGAAACGGAGAGCCCCAGAGCCGGGAGATGAGCTGGGGGCGGTTGCTGCGCTATGTGGGGCACTGGCAGCTGATGGGGTATGGCTACTGGGCCTGTATTGAAAAGTCCAGCGGGGCGATGGTGGGCAGTATCGGGCTGCAGCAGGCCCGGCGGGTCTGTGAACCGGCGCTGGTATTACCGGAAGCGGGCTGGAGCCTGCGCCCGGCGGCCCAGGGCAAGGGCTATGCCCGGGAAGCGCTGGGGGCAATTCTGAACTGGGCCGATCAGGCGCTGCACAGCGATCTGTGCTGCATTATCGCGCCGGAGAATCAGCCCTCTGTGCGGCTGGCCCGGGGGTGCGGGTTTGACTACCAGGGGGTTGTACAGTATCACCACACGCCGGTGGAACTTTATGTGCGCAAGTATTCCCGGGCTGCAGAGCGTTGATCACAGATCGCTGTACTCGGTCGCGGGCCGCCAGTATTGCCCGCGGACCTCAACGGTCGGGTAGCAGCCGCCATTGCGTATTTGCTGATCTTCCATGGAAGCCAGACAGCGTGCTTCTGACGGGTAGTTGTCGATAGGCAGATTCTGGCACCCGGCATTCAGCCAGCAGACAAACAGAACCAGTGTATACATAACGTATCCATATGTTGTACAGAGAAAAACAGCCTGTCTGAAGAGTATAGTCAATCGCGGGGGAACAGATAACCCGTCGGGCGACGGGTTAGCAAGTTATGCCAGGCGCATAACCCAGGCATCGGTGTGTCTGTCGTAACGCTGACGGTACAGGACCGAACGTTCGCCGTTAAGCACGGCGGGGATACTGGTTTCATCATCCCATGCATCCAGCTGCATGCACAGGTCCGGGTCTGACTTACAGGGAATGCTTAACGTTCGCTCTCCGCTATGTTCCCCTTTTAACACGGCATCATCGATTTCGAAGGTGCCGATCCGCAGATGGGTTTTCGTCATAAAACTCTCCAGTGGCTCTCTTTCGTGGTACGACCAGTTTGGCGCGCATGGTTAAGCCTGGACGCGAAATAAAAAACTGCCAACTAAAAAGCATTAATTTTTTCAGGTGAATTAATTTTCCCCGCCAAACAACCTGCCGTCCCGCACCAGCTCGCGGGGGTAGCTGTTTTTGAGCCTGCTGCCCACTTTCTTCGCCAGCCCAATGGGTTGCTGCTGGAAGGTGACGATGACCTCGTCATGGCGGGGGGCGGTTGCCGGGTAGATATCCCGCCCGCGATACCACTCTTCGGCTTCTGACGCGCTCAGCTCAAAGGCGTTCACACCCTGACCACAGGCCAGAGCAATCACCGCTTCATGCTGCCAGCGATACCCTTTGTTGTGCTGCTCGGCCAGCTTCACACCGGTGCGTGAGAAGCGCACCTTGCCAAACAGGGGCTCAGCCGCAACCGGGAACAGCCAGATTTCTTTATCCCGCCGCCACAGGCGCAGGGTCTCTTCCCAGTGCAGGCCCACATTGCCTGCCAGGGTGGTCAGCTCGCGGCTCTCCCGGGCAGACAACGGCGTAAACGGAAACGCCCCGACCTTAAAGCGCGGTGCCGGGAGCGGCGCAACCGGCGCGGTTTTGCGCAGCCGGGCCACAAAGAAGCCCTCACAGTCATAAATTTGCGGGAATACATGCAGGAAACCTTCCGGCGTCAGGGCATCACCGGCCCCGGGGAACAGATCCGTCAGCGGGGTAATTTCCACGGCACCCGGGTACTGCTCCAGCAGCCAGTGGCAGGTTTGCTGATTTTCCTCCCGGTTCAGGGTGCAGGTGGAGTAGACCAGCGTGCCACCCGGCTTCAGGGCGTGGAAGGCGCTGTCGATAAGCGCCCGCTGGGTGGCGGCGATATCAAGATTGCTCCGGGGGGACCAGTTGCGCAGCGCGTCGGGATCTTTGCGCACCACACCTTCACCGGAACAGGGGGCGTCCAGCAGGATGGCGTCAAAGGTTTCCGGTAAGGCGGCGCCAAATACCCGGCCATCAAAATGGGTCAGCGCCGTGTTGCTGATCCCGCAGCGGCTGATATTGGCGTGCAGCACTTTTACCCGGCTGGCGGCATATTCATTGGCAAGGATCATCCCCCGGTTGGCCATTCTGGCGGCGATCTGGGTGGTTTTGGAGCCCGGCGCGGCGGCCATATCCATTACCCGCTCCGGCCGGGGAACCGCGTCAAACAGGGCGGTGACCGGGAGCATGGAGCTGGCCTCCTGAATATAAAACAGGCCGCTGAGGTGCTCTGCATAGCTGCCCAGCGGCAGGCTGTTTTCGTCATCATCCCCGGTGGTTACCCAGAACCCTTCCGCACACCAGGGGATGGGGGTGAGCTGCCAGCCCAGCGGGGCCGTCAGTTGCAGAAAATCCGCCACGCTGATTTTTAGTGTGTTGACCCGCAGGCTGCGACGTAACGGGCGCTGGCAGGCGGCGATAAAGCTGTCCATGGTGAGTGACGCGGGCATGGCATCACGGATGACGGCTAAGAAGGCATCGGGCAGCCAGGCTGGTGAGGATATTGACACTGTGGGTTCCGCAACTGAAAAAAGAGGAGGCGTAGTCTAGCATAAAGGCTCCCGGCAGGCACCGGGAGCCTTGCGGTTAACGGGGGATAGCCGCCCCCCATTTGCGCCACTCAGTGGGTTCGCTCTCCTGTAGCAGGAAATGCTGGCCGGGCTGCGCTTTGGGCGGCAGCGGCGTGGCAGGCGGGGTCGCAAAGGCGATACCGCCGCGAATAAACTGGTTAAAGGTACCGGTTTTCACCACGCCACCGGTCAGGCCAAAGTCCAGACTGTAGCCGGAGGCCAGCCAGAACACGGAGCTGTTGCGCACCAGATCCTGGTAACGCTTACTGATGCGCAGCTGCACCATCACCCGGTCAGAGAGCGAGCCCAGGTGCATGCCGGTCACGGTGCCCACCTCCATACCGCGGAACAGTACCGGGGTGCCGATGCCCAGTGAACCGGCATCCGGCACTTCCACCACGATGCTCAGGCCATCCAGATACCGGGAGTCAGTAATGGTCGCCTCCTGGAGTTCAAAATCATGTCTGGCCGGGCCGTTGCCCGGCTCCACATTAATATAGGGCTGGAGCAGCGTGTCCAGATGCTCAACCCCGGCGGCGGAAATTTGTGGTGAGACCACGGAAAAGCGCGTGCCGCGCCGGGCGAAGGTGGACACATACTCCGGATACAGCACCACCTGGGCCTGGACCTCGTTACTGCCGGTCAGCAGTTTCAGGGATTCGACCTGGCCGATATCGATCCCCAGGTAGCGGATCGGCATACCGGCGGCCACTTTTCCGGCGTCAAACATATGCAGTGTGACGTGGCTGCCCACCGCCCGGGCGGAGGTTTCCGAGGCATACAGCATCCGCTTGGCGTTTTTGCTCTGGCTTCCGGCACCGGGCAGGTTATCAAAGCTGATAGCGCCTTTAATGGCCCGGGTCAGCGGCGATGCCTGGACGGTCAGCCCGGCACCGTTAAGCTGCACTTTGGCCCCGCCTTCGGCCCAGAATACGCTGTCCCGGGTGAGCAGGTTGCGGTACTCCGGCTTGATATGCACATCAATATCAAACGCGCTGGCCCGGGGGCGGATGGCGGTAATTTCCCCCACCTGGAATTTACGATACAGCACCACGGAGCCGGCCTGAACATCCGGCAGGCTGGTGGCGGTCAGGGAAAGGGTGGTGGTGGGGCGTTCACCGGTATTATTTTCCCGGGCGTTGTCCGGGTTACCGAACAGGGGGTAGCTGCTCAGCGGGGCACCGCTGGTGCCCGGGAGCAGCCGGATCCCGCCGCTGACCCATTCGCCTGCGCTGGCGCCCAGCACTTCCACACCGTCAAGGCCCATTTTGACGTCGATCCGGCTGTTGACCACGAATTTGCTGTCGGCGTGGACCAGCTCCCGGTAACGGGCATCAATGGCGACCGCGAAGGTGACCCCGTCCGGGGTGAGGGTGCGATCCAGGATCTGGCCTATCTGAACGCCGTGCAGTAAGACGGGCTGGCCGCCGTCAATACCGTAGCTGTCTGGTGCGTGCAGCTTCAGGGTCAGCACATCAGGCTGCTGGAGCGGGGTTTTGTCGGCATCCAGCACGGTAAAATGGTTGCGGGGCTCGCCTTCCCCGGGCACCAGTTCAAAGGTGGCACCGGTCAGCAGGGCGCTGATGGAGGGATCACTCAGGGAAATTTTCGGTTTATGCAGCTCGATACGGGTGCCCGCACGCAGCAGGCTGACCACGGAAGGATCCACCGCCAGCTGCCCGCTGACACCGCCCTTATCATCAAGATTGAGCTTCGTCAGGCTGCCGACCTGTAGCCCCTGGTACATCAGCGGGGTAGTGTTGGCCGTCAGCCCGTTACCGGAAGGCAGGGTCAGATCCACCAGCACCCCCCGGCGGCTGTGGGCCAGATCTTCATACAGATGATACCGGGCCTCTGCCTGTGCGGCGGCGGAGTTATCCGGTGAGTCAAAGGCGATGGCACCGTTGACCAGGGCCGCGAGGCTTTCCAGCTCAATACGGGCGCCGCTCAGGCCGATGGTGCTCTTCACCCCGGAAACATTCCAGAAGCGGCTCTCTTTTTTCACCAGATGGCTGAAGCGCCGGTCGATCAGCACATCAATGGTCACGCCCCGGGTTGCGGTATTGATGGCGAAATCATAGACCCGCCCCACGGGGATTTTGCGAAAATAGACCTGCGAGCCCACATTCAGCGAGCCGAGATCCGGGGCGTTGAGGTGAATCATCAAATCGCCATTATTCAGCCGGTATTTAGGCTGGGTATCGAGGGCGGTAAAGTGTTTCTGGGGCTCGCCTTCGCCCGGCATCATGCCAATGTAGTTCCCGCCGACCAGCGCATCCAGCCCGGAGACGCCCGCCAGCGAGGCTTTGGGGGTCACCAGCCAGAACTGGGTTTCATGGCGCAGGGCATCTTTCATGTCGTTGCTGATGCTGGCCGTGACCTCAATCAGATGGCGCTCCTGATTCACACTGACCTGCTGGACAGTACCGATTTCAACCCCCTGATAGCGCACCGGTGTGCGCCCGGCGACAATACCGTCTGCGGAGGTAAAATCGATAGTGATGGTGGTTCCCCGGTCCTCATAGGTGGACCAGGCCAGCCAGCCTGCCATCAGCAGGGCGATAACCGGCAGGATCCAGAACGGAGAGATCCGGCGTTTTGGTTTTACGTGTGCCTCAGTCGGTGAAGCGGGCATTTGCTGACTCATGTGCATCCCAAAGTAATCGGCTGTCCAGCCATTGCACAGCAAGAATAGTGAAAATCACTGCGGATCCAAACCAGAACGCAGCGGGTCCCATGGTAAAAGCCAATAATTGATCGCGGTTGATAAGCGACATGGTAAGTGAAATGACAAACAGATCCAGCATCGACCAGCGGCCGACCCAGGTGATAAAGCGCAGTAACAGGATGCGGCTCTTCAGCCCGCGCTGGCAGCGGAAATGAATACTCAGCAACAGGGTGAGCAGCACAATCACTTTTAAAAAGGGCACCAGGATACTGGCCACAAACACCACCCCGGCCACAGCGATATTATCCTGGGCCAGAGAGAGAACCCCGGAGATGATGGTGTCCTCCTGGCGCGCGCCGTTCACATACACCACGGAAATGGGCAGCAGGTTGGCCGGAACCAGAAAAATGATGGAGCAAATCAGCGCCGCCCAGGTTTTCTGCAGGCTGTTTTTTTTGCGCGCCCGCAGCGGGCTGTGGCAGCGCTGGCAGCGGCCCCGGGCATCGGGCAGGCCGGTATATTCGCAACCAATACAGACACACAGCTTGTCGGTGTTATAGCGGGCGGCGGGCTGAGGGTAAAAACGCGTCCACAGCTCTTCGGTATTCAGGTGGATAACGGTCATCACGCTGAGGATAGTCAGGGAGACAAAGGCAAACAGGCCGGTGCCGGGCTGGATCCAGGCATAATCCTGGACTTTGATGGAGGCCACCATAATACCTACCAGATAGATATCCAGCATGACCCACTCTTTGAGCCGGTCGAGCATCAGCAGGATCGGGCGCAGGTTCATATTGAGGATATTCCCCAGCCACAAATAGCCGATAGCCACCACCAGGATAACCGGCGCGGCAACGGAGCAGAACAGCACCATCGCGGCGGTGATCACATCCCCCTGGTGGGCCATTTGCCAGACCCCCTGCAACAGGCTGGCATCGCTGTGGGCCCCGAGCAGCCAGATACGCAACAGCGGCTCGCTCCAGGCGAAGGGCATCAGCAGCAGCATGGTCAGCGCCATGGCCGCCAGACGGGTCAGAGACCAGTCCATACCGTTGTGCACTTTCGCGTGGCAGCGGGGGCACCAGGCATTCTGGGTACATTTTACTGTCGGGAGCAGGTAGAGCGCATCGCAGGACAGGCAGCGCTGGTAACGCGGCCGGGGAAGGGCAACGCCGATTTTATCCAGCCGCAGTGGCTTGCCGTCGGGAATATAGGTGGGTTTTATTGCCATGAATTCTGTCGCGCCAGTATCATTTGTAACTGAATAGTATCTCATTCTTGATTAATCTTGAGCATACCTGCAAAAATTGCTTATTTTAATAGACCTGCAATTCCGGTAAGACAACAGAAGTGAACAATAAATGAGCAAAAATGAGTTTTATGCCGATCTGAATCGCGATTTCGGGGCACTGATGGCAGGTGAGACCAGTTTTCTGGCATTACTGGCAAATACCAGCGCGCTGTTATTCGAACGCCTTGGCGGCGTAAACTGGGCCGGGTTTTATTTACTGGAAGGGCAGACCCTGGTGCTCGGGCCATTCCAGGGGAAAATCGCCTGTGTGCGAATTCCCGTAGGGCGCGGTGTATGCGGTACTGCCGTTGCCAGTGGTGAGGTGCAGCGGGTGGAAGATGTTCACGCGTTTGACGGGCACATCGCCTGCGATGCGGCCAGTAATTCAGAAATTGTGTTCCCGCTGCGGGTTAACCAGCGCATTATCGGGGTGCTGGATATCGACAGCCCGGAAACCGGGCGCTTTGACGCAGAAGATGAAGCGGGCCTGGGTGAGCTGGTCTCCCGGCTGGAAAAGCTGCTGGCCGGAAGCGATTTTAAAAAATTCTTTGCGTCTGACGCAGGATAAACAACGGTTAACGTAGCATTTGCCGATGGCGTCATTATAATGGCGCCTGTTCATGCTTGCTGCTTGTTGGCAATCCCGTTGTAATCAGGAAATTTCATGGAAAATCAACCTAAGTTGAATAGCAGTAAAGAAGTTATCGCCTTCCTGGCGGAACGTTTTCCCCAGTGCTTTAGCGCAGAAGGTGAAGCTCGCCCCCTGAAAATCGGTATTTTTCAGGACTTAGTTGCACGCGTAGAAGGGGAACTGAACCTCAGTAAGACCCAGCTGCGTTCGGCTCTGCGTCTGTATACCTCCAGCTGGCGCTATCTGTATGGCGTTAAAGCGGGGGCCACCCGTGTTGATCTGGACGGTAACCCGTGCGGTGTGCTGGACGAGCAGCATGTAGAACACGCCCGTAAGCAACTGGAAGAGGCGAAAGCCCGTGTCCAGGCTCAGCGTGCAGAGCAGCAGGCCAAAAAACGTGAGGCCGCCGCCCAGGAAGGTTCCGGGGATGCAGCGCGCCGTGAGCGTAAACCGCGCCCTGCAGCTCCGCGCCGCAAAGAGGGGAGTGAAGCCCGTAAGCCCCGCGCCGCTAAGCCTGCCGCTAAAGCCGCCCGCCCGGTTCGCGAAGAGCACCATACGCCTGTGACCGACACTTCCGCACTGACTGTAGGCCAGGCGCTGAAAGTGAAAGCGGGGAATAACGCGATGGACGCAACCGTGCAGGAAGTTACCAAAGATGGCGTCCGTGTACAGCTGGCTTCTGGTATGTCGATGATTGTACGCGCAGAACATCTCGTGTTCTGAAACGGAGGTCAACCAGGGCATGAACAAACTTGTTAAGCTGACCGCTATCGCCAGCCTTTTATCGCTGGCCGGTAGCGCGTTGGCTGTTGAAAATAACATTACCCGTGCAGAGCAGTTGCCTGTTCTTAAAGAAGAGCCGCAACATGCGACGGTCAGTGAACGGGTGACATCCCGTTTTACCCGCTCCCATTATCGCCAGTTTGATCTTGATCAGGCGTTTTCGGCAAAGATTTTTGACCGCTATCTGAATTTACTGGACTACAGCCACAATGTGCTGCTGGCCAGCGATATTGCCCAGTTTGCCTCCCGCAAGGGAACACTCGGAGATGAGTTTCGCTCCGGCAAGCTGGATGTCTTTTATAATCTCTACAATCTGGCGCAAAAACGCCGCTTTGAGCGCTATCAGTATGCGCTGAAGGTGCTGGAACGGCCGATGGACTTCACCGGCAACGACACCTTTAATCTGGATCGCAGCAAATCCCCCTGGCCTACCACAGAAGCGGAACTGAACCAGCTGTGGGACGGCAAAGTGAAATACGATGAGCTGAGCCTGAAACTCACCGGGAAAACCGACGCAGAAATCAGAGAAACGCTCACAAAACGCTATAAATTCGCCATCCGCCGGCTGGCCCAGACCAATAGCGAAGATGTGTTCTCCCTGGCGATGACGGCATTTGCCCACGAAATTGACCCGCACACCAACTATCTCTCCCCGCGCAATACCGAACAGTTTAATACCGAAATGAGCCTGTCTCTGGAAGGTATCGGCGCGGTACTGCAGATGGACGACGACTACACGGTTATCAACTCCCTGGTGGCCGGTGGCCCGGCGGCGAAAAGTAAAGCGATAAGTGTCGGCGACCGGATTGTCGGTGTTGGCCAGCCAGGCCAGACCATGCAGGACGTGATTGGCTGGCGTCTGGACGACGTTGTGGCGCTGATCAAAGGGCCGAAGGGCAGTAAAGTGCGCCTGGAAGTGCAGCCCAGCGGCAAAGGCAGCAAGTCACGTATTGTCACGCTGACCCGCGAACGCATTCGCCTGGAAGACCGGGCGGTGAAAATGTCCGTGAAGACCGTGGGCAAAGAGAAGGTCGGGGTGCTGGATATTCCGGGCTTCTACGTGGGCCTGACGGATGATGTCAAAGTGCAGCTGCAGAAGCTGGAAAAACAGAACGTCTCCAGCGTGGTTATCGATTTGCGGGCGAACGGCGGCGGTGCGCTGACGGAAGCCGTCTCCCTCTCCGGGTTGTTTATTCCCGGCGGGCCGGTGGTGCAGGTGCGCGACAACAACGGCAAAGTGCGTGAAGACAGCGATACCGACGGTGCAGTCTATTACAAAGGGCCGCTGGTCGTGCTGGTGGACCGCTTCAGTGCTTCTGCCTCGGAAATTTTTGCCGCCGCCATGCAGGATTACGGCCGGGCGCTGATTGTGGGCGAGCCCACCTTCGGTAAAGGCACCGTGCAGCAGTACCGCTCCCTGAACCGAATCTATGACCAGATGCTGCGCCCGGAATGGCCGGCCCTGGGCTCGGTACAGTACACCATTCAGAAGTTTTACCGGATCAACGGCGGCAGCACCCAGCGTAAAGGGGTCACCCCCGACTTGCTGATGCCGACCGGCAATGAAGTGACGGAAACCGGTGAAAAAGATGAAGATAACGCGCTGCCCTGGGACAGCATCAACGCGGCGACTTATACCGTCTCTGGCGATCTGAAGCCTTTTGACGCTGAGCTGCTGAAACTGCACCAGGCGCGTATTGCCAAAGATCCTGAGTTCCAGTACATCATGAAGGATATCGCCCGGTATAATGCCATGAAAGAGCGGCGTAATATCGTGTCGCTGAACTACGCGCAGCGTGAGAAAGAGAGCCAGGAAGATGATGCTATCCGCCTGTCGCGTATCAATGACCGCTATAAGCGCGCAGGGAAACCGGAGCTGAAAAAACTTGATGATCTGCCGAAGGATTATCAGGAGCCGGATCCGTATCTTGACGAGACCGTGAAGATTGCGCTGGATCTGGCCCATATGGAAAAAAGTAACCCGCCAGCCTCTCCGGCGCCGGTGAAATAAGAATCAAACGGGTGCAAGGAATTGTACCCGTTTTTCTTTCTGTCTTTCTGGCGCGTCAGCCAGATACTACAAAATGTAAAGTTGTGTCTTTTTAGATACCTGGCCGGGTCAGACTCTTGAAAAAGCTATCCGTGACTCTAGGATGTGTGGGCGTGTAACACACATTGTTAAACCGAGGTAAAAAGAAAATTATGATGAGAATCGGGCTTTTCCTGCTGACCAACCTGGCGGTCATGGTCGTATTCGGGCTGGTGCTAAGCCTGACAGGTATTCAGTCGGGCAGTGTTCAGGGCCTGCTGATTATGGCGCTGTTATTTGGTTTTGGCGGCTCCATTGTTTCTTTGCTGATGTCCAAATGGATGGCGCTGAAGTCTGTGGGTGGCGAAGTTATCGAACAGCCGCGCAACGACACCGAACGCTGGCTGCTGGACACCGTTGCGCGCCAGTCTCAGCAGGCGGGGATCGCCATGCCGCAGGTCGCCATCTACCATGCGCCGGATATTAACGCCTTTGCTACCGGGGCCCGCCGCGACGCGTCGCTGGTGGCCGTCAGCACCGGGCTTTTGCAGAACATGAACCAGGACGAAGCCGAAGCGGTTATCGCCCACGAAATCAGCCATGTGGCAAACGGTGACATGGTCACCATGACCCTTATCCAGGGGGTGGTGAACACCTTCGTTATCTTCATTTCGCGCATTATCGCCCAGATTGCGGCGGGCTTTTTGTCCGGCAACCGGGATGAAGGCGAAGAGAGCAACGGCAACCCGTTTATCTACTTTGCCGTGGCGACGGTGCTGGAGCTGGTGTTCGGGATCCTGGCGAGCATTATCACCATGTGGTTCTCCCGCCACCGCGAATTCTACGCCGATGCGGGCTCCGCGAAGCTGGTGGGGCGCGAGAAGATGATCGCCGCCCTCCAGCGCCTGAAAACCAGTTATGAGCCGCAGGAGGCCAGCAGCATGATGGCGTTCTGCATTAACGGTAAGTCTAAATCGCTCAGTGAGTTGTTTATGACTCACCCGCCGCTGGATAAGCGCATTGAAGCGCTGCGCAGCGGCCAGTATATTAAATAACGCTATTCTCTGGCGGCCGTCCTGGCCGCCAGTTCTTCAGCCACTCCTGGCCCCGTCACTGAACGAACATATCCCGGATCATACTGACGCCATTACGGGCGGGCAACGTGCCGGGTCGCCCGCAACCCGCTGACAACCACCGCCGTTAGTGCAAACCCGCCTGCCAGCAGCAGACAGTAATGGCTGCCGTTGGTGGTAAACAGGTTAAACAGCAGGGCCACCAGGGCGGCCCCGGCGCTCTGGCCCAGCAGGCGTGCGGTGCCCAGCATACCGCTGGCCCCACCGCTGCGGTGGGGCGGCGCGCTTGAAACAATAGTATGGTTATTGGGCGACTGAAACAGACCAAACCCGGCACCGCACAGGGCCATGCGCCAGATAATATCGCCGTCTGTCGGGCTGGCGGGCAGCATTGCCAGGGCAAACAGCCCCACAGCCATGATACTCATACCGGCAGAGCCCAGCAGCCCGCCGTGAATGCGCCCGATCAGCAGACCGGCCAGAGGGGCCATCACCATGGTTGCCAGCGGCCAGGGGGTAAGCAATAACCCGGCCTCTACCTCGCTGCGCCCCAGTGCTCCCTGCAAGTAAAAAGGCAGCGCCACCAGCGCCAGCATCTGGGCGGTAAACGAGCAGACAGAGGTGCACATGGAAAGAGCGAAAACCGGAATACGCAGCAAATCAACCGGTAACAGCGGCACAGGCATGGTTAACTGGCGGCGCACAAACAGGGTGCCGATAATCAGCAACGCCGCCAGCTCCGCACCGACAATCGTCCAGGACTGCCCCTGAGCAAAGCTGCTGAGGGCAATCACCAGCAACCCGAAGGTCAGCGCGTTCATCAGCGCACTGGGAATATCAAAGCGCGGTCTGATGGCGGACGGGGGGTTAGCAGGGAGATATTTAACCGCCAGAATCAGGGCGACGATCCCGACCGGAATATTAATCAGGAACAGCCACTTCCAGGAGGCGACCGACAACACGGCCGCCGCGAGGGTCGGACCGGCGGCCGACGAGACTGCCACCACAAAAGAGTTGATCCCCATACCTGCCCCCAGAAGGCGCTGGGGCCAGATAAGCCGGATAAGCGCGGTGTTGACACTCATCAGCGCGGCACCGCCAAGCCCCTGCAACACCCGGGCCAGGGTAAGCATCTCCAGCGAGGTCGACAGGGCACAAAACAGCGAGGTGCAGGTAAAAAGCACCAGACCATACTGATAGACCCGCCGGTAACCAATCATGTCGCCAATAAAAGAGAGCGAGAGCAGCGAGGTGACAATGGCAATCTGGTAGGCGTTAACGATCCAGATAGATTTGGCCGCGCTGGCCTGGAGATCCACCGCGATGGTGGGAAGGGCCACGTTGGCGATGGCGCCATCGAGCACGGAGATGGTCAGCCCGAGAATAACCGTCAGGATGGCAAAATAACGTTGCGGAACCGGGAGTCCGTCAGCGGAGTCCGGGCGTGTTGATATGTGTTGTTTCACGAATAGTTACCAGGTAATTGTGTCTTGCATGTAAACCGGCCAGATGTCGCAGAACGATGATGAAAACAAAGAGACTGATTGCGAATGACGCAGTTGCCCATTTATACTAAAAACCAGTTCTGATTTTTATAAAACAAAAAGCGATTGAGGTGATAAATGGCTGTCGCGGATTTGGATAAACAACCGGACTCGGTTTCGTCTGTCCTGAAGGTATTTGGCATCCTGCAGGCACTGGGGGATGAGCGCGAGATTGGTATCACCGAATTATCACAACGCGTAATGATGTCTAAGAGCACAGTGTACCGTTTTCTCCAGACAATGAAATCATTAGGTTATGTGGCCCAGGAAGGGGAATCAGAAAAATATTCTCTGACGCTCAAGCTGTTCGAGCTTGGGGCGCGGGCGTTGCAAAACGTTGATTTAATTCGTAGTGCCGATATTCAGATGCGTGAACTCTCCCGCCAGACTAAGGAGACCATCCACCTGGGAGCGCTGGATGAAGACAGCATCGTCTACATCCATAAAATTGATTCCATGTACAACCTGCGCATGTACTCGCGCATCGGGCGTCGTAACCCGCTGCACAGTACCGCTATCGGTAAGGTGCTGCTGGCCTGGCGTGACCGGGAAGAAGTAAAAGAGATTATTTCGCATATCGAATTTACCTGCAGCACCCCGCGCACGGTGAAAAATGCCGACGAGCTGCTGAGCGTGCTGGACAAAGTGCGTGAGCAGGGATACGGCGAAGATAACGAAGAGCAGGAAGAAGGGCTGCGCTGCATTGCCGTGCCGGTGTTTGACCGGTTTGGCGTGGTGATCGCCGGGCTGAGCATCTCTTTCCCGACGCTGCGCTTCTCAGAAGAGCGCCTGAGCGAGTATGTGGCTATGCTGCATCACGCCGCGCGGACTATCTCCGCACAGATGGGCTACCACGACTATCCGTTCTGAGCCCGCGCTACAAAAACGCCGCATCTGATGCGGCGTTTTTGTATGCTTATCAGCCGTGATCCACCACTTCCGTTGTTTTACGCAACACCGGGCAGTCCGTAATGCCGATGATGCCGCTTTCCGTATGCAGATACTGGACACTCACCGTATCCCGGGCCGTCATATATTTACACTGCAGGCCAAAACCGGCCGCGTTCTGGGTACTGCCAATCAGCACCCCATAACCACTCAGCAGCAGACCCACCCACAGCAGGGCGATCAGCATAACAATCCGAATTATCATGCGCATACAAGCTCCCGGAATTAACCTATTTATTTGCCGTGAGTGTGACGATATTGTTAATTTTTAGCAATACGACGAGTCCTGGAATCAGTATCTTGCCGGGCGGTAACGATCAGTTTAACTGGCCGGTGCCAGACTGTTGCGCACCCGGATAACGTCGACGGAGTAGTGAGTGAGAAGGTTGTGGTGGATTATTGTCCTGGTGGTTATGGCGGTTTGCTTTCTGCTCTGGACGCAAACGCTGAACGTGATGTGCGACCAGGATGTTCAGTTTTACAGTGGTGTCTGCATGATTAACCGGTTTATCCCCTGGTAGGTTCGTTTTTTACTGATCTTTTTTTGAGCGGCGAGCCCGGTTGCAGACGTTTGAGCGAAAATCTCACGGGTATTTTCATCAGCGCTGGTGATAGAATAGGGCCAGTTTTTTGAGGTGGTTATTATGAACGACGTTACTCCTGGTCTTTTTAGTTTATCAGCGTTAATTGTTCCATTTATTACTCTTGTTGTTGGATTGATCGCCTGGTTCTTTGTTAACCGTATTAGTGTTCGTGCTAATACCCAGATAGCGCTGCTGGAAGCGTTACTGGATCAGCAAAAGCGCCAGAATGCGTTGTTGCGCCGTTTGTGCGAAGCACAGGCCCCGCAGGTGGAATCCCCTTCGCGCCCGGCAGCTGTTGCCGGTGACGACGACGAAGAGGACCCAAGCCTGGTGCGGCTGGTGGCCGAGCGCTGAGCGTGACTGGCCGCCGCGTTGTGGGCGGCCAGCCGCGAAGAGCAGATTTTTTCAGCAGCGGGCAGGGTGGCAGGATATTTTAGCGCTTATAAAACGAGGCGGCTTATATTGTTAAGCATGATTATCGATATTTAAGCAATCTGTGCTTATTTATATCCATTGCTGAAGTATTGAACCCGGCCATAGTACATTTGGCTGGCTATCGTTCGTTGTCATTAAAGATTCATTATTTTAAGGCATCATTCCTTCTGATTAATGGGCCTTACTTATCCGTATGAATAATGGAATTTATTCTGCGCGTTAATTTGCGCAACGGGTTTCGCACTTTTTTACCTGCCTGTAGCCAGATAACGAATTGGTTATATTCTATTCAAATAAAATTTTTCGCTTTAACTGGACTGGCAGTAGGTTTTGAGCTACTTTAAAAAAGTCCTCTGATTTCCGTATGTTAGCGATTTACAGATAACATTTTGATTCATCAGCGAATCGCGAAAATCAGATTCAGGTTACGATATTCGGCTCAGAAATGTCATAATCTGTGCGACAGATCGAAGCACACTTAAAAATGGCTTGCCATTATTTTAATTGTGTGTGATAACACATTGGGTTAAACGAGGTACAGTTCTGTTTATGTGTGGCATTTTCAGTAAAGAAGTTCAGAGTAAACACGTTGTCGTTGAATACCGCTTCTCTGCCGAACCTTATATTAGTGCCTCAAGCAGCAATGTCTCTGTTTTATCTAAGTTATGCCTGCGGGCAAAGAATACACTCTAAGGAATTTTCAAGATGGCAAAGATTAAAGGTCAAGTTAAGTGGTTCAACGAATCCAAAGGTTTTGGCTTCATTACTCCGGCTGACGGCAGCAAAGACGTGTTCGTACACTTCTCTGCAATCCAGGGTAACGGCTTCAAAACTCTGGCTGAAGGCCAGAACGTTGAATTCGAAATCCAGGACGGCCAGAAAGGTCCGGCTGCTGTTAACGTAACAGCTATCTGATTTCGATCAGCGCCTGGTGTTGCCAGTCGGCACGCCTTCGGCACATAAAAGCCTCGCCAGTGTGCGGGGCTTTTTAATGCCCGTTTCCCCGCAATAGTCTCCGCCAGTGCTCTGTATTTATTCGATTTATTACAAAATGCGACCAGAACCCCGCTTATGACGTCTCTTGTTGCAAACCCGGCAAAGTATTAGCACTGTTTCTGCCCGGGCGGCAGCCGCTATCGGTTTTAATCCTCCGGGTAACCTATTCACCGGATATAAGAGATATTGTGAACAGAAGAAAAGGGGAGCCGGCGCGGCATAACTTTGTTCAGTGGCGTTTTGGTCTGCTGTGTGTGGCGATAAGCCTAAGCCTTGCGTTTTTACTGGGGCGGGTAGGGTGGCTCCAGGTGGTGCACCCGGGCAGGCTGGTCAGGGAAGAGGATATGCGTTCGCTGCGCGATCTGCCCATCGACGTGCCGCGGGGGATGATTGAAGATCGCAACGGCGAGCCGCTGGCCGTCAGCGTACCGGTGGATGCCATCTGGGTCGATCCGAAAATTTTACGCGAAAAAGGCGGCGTGAGCGTCACACCGCGCTGGCAGGCGCTGGCGAATGTGTTGCATATCCCGCTCAACGAGATTATGCACAAAATTGCCCGCAACCAGAACGGCCGGTTTATCTACCTGGCCCGCCAGCTGGATCCGCAGCAGGCTGAATACATTCAGCGCCTGAAACTGCCCGGGGTGAACCTGAACAAAGAGTCCCGGCGGTTCTACCCGGCAGGGCGCGTGGCCTCTAACCTGATTGGTTTCACCAACATTGACGACCAGGGCATTGAGGGCATCGAAAAAAGTTTCAACGGGCAGTTGACCGGGAAACCCGGGGAGCGGGAAGTCCGCCGGGATCGCTTCGGGCGCGTGATTGAAAACATTACCGAGCAGCCCGCCAGCCCGGCGCACAATATCATGCTGAGTATCGACAAGCGTCTACAGACGGTGACGGAAGATGCCCTGAGCAACGCAGTAAGCTGGAACAAGGCGGAATCCGGCGCAGCCGTATTGCTTGATGTGCAGACCGGCGAAGTCCTCGCCATGGCCAGCTACCCGACCTACAACCCGAATAACCGGGCCGGGGCGAAACTGGACGATTTTCGCAACCGCGCCATCAGCGACACCTTTGAACCGGGCTCCACCGTGAAGCCTATGGTTATCATGACGGCGCTACAGCAGGGAATTGTCCGGCCCGATGCGGTGCTCGACACCCGGCCCTATATGCTTGCGGGCCACCAGATCCACGATGTGGGCTATTACCCGGAGCTGACCCTGACCGGGATCCTGCAAAAATCCAGCGATACGGGCGTTTCCCGCCTGTCGCTGGCTATGCCGGTGCAGAAACTGCTCGACACCTATGAAGGGTTTGGCTTCGGGGCCCGCACCGACACCGGGCTGACCGGGGAGAGCAGCGGCCAGTTACCGCACCGCCGGTACTGGAGCGAGCTGGACCGGGCGACATTCTCCTTCGGCTACGGGCTGATGGTGACCCCGCTACAGCTGGCCCATGTCTATGCCACCATCGGCAGCTTTGGCATTGCCCGCCCGCTCTCCATTACCCGGGTTGATCCGCCGGTAGAAGGCCACCGGGTTATGGCGGCAGATATTGTGCGCCAGGTCGAACATATGATGGAGAGCGTAGCCCTGCCCGGCGGCGGGGGAACCCGGGCGGCGGTCAAAAACTACCGGGTGGCGGTGAAAACCGGCACGGCGAAAAAAATCGGTGCAGACGGCCACTACGTGGATAAATACATTGCCTATACAGCAGGGGTAGCCCCGGCCAGCCAGCCGCGTTTCGCCCTGGCGGTAGTGATTAACGATCCGGAAAACGGCAAATACTACGGCGGGGCCGTATCGGCCCCGGTCTTCAGCCAGATCATGGGCGATGTGCTGCGCCTGGAAAACGTTGCCCCGGACGGCCTTGCCAGCGGAGCCGGTAATCTGCTGGTGCTGAGGCACACGGATCCCGCACATCCGGCCCTGTAAGCCGTTTCGCTGACGGGCATTTGGCGGTACACTTGCGGTTTTTCTGAATCCGGAGTTTCCATGTCGTATCTTTGCCCGCTATGTCACAGCCCGCTACAGGCCGGGGAGAATCGTTACAGCTGCCCGGCGGGGCATCAGTTTGACCGGGCGAAAGAAGGCTATGTGAACCTGCTGCCGGTGCAGCACAAACACTCCCGGGATCCCGGGGACAGCCCGCAAATGATGCAGGCGCGGCGCGCCTTTCTGGATGCGGGATACTACCAGGCCCTGCGTGACCGGGTGGTAGAGACCCTCTCCGGGGCGCTGGCAGCGCACCCCGGTGATGTGCTGGATATCGGCTGTGGCGAGGGCTACTACACCCACAGTTTTGCACCGGTGGCCGCCCGCCACGGGGGCGAGTGCTACGGGCTGGATGTGTCGAAAACCGCTGTCCGCTATGGCGCAAAGCGCTACCGGGAGTGCCACTTTTGCGTGGCCTCCAGCCACCGTCTGCCGTTTGCTACTGGCGCCTTCGCGGCGGTGGTGCGGATTTACGCCCCCTGTAAGGCTCAGGAGCTGGCCCGGGTGCTGGCCCCCGGTGGCGTGGTGATCACAGTCACCCCGGGCCCGCGCCATCTGGTGCAGTTTAAGGGGCTGATTTACCCGCAGGTGAAGTTACACGATACCCGCCCGGAGGCGCTGGAAGGGTTCAGCCTGGTGGCGGAGTCCGCCCTCAGTTACCCGATGACGCTGCCCGGGGAGCAGGCGGTCTCTCTGTTGCAGATGACCCCCTTTGCCTGGCGGGCAAAGCCGGAAGTGTGGCGCCAGCTGGCGGAGGAGACGGCCTTCCACTGTGAGGCCGACTTTGTGATCAGAACCTGGCGTAAAGCCGGTTAACCGTAATAGTGGCTGTAGAGAATTTCGCAGCCAATGGCGATCAGCACCAGACCACCCAGTATTTCTGCCCGTTTGCCGAGCAGCGGGCCAATAAAGCGCCCGATCATCATACCGAGGGTGGTCATGGTGAAGGTGGCACAGCCGATGGTCAGCGCGGTAAGCCAGATATTAACGTTCAGAAACGCCAGGCCGACACCAACGGCCATCGCGTCCAGACTGGTGGCAACGGCGGTGGTGGCCAGCAGCCAGAAGCCGTGACGCTGCGCCGGGGCGGTCTCTTCGTCGGTATTGCCGCGGATCCCCTCTGCGAGCATCCGCACCCCGAGGAAGAGCAGCAGGCCGAAGGCTATCCAGTGGTTCCACTCCATCACCAGTTTACTGGCCAGCATACCCAGCACCCAGCCTACCAGCGGGGTGATGGCTTCGATACAGCCAAAAATCAGCCCGGTGCGCAGCGCTTCCCGGAATTTGGGCTTATGCAGTGCGGCTCCCTTGCCGATAGACACAGCAAAGGCGTCCATGGACATACCAAGAGCGAGAAGGAGAGTTGCGGATAAGTTCATCAGAAATACCAGACCGGGAATTCCATTAAACACATACACTGTTCCCAGTATCTGCAGCGTATATGCCAATGGTCTCGCATGACTGAAAGGGCTTTCAGTCCGTATGTACCACGCTATTTAGCGAGTATGTTGATACATACATTTTCGCGGTGCGAAAATTAGCTACTCCCCAACGACGGAAATAACAGTATCACGGATGTATTATTACTGGCAATATTTATGATTTAAAACGGCTGTTGGTGAGAATGGGAATAATTCCCATCTTGTGGGAATATTTTCTCCCCATTAACAGGGCGGGAACATCAATAACAAAAATATAGCAAAGGCTATTAATCTGCCGGTTAAATTACCGGGAATATAGTCAATGCTATATTTTATATTATTGATTTGTAACGAGAAATTTATATATCTTTTCCAGGTTATCAATATCTTTAACCCGAATGAGCAGCCGCCGTTGTTCCAGCTGCATCACCAGCACACCGTCTTCTGAGAGATTCATCTCTTTAATCCGGTCATAGGTTATCCAGGCGCCGGAAAAAAATAACCCGCGGGATTTGAATAACACCTTCGGCTGGCGGATCCAGCCAATATATATCGCGATAACCATCAGGGTACAAAGTAACCAGGTGGTCAGCTGCGCGCCGTGGCCGGTAATATTGTTATACAGCACAATCCCCACCAGGAAGATAAAGATAACCGTATCAACGGGGCTGCGGCGCAGCAGCGGCACCCGCAGCAGGGTTGGCCCGTGGCGCTTGTCCTGGACTATCTCATCATAAATGGCCCAGCCCAGCAGCAGTACCACAAACAGGGCGAGGATTGCGTCGGTCAGCGTCATGCCGTCTCCTGATAAAAAAACCGGGGGCAGGGCCCCCGGCCAGTACACTCAAATCACAGGCCCAGCAGGCCGATAGCGTAACCCACAATGCCGATAACAAAGAACCCAACGATGATCCACAGAGCGTTGACTTTTTTGCGCAGCAGCCACATGCAGGCGAAGGTCAGCAGCAGCGGCACCAGCCCCGGCATTAACTGGTCGAGAATGGTCTGCACGGTGGTGACTTTTTCGGCCCCGGTCTGGTCTGTTATCCGCGAAACCACCAGCGGAATGTTGACGTGGGTCCACTTATTGACCAGCGCCCCCATCACAAACAGGCCGAGAATAGACGCCCCTTCCGTCAGTTTCTGCAGGAAGCCGCCGCCCATATCTTTAACGATATCGACCCCTTTACGGTAACCGTAGGCCACACCGTAATAGCGGGTCAGCAGGCGCACCAGGTTAAACAGAATAAAGAACAGCAGCGGCCCGAGCAGGCTACCGCTCATGGCGATCCCGGCCCCCAGTGCGGCGAAGACCGGGCGCACGGTTCCCCAGAAGATAGGGTCACCGACACCGGCCAGTGGCCCCATCAGGCCCACTTTGAGCCCGTTGATGGCGCCGTCGTCGATCTCTGCCCCGTTCGCGCGCTGCTCTTCCATCGCCAGGGTTACCCCCAGCACTGGTGCGGCCACATACGGGTGGGTGTTAAAGAACTCCAGGTGGCGCTTAATCGCCTGGCGGCGGGCTTCGTTATTTTCCGGGTACAGGCGGCGAATTGCCGGCACCATAGAGAAGCAGAACCCCAGCGCCTGCATACGTTCAAAGTTCCATGAACCCTGAAACAGGTTAGAGCGGATAAATACCCCGCGAATATCACCGGGCGTGAGTTTCTTTTCCGTTTGAGTGGTAGTGTCAACCATTGCGCTCACCTTTTAGTCCAGTTCGTTGTCGAGGTCGTTAGCAGCACTCGCCTGAGCAGGCGCAGCAGCAGAACGGTTGTATTTCGGGCTCAGCTGGATATACAGCACCGCCATCACGGCACCAATCACACCCAGTGCCACCAGGTTAAACTCGGTGAACGCCGCAGTCACAAAGCCCAGGTAGAAGAACGGCATCAGGTAGCCTGCGCGCATCATGTTGATGACCATCGCATAACCGACAACCACAATCATGCCGCCAGCGATATTCAGGCCAGAGGTGATCACTTCCGGAATGGAGTTCAGCATGCTCTGTACTTCGCTGGTGCCCACGGAAATCGCCACAATCACGGCCGGGATCGCAATACGCATCGCCTGGAGGAACAACGAGCAGACATGCAGCCAGGACAGGGCGGTCAGGTTGCCTTTTTCCGCCGCGCTGTCTGCCGCGTGCTGGAAACCCACGGTAATGGTACGCACCACAATGGTCAGTACCTGGCCTGCTGCCGCCAGCGGAATGGCCAGCGCAATACCGGCGCCAATGCTCTGGTGGCCGGCAATAACCAGAATGGTGGAAATAATCGAGGCCAGCGCCGCATCAGGGGCCACGGCGGCACCGATGTTCATCCAGCCCAGGGCTATCATCTCCAGAGTACCGCCGATGATAATCCCGGTTTTCATATCGCCAAGAACGGCGCCAATCAGGGTACAGGCGATCAGTGGGCGGTGGAACTGGAACTCATCGAGCACCGACTCCATACCGGCAATACAGGCCACAATGAACACCAGCACAATTTGAAGCGTGGTTATCTCCATTGTACTTCTCCTATAAACAATTCCAGATTACGGGGGGTTATCTGTGTCGGTGAAAAATCAGGCCGGGCCCTATTTATTCACTTTACTGATAAGGTCCATCATTTTTAATTTTGCATCGGTAGAGACTTTGCGGGCTTCCAGCTCAATACCCTGCTGGTTCAGCCAGGTGAAGGCATCAATATCTTTCTGGTCAACGGAGATGGCGTTATTAACCTGCGTTTTGCCCTGGTGGAATGCCATACCGCCAATATTCACCGACGTAATTTTCACGCCGCCTTTTACCAGACGCTCCACATCGGTGGGGTTGGTAAACAGCAGCATCACGCGCTCACCGGCATATTTAGGGTTGTTATAGACCCGGATCATCTTCGCCACATCCACCACGTGGGCAGTGACCCCGGGAGGGGCGACCTGGGTCAGCAGCGTTTTGCGCACCGTATCGGCGGCCACTTCATCGCTGACGACGATAATGCGCTTCACATTGGTCTCTTTGGTCCAGCGGGTGGCGACCTGGCCGTGGATCAACCGGTCGTCGATACGGGCCAGGCCGATAACCATATAGTCGCCCGCTGCCATGGGCCTGGCCGGTGCTGCCGCTGCCGCCGCTTTGGGGGCCGGGGCGGGCTTCTCAACCGGCTGCGCTTTGAGGGCCTTAACCCCTTCGCGGCCGGTTTCAACGGCAATGCTGACCAGCTCATCAAATGAGGGGTTGTCATCCCGGGCCATAAATGTTTCTACCAGCATCGGAATATTGACCCCGGCAACCACTTCATACTGCGCCTTGTCGACCACAATCCGGCTGGCGGCATTAAACGGGCTGCCCCCCCAGGTATCGACCAGAAATAACACGCCGTGGCTGGTGTCCAGTTTTTCCAGTTGAGCGTTATATTTTTCGATCAGGGTGTCGGCGTTCTCCCCGGGGACGAAATCTATCCAGCCCACATTTTCCTGCTCGCCTAACAGCATTTCAGCCGTTTTCAGCAGCTGCTCCGCTGCCCAGCCGTGTGTGCCTATGACAATAGCAATAGTCACTTGCTACCTCCTGTTTGCCATTAACACACTTCTGATGAAGTGTGTATAAAATGAATCAGCCACCAAAGGGACTTGAATCGATTCAAATAACAAAAATAGAACTTCTGTTTAATCCGGGATTTATTTTAGATACCGAAAAAATAATTTTTGTGATGCAGTTCCGTAATTTATCCAACAAAAACGAAGAATTTTGCAACAATGAGAGATGTAAAGGGTGTGTTTTGCAAAGACACGTAAATCTTTACATGTGGGGAAAAAGTCTCTGTTAATGTAGCGCGGTGTTTAACAACCAGGAGTAAAGGGTAATTCCCAGTTTATGGACCGTCACCGATGGCTTTCCTTCAGCAGTTTGCCTCCCTCTGAGGCCAGCATATTACCAGGCGATATCCGCTATTTTCTCATAACCTCACTACATGCTAATCCTTCCCGGGGTGCGTCATGGAATTCTTAATGGATCCGACAATCTGGGCCGGCCTGCTGACGCTGGTTGTGCTGGAGATTGTGCTCGGTATTGATAACCTTGTATTTATTGCCATTCTGGCGGATAAACTGCCGCCAAAACAGCGCGACAAGGCGCGGGTACTTGGCCTGTGTCTGGCGCTGTTTATGCGCCTTGGTCTGCTCTCCCTGATCTCCTGGATGGTTACCCTGACCCGGCCACTGTTCAGCCTGTGGGATTTCACCTTCTCCGGGCGGGATCTGATTATGCTGGTGGGGGGGCTGTTCTTGCTGTTTAAAGCCACCACTGAGCTGCACGAGCGGCTGGAAAACCGCCAGCACGAAGGGGCGCACGGTAAGGGATACGCCAGCTTCTGGGTTGTGGTGCTGCAAATCGTGGTGCTGGATGCGGTGTTCTCACTGGATGCGGTAATTACCGCCGTGGGGATGGTCAACGATCTGCCTATTATGATCGCCGCCGTGGTGATAGCCATGGGCGTGATGCTGCTGGCCTCAAAGTCGCTGACCCGTTTTGTGAACCAGCATCCGACCATTGTGGTGCTGTGCCTGAGCTTCCTGCTGATGATCGGCCTGAGCCTGGTGGCGGAAGGTTTCGGGTTCCATATTCCCAAAGGCTACCTGTATGCGGCGATCGGCTTCTCAATCCTGATTGAGCTGTTTAACCAGATTGCCCGGCGCAACTTTGTTAAGCACCAGTCTGCGCTGCCCCTGCGTGCCCGTACCGCTGCGGCGGTACTGAGCCTGATGCAGGGCAAACGCCGGGGGGCCGGTGAGCCGCAGGAGGAAGATATGGCCCGCGCACTGGTGCCGGTGTCTGGTGAAGCCTTCGTGGAAGAAGAGCGCTACATGATAAACGGCGTCCTTACTCTTGCGGAGCGCTCCCTGCGCAGCATTATGACCCCGCGCGGCGAGATAAGCTGGGTGGATGCCAGCCGTGGCGAAGCGGAGATCCGCGAGCAGTTGCTCTCGTCGCCCCACAGCCTGTTCCCGGTTTGCCGGGGGGAGCTGGATGAGCTTATCGGCGTGGTGCGGGCCAAAGAGCTGCTGGTGGCGCTGGAGCAGGGCGTTGATGTGGCGGCAATGGCCGCGAGATCACCGGCGATTGTGGTGCCGGAAACCCTGGATCCCATAAACCTGCTCAGCATCTTACGCCGGGCGAAAGGGAGCTTCGTGATTGTGAATAACGAGTTTGGCGTGGTGCAGGGGCTGGTCACACCGCTGGACGTGCTGGAAGCCATTGCCGGTGAATTCCCGGATGCGGATGAAACCCCGGAGATCGTGGCAGACGGCGACGGCTGGCTGGTGAAGGGCTCAACGGATCTGCACGCGCTGCAACAGCGGCTGGGTGGGCTTTCGCTGGCCGGTGATGATGATATCGCAACCGTAGCGGGCCTGGTGATCGCCGCCAATGGCCACATTCCCCGCGCCGGGGATGTGATTCATGTGCTCCCGCTGCATATTGAAGTCCGCGAGGCGAATGACTACCGGGTAGATTTAGTGCGTATTACCCGGGATCCAGCCCCGGAGTCACACGAAGAGGCGTAATAATTTCACGCTGTGAAACAGACAGCGCGAAATAACAAGGGCACCGGGATAACCGGTGCCCTTTGTCGTTAAAGGTGCAGCGGATTATTTCTTCCGGATACTGATTTGCCACTGGGCGGCGCCGGTCTGCTGAAAATCCGTGACCGTATGGCCTTCTTCTGCCGCCCAGCGGGGCAGGCTTTCGGTTGCCTGGGCGCAGTCATAGGCGATAACCAGCAGATCCCCGCAGGCGAGCTTCGCCATCTGTTTTTTGGCTTCAATCAGCGGGAACGGGCACAGTTTACCGGTGGTATCCAGCGTGACAGTGTTCATAGGTGTTATCATCCTTTTGCTTTAGCGAATGTGAACGGGTGAATAATCGTAAACCAGCTGACTATCCAGCTCCCCAGCAGAATACAGGGGACAAACAGCCACCCCTGCCATGAAAACCACGCGGTATTTACCACCGTGTTGCCCAGCATACATCCCCCGGCCAGGCCGCTGCCGATCCCCATCAGGCCGCCACCTGCCAGGCTGCGCGCCATGGCGGGCCAGCCGGGAAAACGCCAGCGCAGCTCTTCACTTTTCCAGGCGGCCAGCAGTGCCCCGGCGACGATCCCGGTAAGCAGGTAACCGGCCCAGCCGAAGAACCCGGTATTACCGGTGGTAATCAGTGAGAACAGCTGTGCGCTCGGGCCGCTTATCCCAAGGCCACCCACCCGGCCAGACGCCAGGCTTGAGGGCCACGCCAGCAGCGCAATAAGCCCGATAAGCAGTGCGCTGAAAAACGGGTGCCAGCGGGCTTCAAACAGCCAGTGCGCCAGCCCCTGTTTACGCGGGGCCAGTTGCGCTACCGGCGGGGTTTTACGGCTCAGATGGCGCCAGACCAGCCAGCCGGTGAGCAGGCTCAGGGCGCATACCGCATACCAGGGGGAGATGCCAAACGTCTGAGGCAGGGAGGCGTGGCTAATGGCGGGGCCATTGAGCGGGGCAAAGAGCGACTTACCCTGAGGCTGGCGAATGTACCAGCTGGAGACCACAAAACCGACGACCGCCACGATACTGCCGGCTAATCCTTCCGCCGCCCGATACCAGGCCCCGGTTGAGCAGGATCCTGCCAGCCCCATCCCCAGGCCGAACATCAGGCCGCCACACAGGGTCGCCAGCCAGTGAAACGCGCCAGCAGGCAGCTGCGCCCAGCCCAGTTCGATAAACGCGAACAGGCCGATACTTTGCAGGGTGATGATAATCAGCATGGCGACAATCATGCGAGTGTCGCGAAACAGGTAGAGGTCACGAAAGCCGCCAGCCATACAAAAACGGCCGCGCTGCATAATAAAGCCGAGTAAAAATCCCAGAAACAGACCTGTCATATGGGAGTATCTCCAGATTGTGGTAATGCTAACTAAAGTCGCACATAAAATGTGGGCATGGATGGTAGCACGGTCAGCGCCGGTTTACATACTATTTATGTTGGGTGGGGGGCCGATCTGGTAGTAACAGCACGGGCCGAGGGGGGGGGTATACCCGACTCAAGCTATTAACAGACTTGAGAATGATGCAGATTGCCAGGGGGCCGGGTGTAATGTTGCAACTGATACGTCTGTATATGATGGTAAACGATTAAATTAGATTATCGGAAAATCCAGTAAATAGAATAGATAAATATTTTTCTAATTATAAAAAATACCCCAGATAAGTTATTGATAATGCGCATGGAGCATATATTTGGCATGGCAGTCAACAATGTTTATCTGCGCGGGAAGACTGTTTGTTGTCGTGTTTGTTATCGGGGAAGATAGTTTTAAACTGATATTATGATCGGGTTGATACTCTGGGGGTGTCTTTTATGGTATTGATTTATTTGTTTTTTATTGGTGTGCATTAGTCTGAATATCCCGGGGGAAATACTAATGATATTTACTTGATCTGAAATTAAACCATTTACAGGAGAGAGTATGTTTAAGCCTGATAGTGTTATTTTGTACGTTGACAATGTAGACGTTAGTACCGAATTTTACACGGTTATTTTTGGTGAAGGCCCTATCGAGGCTTTTCCTGGCTTTTCCGTATTCTCGTTAAAAGATGGTTTTATTTTAGGGCTGCAAACCAGGCACGATATTGAGCCGAAGCCTCAACCTGCATTTGGCGGATTTGAGTTGTGCCTGAGCGATATCTCGATCGAAGAGGTCGATGCTATTTACCACGACTTTAAGACGCGCAATGTTCCGATGGCGCTACAGCCATGCAGGCTGGAGTTTGGCTACACATTTGTGGCGCTTGATCCAGACGGGCACCGCATACGCCTGTGTGCAACGGACACCAGCGGAATCGAGAGGCTGTAATTTCGGTTAAGCGAGATATTCACAACATCACTCCATCCTGGCGTACTGTGCTTTTTACTATTAAGTCATACGTATGACTTCTTTGCTATATCCGTCACGTTTTAAGTCATACGTATGACGTACTATCCGCATCGGATAAGGAGTGAGACATTCCGGAAAGTCAATCGTATGACCTTAATGGTACATGCCTCATGGCTGGTAGGACGTAGAGCCCCGGCTTGTACGTTTTTAATGACATGCTCAGGAGAATACAATGACAAGTCGTATTGAATGGGTTCGCAATAACTGCCGCTTACTGAAACAGCTCTCTGCTGAATACAAAAAAACACAACCTTTTAAGGGGCTGACTATCGGCACTGGTATCCACCTGGAGCCGAAAACAGTCACTCTTCTGCTGACTCTGAAAGAGGGCGGAGCTCGCGTGGTATCTACCGGTAACCTGAACAGCACGCAGAAAAGTGCGGTTGATTATCTGCGCGAACACGGTGTGGAAGTCATTGGCGACGTGACGCGAGATAAAACACAGCATCTGAAGTATCTTCAGGCGGTTCTGGCTGAAAAGCCAGATTTGTTGCTGGATAACGGCGGCGATCTGTTCGCAGAGTATCTGAAGGCACCGTACGACAATCTGAAAGGGGGGACTGAAGAAACCACGTCAGGTCGTATGCGTTTGGTTGCGTTGCGCCAGCAACTGAACATGCCGATTCTGGTTATCAATGACAGCCCGATTAAACAGTTTGCGGAAAACGAGCATGCGGTTGGTCAGAGTGTTCTCGAGTCATACATGCGCATTACCAACCGCGTGACGAATGGGCAGCGAGTGACTGTTTTTGGATACGGTGCCTGTGGCATGGGTGTCGCATACAACTTCCGTAGCGCCAACGCGAAGGTCAGCGTTGTGGATACCGATCCGCTGAAACGTCTGCAGGCTCACCTGGATGGATTTGATACCCCGTCACGTGAGGACGCTATTCGCTCTGCTGATGTGATTATTACCGTGAGTGGTGGGGGCCGTATCATCGGCGGGGAAGACATTCCATTACTGAAAGACGGTGTGATCCTGGCGAATGCCGGTCACTTCCCGGTTGAAATCGATGTTGATTCGTTTGCCAGAAGTGCGCAGATTGAAAACGCCCATGAGTTTGAAGAAAGCATTGCCTCTTATCAAACCAAATCGGGTAAAAACTTTAAAATTATTGCGGAAGGTCACATGTTTAACCTCGCGGGTCCACGCCCGCTTGGGAATTCTATCGAGTCTATGGATATGGGCTTTGCCCTGCAGTCCCTGTGCCTTGAAGCCGTGGCCCGGGGAAAAGTAAATAACACCCACTGTGTCGTTCCGGTTACGCGTGAAATTGATGAGAGGGTTGCGAATATGTACATCGATCTGATCTACACCAAATAAAAGCAAAGGGCGGCTCATCTTCTACAGCGATGTGATGAGCCGTCTTAGCTGGCCGTAATCAATATTTGTCTACCTGGTGGTATCAACGTACCAATATTGTTGGCGCTTATAATCCAAAACCTGACCTGTAGCCAAATAATGCCATCAATATGGAATATGAAGCCTATACGCCATACAGACGGGGTTAGCCATGAAAATACAGTCAACACTGAAAATCATGCTATTTTCTCAGTATTTTATCTGGGGATGCTGGCTGGTTACCTTCGCCTCCTATGCCATGAGGACGCTTAGCTTTACCGGATCAGAGGTGGGGGTTATTTTTAGCTCTCTGGGGCTTGCGGCAGTGGTCATGCCTCCGGTCGTGGGGATCATTGCTGATAAATGGATCAGCGCCAATAAAATCTACATTTTTTGCCATATTGTTTCCGCTGCATCGTTGTACGGCATGTCCGCTATTGCGAATTCAGGTCCCATGTTCTGGATGATATTGCTGAATGCCGTGGCCTATATGCCAACCATTGCGCTGTCCAATACCATCTCCTATTTTTCTCTGGAAAAAAGTGGACAGGGCGTGATCGATTTCCCCCGTATTCGCATCTGGGGCACGATCGGTTTTATTATTGCGATGTGGCTTATCAGTTTTCTGGGTTTCGAAGTCAGTCGTAATCAGTTGTATATCGCGTCAGGGGCCTCCGTGTTCCTCGCTCTGTTTTCCCTTTCTTTACCCCGTGTTGTTCCATCTGCAAAAAGCATGAAAACAACGTGGCTGCAGAAAACCGGGCTGGACGCATTTGTCCTCTTAAGGCAAAAAAATATCGCCGTATTCCTGATTTTTGCGACCCTGCTGGGGTCTATACTGCAGATTACGAACACGTTCGGTAACCCATTTCTGCATCACCTGGCCGCTCTTCCTGGAGCGGAAAACAGCGTGATCGCTCGTTATCCGTCGGTTCTGTTGTCCGTTTCTCAGATTTCCGAAGTGGTATTCATTCTGACTATTCCGTTCCTGATGAACAGGCTGGGTCTGAAACGTATCATTCTGCTTAGTATGGTCGCCTGGGTAGCCCGGTTTGGTTTGTTCGCCTGGGGAGATTTTACCTCGGTCTCTGGGGTATCAATGCTGCTGCTTTCCATGATCGTCTATGGCTGTGCCTTCGATTTCTTTAATGTGTCTGGATCGATGTATCTGGCGCGGGTGGCTGGTGAAGAAATGCGGGCCAGTGCGCAGGGACTATTTATGACGATGGTGAATGGCTTCGGGCTTTATATCGGCTCCATTATCAGTGGTCATGTAATTGATTATTTCACCGTTGATGGGGTGCAAAACTGGTCCTCCTTTTGGCTTGTATTTAGCGGCTATGCGCTCGTCCTTGCTGTCGTTTTCTGGTTTGTTTACCGGGAGGAATCGTCGGAGTCAGGCCCGATGTCTTCAGCCTGACGGGAACTGTTTAATTAAGCGGTCTCCATGTTGCAGAGCCGCACTGTATTTCCGGTGCCAGACACCGGAAATACAGTCTTCAATATCAGCCTGGATATTGTGACTGCCATTGACCAGCTATGCTGGCGAAGACGTTGAATGCCGGACAATCAGTTCCAGCTCAAGGATTTCAGGCTTTGTACGACTGGAATTCCCCAGCACATTTGTAAAAAACATCCCGAGCGCCATCGTCCCGATATCGGCCGCCGGAATGGACACCGTTGTCAGCTCAGGATACAACATCCGGGCCATTTCAATATCGTTAAATCCGACCACAGACATATCTTCCGGTATGCGTAGTCCTGCCTGACGGCAGGCGCGGTAAACTGCACCAGCCAGAAGATCATCGTCGCAAAAGATAGCGGTGACGCCTGATTTGACCAGACTCATCGCCTTTTCAGTAGCAACATCCAGCTCAAAGGTAGAACCGACATACCAGCGTTTATCTGTGGGAAGATCGTGACGTGCCACCTTGTCGGTGAACGCCTTAAAACGGTACCGGAAAAGGGATTTATTGTACTGTGCGGCAAAGTAACCAATTTTTGTATGACCGAGGGAGGTCAGGTGCTGCAGAACCTGCTCTATCCCGCTATTCGCATTGAGATCGATGTGGCACAGGCTGGTATCTTCAGCCTCGATATAAATGATTTTATTGCCTGTACGGGAAAGGGTTATTCCCGATGCTTTGTCACAGGCGTAAACGATGCAGCCAGCGATGGTCATACTCTCAATCATCTGAACGATACGCTCAGCCCACAGAGGCTCAGAAGAGGTATCAACCAGGATCACGGAATAGCCTTTCGATGCCGCCAGCGTCTCCGCTGCATAAAGCACTTCGCCAAAAAAGGGCTGTTTAACATTAGGAACGGCCAGAGCGATGGTCATGGAAATGCCGGTTCGTAGCGATCGGGCGCTCAGGTTAGGCCGGTATCCCATCCGTCGTGCCGTTTCCTCAACCAGTTGCCGTGTTTTCAGTGAAACCCGGCCTTCGGATTTACCCGACAGAACCAGCGATACCGTAGACTGAGAAACATTTGCTTCACGGGCTACCTGTTTACTCGTAACCAGTTGCTCATCGGCTGTAGAATTATCAAAGTGAAAATCAGTATTCTCTTTATTATTCAATTGGTAACATCCATAACGCATTGGTTTTTTTCTTGCGGTTGACTATCTGCCAGATCGACAATATAGTCAAGTCATACGATTGACTTGCCCGGGATATTTGAGATAAGTGCTGGCTTGTCCGGTACTTTGATACTGAAAAACCTGATGGCAACCTTATGAAAGAAAAAATCATCATTGATACCGACCCGGGTCAGGACGATGCAATTGCAATTCTTCTGGCCCTGGCCTGTGAAGAAATTGACGTGCTGGGGATCACCGCTGTTGCAGGTAATGTTTCTGCAGATCTGACGGAAAAAAATGCCAGAAAAATCTGCGAGCTTGCTGGTCGACATGATCTTCCGGTTTATAAAGGCGCAGCGCGACCGCTGCTGAAAACACTTGTCACTGGCGAGCATGTACACGGTAGCAGTGGAATGGATGGCCCTGAACTACCTGAGCCTGTTATGCCTTCCCGGGAGCAGCATGCTGTTAATTTCATTATTGATACGCTCAGAATACAGCCTGCAGAGCAGGTCACACTCTGTACGCTGGGAGCCCTGACGAATCTCGCACTGGCGTTTGCGATGGCGCCGGACATCATTCCCAGGGTGAAACGCATCATTATGATGGGGGGGGGATTCTTTGAGGGGGGAAATATCACACCGACGGCGGAGTTTAACTTCTTTGTCGACCCTCATGCGGCAAAGGCGGTGTTGAATCTGGGTATCAATATCACTATTGTGCCACTGGATGTCACGCACAAGGTTCTCACGAATAAAAAACAGATCGCACGCTTCAAAACGCTGAACTCACGCGTGGCCGATGCCTGTGTGGCCCTGATGGAGTACCACGAGCGTTTTGACGTTGAAAAATACGACAGCAATGGCGGTCCACTTCATGATCCCAATGTTATCGCCTGCCTTCTCCGGCCAGAGTTGTACCGTGGTAAGTACGTGAACGTGGAAATTAGTACCGATGCGGGTCTGGCACATGGAATGTCGGTCGTGGACTGGTGGCGGGTGACGGACCGTAAACCTAACGCAACATTCCTCACCAGTGTGGACAGCGAAGGATTTTTTGATCTGTTATATTCAAAAATAGCATTGTACTGACCTGTCAGGGCATCAGCCGCATTATTTCCTACCCGAAAAAGCCAGGCCGGAGCCTGGCTTTGCCGTTGTGCGGTCAGTCACACTGGACTTTAATCGCCAGCCCGCCGCGGGAGGTTTCCCGGTACTTGGCGTTCATGTCTTTCCCGGTCTCGTACATGGTTTCGATAACCTTATCCAGCGATACCCGGGGCTCACTGGTGCGGCGCATCGCCATACGCGAGGCGTTAATCGCTTTTACTGAGGCAATCGCATTACGCTCAATACAGGGCACCTGCACCTGGCCTGCGACCGGGTCACAGGTCAGCCCCAGGTTATGCTCCATACCGATTTCCGCCGCAATACAGACCTGTTCCGGGCTGGCGCCCAGCAGCTCTGCCAGACCGGCCGCCGCCATAGAGCAGGCGACTCCCACTTCCCCCTGGCAGCCCACTTCAGCACCAGAGATAGAGGCGTTCATCTTATACAGGGAGCCGATGGCCCCGCAGGCCATAAAGTAGCGGATATAAATATCCGGGTTCACGGGCTCAATAAAGTGATCGTAATAGGCCAGCACCGCAGGCACGATACCGCAGGCCCCGTTAGTCGGGGCGGTGACCACCCGGCCACCGGCGGCGTTTTCTTCATTCACCGCCAGGGCGAACATATTGACCCAGTCCACCACGTTCATCGGATCCCGGGAGAGCTTATCGCTGGAAACCAGCAACCGGCGCAGGGCAGAGGCGCGGCGCGGCACCCGCAGCGGCCCGGGCAGGACCCCTTCCGTATTCATGCCGCGATCGATACAGGCGCGCATGGTATCCCATACCCGTGCGAAGTAGTCGTGGATCTCTTTTTCAGAGTGCAGCGCCAGCTCGTTTTGCATCACCAGGCCTGAGAGCGAATGGCCGGTAGCCTTACACTGGGCCAGCAACTCCTGGGCGGAGTGATACGGGAAGGGCACGTCCAGCTCGCTGGTGCTCTCTTTACCGAAGTGTTCTTCATCGACAATAAAACCACCGCCGATGGAGTAATAGGTTTTGCTGTACACCAGCGTATCGCCGTTCCAGGCATGGATCTGCATACCGTTTTCATGCAGCGGCAGGTTGGTATTGTGGAAGCACATTCCGCCTTCGGCCGGGAAGTCTACCTCATGGGCCCCCTGGGCCAGCGGCAGCCGCCCGCGGGTTTGCACATCGTGAATAAAGGCCGGAATGGCGTCGATATCCACATTATCTGGCTGGTTACCCGCAAGACCCATAATAATCGCAACATCTGTATGGTGCCCTTTACCGGTCAGGGACAGGGAGCCGTAAACATCCACAACCACCCGGGTAACGGAATTCAGCAGCCCCTTTGCCACCAGAGAATCGACGAACTGTTTCCCCGCTTTCATCGGGCCGACGGTGTGGGAACTGGAAGGCCCGATACCGACTTTGAACATGTCGAATATGCTAATCACGATAAAACTCCTGGCTGGCTAATAATGGTCCAATAACATCGCCGCTAGTGTATGAGGATCTTCATCAGAAGTAGCGAACTATTCACATGAATTAAACTAATGGTTATCCACTGTCTAACTAATGCGTCACGTTATAATGCTTTCGCTTTCTGCTTGTCTGGCAAGATATTCAGGAAGTGAACAGTCATATTATAGTTAACTGTCCTGGCCAATTTGCAGGGCCAGCTCACGAATAATGCCTGCCGTCATGCCCCAGACGAAGTAATGCTGATACCAGGAAAGCCACACCCGGTGCGCGTCTCCCCGCCGCCAGATATCCAGCGGATGGTAGCGACCAAGGCGCAGCGCCTCGGCAAGGGGCATTTCGAACACGGCAGAAACCTCATCCTCGCTGGCGTGGTAGTGGAGATCGGGCGGAATAATCCCCACCACCGGGGTCACCCGGAACCCGGTCACGCTGTCTACCGGCGGGAGCACGCCCACCACCTCTACCCGCTCGGGGGGGATTGCCACTTCCTCTTCGGCTTCGCGCAGGGCGGCCGCAATGAGTGAGGCATCCGAACTGTCCATTGAACCGCCGGGGAAGGCCACCTGGCCTGCGTGCTTGCGCAGCCTCGGGGAGCGCTGGGTCAGCAGCAGCCCGGGAACCGGGCGGCGCACAATGGGCACCAGCACCGCAGCGGCCCGCTGGTTAGCCGGTGCTGCGGGCGGGGAAGGGCGCAGCAACTGAAAGCGGGATAAAAAATTGTCCAGGGTCAGCGTCTGATCAGCCATCGGTTATCTCAAAGCAAAGGTAAGATACGGTTAACTTTATCAAAAGTTTCCTGATATTCCGCCGCCTCGTCGCTGTCGGCCACAATACCGCCCCCGGCAGAGCAGTAGAGATACCCCTGTTCAGCCGTCAGGGTGCGGATGGTAATGCTGGTATCCATATTGCCGCAGAAGCTGAGATACCCGATACTGCCGCACCAGGCATTGCGCCGCTGGGGCTCCAGCGTGTCGATAATTTCCATGGCCCGCACTTTAGGGGCACCGGTAATGGAGCCCCCCGGGAAACTGGCGCGCAGCAGATCGGTGGCCTTCAGGGTGGGTAATAACCGGGCGGTAATGGTGCTGACCAGGTGATGTACCGCCGGGAAGGCTTCCACCACAAACAGCTCCGGCACGCGCACCGTGCCCGGCACCGCCACCCGGCCAATATCGTTGCGCAGCAGATCGACAATCATCAGGTTTTCTGCCCGATCCTTGGGCGAGGCCGCCAGCTTACGGGCCTGCTGCGCATCGCGCTGCGGATCGTCTGCAATACGCGGCAGGGTGCCCTTAATGGGCCGGGTCTGGATCTGGCCGTCAGTCAGCTGAATAAACCGCTCCGGGGAGAGACTCAGCAAGGCGTTCTCTTCAAGGCGCACAAACGCGCTGAACGGGGCGCGGTTAGCGTGATTCAGGCGGCAGAATGCCTGCCACTCATCCCCCCGGTAGGGGGCACAAAAGCGCTGGGCCAGGTTGACCTGGTAGCAGTCTCCGCTGTGCAGCCACTGCTGAATCTGGCGAAAACGGGCGCCGTACTGCTCCCGGTCCATATTCGACTGCCAGGGGCCGGTCAGGGTGAAGGGGTCGCCCGCCTGCGGGCGCTGGCTCTGTAGCCACGCCAGGCGCTGCTCAGGCTCCCCCCAGCACAGCAGGGTCACGCGCTTTAACTGATTGTCCACCACCAGCGCCCAGTCGTAGATCCCGACTGCCATATCCGGGGTGTGGAGATCCGCCCGGGCCTGCTGAGGCAGGGTTTCAAAGCGGCGGCCCAGATCATAGCCAAACAGCCCGAGGGCGCCGCCCTGAAAGGGCAGATCCGCATCCGGCCGGGGCGTTATCCGGTACTGGTCAAGGGCCTGCTGCACCAGAAAGAGCGGATCCTCACCGCTGTGGGTTATCTCCCCCCCGCGGCATATGCGGGTATCTGCGCCCCGGGTGGTCAGGGTTATCTGCGGATCGGCCACCACAATATCAAAGCGATTATGGGGGTGATCCGCCTGGCCGGAGTGCAGCAGCATGGCCCAGGGCTGGTGGCTGAGGGGGGCAAACCAGGTGCTGGCGGCATCCTGGTGCCAGGGCAGGGTAACTATTGCGGGGGTGTTACGGGGCATAACCGGTTCCTGAATAGCTGACAAAAGCGATGTTCACTGGCCCGCAGGCGGCGGGCGTGGAATAATAGCGCTCGTAATGTAACAGGAGTCGACAATGTTTGCAGGTTTACCTTTATTAAGCCATGAACAGCAGCAGCAGGCCGTGGAGCGTATTCAGGAACTGATGACTCAGGGCATGACCAGCGGCGAGGCGATAGCCACTGTCGCGGCAGAAATTCGCGCCACCCATACGGGTGAGCGGGTGGTGGCTCTGTTTGAAGATGAAGACGACGACGGGGGCGAAGAAGACGACGGTTACGACGACGATACCGACGACAGATAACACCCACCGGGCGCAATAATGCGCCCGGTGATGTTTTACAGCGCGGCAATAATTTTAATTTCTACCCGGTAGCGGGGGTTCATCAGCCCTGCCTGCACCGTGCAGCGCACCGGTGCATGACCGGCTACCACCCACTCATCCCACGCCCGGTTCATGGCGGCAAAGTCTGCTTTGTCGGTCAGAAAAATAGTGGCGTCCAGAATCCGCGATTTATCGCTACCCTGTTCTTTCAGCACAGTCTCTATCTGGGCCAGGGTGTTCACGGTCTGCGCGTAGGCGTCGGCGTCCAGATTTTCCGGCACACCGGTGTAGTACAGGGTCTGGTTGTGGATAACCGCGTCGGACCAGCGGGCTTCAGGTTTGATGCGAACAATAGTCATGTTTTATCCCTTATGACGATATTTCTGGCCGCCAAGACTGCCATATTGCGCCTGCCGCGTCACCTCTTCACTGGCGTAAGCGCGACGGGCCTGACATAATCACTGGCAATTTAACCAGGGGGTAGCGTGACAGACGATTTTGCAGCAGAAGGGCAACTGGCCCGGGCGATCCCCGGATTCCGGCCCCGGGAACCCCAGCGCCAGATGGCTCAGGCCGTGACCCGGGTGCTGGAGCAGGGCCGCTCGCTGGTGGTCGAAGCCGGTACAGGAACCGGTAAAACCTACGCCTACCTTGCCCCGGCACTGCGCGCGGGCAAAAAGGTGATAATCTCCACCGGCTCGAAAGCGCTGCAGGATCAGCTCTACAACCGGGATCTGCCCACGGTTGCCCGCGCGCTGGAATACACCGGCACCCTGGCCCTGCTGAAGGGCCGCTCTAACTATCTGTGCCTGGAGCGCCTGGAGCAGCAGACCATGGCCGGGGGGGATTTACCGGTCCAGACCCTGACCGATCTCATGCAGCTGCGCCGCTGGGCCAGCGAAACCAGCGATGGCGACACCAGCAACTGCGCAAGCGTTGCGGAAGACGCCCCCGTCTGGCCCCTGGTCACCAGCACTAACGACAACTGCCTCGGCAGCGACTGCCCGCAATATAAAGACTGCTACGTGGTCAGAGCGCGCAAAAAAGCGATGGATGCAGACGTGGTGGTGGTAAACCACCACCTGTTCCTGGCCGACATGGTGGTGAAAGAGAGCGGCTTTGCCGAGCTTATCCCGGAGTCGCAAGTCACCATTTTTGACGAAGCCCACCAGATCCCGGATATCGCCAGCCAGTATTTTGGTCAGTCGTTATCCAGCCGCCAGCTTATCGATCTGGCGAAAGACATTACCATCGCCTACCGCACCGAGCTGAAAGACACCCAGCAACTGCAAAAATGCGCCGATCGCCTGGCCCAGAGCGCCCAGGATTTTCGCCTGCAACTGGGGGAGCCGGGCTACCGGGGGAACCTGCGCGAGCTGCTGGCGGATCCCGCCATTCAGCGGGCGCTGCTGTTGCTGGATGACGCCCTCGAACTCTGCTATGACGTGGCGAAACTCTCGCTCGGGCGCTCCGCATTGCTGGATGCCGCCTTCGAGCGGGCCACCCTCTACCGGGGGCGGCTGAAACGGCTAAAAGAGATCAACCAGCCGGGCTACAGCTACTGGTATGAATGCACCTCGCGCCACTTCACCCTGGCGCTGACCCCGCTTACGGTAGCGGAAAAATTCCAGGAGCTTATCCGCCAGCGGGCCGGAAGCTGGGTGTTTACCTCCGCCACCCTGTCGGTTAACGACGATCTGCACCATTTTACCCGCCGCCTGGGGATCGAAGACGCAGAAACCATGATGCTGCCAAGCCCCTTCGACTACGCCCACCAGGCGCTGTTGTGTGTGCCCCGGGGGTTGCCCCAGCCAAACCAGCCCGGCGGTGCGCGCCAGCTGGCCCGGATGCTTATCCCGCTGATTGAGGCGAACAACGGCCGCTGCTTTATGCTGTGTACCTCCCACGCGATGATGCGCGATCTGGCGGCGGAATTTCGCGCTCAGCTCACTTTACCGGTGCTCCTGCAGGGGGAGACGGGCAAAGGCCAGCTACTGCGCCAGTTCGTGGAGGCGGGTAACGCGCTACTGGTGGCCACCAGCAGCTTCTGGGAAGGGGTCGACGTGCGCGGGGATGCGCTCTCACTGGTGATTATTGATAAGCTGCCGTTTACCTCCCCGGACGATCCGCTGCTCAAAGCGCGCATGGAAGACTGCCGGTTACGGGGCGGCGATCCCTTTGATGAGGTGCAGCTTCCCGATGCGGTCATCACCCTGAAACAGGGGGTAGGGCGGCTTATCCGCGACGTGGACGATCGCGGGGTGCTGGTGATTTGCGATAACCGCCTGGTGATGCGCCCGTACGGGGCGGTGTTCCTGAACAGCCTGCCCCCGGCCCCCCGTACCCGGGATCTGCTGCGGGCGCGTGAATTTTTAGCCGCCGGTACAGCGCTGCCCCGGGCAGAGTAACCGGTTAGCAACCATACTTATAGCGACCCGCGCCCGCAGGCAGCGGGCCGCGAATTATTTAGGGTAGCGGGCGCGCTGTGGTATGATGCGCGCCGGTTTGACTTCTGGAGACCCACCGAGGTTGATGTAACCCATGCAAATTCTGGCCATTGATACAGCCACTGAAGCCTGTTCTGTTGCGCTCTGGCAAGACGGCACGTCGTACAGCCACTTTGAGCTTTGCCCCCGCGAACACACCCAACGTATTCTGCCGATGGTCAGAGATATTCTGAACCAGGGCGCTATTTCTCTGTCTCAGGTGGATGCCCTTGCCTACGGGCGCGGCCCGGGCAGCTTCACCGGTGTGCGTATCGGTATTGGTATTGCCCAGGGGCTGGCGCTCGGGGCCGAATTGCCGATGATAGGCATATCAACCCTGGCCACCATGGCCCAGGGGGCATTTCGTAAAACCGGTGCTACCCGGGTGCTGGCGGCGATCGATGCCCGCATGGGGGAGGTCTACTGGGCGGAGTATCAGCGCGATGCGCACGGCCACTGGCACGGCGAGGAAACCGAAGCGGTGCTAAAACCGCAGGCGGTTAGTGAGCGGTTAAAACAACTGACGGGTGAGTGGGCTACTGTGGGCACCGGCTGGCAGGCGTGGCCGGATATGGCCGCAGAGTGTGGCCTGGTCCTGAACAGCGGCGATATTCAGCTCCCCGACGCACAAGACATGCTGGCGCTGGCCTGCGCCAAACTGGCACGTAATGAGACCGTTGCCGTAGAGAACGCCGAACCGGTCTATCTGCGCAACGAAGTAGCATGGAAAAAACTGCCCGGTAAAGCATAACCCTCAGGGGATGGTGCCGGGTTAAGGAGTCAGAAATGGCGGGTTGTAAGGCAGTAAAATCCCGTTTTTTGCTGGCCGCGCTGGTGAGCATTGTGCTCAGCGGTTGCGTAACGGTTCCCGATGCAATCAGAGGCACCAGTCCGACCCCTCAGGACGATCTGGTGCGGGTAATGAATGCACCGCAGCTGTATGTCGGGCAGGAAGCGCGCTTTGGCGGCAAGGTCATTGAGGTTCATTCCCTGCAGGGCAAAACCCGGCTGGAAATCGCCACGGTGGCGCTGGATGACGGCGCAAGGCCCGTGCTGGGTGCCGCCTCCCGCGGGCGCATTTATGCAGACGTCAACGGTTTCCTTGACCCGGTCGATTTTCGCGGCCAGCTGGTCACCGTGGTCGGCCCGATAACCGGCGTACAGGAGGGTAAAATCGGTGCGGCAACCTATAAATATATGGTGATGCAGGTTACCGGTTATAAACGCTGGCGCGTGGTTCAGCAGGTGGTAATGCCGCCTCAGCCGGATCCGTGGATGTGGGGGCCACGTCCCTGGGGCTACCGCTACGGGCCTGGTCCCTGGGGGTGGTACGCCCCTGGTCCTGCCCAGGTGCAATCGGTAGTTACTGAGTAACTCATTGATTTAAAAATTATTATAAACAGCGGCTGGTCCGCTGTTTATTTATTTTCAGGACGAAAGAAAAATAATTAGTGATGCGCTTCTCAACCTTCATTCAGGTGAATTAATAAACTGGTACGCTGAGTTAATATTATGTTAACGACATGTGTATTTGTTTGGGGTTGAGATGACGACAAATAATAAATACAGAGGTGAATCTTTGAAGAAGGTTTGGCTGAATCGCTACCCGGCGGATGTGCCCGGTGATATTAACCCCGATCGTTACCCCTCACTGATCGCATTGTTTGAACAGGCCGTGCAGCGCTATGCAGACCAGCCCGCCTTTATCAACATGGGCGAGGTGATGACATTCCGTAAGCTCGAAGAGCGCAGCCGCGCCTTTGCCGCCTGGCTGCAACAGGGGCTGGGGCTGCAAAAAGGCGACCGGGTCGCCCTGATGATGCCAAACCTGCTGCAGTACCCGGTGGCGCTGTTCGGGATCCTGCGGGCGGGCATGATAGTGGTTAATGTCAACCCCCTGTACACCCCCAGAGAGCTGGAGCACCAGCTTAACGACAGCGGCGCCAGCGCGATAGTTATCGTCTCTAACTTTGCCCATACCCTGGAAAAAGTGGTCGCCAGTACCCCGGTAAAACACGTGATTCTGACCCGCATGGGGGACCAGCTATCTGCCGCCAAAGGCACGCTGGTTAACTTTGTGGTGAAATACATTAAGCGGCTGGTGCCCAAATACCACCTGCCGGATGCGGTCTCTTTTCGCAGCGCCCTGCACCAGGGCTACCGGATGCAGTACATCAAGCCCGAACTGCTCGGTGATGATATCGCCTTTTTACAGTACACCGGGGGCACTACCGGAGTCGCGAAAGGGGCCATGCTCACCCACCGTAATATGCTGGCGAACCTTGAACAGGTGAAAGCCACCTACGGGCCGCTGCTGTTCGCCGGGAAAGAGCACGTGGTGACCGCGCTCCCCCTGTACCATATTTTTGCGCTGACCATGAACTGCCTGCTGTTTATTGAGCTGGGCGGCCAGAACCTGCTTATCACCAACCCGCGCGATATTCCGGGGCTGGTAAAAGAGCTGGCGAAGTACCCGTTCACCGCCATGACCGGGGTGAACACCCTGTTTAATGCGCTGCTGAACAACAGCGACTTCCGCAAGCTGGACTTTTCCAGGCTGCACCTTGCCGCAGGCGGGGGGATGCCGGTGCAGCAGGTGGTGGCCGAGCGCTGGGAGAAGCTCACCGGGCAGTTCCTGCTGGAAGGCTACGGGCTGACAGAGTGCGCCCCCCTGGTGAGTGTGAACCCCCACGATATTACCTACCACAGCGGCAGTATCGGGCTACCGGTGCCCTCCACCGAGGTGAAGCTGGTGGATGATAACGACAACGAGGTGCCGCCCGGCCAGCCCGGGGAGCTGTGTGTCCGTGGCCCCCAGGTGATGCTGGGCTACTGGCAGCGCCCGGAGGCCACCGCAGAGATAGTCAAAGACGGCTGGCTGCACACCGGTGATATTGCCACCATGGACGAAGAGGGCTTCCTGCGCATTGTGGATCGCAAAAAAGACATGATTCTGGTCTCCGGCTTTAACGTCTACCCGAACGAGATAGAAGATGTGGTGATGCAGCACGAGGGGGTTGAGGAAGTGGCCGCCGTGGGGGTACCTGCCGGCGTCAGCGGGGAGAACGTGAAGATTTTTGTGGTGCGTAAAGATCCCGCACTCACCCAGGAGGATCTGATAGCCTTCTGCCGCCGTCACCTGACCGGCTACAAAGTGCCGAAGCTGATTGAATTTCGTACCGAACTGCCCAAATCTAACGTAGGAAAGATTTTACGACGAGAACTGCGTGACGAAGCGCACAAGACAGGCAACAATAAGGGCTAATGAAGCAGTAGCACAGCCCCCTGAGCGCTGGCCCGTCCGGCGCTTTTTTTTGGGCGCAAAACTGAAGAGAACATATGTTGAATTACCAGATGATCACCACCAACGAGGCGCTGGCAGAGGTATGCCAGGCGGCGCGCCAGTTTCCGGTACTGACCCTTGATACTGAATTTGTCCGTACCCGCACCTATTATCCGCAACTGGGCCTGATCCAGCTGTATGACAGCGAACGCATCTCGCTGATTGATCCGCTGGCTATCAGCGACTGGTCGCCCTTTAAAGCGCTGCTGGCGGACCGCAACGTGACCAAAATCCTCCACGCGGGAAGTGAAGATCTGGAAGTCTTTGCCAACAGCTTCGGCATGATGCCGGACCCGATGATTGATACCCAGGTGCTGGCGGCATTTTGTGGCCGTCCGCTCTCCTGCGGGTTTGCCACCCTGGTGGAAGCCTACTGCGGGGTGGTGCTGGATAAAAGCGAATCCCGGACCGACTGGCTGGCCCGCCCGCTGACAGAGCGCCAGTGCGAATACGCCGCCGGGGATGTCTACTGGCTGCTGCCCATCGCCCGTAAATTAATCGATGAAACCCAGACCAGCGGCTGGATGGACGCCGCCATGGACGAATGCCGCCTGATGATGGCCCGCCGCGCTGACGTGCTGGATCCGCAGGAGGCCTGGCGCGAAATCGGCAACGCCTGGCAGTTGCGCACCCGCCAGCTCGGCTGCCTGCAACTGCTGGCCTCCTGGCGGTTACGTAAAGCCCGGGAGCGGGATATGGCGGTGAACTTTATTGTCCGCGAAGAGCACCTCTGGCAGGTAGCGCGCTATATGCCGGGTTCACTGGGTGAGCTGAGCAGCCTGGGCCTTGCGGGGAATGAAATCCGCTTCCATGGTAAAACCCTGCTGGCGCTGGTGGAGCAGGCGAACGCGCTACCGGAAGAGGCCCTGCCGGCAGCGATGGAAAACCTGGTGGATATGCCCGGCTACCGCAAGGCGTTTAAGGCGATTAAAGCCCTGGTGCAGCAGGTGTCTGAGCAGAAAGGGGTGAGTGCGGAGCTGCTGGCATCCCGTCGCCAGATCAACCAGTTATTAAACTGGCACTGGAAGATTAAACCACAATCGATGCCGCCCGAGTTAATTAGCGGCTGGCGTAACCGCTTACTGGGAGAACAATTAATAACGCTGTTAAAAGATTATTAACCGGAAATTATCTGGCCGGTGCGGGTTATTATTTCCTGAAACAGGCTTATTCGCGCCGGACAATAAGATAATTCTATAATTCCCACGGCGTTTGCAGCGGTAAAAAAAAGCCCCCGAAATATCGGGGGCTTTTTCCGTGCTTATTTTGATTCTTCGGCTTCCGGTAACGTAACGTTTAATTCCAGAATCGATATATCGTCGCCTTTTTGATCCAGTTGTACTGTCACCATTTCCGGATCGATCTGTACATATTTACAGATGACCTCCAGAATATCGCGCTTAAGCTGGGGCAGATAGTGGGGTTCTGCATCGCTGCGCCGACGTTCGGCAACAATAATTTGTAATCTTTCTTTCGCGATATTCGCGGTGGTCTTTTTTCGTGACAGAAAAAAGTCAAGTAATGCCATAACTTATCCTCCGAACAGGCGTTTGAGGAAACCTTTCTTCTCTTCTTCGATAAAACGGAAGGGACGTTCTTCTCCCAGCAGACGCTCGACGGTGTCGGAGTACGCCTTACCTGCATCGGATGCATCATCCAGAATAACAGGCTCCCCCTGGTTGGACGCCCGCAGTACGGACTGATCCTCCGGGATCACGCCGACCAGCGGAATGCGCAGAATTTCCAGCACATCTTCCATGCTCAGCATGTCCCCTTTGCTTACGCGGCCAGGGTTATAACGGGTTAACAAAAGGTGTTCTTTAATCGGGTCCTGACCATTCTCAGCCCGGCGGGATTTTGAGGAGAGGATCCCCAGAATACGGTCCGAGTCGCGAACGGAAGAGACTTCCGGGTTAGTGGTTATCACTGCTTCATCAGCGAAGTAGAGCGCCATCAGGGCGCCAGTTTCAATACCGGCAGGGGAGTCGCAAATGACAAAGTCAAATTTCATCTCCGCCAGCTCATCAAGCACTTTCTCAACCCCTTCGCGGGTGAGTGCGTCTTTATCGCGGGTCTGGGACGCGGGCAGGATATACAGATTTTCTGTCCGTTTATCTTTGATCAGCGCCTGATTCAGGGTGGCGTCACCCTGAATGACGTTAACGAAATCGTAGACTACCCGGCGCTCGCAACCCATGATCAGATCCAGGTTACGCAGGCCGATATCGAAATCGATAACGACGGTTTTTTTCCCCTTCTGGGCCAAACCCGTAGCGATGGCCGCGCTGGACGTGGTCTTGCCTACGCCCCCTTTACCAGATGTAACAACAATAATGCGTGCCATAAGGAATTCCTTGTTAAAAGGGCTTATTAGTCTAATGGTTGTACGGACAAGACACCGTCAGTGAGACACATGCGGGCTGCCTTGCCAGAAAAATCGGCCGGGATCTGTTCGCTCAGCCAGTAAACCCCGGCGATGGAAACCAGTTCCGCCCCCAGGTGGGTACAAAATATTTGTGCGTCCCGGTTACCTGAGGCACCGGCGAGGGCGCGCCCGCGCATCATGCCGTAGATATGAATATTACCGTCGGCAATAAGCTCAGCGCCTGCGCTGACGTGGCTGGTAACGATTAAGTCACTGCCAGGGGCGTAGATTCGCTGCCCGGAACGCACCGGTGTATCAATTATACGGGTCTGTGCCGCGGCCACCGGGGCGGGCGCTGGCGCAATCACCTTTTCTTCTGCGACCGGCTCAGGGCGCACAGGCTCTGTCCGGAGGACTTTTTCTTTACCTTCGGTCAGTAGCGGAATACCGCTGCGCCCGATCTGTGCTTTAAGCGTAGCGTCTTTACAGCCGCTGACACCCATAATTCGCAAACCGGTCGCCTGCACCGCTTTTAGTATTTCCGGCCAGTTAAATGGTGCCTCAAGTGCTGCAATATTCACCACCACAGGCGCATTTTTCAAAAATGCCGGGGCCTGAGCTATTTTATCTTCCAGTGCCTGCCGAATAACCTCTGGCTGAACATTATGTAAATGAACCACTGATAAGGTGAAGCTACTGCCTTTTAGCTCGATTGGCGTGTTTGACATCCTGGCCTTACTCAATACAGTTTAATCCCGATATTCCGGGAACATATTCCGAAGTATAGAAGGCATGTTATAGTCACAGTTATATTCAGGCAATAACCATCCCGCGAAATCAGAGTAAAAACATGTTTTGTGTGATCTACAGAAGCAGTAAACGTGACCAGACTTATCTTTACGTCGAAAAAAAAGACGATTTCTCCCGCGTACCCGAAGAACTGCTCAATAGTTTCGGCCGCCCGGTACTGTCAATGATATTACCCCTTGATGGCAGTAAAAAACTGGCCAACGCCGATATGGACACCGTCAGAAACGCGCTGGAAGAGCAGGGCTACTATCTGCAGCTGCCGCCACCGCCGGAAAGCCTGCTGAAAATGCACATTGCCCGCAACAAAGGGCAATAATGCCGCCAGCGGCCCCGGGGCCGCTGTATCCCTGCGTGCCTAATCTTCGCCGGGCACCACGCTTTTACCGCCAGTTGATTGACTTTCCTGCCAGGGCTTGCAAATAGTAACAGCCAGCTAACACTCGTTTATCTGTCTTGAGAGGTCGTTATGTATCAACATCGTCACTGGCAGGGCGCCTTGCTGGATTGCCAGACCGGCAAAGTGGTCTGCGTGGGCAGTAACTACGCGCAACATATTAAAGAGATGGGCAGCGCCACCCCAACGGAGCCGGTGCTGTTTATTAAACCGGAGACCGCCCTTTGCGATCTGCGCCAGCCGCTGGCCCTGCCGGAAGGGCTCGGGGCTGTACACCATGAGGTCGAGCTGGCGATTCTTATCGGCAACACCCTGAAGCAGGCAGGCCCGGAGCACGTCATTAAAGCCATTGCCGGTTACGGGGTGGCGATTGACCTTACCCTGCGCGATCTGCAGGGCACCCTGAAGAAAGCCGGTGCCCCCTGGGAGAAGGCCAAAGGATTTGATAACGCCTGCCCGGTCTCCGGGTTTATTCCGGTCAAAGAGTTTAACGGCGATCCGCAGAACGCACGGCTCACCCTGAGCGTAAACGGTGAGATGCGCCAGGACGGCTCCACCGCCGATATGATCCACAAGATAGTGCCGCTCATCAGCTATATGAGCCGCTTTTTTACCCTGCGCGCCGGGGATGTCATCCTCACCGGCACCCCGGCAGGGGTTGGCCCGCTGCACAGTGGCGACGACATCACCGTGACCCTTAACGGTGAGGCGGTCTCTACCCGGGTTCTGTAACAGGTTACCGCCAGCCCGCTGGCGGTAAAATTGGCAACGGGGGCTGACTATAATAAACTAGCCACTGATACTTTCTGAACCGAAGAACCCATGACTGAACAACCTTTCTGGCAGACCCACACCCTGGAACAAATGAGCGACGAGCAGTGGGAATCACTGTGTGACGGCTGCGGCCAGTGCTGCCTGCACAAACTGATGGACGAAGACACGGACGAGATCTACTTCACCAACGTGGCCTGCCGCCAGTTAAATATCAAAACCTGCCAGTGCCGCAACTATGCCCGGCGCTTCGACTACGAGCCGGACTGCATTAAGCTGACGCGCGAAAATCTGATGACCTTTGAATGGCTGCCGCCGACCTGCGCCTACCGCCTGCTGGCAGAGGGCCAGGATCTGCCGCGCTGGCACCCGCTGCGTACCGGCTCCAAATCGGCCATGCACGCGGAGCGTATCTCCGTGCGCCACATTGCGGTGAAAGAGTCTGAGGTGAATGACTGGCAGGATCATATTATGAATCTGCCCCAGGGCTATGAGATCCAGTCATAAGATTACCCGCCAGCATAAAAAAATCCCCCTGCCGGAGAGAGCAGGGGGAAAGGGATCAAACAGCACAACTATCAGGTGTTATAACAGCCTGTTTTATTCATCATACAAATTAGCTGATGAACAGAGTATAACGCGCTGCTGAACCGTTTTTTGTTAATTTGTGGCGTATACCCGCCCGCAGGCGGGCAGGATCAACGGCCGAACAGATCGCGGCGTTTGGGTTTGCAGAACTGGGCCAGAACCACCAGCACCGCCACCACCAGATAAGCGGCGAAAATGCCCACCAGCCACTGGGGCATCTCCAGAGTGAGGAACTGCCACTGGCGCACGGCGCAGTCGCCGGTCGCGGAGAAGATCTGCGGGATCCAGCTGTCCAGGGGCAGCCAGGCGGGGAAGTCCGGGCGGAACGGACACACGGCAAACGGCGACGGATGCAGTTGCAGCATAGTATGCTGCCAGGCCAGCTCCAGACCGCGCCAGGCGCTGTAGATCCACAAGGCCATTGCCGCAAAGCGCAGCGGTGTCGCCGGGGCAATGGCCCCGATAATCCCCGCCAGCATCACGCCGAACAGGGCCACGCGCTCGTAAATACATAACACACATGGCTGGAGCAGCATCACATGCTGAAACCATAATGCTACCAGTTCCAGCGCAAAAGCGGTCAGTGCCAGCAGCAGCCAGGCGCCGCGCCCGCGTGAGCATTGATTCAGATATCGCAACATAAAAAGTTATCCCTAAAGGTGCGCTAAGGCGGCAGTGTAAACCAATTGCGCGCTCCCGCCACCTGATCCGCGCAATATTTTCGCTAATTGGCTGATGCATATACGGGTTCCTGTGTGGCGAACCCGTTACCTGCGGCCTCAGTAATTACCGGGTGATCCCCTCAATCGGGTGGTTGATAAGCCAGCCCTGAGCGTCCATCCAGTGGGTGGCGGGGATAAGCGTAAACTCCACACACAGCAGCCCCACCAGGGTAAGCACAATGGTATAAGGCAGCGCCATCCACACCATGCGCCCGTAGGACAACCGGATCAGCGGCGCCAGCGCGGAGGTGAGCAAAAACAGAAACGCCGCCTGGCCGTTCGGGGTCGCCACGGAGGGCAGGTTGGTGCCGGTATTGGTGGCGACTGCCAGCATTTCAAACTGCCCCAGGGAGAGGGTGCCCTGCTCCAGGGCGTGGCGCGCCTCATTGATATACACGGTGCCGACAAAGACATTATCGGAAATCGACGACAGCAGGCCGTTAAACAGATAAAACAGCGACAGCTGGGAGTGGGGGCTGGCGTTCAGCACAAAGTGGATCACCGGAGAGAACAGCTGCTGGTCGATAATCACCGCAACGACCGAGAAAAACACCGTCAGCAGGGCGGTAAAGGGCAGCGACTCGGTAAAGGCTTTGCCGATGGTGTGCTCATCCGTCACCCCGCACAGGGAGGTGGCGAGGATAATCACCGTCAGACCAATCAGCCCCACTTCGGCCAGGTGCAGGGCAAGGGCGATAACCAGCCAGATGGCGATAACCCCCTGAACTGCCAGTTTGACATTATCCTGACGGGTGCGCTTCGCGCTGGCGCGCTGATCATAGCGGCGCAGGATCACCTGTACCCGCCTGGGCAGTGTGGCCCCGTAGCCAAAGGATTTGGTGCGCTCCAGCAGCACACAGGTGATAAGCCCGCAAACAAAGACCGGGATCGTCACCGGCATCATACGCAGGAAGAACTCCCCAAAATGCCAGTTAGCCGCCTTGGCGATAATCAGGTTCTGGGGCTCCCCGACCATAGTCATCACCCCGCCCAGGGCCGTACCGACCCCGGCGTGCATCATCAGGCTGCGTAAAAAGGCGCGAAACTGTTCGAGGATCTCTTTATTGTTCTGGCGGATGTGGGAGTCATCCAGAATATCGTTCTGCCCGTCTGCGCCAGGGGCTGACACCACCTGATGGTAAATACCATAGAACCCCAGCGCCACGCTGATGATAACCGCCACCACGGTGAGCGCATCCAGAAAGGCGGACAAAAACGCCGCCGCCAGGCAGAAGGCCAGAGAAAGCAGGGTTTTTGAGCGGATCCCCAGCAGCAGCTTGGTAAAGATAAACAGCAGCAGCTGCTTCATAAAGAAGATACCCGCCACCATAAAGATCAGCAGCAGCAGCACTTCCAGGTTGCTGGCAATCTCGGTGCGGATGTGTTCCGCGCTGGTCATGCCGATAAATACCGCCTCAATCGCCAGCAGGCCGCCGGGAAGGAGCGGATAGCATTTCAGCGCCATCGCCAGGGTGAAAATAAACTCCGCCACCAGCAGCCAGCCGGCGAGAAAGGGGCTGACAAAGAAAAAGACCAGCGGATTGACCACCAGGAAAATCAGCAGTGTCAGTTTATACCAGTCCGGTGACTGGCCCAGAAAGTTGCGATACAGCGCACGACCCGTTGAAATATCCATATGTTTTTTGCTTCTTTCATCACATTTTAGTAATCCGACACAACCTTGCAGCATACGGGAGGCGAGGGGGATAGGCAAGTGGTTAAAAATCAGCCAGTTCGGACACCCGGGTAGTGAAAACACTATGGGGATCTCGTTTTTGGCCCGGGCGGCGCTATCTGCTTACCGGGCTCTCTGGTATGATGAGTGAATTTTTCAGAAAACAGGTTTACGGAAGCGGTCTATGGTGATTAAGGCGCAAAGCCCTGCGGGTTTCGCTGAAGAGTACATAATTGAAAGTATCTGGAATAATCGTTTCCCACCGGGAACGATTCTGCCGGCGGAACGTGAACTTTCTGAACTTATTGGCGTAACAAGAACGACCCTGCGCGAAGTGTTACAGCGCCTCGCCCGGGACGGCTGGCTGACCATTCAGCACGGCAAACCGACCAAAGTGAATAATTTCTGGGAAACCTCCGGGCTGAATATTCTGGAGACCCTGGCGCGCCTTGATCACGACAGCGTACCGCAGCTGATTGATAATCTGCTCTCGGTGCGGACCAATATCGCCACTATCTTTATTCGCACTGCCTTTCGCCAGCACCCGGACAAAGCCGGGGAAGTGCTGGCTATGGCCCGGGAAATTGAAGACCACGCAGACGCCTTTGCCGAGCTGGACTACAACATTTTCCGCGGCCTGGCGTTTGCCTCCGGCAACCCCATATACGGGCTTATCCTCAACGGCATGAAAGGGCTGTACACCCGGATCGGGCGCAACTATTTCGCCAACCCGGAAGCGCGCAGCCTGGCGCTGGGCTTCTACCACCGGCTGGCGAAACTGTGTGCAGACGGGCTCTATGATCAGGTTTATGAAGTGGTGCGCTGCTATGGCCGCGATAGCGGCGAGATCTGGCACCGGATGCAGAAAACCCTGACCGGGGATCTGGCGCCGCGCCAGGCCTGATATCGGCAATGCCAAAGAGACGGCCCCTGAACGGGGCCGTTTGTTTTTGCAGGTGACGGTGTCTGTGCCAGGCTACAGGTTATTCATGCGCGGCGGGCAGCGCTCCAGCAGCTCGATACTGCCGTCCTCATTTTGCTGCTCAAGGATCACATCAAACCCCCACAGCCGGTGAACATGCTTAAGCACCTCCCGGCAGCCTTTATCCAGCGGGGCGCGGTTATGGGGGATATAACGCAGGGTCAGCCCCCGGTCACCGCGTAAATTCACATTCCACACCTGAATATTCGGCTCCAGATTGCTCAGATTGTACTGGGCGGAAAGCTGGTTGCGGATCTCCCGGTAGCCGTCCTCATTATGGATGGCGGAAATCTCCAGATAATTATGGCGATCGTCATCCAGCACCGTGAAGAAGCGGAAATCACGCATCAGTTTGGGCGACAAAAACTGGCTGATAAAGCTCTCGTCTTTAAAGTCACGCATCGCGAAGTGCAGGGTATCCAGCCAGTCTTTCCCGGCAATATCCGGGAACCAGTAGCGATCCTCCTCCGTCGGGGTCTGGCAGATGCGCTTAATATCCTGGAACATGGCAAACCCGAGGGCGTAGGGGTTGATTCCGCTGTACCAGGGGCTGTTATAGGGGGGCTGGTAGACCACATTGGTATGGCTGTGGAGGAACTCCAGCATAAAGCGGTCGGTCACTTTCCCTTCGTCATACAGGTGGTTGAGAATGGTGTAGTGCCAGAAGGTGGCCCAGCCTTCGTTCATCACCTGGGTCTGTTTCTGCGGGTAAAAATACTGGCTGACCTTGCGCACAATACGCAGGATCTCCCGCTGCCAGGGCTCCAGCAGCGGGGCGTTCTTCTCCATAAAATAGAGCAGGTTCTCCTGGGGCTCAGACGGGAAGCGGTGATGGGTCTCGGCCAGCTTCTCCTCTTCGCGGCGCGGCAGGGTGCGCCACAGCATATTGACCTGGCTTTGCAGATACTCTTCGCGGCTTTTCTGGCGCGCGGTCTCCTCCTGCAGGGAGATCTTCTGCGGGCGTTTATAGCGGTCCACCCCGTAGTTCATCAGCGCGTGGCAGGAGTCCAGCAGCCGCTCGACCTCATCAACCCCGTAGCGCTCTTCACAGTCGGTAATGTATTTGCGGGCAAACAGCAGGTAATCGACAATCGAGCTGGCGTCTGTCCAGCTGCGGAACAGGTAGTTATTTTTAAAAAATGAGTTATGCCCGTAGCAGGCGTGGGCCATGACCAGGGCCTGCATGGTGATGGTGTTCTCCTCCATCAGGTAGGCGATACAGGGGCTGGAGTTAATCACGATTTCATAGGCCAGGCCCTGCTGGCCGTGTTTGTACTGCCGCTCGGTTTCGATAAATTTCTTACCGAACGACCAGTGAGGGTAATTAATAGGCATACCCACGCTGGAATAGGCGTCCATCATCTGTTCGGAGGTGATAACCTCAATCTGGTGCGGGTAAGTGTCCAGCCGGTAGAGCCGGGCCACCCGGTCAATTTCTGCCAGGTAGGTATCCAGCAAATCGAACGTCCAGTCCGGTCCGTCACTCAGACGTTTACTCTCCCTGATTGCCCAGTCAGTTTCGGTAGCCATCAGCGCGCCCTCATTGTTGTTGGCCCTCTCTTTGTGGAGAGCCTCATACCAAGCATAGAACAGCTGTTATAAATCATGCCGCTGAGTAAAAAAATTTCCCCGGAGTTAGCTGCGCAAAAACGCGGGATTTAAGCCACCTGGCAGAATTTTTTTCCGGAAGTTATTTACCCGGAGCACAAGGTGCTGTTTTCGCTGAAAACCCGCAATAACAGCCCTTTGTGAGAGCTATCACCATAATAAACTTGTATGTTGAATAATATTTTCTTCTAGGTTATCAATTTGTAATCAGTTGATTATTCTTTTGCTTAACCGGAGCGCGAATATGCGAGTGGTGGTCTTGGGAAGTGGAGTGGTCGGTGTCACCAGCGCCTGGTATTTACGCCAGGCAGGCCATGAGGTTACGGTCATCGAACGGGAAGCGGGGCCCGCGCTGGAAACCAGCGCCGCCAACGCCGGGCAGATCTCGCCGGGGTACGCGGCCCCCTGGGCGGCACCGGGGATCCCCCTTAAAGCCATTAAGTGGATGTTCCAGCGCCATGCGCCCCTGGCTATCCGCCTGGACGGCAGCGGCTTCCAGCTCCGCTGGATGTGGCAGATGCTGCGCAACTGCGACACCCGCCACTACCAGCAGAACAAAGCCCGCATGGTGCGCCTGGCCGAATACAGCCGGGACTGCCTGAAAACCCTGCGCGACACCACCGGCATTCAGTATGAAGGCCGCCAGGGGGGCACCCTGCAACTGTTTCGCACGGCGCAGCAGTTTGAAAATGCCGCCCGGGATATTGACGTCCTGAAAGAGGCGGGGGTGCCTTACCAGTTGCTGGAGGCCAGCGCCCTGGGCCAGGTCGAGCCTGCCCTGGCTCAGGTGGCCGGTAAACTGACCGGCGGCCTGCGCCTGCCAAATGATGAAACCGGCGACTGCCAGCTCTTTACCCGCAATCTGGCCCATATGGCAGAGCAGGCGGGGGTCACCTTCCGCTTTAATACCGCCGTGAGCGAGCTGCTGCACGACGGCCAGACCATTACCGGGGTGCGCTGCGGCGGTGAGGTTATCCGCGCCGATGCCTACGTGATGGCCTTTGGCTCCTGGTCTACCGGGCTGCTGCACGGGCTGGTGGATATTCCGGTCTACCCCCTGAAAGGCTATTCGCTGACGATCCCGATAACGGATCCGCAAGGGGCGCCGGTCTCCACCGTGCTGGATGAAACCTATAAAATCGCCATTACCCGCTTTGATCAGCGGATCCGGGTGGGGGGCATGGCGGAAATTGTCGGCTTTAACCGGGAGCTGCTGGCCAGACGCCGGGAGACCCTGGAGATGGTGGTCCGGGATCTGTACCCCCGGGGGGGCGATATCAGCCAGGCCACCTTCTGGACCGGCCTGCGCCCCATGACACCAGACGGCACGCCGATTATCGGGCGCACCCCGCTGAAAAACCTGTGGCTCAACACCGGCCACGGCACCCTGGGCTGGACCATGGCCTGCGGCTCCGGCCAGTTGCTCAGCGATCTGGTCTCCGGCAGAACCCCGGCTATCCAGTCTGACGATCTGGCGGTGGCCCGCTACCTGCCCGGATTCTCCCCGGGCCACACCCATCGCCTGCATGGCGCCATGGCAGACCGGAGCACACCATTATGACGCGCCCGGTAACGGCAGAGCTGGATCTGGCGGCCCTGCGTAATAATCTGCAGGTGGTGCGCCGGGTGGCAGCGAAATCGCGGGTCTGGTCCGTGGTCAAGGCGGACGCCTACGGGCACAGCCTGGCCCATGTCTGGCAGGCCATGAGCGCCACCGACGGCTTTGCACTGCTGGAGCTGGAAAAAGCAATACTGCTGCGCGACGGGGGCTGGAAAGGGCCGGTACTGATGCTGGAAGGGTTTTTCAGTGCCGACGAGCTGCCGCTCTTTGACCAGTACCGGCTGACCACCAGCGTACACAGCAACTGGCAACTGAAAGCGCTGGCGCAGGCCCGGCTGCGGGCCCCGCTGGATATCTACCTGAAAATCAACAGCGGCATGAACCGGCTGGGCTTTCCCCCCGGGCAGGCGGCGGCTGTTTACCAGCAGCTACGCGGCATGGCGAATGTCGGGCAGATAACCCTGATGGCCCACTTTGCCGACGCGGACCAGCCTGAGGGCATCAGCGACGCGCTGGTTAATATTGAGCAGGCGGCCCGGGGGCTGGATCTTCCCCGTTCCCTGGCGAACTCTGCCGCCACCCTGTGGCACCCGCAGACCCGGCACCAGTGGGTGCGCCCGGGGATTATTCTGTATGGTGCCTCTCCGGGGGGCGACTGGCAGGATATTGCCGGTAGCGGCCTGCAACCGGTCATGTCGCTGCGCAGCGAGATTATCGGCATTCAGAACCTGAAACCCGGCGACAGGGTAGGATACGGCAGCCGTTTTCAGGCAGACCGGGAGATGCGCATTGGCATTGTGGCGGCAGGCTACGCAGACGGCTACCCGCGCACCGCGCCAGACGGCACCCCGGTGGCCGTGGCGGGGGTTACCACCGGCACCGTGGGCATGATTTCAATGGATATGCTGGCGGTGGATCTGACCCCCTGCCCACAGGCGGGGATCGGCAGCCCGGTAGAGCTGTGGGGGCCACAGATAAAAATCGACACAGTCGCCCGGGCCGCCGGCACCATCGGCTATGAGCTGATGTGTGCCAGAGCGCCCCGGGTGGCGCTGGTTATCAAACACTGAGCGTGCCGGAGAGGCTAGAGATCGTCCTCTCCGGCAACCCGCAGCCCGACCTTGCGCACCAGGTTGTCCTCTTTTTCCGCCACGGTCCACACCATCCCTTCAAACACCAGCTGATCGCCAACAACCGGCGTACCGCCCAGCTGCTCCATCAGCATTTCGCCAAGGGTCGGGGGCAGATTGTCGTGGTGGCTGAGATCCAGCCCGTAAATCACCGCCAGATCGCTGAGCCGGGCATCCGCCTCAAGGATAAAATCACCAAAGAAGCGGTGGTCCAGAGCCACGGGCGGTGTCTGGCTGAACAGCTTGCCCAGCACCGGCAGATCCCGCTCATGGCCGATAACACAAAGCACGTCGTTTTCCCGCAGCCGGGTGCTGCCGCTGGGGTGCAGCAGCTCGTTGCCGCGAAACAGCGCCGCGATACGGGTCTGGGCGGGCATCTGCAGATCGCGCAGGGCCGCCCCTACGCACCATTTGTCGGCACTGAGCTGGTAGACAAACTGCTCCCAGTCCCCTTTGCTGTTCACATCAATCCCCACCCGGGATATGGGGTGCCCCATCGGGGGGATCACCACTTTGGCTTTACCGGCCGCCCAGCTCAGAGAGGTGCCCTGTAACAGCAGGGAGACCAGCACCACAAAGAAGGCCACATTAAAGAACAGGCGGGCGTTTTCCAGCCCGGCCATCATCGGGAAGACGGCAAGAATAATCGGCACCGCGCCGCGCAGCCCCACCCAGCTGATAAAAATACGCTCCCGGGAGGTGAAATTACGAAACGGCAGCAGACCTATCAGCACCGATACCGGGCGGGCAAAGAAGATCATCCACAGGGAGAGCAGCAGCGCCGGGATGGCAATCGGCAGCAGATCCGAGGGGTTCACCAGCAGCCCCAGCACCAGGAACATGCCTATCTGGGCCATCCAGGCCATACCGTCGAAGGTTTGCAAAATACCGTGTCGGTTGCGCACCGGGCGGTTGCCCAGCAGAAAACCGCACAGGTAGACGGCCAGGATCCCGCTGCCGTCCAGGGCGGTGGTGACCGCAAACACCAGGATGCCGCCGCTCAGCGCCAGCAGCGGGTAGAGCCCGGTGGGCAGGGTGATGCGGTTAACCATTTGCTGGATTATCCAGCCCCCGGCCAGCCCCAGGGCGATCCCCAGCCCGAACTGGCGCACAATATCGCCAATAAACGACCAGCTGAGGCTCGTTTCATGGTGCTGGATCATCGCAATCAGGGTGATGGTGAGAAACACCGCCATCGGATCATTACTGCCGGATTCTATCTCCAGCGTGGAGCTGACGCGCTCGTTAAGCCCCTTGCCGCCCAGCAGGGAGAAGACTGCCGCCGCATCCGTTGAGCCGACGATCGCGCCTATCAGCATGCCTTCAATCAGGTTAAGGTTAAACAGCCAGGCGGCGGCCATCCCGGTCAGCCCGGAGGTGATAAGCACCCCGAGGGTTGCCAGTGAAAGGGCCGGGCCCAGGGCCACTTTAAAGGAGCTGGCCTGGGTGCGCATACCGCCATCCAGCAGGATCACCGCCAGCGCCAGGTTACTGATCAGGTAAGCAAACGGGTAGTTATCAAAGGGAATACCGCCCACCCCGTCCACCCCGGCCAGCATCCCGATGGCGAGGAAGATAAACAGAATGGGGATCCCCAGGCGGGAAGAAAATGAACTTAGCAGAATGCTAAAAGTCACCAGTACCGAACCCAAAATAAAAAGATTAATAATCGTCCCGGTGTCCAACGTTGTGGTTCTCCTGCAAATAGGGTTCAGCAAATAACGCACCACCGGCATCCCGGCCCGTGGTGCTAAAGGGTTCTACGCCCCGATAACCGGATGGCCGGACACCGTCAGACTGGCCCGGGCTCCGGTGTGACGAAGCACACCCCGGGCGCCGAAAGGCAGCGTGATGGTTTCCGGTTCATGACCAAAAGGTAATCCACTGATTACTGGGATATTGAGGCGCGCGCTTACTGTCTCACACATAACGTTAAAATTGTAGCCGTCATCGTAATCAGAAAGCGTATTACCGCTAAAACTTCCCAGAATAATCGCATTCTGACACTTGAGTACCCCGGCGTAATGCAGCTGGAGCAATAAACGCTCGATCCGGAACGGGTGCTCATTCACATCCTCGATAACCAGAATGCCGTTTTCTATCTGCGGGAACCAGGGGGTGCCCAGCAGGGAGACCAGCATCGCCAGGTTGCCGCCCCACAGGGTGCCCCGGGTTTCCCCCGCAATGCCCGGGGTGGCCCAGTCGAAGGTAAACTCCGGCTCGTGCAGGGCACGCCAGAAGTGCCACAGGGTGAAGTCGCTGAGCTTTTCGGCGCCAAAATTGGCTGAGAGCATCGGCCCGGTCCAGGTGATGGCGCCGGTGGTCGCCAGCAGTGCGCACTGAATGGCGGTAAAATCGCTGTGCCCGCACAGGGCCAGCGGGTGGCGGGCTATGCGCGCGGCAATGGCCGGATAGTCTATCTGATCCAGCAGGCGGCTGGCCCCATAACCGCCGCGCACCGCCAGGGCAATATCAACCGTTTCCGGCAGCCCGGCAAGCTGGTTGATGTCGGCCAGGCGCTGGGCATCGCTACCGGCAAAGCGCTGAAAACGGCGCGCGACCACCGCCTGATTTAACACCGTATGCCCGGCTTCGGTTAAACGCTGAATACCACGGGCGGCTGCCGCCTGCTGAACACAATAGCCGGAAGGGGCGATCAGATGAATGGAAGACATGGATAATTCCTGCTGACTTACAAAAAGAATTCGTTATCATGCCGCTTACGTTTACGGTTGTCATCCACCAGCATGGAGGGGCAATGGCTGCTCTGGAGAGGGATCGGGTTGTGAAATTCAGATGGTTTATTATTCTGGCGTTATTTCTGGCGGGCTGTGCGGGGAAACCAGACCGCACCCAGGCACCCTGGGATCCGGCTAAACCGACACAGCGTGCCCTGCGCTGGCTGCCCATCAGCCAGCAGGCGGGCCAGGCCTGGGGGGTGAGCCCACGGCTGATCACCGCCATTATTGCCGTGGAATCCGGCGGGAACCCGAATCTGGTCAGCAAATCTAACGCCGTGGGGCTGATGCAGATCAAAGCCTCCACCGCAGGCAAAGATGTCTGGCGCCATATGGGGTGGCGCGGCCAGCCCAGTAACAGCGAGCTGAAAAACCCGCAGCGGAATATCTCCACCGGTACGGCGTACCTGAGCATCCTTGAGCACGGTATTCTTTCCGGCATTAAGGATCCGCAAACCATGCAATATGCGCTGATCATCTCCTACGCCAACGGCGCCGGGGCTTTACTGCGCACCTTCTCTTCAAACCGTAAACGCGCCATCGAGAAAATAAACGGCATGTCGCCGGAAGAGTTCAGGGAATATATCGCGGACAATCACCCGGCGGCCCAGGCCCCGCGCTACCTGTGGAAAGTGACCCGGGCGATGGACGAAATTTAACCGTTATTATGGCGAAATATTCCGCTCTGGCGCTATTTTCACCCGCCAGAGTGGATAAAAAAAACGCGTAGCGGTCAGAAAATCCTGAAAATAGCTGCCTTTAGCGCACACCGGTGAGAGAGATCTCATTTTTGGCGTATAGTACCTATACTTAAGCCACTGGGACGTTTGTTGGCGTCACCGGCAGTTGCCTGGTGTATTTGTGGCTGGAAATAAATAAGAGGTGTTATAAATGGGTGTTATTTCCTGGATCATTTTTGGTCTTATCGCAGGTATTCTCGCCAAATGGATTATGCCTGGTAAAGACGGCGGCGGCTTCTTTATGACCGTGATTCTCGGTATTGTCGGGGCGATCCTCGGTGGCTGGCTGTCGAAAGTGATTGGTTTTGGTGATGGTATCAGCGGTTTCAACATGCCCAGCTTTATCGCGGCGGTTGTGGGCTCGATTGTTGTGCTGTTCATCTTCCGTCTGATCCGCAAATAAGTACGGTACAGGTTGCTTAAAAACGGCCCCATGAAAATGGGGCCGTTTTTCTTTTCCCGGCCGGGTATGCATTATACCGGATAGTGCAGTTGCACGCGGTGGGGCAGGCGAGGGCGGGATACCGTGCTTGCGAAAGCTGCGAGTTGCACTCAATAAGCACGGTCAGCAGAAGCGAAATGATAAGGTTAAAAATCTGCCATAACGGCAGATTCTTTTAACCGGTAATCAGAGGTTCGCAACGTTATGATATACCCGCTGGACATCATCATCATCTTCAAGGGCATCAACAAGGCCTTCAAAGATTTCTAAATCTTCTGGTGACAGCTCAACTTCAGACTGAGCAATCAGCTCTAATTCTGTGGTGGTGAATTCAGTAATTCCGGCCGCTTTCAGCGCGTCAATACCTTTGTGAAGGTCGGTAGACTCAGTATAAATAATGATATTTCCGTCTTCTTCGGTAACATCACGAACATCAACTTCCGCATCAAGCAGAATTTCAAAAATACGGTCAGGGTCGGTCCCTTTAAATACAATTACGCCGGTGTTGTCAAACATATAGCTGACTGCACCTGCCGCGCCGATATTTCCGCCTTTTTTATTGAAAATGGTGCGGACATTAGCAATCGTGCGGTTAACATTTGATGTCAGGGTTTCAGCAATAATCATTGAACCACTTGGGCCGAAGCCTTCATAACGGCCCTGCACGAAGGTTTCATCGCCGCCGCCTTTGGCTTTATCAATCGCTTTATCAATAACATGCTTGGGAACCTGAGCCTGTTTCGCACGTTCAATAACGAATTTTAACGTGGAGTTTGATTCCGGATCCGGTTCACCCTGTTTCGCTGCGGCATAGATTTCCACACCGAATTTTGCATATATTTTAGACGTTGCACCGTCTTTAGCCGTTTTTTTAGCAACGATATTGGCCCATTTACGTCCCACTGGAATGCTCTCCTCGAAAATTTATCTGGATTACTGGCAGGGCAATAACCTGCGCGTTTTTTCTGTCACATTATATCATGATATGTAAATTTTCGTCTATGAGAATTAAAAATACCCCGGCCTTACGGAGTGTCACGTTAATTTTACTAATAGTTAATATTGTGGGTAAATTATTTCTGAATTTTTCTGAAGGCTGGTTTTTATTATTAATAATGAGGAATGGCAGTAATAATAAATAAAATGTTCAGATTTTCTTCCGGCGGGGGAGGAAGTACCGGAACCGTGTCCGGTACTCCTCAAGGCGTGGTCATCAGGGCGGGGGGAACTTATTCGTTCGCGGCTGCATGTTGCAGGGGCTTTTTCGCCACAGTGGTTTTAGATTTGCTGCTGGAGTAAATGAAGAAAAGCGCTATCCCCAGGCAGACGATGGCGCCGAGTCGACTTACCGAAAACGAAATGGACGCATTACCCAGCCAGCCGAAGTTATCGATTAACATGCTCATGGTCAGCTGACCAAAAATGACGGCGACCGTGGCAACAGCGGCACCAATGCGCTGTACGGCCAGCACCATAATGACGATATAGGGCACGCCAAACACGGCGCCCAGCAGTTGCCATTTGGGCACGTCCAGTAGGGTCAGGGCGTGTTTGGGTTCGAAGAAGAAGATCAGCAGCCCCGTGACCAGAGCGCCAGTCGAAAACGTCAGGAATGCGCTTTTAAATACGCCGACTTTGCTGCCCAGCTGGCCGTTGATGGCCGCCTGGATACTCAGCATGGAACCGCCGACAACGGCGAGAAGAATCATAAGAATAGTCATAATGTTACCTTATCCCTGTGCAACCATAACAAGCGCTGCAATGATAAAAATCAGCGCGATGATGCGTTTGTTGTCAATTTTTCTGTGTGGCGTACCGAGCAGGCCGAAGTGGTCAATGATCAGGCTTTTGAAGACCTGGCCTGCCAGGATGCCGATCATGGTCATGGCGATGCCGATTGAGGGTACTGCCACGGTCAGGATGATGACGTAAATCGGCCCAAGCACACCCCGAGGAGCTGCCAGGAGGGCTGCGCAAAGAATGACGGGCTGTTACGCGGGCTGAAAAACAGCATCAGCAGGAAGGTCAGCCCCGCACCCACACCAAATACGCTGAAGGTGGCCCACAGATCGCCGACTTGCCCGCCCAGAGGCCCGAGCAATCCTGCCTCTACGGACAGCCCCATGCCTCCGGCAATGACGATAAAAATCAGTATTAGTTGCATAGCAATTATTCTCCAGTTGTCCAGGCAGAGGAGATTACGCCCCAACAAGTGTGAGAAAAATGCCATAATCCCGGAAACACCTGTGCAGAATTTGCATTAATGAATGGGCCCCGGAATATCCGTATCTGCGCCCTTCGGATGTATATCGACGTTTATAAAGCACAGAATTTCTCTGCTGTGGCTTGCTCTTGCCTTACCGGCAGAGTAATGACGGTAAGGCAGGCAGCCTCAGGGCTTAGCGGCTGACTTTCTCAAAACAGCGATATCTTTTTTAGGCGAAGCACCAAACATCCGCGAATATTCCCGGCTGAAATGGGACAGGTTTTCGTAACCGACCCAGGAAATTCATGGTCCGTGACAACGCCGATGTCTTTTATGAATTTCCCGCTGATGACTTACATTAAGGAGATTTCCCCGCGTCCGATCCTGTTCATTCATGGCGAAAAAGCGCATTCGCTTTACTTCTCCAGAACGGCATATGAAGCGGCAAATCAGCCTAAAGAGCTTCTGATTGTTAAAGATGCCACACATGTAGATTTGTATGATCGCATGGATAAAATCCCGTTCTATAACATCACGGCATTTTTCAACAAATACCTTAGCAAATAAGCCATAACACCGCCTGGCATTCTCAAATGCTGTGGCTGGCCGGGGAGGGGCTTTCCCGGCCAGCCAGTAAATCAGGAATCTTCAGGCTGTGCAGCCCACCATTATGGCTAATCATAACAGGGAAAAAGTCAGCCGCTGGCACAAGGCGGGCAAGCTAACAAACAAGGGCAGAAGGTCCGCTGTGAGCGAGGAGCGGACATTTACATATTTGTTCCAGTGGCCAAATTTAGTGCGCCACTACATTCCAGGTGCTTCGCCGACAGGGCCATGCCTGGAATCATAAGCGTGTGCACCGTATTTATTGCCAGATGGGGCTGAATTTCAGACGGCGGGAAAAGCGGCGTCTGCCAGCCCGAAATCCTTCGCCATTACGTGTACCGCAGGTACTGAATCAGAGCTGGTCCATCGATTTTATGCACGACGCCCTGACCTGTGGCAGACGGTTCCGGACGTTTAATGTGGTGGATGATTTTAACCGCGAAGCCCTGGCCATTGAAATCGATCTGAATATCCCGGCGCAGCGGGTGGTCCGGGTACTGGACAGGATTGTCGCCAGACGGGGATACCCTATGAAACTCAGGATGGACAACGGACCAGAACTGGTATCAGTCACACTGGCTCAGTGGGCGGAGGAGCACCATGTTGAACTGGAATTTATCCGCCCGGGAAAACCGACTGAAAACGCGTTCATAGAGCGTTTTAACCGGACATACCGGACTGAAATACTGGACTTTTACCTGTTCAGGACACTGAATGAAGTAAGGGAAATAACAGAGCGCTGGCTGACGGAATATAACTGCGAGCGCCCGCATGAATCCCTGAATAACCTGACGCCGGAAGAATACCGGCTGACGGCTGAAACCCGGAAATCTCAAAAAGTGCGTGGAACTAAAACGGGTATGCTTACACTACCTTGAATTTCTCTACAATCTCATTGAGCCTCTATGTGAGCAGGGAATCTTGTTCACACGCCGGATATTTTTTTAGTCTTAATATTCCAAAATACGTTAAGAGTCAACTCACTAAACATACAATCTTTTCGCTGAATCCGGGTTAAAAAGCTGGCTCCATTGATTTGCAAACAGTGCTGTAGGTAACATCCGCTTCTGGCACTCAGCGAGCTTTCGTGACTTCAGCCATTAACCCAGCCCGCCAGTGTCAGACCCGGTACTCGCGCAAACTCCCGCGTATTTCTGGTCACCGGCACAGCACCCGGGGTAATTTGTGTTATGCGGGTCGGTGGCGGCGAAGCCTGTCTGTATCCGAAACAGGGCGCCCTTCGTCTGGCGCCCTTTATCACTGGCAGCTACTGGCTGCTGGCCGTGGCTGGCCGGGGGGCGTTATCGCAGGGCTTCTCCCGGCCACACAGCAAATCCAGAATCTTCAGGGTGACACCGTTACTCCAGCCAAAGCCGTCCTGGAGCGGGTATTCGCCGCCGCCACCGCCGGTGCCGGTTGAGGAGACATCATACTTCTCAACCAGCTTCTGCTGGCGGTCAAAAGTGTGCTGCACATTGGTCACAAAGCGCAGGGCCACCTCCCGGGCCAGGGGCTGCTGCTGGTAGTTATTCAGCCCCTCAATCGCCACCCACTGTAGCGGCGCCCAGCCGTTTGGCGCATCCCACTGCTGGCCGCTGGCAACCAGCGTGGTGGCAAGCCCCCCGGGCTGCAACAGATGCGCTTTCACCGCAATCCCGGTTTTGGCCGCCCGATCGCTGGCGGCTGCCTTCACATACAGCGGGAACAGGGCCGCCGCCGTAAGCTGATCGCGTACATGCTGCTTTTGCAGATCATAATCCCCATACCAGCCGCGCTTGTCATTCCACAGGTACTTCTCCATAGCGAGCTGGCGATCGCGGGCCAGGGTTTCATAACGCCCGGCAGCGGCGTTATCGCCCGCCGCCTGGCTCGCCGCCGCAAGGGTCTTTTCCATCTGGTAGAGCAGGGCATTGAGATCCACCGGCACAATTCGGGTGGTGCGGATACTGCCGAGCTTGTGCGGATCATCCATCCAGCGGGAGCTGAAATCCCAGCCGGAGGCCGCCGCCGCGCGCAGATCCCGGTACACCTCTGCCGCCGGTCGCTCCGGGGCGCTCCGGGCGGTGTGGATATCTTCACGCCAGGACTCCGGGCGCGGGGTGTCTTTATCATCCCAGTAGCGGTTAAGAAGCTCGCCCCCCTTCATACGCACCACCCGGGCGCTGGCCTCCCCGGGTTTAAGCTGTTCGCTGCCCGCCATCCAGTAGCGGTACTCTTTTTCCAGCTGGGGCAGATAGCGGGCGAGGGTGGCGGAATCGTCACCGGCCAGCAGCTCCACCATCAGCGGGAAAAACGGCGGCTGAGAGCGGCTGAGGTAATAGCTGCGGTTACCGTTGGGAATATGGCCCCAGGTGTCTATCTCACTGGCAAAGTTATCCACCATATTTTCTACCCGATCCCGGTGGCCGCTCTCTGCCAGCCCGAGCATGGTGAAGTAGCTGTCCCAGTAATAGATCTCCCGAAAGCGCCCGCCAGGCACCACATAGGGCCGGGGAAGGGGGAGCAGCGAATCCCAGGGGCGGGCCTGCGGGGTTTCGCGCGTCAGCACCGGCCACAGGTTATCAATATGCTCGCGCAGGGATTCCCCCTGGGGAGGCACATATCTGGCCCCCTCTTTGGGGAGGATAAAATTCACCTGCACAAAATGGCCCAGATCAAAACCGGACTGCTTCTGCTGCATCCGGTAGTCGGCAAGGATCATCTGCGGGTCGCTGCGCGGCACCGCATCCACAAAGGTTTTCTGATCCGCAAACAGCCCGGCAGACTGCACCGCCGTAAACAGCGGGCCGAAGAGCTCATCCGGGGAGCGGGGGTTTTCAGGGGTTGCGGCGTAAAGGGGGGTCAGCAGGGGGCTGAAAAACAGCCCCGCCACCGCCAGGCGCACTGCGGCGGCGGTAAGGCTCGGGCGTTTATGGGGTCGTGCTGGTGTTATCATAGGCGCTCCTTCAGGGGCCCGGGGCGGGCCAGAACCGGATTATCAGCAAAATATAGTCGCGGATCGCCGGTTAAGCCGGAAGAAAATGCCATTTACGGGCCCGGAATAATCCGGCTCCGCGTAGAGTGTGAAGCAGACAACGCTTTACCCGGAAATACTTTCCTGATTATTCCTTAAGTTCACCCTGAAATTTACCGTTGGTTAATTTACCTGAAAAAAGCCGGATGAAAAGATACGCATATTGCCCGGGGTAATGCGCTATTTATCTGTGCGCGTTTATTCCGGCCGATACTGTGCTTCAGATTATTTCCGTTATTTTATTACAAGGACAATTAAATGAATAAAGTCATTCTGGCAATGATTGCCGGGCTGGTTATTAGTGCCCCCCCGGCCGGGGCGGAAAATCATACCCTCTCTGCCGGGTATGCCCAGGGCAGCGTTAAAGGCTATAAAAATGTCCGTGGCGCAAATTTCCAGTACCGCTATGAATTTGACTATCCGCTCAGTCTATTAACTTCGGTCACCTATATGCGGGCCGATGACAGTAGCTATGATCGCCTGCTCAGCAATTACGCCTCAGTAAAAACAGACGCTAAATATATGTCCTGGCAAGTGGGCCCGGCGCTGCGCCTTCATGAGTATGTCTCTGCCTACGGGCTGCTGGGGGTGTCGCGCTTTAAGGCCACCGGGCACAACGCCTGGGGTAATAGCGCCAGCGGGTATCAGGTCAGTAACCGGTATCGCGAGCAGTCCACCTCTCTTGCCTGCGCGAGCGGGACCGCTCCCTCTCGCTGACTCTCTCACTGCCCCTGGGCCAGTGGCTGAGCGGGGGCGGGAAGGCGGCGGATATCACCGCCACCACGCCGCCGGTTTACGGGGTCTACACCAGCACCACCGATACCCACGGCAGGCTGCGCCAGCAGGCGGGGGTCAGCGGCTCGCTGCTGGAGGATAACAGCCTGGGCTACAGCGTGCAGCAGGGCTATGGCAACCGGGGGGATGGCGCTAACGGCAGTGTCAGCCTGAGCTACCAGGGGGGCTATGCCAACAGCAATATGGGCTACAACTACAGCCGTGGCGCCCGGCAGCTTAACTACGGGCTCAGCGGTGGCATTGTGATTCACGAAGAGGGGCTCACCTTAAGCCAGCCCCTGAGCGACACCAACGTGCTGATCGCCGCCCCCGGCACCCGCCACGCCCGGGTAGAGAACACCACCGGCGTGCGCACCGATCGCAAAGGCTACACGGTGCTGCCCTATGCCACCACCTACCGCCAGAACCGCATAGCCCTGGACGTGAACAGCCTGGATAACGCCACGGAAATTGACGATCCGGTCACCCGGGTGGTGCCCACCAAAGGGGCCCTGGTGAAGGCGCAGTTTACGGTGCAGCGCGGGGCAAGGGCGATGATCACCCTGCAACAGTACAACGGCAGGCCGGTGCCCTTCGGGGCGATGGTCACCCGCGCTAACGCCGGTAGCGGCATTGTGAATGAGTCCGGCCAAGTGTACCTCTCCGGCCTTGAGGGGGCGGGGGCGTTAACGGTGATGTGGGGCACCGCCCCGGATCAGCAGTGCACGGTGCGCTACCGCCTGCCCGCCGGGGCGGAGCAGAAACCCATTAATCATATTAAAGCGGCCTGCCAGTAGGGCGCGGGCGTTATACGGTCAACGGAATTGCTTATGACACTTAAATTACTTATCAGAACCGCTGCCTTTGTGCTCACCGGGCTGGCCACTACCAGCACCCTGGCCGACTGCTATTACAGAACGCGGGGCGGCACATATAACTATGAGTACGATATTTCCACGCCCCTACAGGGTATTTATAACAGCGCCGGAAAGATTGCCGGGCCGCTTAATAAATCGGCTCCGGGTTCATACCGGGGGACATGTGACTGCCCGGTAATTAATGGGCCCAGGGCTGCGTCAGTCTGGCTGGAGAGCCCGCTACCGGTCTATGCCACGGTGGGGGGAGAAACCTACTATAAGATCAATGAGTATCTGGGCGTGGCGATGGGGACCACCGACTTGAATGGGCGGATCTATTATGCGCCAGCGCGATATCAGGACCGTGCAGAGGCTCCTCCTTTCACATGTCTGCTTTCCCTGAGCCACACCTATGAAACAACAAGGGCAGGGGCAAATATGAGGCTGAAACTTTATGTTATCCGCCCCTTTATCGGTGAAGTGATTATTCCGCGTACCCTGGTGGCGAATTATTTTATCAACACGACCCGCGGTGGTGGTAAGCCGGCGACCCCTCTGGTCCGCATGTATGCCCGGGGCAGCGTATCGGTGCCCCAGTCCTGTGAAATTAACGCCGGGCAAATTATTACCGTGGATTTCGGCAATATCGCTACCGGTAACTTTGGCACCGCCGGCAGCAAAGCCCGCGGGGTGAACCCCATCACCCGTAATGTTTCCGTCTCCTGCAAGGGGGTGGAGGAGCGGGCAAACCTGGCGCTGCGCCTCCAGGCCGGGAGCGTCAGCGGGAATGCTATCGTCTCCGACAATAAAGACGTGGGCTTTATGCTCACCGACAGCGCCGACCGGCCCATCACCCCTAATGATGTCAACAGCGGGATCCGCTTTTTGTTAGACGGCCTCGGGAAAAGTAATGTGCCGGTAAGAATTTATCCGGTCAGCGTAACGGGTAATCCACCTGCTGAAGGGCGGGTATCTTCGGTAGGGTACTTACTGGCGGATTTTGACTGAGGAACAGAGATGGGCACAATATGCAATACTCATGCGGCCCGGGGGCTGCTTGCTGCGGCGCTATTACTGGGCACCAGCACTACCGCCAGTGGGGCAGAACTGGCGCGGATTAATATTCGTATTGGCGCGAATCTGGTGGCCAACACCTGTGCCGTTAGCAATGTTTCTCAGAATATGACGGTAAATCTGGGAGAGTGGGCGGCGAAGCAATTTCTGGTGACGAAGACCAGCCAGCCAGTTCGTTTCATTGTTCAGCTGGAAAATTGCGGCGCGGCTGCCCGGGGGGTAGCGGTAACCTTTAAAGGCGCTACCACTACCCGGGATACTTCTCTGCTGGCGTTAAACCGCGCCAGCACCGCCAGCAATGTGGGGATCGCTATCCTTGATAAAGACCTGCGCCGCCTGACCCCCGGGCAACCCAGCCCCCGCTACCCGATTAATCTGCCATTACCGGCAGGTGGGGTGCCGCTGGTGTTCTACGGCCAGTATGTGGCCACAGGCCCGGTCACCCCGGGCAGCGCCAACAGCGAGGCAACATTCGAATTAAACTACCCCTGATCCCGATCTACAGCAGCAGCGCCAGATCCATAGCCGCTTTTTGCAGGTGGGGCAGGAAGCGCTCGCGCAGCTCGCTGGTGCTGTGCTGGGCGGTATTCACCCCGATATTCATGGCCGCCACCACCCCACGGGTGCGCGCCGAGTGAATCGGCACCGCCAGGGAGCGCAGCCCCAGCTCCAGCTGCTGGTCGTTAATGGCGTAGCCCTGGGCGCGCACCTGTGCAAGCCTGGCGCGCAGCTGCTCCGGGCAGGTGATCGTGTATTCGGTAAAGGGCTCCAGGGTGGTGCGCTGCAGATACGCGCTGAGGGCGGGCTCGCTCAGATCCCCCAGCAGCACCCAGCCCATGGAGGTGGCATAAGCGGGCAGGCGGCTGCCACGGCCCAGATCGACCTTCATAATGCGCTTTTGTGAGGAGCGGGCGATATACAGAATGTTATCCCCGTCGAGGAGCGCCACCGAGCAGGACTCCCCAAGCTGCTTGCTCAGGTAGTCCATGGCGTTCTGGGCTGAGCGGGCCAGCTCTGAGGAGTTCAGATAGGCAAAACCGATGGTCAGCACCCGGGGCAGCAGGCTGAAGTGGCGGCCGTCCGGCGCGTGCACAAAGCCCAGGGCGTTCAGGGTGTAGAGGCAGCGGCGCACCGCCGCCCGGGGAATGCCGGTACTGTGGCTTATCTGGGCGATGGTCATACTGTTGCTGAGCGGGGTAAAGGCCTGGAGCACCTCCAGCCCCCGGGCCAGGGAGGCCATAAAATTCGGGTCCCCCTTAAAACTCTCCCCCACGGGTGCACCAATTTCGTGCAGCCGCTTCAGTTCTTCGTCAACACTAGCCGGTTCATGAATCATATAAATGCCTTATTTATCATTGTGTTTGTGGTTTATCTGCGTCTTTAACGCCCTGTCATCTGCCAAAAGTGCAATTCTTTAACATCCATCACAAATTAATTACAAACCTCGCGAAAAGTTCGATAATCGCACACCAGTTTGATATTCGCCCTTGAGTGCCAGTCTGCACTCTTCTAGTGTGTTTGCACAAGCAGTAGTTGTGACCACGTCAGGGGGAGTAATGATTAATAAGCAGCGTGAATCGCTGGAAGCCGCCGTCGCCGATATTCCGGATGGTGCGGTGATCATGGTGGGAGGCTTTGGCCCGGCGGGGCAGCCTTCCGAGCTGCTGGATGCGCTGATTGCCCGCCAGCTCAGGGGGCTAACGCTTATCAGTAATAACGCCGGTAACGGGGACTATGGCCTGGCGGCACTGCTCAAAGCGGGCTGTGTGCGCAAGGTTATCTGCTCCTTCCCGCGCCAGACAGACTCCTGGGTATTTGATGAGCTGTACCGCAAAGGCGAGATTGAGCTTGAACTGGTGCCCCAGGGGAACCTGGCCGCGCGTATCCAGGCGGGCGGCGCCGGGCTGGGGGCCATTTTTACCCCCACCGGTTACGGCACCTTACTGGCCGAGGGCAAAGAGACCCGCGAAATTAACGGCAAGCAGTATGTGCTGGAGATGCCGCTGCACGCGGACTACGCCCTGATCAAAGCCCTGCGCGGCGATCGCTGGGGCAACCTGGTGTATGACAAAACCGGCCGTAACTTCGGGCCAATCATGGCGACAGCGGCCCGCTGCACCATCGCCCAGGTGAGCCAGATGGTGGCCCCGGGAGAGCTGGATCCGGAAACGGTGATCACCCCCGGGATTTTTGTTCAGCGCCTGGTGGAAGTCTCCGCCGCCCGTTTACCGTTGTCTGCCTGAGGTATCAGCATGAAAAATTTATCGCATCAGGAGCTGGCCCGGCGTATCGCCCGGGATATCCCCGAAGGGGCTTATGTGAATCTGGGTATCGGCCTGCCCACCCAGATAGCCAACTACCTGCCTGCCGACCGGGAGATCTTCCTGCACAGTGAAAACGGCATCCTCGGCATGGGGCCCGCCCCGGCCCCGGGAGAAGAAGATCCGGAACTGATCAACGCCGGGAAACAGCCGGTCACCCTGCTTGCCGGGGGCTGCTATTTCCACCACGGGGACTCTTTCGCCATGATGCGCGGCGGCCACCTGGATATCTGCGTGCTGGGGGCCTACCAGGTGTCTGAGCACGGTGACCTGGCGAACTGGAGCACCGGCGCACCCGGGGCTATCCCGGCCGTGGGCGGGGCGATGGATCTGGCTATCGGTGCCCGCCAGGTATTTGTGATGACCGAACATCTGACCAAAAAAGGCCAGTGCAAAATTGTCCCTGAGTGTACCTACCCGCTGACCGGGATCGGCTGCATCAGCCGCATTTACAGCGATATGGCCGTGATGGACGTTACAAAGCAGGGGCTGGTGGTGCGGGAACTCTTTGGCGATATCACCCCGGAATACCTACAGGAAGTTACCCCTGTAGCCCTCACTTTTGATCTGGAGACGACCGACAATGTCCCATGCCTTTCTGTGTGATGCCCGCCGCACCCCGATTGGGCGGCTGAACGGCAGTTTAGCCACCGTACGCGCCGACGATCTGGCAGCCCTGCCGCTGCGTGATTTACTGGCCCGCTACCCGCACCTTGATCTGGCGGCCATTGACGATGTTATCTACGGCTGCGCCAACCAGGCCGGTGAGGACAACCGCAACGTAGCGCGTATGGCGCTGCTGCTGGCGGGCCTGCCGGTCACGGTGCCCGGCAGCACCCTGAACCGCCTGTGCGGCTCAAGCCTGGATGCGGTGATCACCGCCAGCCGGGCGATTAAAAGCGGCGAAAGCGAGCTGATGATCGCCGGTGGGGTTGAGAGCATGACCCGCGCCCCCTTTGTCATGGGCAAGGCGGAAAGCCCCTGGAGCCGCCAGATGGCCCTGGAAGACACCACCATGGGCTGGCGCTTTATTAACCCGCAAATGCGCGCCCTCTACGGGGTGGAAAGCATGCCCCAGACGGCGGAAAACCTGGCGCAGAAATATGAGATAAGCCGCGAAGATCAGGACGCCTTCGCCCTGCGCAGCCAGCAGCGCACGGCCCGGGCCTGGGATAACGGCTTCTACACCGGGCAGATAACCCCGGTCACCCTGGCGGGCGGGCGCAACCAGCCAGACCGCCTGTTTGATAAAGACGAACACCCCCGCGCCACCACGGCGGAGGCCCTGGCAAAACTGAAACCGGTGGTTAACCCGCAGGGCTCTATTACCGCAGGGAACGCCTCCGGCCTGAACGACGGCGCCTGCGCCCTGTTACTGGCCAGCGAGGGGGCCCTGTCGCGCCACGATCTGCAACCTATGGCGCGGATTGTGGGCGGGGCCGTCTCTGGTCTGGCGCCTACGGTGATGGGCTATGGCCCGGTGGGCGCGGTAGAGAAAGTGCTCCACCAGACCGGGCTGACCCTTGCCCAGATGGATGTTATCGAACTGAATGAAGCCTTCGCCGCCCAGGCCCTGAGCGTGACCCGGGCACTGGGCCTTGCGGACGACGCCGCCCACGTTAACCCCAACGGCGGGGCCATTGCCCTGGGCCACCCGCTGGGTGCCTCCGGCGGGCGGCTGGTGATGAACGCGGCCTGGCAGCTGCGCCAGCAGCAGGGGCGCTACGCCCTGTGCACCATGTGCATTGGCGTGGGCCAGGGCATCGCCCTGATCATTGAGCGGGTGTGAGGCGCAGATGGTCGAATATATCGTTGACGGCCCCGAAGGGGCACCGGTACTGGTGCTGTCGAACTCCCTCGGCACCCGCTGGACCATGTGGAACGGGGTGATCCCGCTGCTGACCCGCCACTTCCGGGTGGTGCGCTACAACACCCGGGGCCACGGGGGCTCGCGCCTGCCGGAGTCCGCCCTGACCCTGGACACCCTGGGCCTGGATGTGGTGGATCTGCTGGATCACCTGGATATCGGCCAGGCCTGCTTTTGCGGGATCTCCCTGGGCGGGCTGACCGGTATGTGGCTGAACCGCTACGCCGGGGCTCGCTTTCACGGCCTGGCGGTCGCCAATACGGCGGCGCGCATCGGCACGGAAGCGGCCTGGCGCACCCGGGCCGCACTGGTGCGTGAGCAGGGCATGGGGGAGATTGTGGCGGGCACGCCGGATCGCTGGTTTTCTGCGGCGTTTATCCGCCAGCAGCCTGCGGTGATCCCGGCTCTGCTGGCCGGGCTGGAGCAGGGCTCCCCCCTGGGATATGCGGCCTGCTGCGAAGTGCTGGCAACTGCTGATCTGCGCCCGCAGGCCCCCCAGATGGCGCGGCCGATGCTGGCTATCGCCGGGGAGCTGGATCCGGTCACCACCGTGGAGGATGCCCGCTGGCTGGCAGACCACGCGCCGGACACCCGGCTGGTGACCTTGCCTGCGTCCCATTTATCGAATGTGGAGTGCCCGGGGCAGTTTGCTCAGGCACTGGTGAGCTTCTTTGCCCGACAGGGAGTGATACATGCTGAATATTGAATCGATCCGCTGCTGGCTGGTGGATATCCCCACCATTCGCCCGCACAAGTTATCCATGGCGACCATGGGCTGCCAGACCCTGACCATTATTGAAATGGTCTGTAATGGCGGGATCTCCGGCTGGGGCGAGGCGACCACCATTGGTGGCTTAAGCTACGGCCCGGAAAGCCCGGAGGGGATCCGCTCCGCTATTGAGACCTATCTGGCCCCGCTGATTTGCGGCAAAACCTTTAGCGGCGTGGAAGCGCTCAGCCGGACCATGAACGCCAGCGTGAAAGGCAACACCTTTGCCAAATCGGCCCTGGAAACCGCGTTTCTTGATGCCCAGGGTAAAGTGCTCGGGGTGCCGGTCAGCACTCTGCTGGGCGGGGCGCTCAGCCAGCGCCTGCCGGTGCTCTGGACCCTGGCAAGCGGCAACACTCAGCAGGATATCGACGAAGGCAAACGCCTGCTGGCGGAAGGCCGCCACAACACCTTTAAGCTCAAGATCGGTGCCGGGCAGTTGCAGGACGACGTGCGCCACGCCATTGCCATTAAGCAGGCCCTGGGCGAGCAGGTGAGTGTGCGGGTGGATGTAAACCAGGCCTGGGATATGACCGCCGCCGTAAAAGGGATCCGCGAGTTGCAGGCCGGGGGCATTGATCTGATTGAGCAGCCGCTGCCCCTGTGGAACCACCGGGATCTGATTGCCCTGAGCCAGCGCTTTGATGTGCCCATGCTGGCAGACGAAAGCGTCGCCACCCTACAGGACAGCTACGCCCTTGCCAGCGGCGGCTTTACCGGTGCCTGGGCGCTGAAAATTGCCAAAGCCGGTGGCCCGGCCCAGGTACTGAAGCTGGCCCATGTGGCCCAGGGGGCGGGGATCAGCTTATATGGCGGCACCATGCTGGAAGGCAGCCTGGGCACGGTGGCATCGCTGCACGCCTGGTCCACCATTGGCTTACAGTGGGGCACCGAGATGTTCGGCCCGCTGTTACTGAAAGATGACATTCTCACCAGCCCGCTGGTATTTACCGATGGCGGCGTAACCCTGCCAGAAGGCCCGGGGCTGGGGGTTGAGATTGACCGCGATAAACTGAACCATTATTCCCGGCAGTGAGGAGGCAATTATGTTATTCAAAGTTGATATGACGGTAAATATACCGCTGGACTACCCGAAAGAGCAGGCCGAGGCACTCAAAGCGACAGAGAAGGCATATTCCCAGCAGCTCCAGCGCGAAGGGAAATGGCGCCATATCTGGCGGGTGGCCGGGCTGTATGCCAATGTCAGCATTTTTGATGTTAAGGATAACGAAGAATTACATTCTATTTTAATGGGGCTGCCGTTATATCCGTTTATGGAGATTTCCGTAACGCCGTTATGCCGCCACCCGTCATCCGTAAAAGATGATGACCGTTAATTAAAAGCGAAAATTATAAAACCCTACACGAGAGCATATTTATGTCTGTAAATAAAAATATTGCCAGCGAGCTGAATACCTTACTGACCGTCAGCAGCGGAATTAATGACGCGGGCGGTAATGAGCGCTTTAAAAAAATCATGCTGAAAGTGATGTCTGACATCTGCGACACCATTGATCAGTTCGACGTGACCGACGAAGAGTTCTGGCAGGCGATCAACTACATTAACCTGCTGGGCGAGCGCAAAGAGACCGCACTGCTGGCCGCGGGCCTGGGCATTGAGCACTACCTGGATCTGCGCGCCGACGCGCTGGACGCGGAGCAGGGAAATGCCCGGGGCACCCCGCGCACCATCGAAGGGCCCCTGTATGTGGCAAATGCCCCCCTGAGCCCTCAGTTCGCCCGCATGGACGACGGCACCGATAACGGCGAAATCATGTGGCTGCACGGCCAGGTGACCGATACAGACGGCAACCCGGTGGCGAACGCCATTGTGGATGTCTGGCACGCCAATACCCTGGGGAACTACTCGTTTTTTGATCAGTCCCAGAGCGAGTACAACCTGCGCCGCCGTATTCAGACCGGTGCCGATGGCCGCTACGCGGTGCGCAGTATTGTGCCCTCCGGCTACGGCTGCCCGCCAGACGGCCCGACCCAGGCCCTGCTTAATCAGTTAGGCCGCCACGGTAACCGCCCGGCCCATATTCATTTCTTTGTCTCGGCCCCGGGGTATAAGCATTTAACCACCCAGATTAACCTCAGCGGTGATAAATACCTGTGGGATGACTTTGCCTTTGCCACCCGCGATGGCCTGGTGGCCGACCCGGTAAAAATTACCGATGGGCAGATTGCCAGCCAGCGGGATATTAATCAGCCCCATACTGAGGTGAATTTTAATTTCACCCTGTGCCAGGCCCGTGATAACCAGCAAGAGTTACGCAGCAACCGCCCGCGCGCACTGCAGTCCTGATTACATTTACATATTATTAAGCCGTTTATTGCTGAGGTCATTTATGAATATGACAGTCTCGTCGTCTGCCTCTGCGCTGAAAAAGAAAATAGAGCAAGCGCTGATCATTGATAAAGATGCCGGAATATACCAGTGCAACCGGGGAATATTTACCGACCCGGAATTATTTGAACTGGAAATGAAGCACCTGTTTGAGGGGAACTGGGTCTATCTGGCACATGAAAGCCAGATCCCTGAGCCAGGCGACTATTACACCCTTACTGTCGGCCGCCAGCCGGTGATGATCACCCGGGACAAAGAGGGCCAGCTGCACGCGCTGATTAACAGCTGCTCGCACCGTGGGGCGATGCTCGCCAGCCGTAAAGCCGGGAATAAAAGCTCATTTACCTGCCCGTTCCACGGGTGGACCTTCAGCAATAACGGCAAGTTACTGAAAGCAAAAGATGAGAAGACCGGCGGCTACCCGCCGTGCTTTAAGCAGGATGGCTCCCATGATCTGAAAGCCATGCCGCGCTTTACCAGTTATAAGGGCTTCCTGTTCGGCAGCCTGCGGGAAGAGGTGGCCCCCCTGGAAGAGTACCTGGGCGACACCCTGCGGGTGCTGGATCTGATTGTCGACCAGGCCCCGGAAGGGCTGGAGGTGCTCTCCGGTGCTTCTACCTATACCTATGAAGGCAACTGGAAGCTGGGCATGGAAAACGGCGCCGATGGCTACCACGTCAGCGTGGTGCACTGGAACTACGCCTCTACCATGTCGCGGCGCAACTACGAAGCCAACGCCACCCACGCGGTGGACGCTAACGGCTGGTCGAAAAGCACCGGCGGGGTATATGGCTTTGATAACGGCCATATGCTGCTCTGGACCGAAGTGCTGAACCCGGAAGTGCGCCCGGTATACAACCAGCAGGCGCGGCTGGTGGAGCAGTTTGGCGAGCAGCGCGCGGGGCTGATGGTCAACCAGACCCGTAACCTGTGCCTGTACCCGAACGTCTACATTATGGATCAGTTCTCGACCCAGATCCGCGTAGTGCGCCCGCTGGCGGTGGACAAAACCGAAGTGACGATTTTCTGCTTCGCCCCCAAAGGGGAGAGCGCCGCAGACCGCACCCTGCGTATTCGCCAGTATGAAGACTTTTTTAACGTCAGCGGCATGGGCACCCCGGACGATCTGGAAGAGTTCCGCGCCTGCCAGCAGGGCTATATGGCGCGCAACTTACCCTGGAGCGACATGAGCCGCGGGGCCACCCGCTGGGTGGAAGGGGCGGATGAAAACGCCGCCCTGATGGAGATCCGCCCGCAGCTGAGCGGCCCGCGCTCTGAAGATGAGGCACTGTACGTTACCCACCACCACCACTGGCAGCAGGCGCTGCTGAGCGCCATCGGGGAGGAAGAAGCATGAACCCGTTATTACAGGATGTGACCCAGTTTCTCTACCGGGAAGCGCGGCTGCTGGACGACCGGGACTGGGACAACTGGCTGAACTGCTACCACCCGGAGGCGGTGTACTGGATGCCCGCCTGGACCGACCACGACCAGCTGACCCGGGACCCCCAGCGGGAAATCTCCCTGATCTACTACGGCTGCCGCGACGGGCTGGAAGACCGGGTCTACCGCATTAAGACCGAGCGTTCGGCCGCCAGTACCCCGGAGCCGCGCACCACCCATATGCTGAGCAATATCGAGCTGCTCGGCCAGGAGGGTGACACTGTCACGGTGCGTTACAACTGGTGCACCTGGAGCCACCGTTACCAGAAAACCGACCAGTTTTTCGGCACCACTACGCTGACCCTGCACACGGCCGACAGCGGGCTGGTGATCATGAAGAAAGTGGTGCAACTGAACAACGATTATATCAATCAGGTTATTGATATTTATCATATTTAAAGGAGTGCGCCATGTATAACGTCGCGCTGAATTTTGAGGATGGCGTAACGCGCTTCATCCAGTGCAATGATAATGAAAAAGTGCTGGATGCGGCCTACCGCCAGAAAATTAACCTGCCGATGGACTGCTCCGACGGGGTGTGCGGCACCTGTAAATGCCACTGTGAGTCCGGCGAGTTTGACCTTGGCGATGAGTATATCGACGAGGCGCTCTCCGACCAGGAGCGGGCAAAAGGCATGGTGCTGACCTGCCAGATGGTGCCCACCTCGGACTGTGTTATCCAGATCCCGATGGCCTCCACCCTGTGTAAGACCGGCGACCAGCAGTTTACCGCCAGCATCGGGCGGGTGGCGTCGCTCTCGGACAGCGCCATCGAGCTGGAGCTGAACCTGACCAGCCACCCGGGGATCACCTTTTTACCGGGGCAGTACATCAATATCCAGGTGCCGGGCAGCGATGCCTGGCGGGCTTACTCCTTCAGCTCAAAGCCGGGCAGCGCGCAGCTCAGCTTCCTGTTGCGCAACGTGCCGGATGGCCGCATGAGCACCTGGCTTACCCAAAGCGCCCGGGAAGGGGACGTCATGCAGCTTGCCGGGCCCCTGGGCAGCTTTTACCTGCGCCCGGTGCAGCGCCCGGTGGTGATGCTGGCCGGGGGAACCGGGCTGGCGCCGTTCCTCTCCATGCTGGAGCAGCTGGCGGTCACCGGCTGTGATAAGCCCATTACCCTGTTATACGGCGTGAACCGCGACGAAGACCGGGTGAAGCTGGAGCAGCTCGAAGGGCTGGCCGCCCGGCTGCCGGGCTTCAGCTACCGGGTCTGTGTGGCAGACCCCGGGACCACCAACCCTTACCAGGGCTATGTAACGGACCATATGAGCCGCGACACCCTCCACGACGGCGAGGTGGATATCTACCTGTGCGGGCCGCCCCCGATGGTGGATGCGGTCATGTCCTGGCTGGAAGTGGCGCGGATTGAGCCTGCCCATTTTTATTATGAAAAATTCGCCCCCCAGCGCTGAGGTGCCCTATGCAGCAACGTCGTTTTGAAAACAAGGTAATGGTCATCACCGGGGCCGCCCAGGGGATCGGTAAAGCGGTGGCCGAACGGGCCGCCGCCGAAGGGGCGAAACTGGTGTTAGTCGACCGGGCCCACTGGCTGGAAGAGGTGGCCGCCGGGCTGCGCCAGCAGGGTGGTGAGGTGCTGGCGCTGAATGCAGATCTTGAGCAGTGGGAGCCGACCGAGGCGGCCTTCGCCCGGGCCCATCAGCACTTCGGGCAGATTGATATTCTGGTGAACAATGTGGGCGGCACCATCTGGGCACGCCCCTATGCTGAGTATCAGCCCCACCAGGTAGAGGCGGAGATCCGCCGCTCCCTGTTCCCGACTCTGTGGGGTTGCCGGGCGGTACTGCCCTATATGCTGGCGCGCCACCAGGGGGCGATTGTTAATGTCTCCTCCGTGGCGACCCGGGGGGTGAACCGGGTGCCTTATTCGGCCGCCAAAGGGGGGGTTAATGCGCTGACCCAGTCCCTGGCTTTTGAATATGCCAGTGCCGGGATCCGTATTAATGCCACCGCACCGGGCGGCACCGAGGCACCACCGCGCCTGACGCCGCGCAATACGGAGGTGCCCACCCCACAGGAGCAGGCCTGGTATCAGCAGGTGGTGGATCAGACCTGTGCCACCAGCCTGATGCACCGCTACGGCTCTGTGGAGGAGCAGGCGGCGGCGATTCTGTTCCTCGCCAGTGATGACGCCAGCTATATCAACGGCACCGTGTTACCGGTGGCCGGGGGCGATCTGGGCTAAAGGGTCAGCAGCTGGTTTAGCTGCTCGGGGGAGATGGCCTCCTGCTGGTGCAGGCGCATACACTCTGCGCTGTTCCAGACGGTAGCCAGATGCTCCAGGCGGTGCCTGGCAGAGCGGGAGTTGGCGTTAAGCCGCTCCCGCATTTTATTGCCCAGAGTCACGAGGTGGTCCGGGGGCAGATCCGGCATCCGGCCATCAAACCAGACGGGCTCATTGCGGATAACGCACTGTTTTGCCTGCTCATCGCCAAGGGCGTCTACGGCCATATGGCACATCAGCAGGGTTTCTACCTTGCGCGACGGGTGTTCATTACGGGTGAGTAGCGCCAGCCCAATACAGAGCATGATGGCGAACAGATATTTCATATGACCTCCTTGTCATCCGATACCTGTTGTTATGCACGCCACAGTATGCGGTATACCGGCCCCGCAGGGGAAATGCTGCGTGTGGTTTTGCGGCGCAATTAATGCGAATTTCCTGAATTTTGCCTCAGGCATCCCCGAATGGGGGCAGCAGCGGGCGCGGAACCGGTGGCCGGGGGGGATTGTCACCCTCGCGGCGCGGCAGGGGAAGCGGGGGCTGGCGGTGCAGCGAGCGGCAGGTGCTGGCGTTGTATTCGTACACCAGACTGGCGCGGCGCACGGCTTCTGCATTGCTGGTGCGGGGCTGTTCTGAGCGCTGGCGCATCAGCGCGTAGCGATCAATGACCGGCAGCCTGCCGCCCAGGGCGCTGAGGGCGTTTTTGTGGTAGGCGGCGCGGGCCGCCGGGCTACCCAGCTCATCGACCGCGTAGCCGCAGCGCAGCACCTGTTCCGTATGGCGCTGGCTGTTATCACAGCCCCAGAGCAGTAACCCGGGCAGAATGCAGAGTAGTGCTGTCAGGTGTCTCATTGGGCCTCCTGTTGCTGCCGGGTTTCTTTTAGTCTGGCACGGGGGCTGGCAAAGGGGGGCAATACCGCACGCCGGGATCAGCGTGCGCAGGGAAAGCAGGGGTGATCAGCGGTGGGCCGGTGCCGGTAATGCGGGTGTGGACTGGGCAGGCCAGCTGTGAAGCTGTTTTTTATCCGCCCGGGTGATAGCCAGGGGGGCGTTGTAGCCGTATTTTTCCAGCAGCTGCATAAAGCGGCGCCAGATGCGGGTCATTTTCTTCGCGTAGAAATAGGGAATATAAGAGGCGGCAGGGATCAGGCTCGCTTCACCGATGTTGTCCACAATCACCAGAATCGCCTGATCCTGGCTTATCCGTTTCACGAGGATATTGCCGGGTTTCAGGGTCATGGTCACAATGCGGTTTTGCGCCAGTTGCAGGCGCAGCATCGCCAGCAGCGGGGTGAGCCAGGCGAAATTATTCTCCTGCTGGCCGAGGTTAAGGTAGAACCCCAGATCCCGCGACACGTCGCCGTTATAATCGCGGACCAGATCGTAGACGTAGCCGGTGCCCTGATCGGTGGCAACCTGGCCGTGGTAGCGTGGCAGAATATCCCAGTTGATGGTACGCGCCTGGAGATGCCGGTAATATTTCAGCTCCCGGTTCAGCTCCTTGTCGCCGCCGTGGGCCAGGGAGTGAACGATTTTAATACACAGGTTCTGATTTGCCGGATGGGCGTAGCATTGCCGATGGCGGCCTTTGCCGATCGGGGTACTGAGGTTTAACTGCACGGTGCTCTCCTTAAGTAGTGGCGTCCACGGAACAGATTTATGGTAGCAACAAGTCTTAAGGATTCCTTAATTTTTACTTTTTTTGTGATTAAAGTGCATTTTTTGCTAAAAAACGCACAGAGGGGATAAACGCCCCCGCCCCTGGTGACCAGGGGCGGGGGCGTTTTACTGACTGCGGGAGGGCCGGTTAACGGCCGAGGAATGTCTCGTCGTCAACTACCCGTAACGGGTCGATATCGCTCTCTTTTTTAATGACCAGGGTCGGGTCCGTGCGCAGGCAGGCACCGCCATAGTGGCCGCCGGTGGTAAAGGTGCAGACCTGAATATAGCGGTCGTCCACCTTCGGCAGGCACCACAACTGCTGGTAGATGTTGGTCTGGTGGGCGAACTTGCCGCTGGTTTCATCCAGCACTTCGCTCTGGTGGACCAGCCCGATATTGTTACCGCAGCGCCCGGCTATCGGCTTCACGGCATACCCGCTGCGGATAAGCTCATCGTTAAGCTCGAAATCCGCATTCAGCAGATAGCGGTGGTGCGGGAACAGGGACCAGAGGATCGGCAGTATCGCCTTGTTGCTGGGGATGGCGGTCCACAGGGGTTCGAAGACCAGCACTTCCGGGCGCAGCAGTACATCCATCAGCCGCACGTTGTGCTGCGGCTTACCGGTGCGGATAGTGAGCGCGGCCGCGTCGCCGTCGTTTTCGCTTTCTGCCCGCAGTTGCTCAAGGGCGGTTTCCCAGGCCCAGGTTTTCCACACGCAGTTCACTTCGCGCCCGTCGCCGTCGATAAGCTGGCCGGTGGCGCTCCAGGAGAGCTCATCCAGGCCGTGGAGAATTTTGCTTTCAAACCCGGCTTTGGTGAGGGCGCGCTGCATAAACAGGGCGTGGTAGTTTTCTTCGACGTCGTTGTCCTGGAGCAGGTGCACAAAGTGGCGCGCCTGGCTGTGTTTCCAGGTGTTGGCCAGGGCATCCAGCAGGCGCTCGCCGGGGTTTTCACTGCCGCTCAGCCCGCCCTGGGCGGCCCATTTGTCGAGGATTAGCCCGGTCTCCGTATGGCAGGAGGCGGAATCCGCGTTGTATTCGTAGACTTTCAGGCCGCGCTCGTCCATGCAGAAATCCAGCCGCCCGGTGATCATGTGGTGGCGGCGCTGCTGCCAGGAGAGCCGCAGCCGTGGCCAGAGCACTTTCGGGATATCAAACAGCGCCAGCAGATTGTCGTCTTTGAGGACTTTATCGGTGGCGTGCAGATACATCAGGTGCATTTCGTTGGTCGCCTGGATAAGCGCCTGCTCAGCACTGGCGGAGATGGTGAAGTAGTGGCAGGGGTCCGCATTGATGGTGTAGCCGTTGGCCTGAACGTAGGCGTGCTCGACCGGGTCGCGCTCATCAAGCCACTGGCCGTCGAACTGACCGTTGCGCGGCATTTCTGCACTGTGGATCCCCAGTAGCCGGGCGTCGATTTGCGGTGCGGGCAGGCTGTACTGAGTGTCTGAGGTCTGGATCATCCAGCCGAGGATCCGGGTATCGCTGAAGGTATCGTGCAGGTAATAGTGGCCGTCGCGGTTTTCCAGCGGCAGCTCGCGGGTCCACTGCTGACCGGCGGGCAGGGCAGAGTGGATGACGTTTTGCTCCACAATGCGCACCCGGGTGTTGCAGACCTGGGTAATGATAGCCACATGGCCGGTCTGTTTAAATTCGCCACCTTCGGCCCAAATCAGCAGGGCGCCGGGAACCGGGGCGCGCTGGCTGCCGTTAGCAAAGGCCTGCAGGGGCAGAATATCGTCATTAACGACCTGGCGCAGGAAGCGTAAATCAAAAATTTCGTAGGCCATGCCCACATCCGTGAACACCACCCCGTAGTTAAGGTACAAAAAGCGCCGGGCAAACTCCACGCACTGCCATTTGTAACCCATGTATTCGCTGTTGAGATAGTGGCGAAAGGCGGCGTCGTCCGGGTATTCCCGGGGATCAACACTCTTGTAGTCGGAAGAGTAGATAGCCACGCCACCTGGCGCATAACCCAGAATTGTCCCGAACGGGGCGTGAAGTTCAGCTGATGTATCGCTCATGCAATTTGCCTTATCACATGCCGCCTCTGGCGGCTGCGTTGAAAAATGAACACAACACCGCCACGGCGCACGGATGGGTGCCGGGGGGAGGTGTGGGTAAAATTGTGCGCTCCGTCTGGCCCTTTGTACAGGCTCAATAATGGTAGCCCGTTGCCCGGGGCGGGCTGTTCTGGTGCTCAGATGCTGACCATTTCAGGAGAAATTATGAAGATTTGGCCGGTTTTCCCCCCGGAGATAGCAATATGGTGTGCAGGGTTTTTATAATTGGCGCTACGTGAGGGGGGCACGTTACGCCGCCACCACCGGGAGAACCTCAGATGCGAAAACAAGTGCTGACCATGCTGCTGTCTGCGCTGATTATCATGCCCACCCTGGCTTTGTCCCACCCGGGGCACGGGCCCGGACACGGGTTTGGTCACGGCCACGGGTATGGTCACGGATACGGCCACTACGGGCACGGCTATGGTCACGGATATGGTCACGGCCACTGGTACGGGGGGCCGCACCGCTACAGCGTGCTGCCGGGCCTGGCAACGGCGCTGATTATCGGCGGGCTGACCTACTACATGGTGAACGGGCTCTATTATCAGCGCCAGGGCTCGGAGTATGTCCGGGTTGAGACGCCCGCCCCCCGGGGAGAGCGCGGGCTGAATGTGGTGGACTACAACGGGCGGCGCTATTACGTGAGTAACGGCAGCTATTACCAGAGAGATATTGACGGCAACTATATCGAGGTGCCGCGCCCGGCGGGCCTGTAACCCGGGGCGCGGTGTGGGCTCAGGGCAGGGTGCGCCACCAGGGGCTAAATGTCTGGCTGGGGTCATCCAGCCAGACGGGCTGGCCCATCTGCGGGGTAAGCAGCCGCCAGGGTTTCGCGCTGCTGGCGGTTGTTATCCGCTCCAGCGGATCACGCCAGGTGTGGTGGGCCAGCTTAAATTTACTGTTATGGCCCGGGAGCAGTGCCCCGGCGGCTAAGTCATCTGCGGCCATGGTGGTCTGCTCCGGGGTCATGTGAATGCTGGCCCAGTTACTGTCGTATTGTCCGCACTCCAGAATCGCCACATCCACCGGGCCGAGATAACGGCGAATGGCGGCAAAATGGCGGCCATATCCGCTGTCGCCCCCCAGGTAGATCCGCCGGGAGGGGGTTATCAGGGCAAAGGAGCCCCACAGGGTCTGGTTACGCTCCAGCAGGCGGCCGGAAAAGTGCCGGGTGGGGAGAATATGAATATCAACCCCCGGGCGGCTAAGCCGTGAAAACCAGTTCCCCTCGCTTATCCGCGCCGGATCAAACCCCCATTTCTTAAAATAGGAACCCACCCCGGTGGGGGCGATAATATGGCGAATTTTATCCCCCAGTGCTTTCACGCTCGGGTAGTCGAGGTGGTCCCAGTGGTCGTGGGTGATCAGCAGGTAATCCACCGGCGGAATATCGGCCGCCTGGTAGACCGAGGCCCCGGCAAAGGCCCGGTTGGTGCCCGGCACCGGGGAGGCCCCGGGGCTGAAGACCGGATCCACCAGAAAGCGCAGCCCGTTCAGTTGCAGAAAATAGCTGGAGTGGCCCATCCAGATAAGCACGTCCCGGGCCGGATCCAGGCGGTGCAGGTCGGTTTTCTGTGACGGCAGCGCCCGGGCGGGGATGCTGTCCGGATCTTTACCAAACAGAAACTGATACCACAGGGCCCAGGTGCTGGTGCTGCGGGTGGGCGAGGCGGTAAGCGGCGCATATTGCGGGTCATTATAAAACTGCCCGTTACGGTAGTTGGGGGTGTCTGGCGCAACGCTGACATCCGGCGCGGCGTATTGCGGGTGGCGCAGCCACAGGGCAACGGCCACCACCAGAATGGCGATAATTAAAATAACGATCATTTTGCTGTCCGGGACTTTTTGCATACGGTCAATATTATCGGCAAGTTCAGGCTTCGGGTCAGCTTTATTTTCCCGGCGCCCGGCAGCCAGGTGTATTTATATGCTTGCTTTTTCGGGCGCGGGCGGCTGTATTATTCAGCACACTTTTTACGCCATCGGGGGCTTATGCACTCACTACTCGGTGATCTGGTTGCCTGGCATCTGAGCCAGCAAACCGCCACAACCCTCGGGAAGCGGTTATATGATGCGCTGCAACAGGCCATCGGCCAGGGGGATATTGCCACGGGCACCCGGCTCCCGGCCTCCCGGGATCTGGCCTGCGAGCTGCATGTATCACGCAATACGGTGTTGTGGGCCTATGAGCAGCTACAGGCGGAGGGGTATGTGGAGACCCGCACCGGTAGCGGGACATTTGTCTGCCGCCAGCTGCCGGAATCCCACCCGTTACGCGACTCACTGCCGGAAGCAGGGCCGGACGCGCCCTTCCCGATGGCGTCCCTCTCCCGGCGGGGCAGCCAGTTGCTGGCGCAGGGCGGAGCCGGGGCCCGGCAGTGGGGGGCATTTATGCCCGGCGTGCCGGATGTCAGCCACTTTCCCCGGGATATCTGGCGCAAAATTACCCGGCGTCTGAGCCACCGCCTGCCGCTGGCGGCCCTGAGCTATACGGCCCCCGGCGGCTACGGGCCGCTACAGCAGGCGCTGGTGGACCATTTGCGGATTGTGCGCTCGGTGCAGTGCAGCGCCGATCAGATCCTGATCGGGGCCGGTATTCACCAGATCCTCGATCTGCTGGCGAAAATGCTCTGTGATCCGGGTGACAGGGCATGGATTGAGGAGCCTGGCTACTGGGGGATCCGCAATGTGCTGACCATCAACGGGGTGGATGTGGAGCCGGTCGCCGTAGATGACGAAGGCATGACACTCCCGGAGCCCGGTGAGGGCTTTTGCCCCCCGCGGCTGATCTGTGTGACCCCGTCCCACCAGTATCCGCTGGGTACGGTAATGAGTATGCAGCGCCGTAAGGGCCTGGTGGCCCGGGCCCGGGCCTGGGGCAGCGTGATTATTGAAGATGATTATGACAGCGAGTTTCGCTTTTATGAGCAGCCGATCCCCGCACTTCAGGGATTGTGCGATGATGCGCCGGTGATCTACCTGGGCACCTTCAGTAAAACCCTGTACCCGGGGCTGCGCATCAGTTATGCGGTATTGCCCCGGGCGCTGGCCGGGCGGATAAAAATGGCCCATTCGGAGCTGTATCGCGGGGGGAACGGCCTGGCCCAGCTTACGCTGGCGGAGTTTATCCGCGAGGGGCACTACGCCGCGCATGTCCGGCGTATGCGCCAGTTATACCGCAAACGGCGGGAGGCGCTGGTGGCGGTTATTGAGCGCACCCTCGGGCCGGAATATGTGGAGCGCCAGAGCCATGCCGGGCTGCATCTGATCCTCGCCTTACCCCAGAGCATCGACGATGTGGCGCTCAGCGCGGAGCTGGAGCAGTGCGGGATCCTCACCCGGCCGCTCTCTGGCTACTATATGGGCACAGCGCGCCGCCACGGGCTGCTGCTCGGCTACGCCTGTGTGGACGCCGGGGAGATGGCCCAGACCTTTATGCCGGTGGCCGAGCGCCTGGCCGCCCGGCTGAGCCCGGGGCAGGTTAGTGCGGCGGGCGGGGGTTCCTGATTCTCTTTCAGCGTATAGCAATGAGTTACCATTAGCGCTATCATTGTGTATAGCAATTTGTTACCAGCTGGAGGTGCTATGCACACGACTATCCGGAAAGCCACCCGGGATAAGCAGATCAATATCCGGGCTACAGAGGAAGAGCGGGCCGTGATTGACTATGCGGCGAGCCTGCTTAACAAAAATCGGACCGATTTCATCATTGAACAGGCGGTGAGTGAGGCGCAAAACATCATCCTGGATCAGCGTGTTTTTGCCCTGGATGACGCCCGTTATCAGGCGTTTATTGAGCAACTTGAAGGGCCTGTTCAGAATGAAGAAGGCCGTCAGCGTTTGCTGGATGTGAAGCCCGAATGGAAATAAATGTTACGGCACCGGCGTTACTGACTGAAGATCATATTCTTCAGCCATTTGATTGCGGGAATGACATTCTAAGCGATTGGTTACGCCGCCGGGCAATAAAAAATCAGCACCTTAATGCATCACGCACGTTTGTTATCTGTCTGGAAGGGACAAAACGTGTGGTCGGTTATTACTCCATTGCAACGGGCTCTGTGAGTCATATCGATTTAGGCCGCAGCTTGCGAAAGAATATGCCTGATCCTGTTCCCGTCGTGTTATTGGGGCGGCTGGCTGTCGATGTCTGTACTCAGGGAAATAGCTTTGGGAAATGGATGTTAAATGATGCCGTGATGAGAGTCTCTAACCTGGCAGACCAGGTCGGAATTAAAGCTATCATGGTGCATGCTATTAACGATGAGGCAAAAGCGTTCTATGAGCATTTCGGTTTTGTCCAGTCCCCTTTGACCCCCAGGACACTCTTTTTCAAAATATAAACCCCTCCTCTTATAGTGTTTCAGGTTATTACCACTGAAGCATTCTGAAACATACCCGGGCAAATATAATAGTTATTTCACAAACGTGATTATGCGATCCATAAATGATTTTAATTTTCCGGGCGGATTAATTTATTTTTCTGTGATCTGTTTTGCTTTTTTAAATTGAAATACCTAAAAAAATCAATGATAAACAGCACAATTGTACAATTGGCAAATAAGTTCCTTTTCTAAGATATACATTCCCATTAGTTCAAAAAGAATAATTAACAATGAAAAGACTATCAGCAGTGGTCAACAAACCAGGGCGTACTTTAGCCCTGAGCGCCCTGGCAATGGCGCTGGTTTCATCCCAGGCACTGGCGGCAGATGCCTTCAGTTACGATTCACCTTATATGTTCGGCGACTGGGGAGGCGCACGAACCGATCTGGAGAAAGACGGGGTTAAATTCTCGGTCAATTACACCATGGAAGCCGCCTCAAACCTGGCGGGGGGGGCTAACACCTCCACCACGGCCCGCTATGCGGATCAGCAGGCGTTCGGCATGAATCTTGATCTGGAAAAACTGCTCAACTGGAATGATGCCGAGTTCCAGGCCACCATCACCAACCGTGACGGGCAGAACTTATCCGATGAAGTGGCCGATAAGCGTACCGGTATGGTCTCTTCAGTGCAGGAGGTCTACGGCCGCGGCCAGACCTGGCGTCTGACCCAGTTGTGGTTACGCAAAGGGTTCTTTGACCATGCCCTGGATATTAAAGCCGGTCGTCTGACAGTCGGGGAGGACTTTGATAACTTCGACAGCAAGTTCCAGAACCTGGCGTTCGGGAGCGGCCAGGCGGGTAACTGGCGCGGGGATCACTGGTACAACTGGCCGGTTTCCCAGTGGGGTGCCCGGGTGCGGCTGAACTTCACCCCCGAGTGGTTCTTCCAGGTGGGTCTGTATAACCAGAACCCCTATAACTACGATCGTGGCGATGGCTTCCGCTTTGAATTCAGCCCGACAGAGGGCAACCTGGTCCCGGTTGAGCTGGGCTGGCAGCCGAAACTGGGGGCCGAAGGGTTACCGGGGAACTACCGGTTAGGCTTTTACTACTCCTCCACCAAAGATCCGCAGTACAGCTCCTACCATAACGGCAGCTTCAGCAATGACGACGTTCACTCCTATGGGGGCTACCTGCTGGCGCAGCAACAGCTGACCACTCAGGGGGGATCGGTTGATCGCGGGCTTGGGGTAACGGTTCAGGCGGTAATGAATGACCACAAAACCTCTAAAACCGATAACTATCAGGCCGTCGCGCTGACCTGGAAAGGGCCGTTTGATGCACGCCCGCAGGATGAGATAGGCTTTGGCGTGGCCCGTATTCATATCAACTCGGACTACAGCGAAATGCTGCGTACCCAAAACAATGAAAACGGTATCCACGACTTCGACAACCCGGCTTATCTGCCGATCCAGTCCGGCGCGGAGTGGAACTACGAAGTGTATTACGACGTCCACGTCACGAACTGGATGTCGCTGCGCCCGAACCTGCAATATATCGTGGCTCCGGGGGCCGTCAGCGAGGTGGACGACGCGCTGGTCGGTGGCCTGACGGCGAATATCAGCTTCTGACAGCATAACGCCCGGCGCAAGGCCGGGCGTTATAGTTATGAGCGCTGTAACTGCGCGTAGCGGCGTCTGATGATCCGCGCGCGCAGGTGATCGTACACCCAGTTATAGACTACCGTATAAGGCAGGAAGAACAGGATCAGACCAATCTCCAGCAGGAACGCCTCAAACAGCGACACCCTAAGATAAGCAGCCGCGATAGAGACCCCGATAATAATAAACCCGCCTTCAAACCCCAGCGCATGCAGGATCCGCACCCGTGCGGTACGGATAACCCGGGTGGCGGGCCACAGCCGGTCGAAGATCATATTGTAGATAATGTTCCACACCATGGCGGCGGTCGCCAGCAGAATGGTCAGGCCGCCCATCTCCATAACGTGGCGGCCCATCAGCCAGGCGGTGGTCGGGGCCAGAATGGCGGTGGCTATCCCTTCGAAGCACACGGCGTGAAATACCCGCTCTGGCAGGGCACGCTGTACCGTATCGGGGGTTTGCATAATCAGTAACCTCATTATTTGCTGCAGGTGAATGGCGGCTATTTTATCGATTATCATGGTAAGATTAAGTTAGAACCCATCGACAAAAGCGATACATATGCGTTACTCACCAGAAGCACTCAGCGCCTTTGTGGAATCTGTTGCCTGCGGCTCCTTTTCGGCTGCCGCCCGGCGGCTGCGTAAAAGCCAGTCCACCATCAGCGCCGCGATTGCCAACCTTGAGGCGGATTTAGGCGTCACCCTGTTTGACCGCTCCGCCCGCCAGCCGGTGCTGACCGAGCAGGGCCACCAGGTGCTGGGGTATGTGCAGGCGATCCTCACCGCCAGCGAGCGCCTGGATGCCCTGGCGGTGTCACTGGCGCAGGAGACGGAGCCCCGCCTGTCGTTTGTGCTGTCAGACACGCTCGATCCCGACATGCTGGAAGGGCTGCTGACGGGGTTTGACCAGGCCTTTCCCCACACGGAATTTGAGTGCCTGATTGGCGAAAATGAAGACGTGGTGGATCTGCTGCAAAAAGGGCGCGCCCAGGTGGGGCTGGTGGAGGCCCGCCCCCAGTACCCGGGTGATATCGGCGCTGAGCGTTTACCGGTGCAGACCCGAATGGGGATCTATGTGGCACCGGCCCACCCGCTGGCGAGCTGTAAACAGCTGGTTTACGATGAGCTTCACGCCTGGCGCGAGCTGCAACTGAATACCTTCCTGGCCCGGGAGAGCATCACCCACGGGCGCGGGCCGGTGTGGTCGGCGCCGAACTACCTGCTGCTGCTGAGTATGGCGGTGCTGGGGCTGGGCTGGTGTGCGCTGCCCTGTGCGCTGGTGCAGGAGTTTGCCCGCCCCGGGGCGCTGGTGCAGCTGGCGCTGCCTGGCTGGCCGCGCTCGTTATCTACCGATGTGCTGTGGAGCCGCCGGGCCCCCCCGGGTAAGGCGGGGCGCTGGGTGCGGGAGTATCTGATGGGCATTACGCCGAAGGTATAATTGCGCCGGGAGAGGGCCGCCGGAGAACCAACCGGCGGCCGGTTAAGGGATTATCAGAAGCGGTAACTCAGCCCGACACTGGTCACCAGGTTATAGTGTTCAATGCCGCTGGCGTTATTCGCTCTGGCGAGGGTGTCCTCGTCATAGTTATGGGCTTTTATACTGCCTTTTTTATTGGCAACCCGGGTCCAGGCCGTGTTAAGGGCTATTTTAGCCTGCGGGGTTACCCAGTAACCAATGCTGCCTTCCAGCCCGTAATAATTCTGGTTGCGGATTTTCCCGTTAAATAATGTGCTTGTCAGGTGATGGTGATCCGTATCCGCTGAACGCACCCAGCCGCTATATTTAAATGCCCCGGCAAGTTCGATATTACTGTAGGTATAACTCCCGGTCAGGCCAATATAGGGCATTTTAAAGTTTTGCTGATAGCTAATTCCTTTTACGCGGGGATCCTCTTCACCCACATCGCTACCATTATCGTAACTATAATTGCCGCCTCTGGCGGTGAAGCTGTAGTGGCTTTGCTGGTAACCGGCCATCACCCCCAGTCGCCAGTCGGGCTGGTTAAAAATCCAGCCGGTGGCGTTAAGATCAAACTGGTAGGCATTGTTCAGGCGGGTATTGGGGTGCCAGCTGTGATCGGTCCAGCTTTTTTGGCTGGCATCTTCCCAGTCGTAATCGTGCATATAGGCACCCCGGCCCGCCAGCGTGTTCCAGCCGGAGGCGCCCAGGGAGAGGTACGGCATAATATGCCAGTCAATATGGCCTTTAATTACCGCGGCGTTTTGGTATTTCCAGTTAAGCTGGCTGATTTTGCGCCCGCCTTCTTCCGGATCGTAGACGCGCTCTTTCGCTTCACCGCTGAGGGTGCCGAGAGCCAGGCCCGTGGTCACATTCAGTGGGATGAAAGTGCTCTCTGCCAGGGCAGGTAATGCCAGCAGCGCGGAAAGTATTGCCGGGTGGAGGAGTGTCTTTTTCATCATCATTCCATGTGCGTTATGAAAGGCAGGTAATTTCCGCAATAAAGCCGGTTTATTGCAATCGCTTCCCGTTTTGTGTTTCGCCGTTATTTAGATGATGGCGTAAAATGGTTTTTATTAATGGAATAAGTGAATTTAATTAAAAATAGATAAAACAATAATAGCCGTATAGGTAGTTTTTCTTATTACAAATAATATGACGCAAAACATTATGGGGCAGGGGAATAACGCAGGCAGGAAAATATCGCCCCCGGATGAGGGCGACAAGGTACGATTAACCGCGCAGTTGCCCGGTAAGCAGGGCGCGGCGGCTGGTGTCCAGTGCCGCGGGCTCGGTCACCGGCAGCGCCAGCAGCAGACGCAGGGCGTCTCTGGCGATGGTCTGCGCCTGTTCCGGGCTGAGGGTGGCAGGCAGCGGAGAGAGCAGCGAGCAGCTCAGCAGCGGCAAATCCGGCTGCGGGCTGGAGACCCGAAAGCGGATATCCCCGGCCGGAAAGGCCAGCCCCAGGGCTTCCCCGGTGGGGCGCTCGTCCCACACCTGGCCTGGGCCGGGCATCACCACCAGTTCCAGCATCCAGGGGGTGAGCAGGGTGCCCACCCACTGGCCTTCAAAGCGCTGAAAATCACAGCACTGGATCGGCATATCCGCCCGGTAAAAGGGCAGGTCTGCCATGCGCGGGGCCGCATGCTCCTGATACCAGGCCGCCAGTTGCGGCCCCGGGTTTTGGGTAAATCTCGGGTGGGTTATCCGGCCTGGCATAAGACCTCCTGTGGGTGGATTTCCAGCGCCCCCTGGCGGAGCAGCAGGGTTATCACCTGCTCCATGATCCCGGGCAGCTGCTGGCGGATGGTATCGGTAAGCGTCATCCCCGGGTCGAGACTTTCCGGGGTGATCCCCACCAGAAAGAGCTTCTTCGGGTATTCGCCGGTCAGGCGCAGGGCCATCAGCACATCGCACAGCCCCAGCTGGTGCGGGGAGATGCGCTTGCTGAACAGGGCCGGGATCTGCTCATCTTCCAGCACAAACACGCTGCCGGGCGGGTAGTCCGCCCGCACCGCGTCGATGACAATCAGCAGTTCCCGGCTGGCCATATACTCCATCAGCTCCATACCGGCGGTGCCGCCGTCCATCAGGGTGATGTTGTCCGGGAAATGCCAGCGCGCCTCCAGGGCCTGGATTGCGCGCACGCCAACGCCTTCATCACTCAGCAGTAAGTTGCCAATACCGAGGACCAGGGCTTCCATCACAGTACCTTAGTGCTGCTGAGGGATTTACCGGACAAATCCACCATATGCACCGCACAGGACATGCACGGGTCAAAGGAGTGGATGGTACGCACCACTTCCAGCGGTTTTTCCGCATCCTGCACCACTGTCCCGACCAGAGCCTGCTCATAAGGGCCCGGCTGGTCGTCAAAGTTGCGCGGCCCGGCGTTCCAGGTGGAGGGCACCACCGCCTGGTAGTTGGCGATTTTGCCGTCTTTTATCACCACCCAGTGGGAGAGCATCCCGCGGGAGGCCTCTTCAAATCCCACCCCGTGGATTTCACCTTCCGGGAACACCGGTTTGTTCCAGGTGGTGGTATCCCCGGCTTTGATATTGTCGATCAGCGCCTGGTACTGTACCGATAACTGATCCTGAAGCAGGGCGGCACGCACCGCACGGCCAATAATGCGCCCCATGGTGGATTCCAGCTGGGCAGGTTGCAGGGCGCTGCCAGTCAGCTGCTGGTACATGGCATTCATGCGCCCGTAGTGTTGCAGGGTGCCCGGGTGGCTGGAGGCCAGGCCACACAGTAACCAGGCCAGCGGGCCCACTTCGACCGGCTTGCCGTTAAAGGACGGGGATTTAACCCAGGAGTATTTGCCGTCTTCCTGCCAGCCGGTGTAGTGGGGCTCGGAGCTGCCTTCCCAGGGTTTCAGCGGCTGATCTTCCGTATACCAGGCGTGTTTGGCGCTTTCGGTGATCCCGTTAATCAGCCACGGATCCCGGTGGCTGGTGATCGGGCGGAAGGTGCTGAAGTCGTGGCCCTGGAGGTAGCCCCCGGCCATGGCAAAACTGCCTCCTTTGCTGTCCATGGGCAGCTCAGGCGCGGCCAGGTACTGGTGGGCCCCTTTGCCCTGTTCCAGCCACTGGGGGTAGTTCGCCGCGAACAGCATGGCGTCGACCTGGTACACCTGGGTGATAAAATCCCCCAGCTTATCGATAAAGGATTTCACGTACATCAGCCGCTCAAGGTTGAGCACGCTGGGGGCGTCCAGGTTTATCGGGTTGGCAACCCCGCCCACCGCCAGGTTCTGGATATGGGGGCTCTTACCGCCGAGGATAGCCACAATACGGTTGGCGTCGCGCTGGCACTCCAGCGCCTGCAGGTAGTGGGCAACGGCAATCAGGTTCGCTTCCGGCGAGAGCTTCATGGCCGGGTGGCCCCAGTAGCCGTTGGCGAAGATCCCCAGCTGGCCGCTGTCTACCAGCCCTTTGATTTTCTGCTGCACGCTGGTGAAGGTGGCGGCATTGTTCAGCCCCCAGCTGGAAATGCCTTTCAGCATCGCCTCTGCTTTGTGCGGGTCCGCCTGGAGGGCGCTGGTGATATCCACCCAGTCGAGGGCCGAAAGCTGATAAAAGTGCACGATATGGTCATGGATCTGGTGGGCCGCCACAATCATATTGCGGATAAACTGCGCATTCACCGGCACTTCCATATCCAGGGCGTTTTCCACCGCCCGCACGGAGGCGATGGCGTGAATAGTGGTACACACCCCGCAGATCCGCTGCACGATAATCCAGGCATCACGCGGATCCTGGCCCTTGAGAATGGTTTCCATCCCGCGCCACATGGTGCCGGATGACCACGCTTTCACCACTTTGCCCTGGTCGATTTCACAGTCAATGCGCAGATGGCCTTCAATACGGGTAATGGGATCAATAGTAATACGCTGACTCATGAATTAACCTCATTTTTCAGTCCGGGCTTCAGCCCGGTAGTTAACCGCTTCTGAGCGGGTAACACTGGCAGTAAACGAATAAGCAGAATGTAAGCCACGATTTCAATGGCCACAAAACCTACTGAGATAGCAATCTCGGAAAGGGTCGGGAAGTAGTGGTATCCGTTGCCCGGATCGAAAGCCAGAAGCGAGTAGTTCATACGCCACATGGCCGCCCCGAGTAACAGGCAGACGGCTGCACTGAACAGGCCCGCCGGGCTGCGCCGTACCCGCTTGCTGAGCAGCATGACCAGCGAGATAACCAGCAGGCCGGTCTCTGCCACAAACAGCCAGGTGTAGCGATCCCCGGCCAGCAGCAGGTGCCATTTACCGTGCCAGGTAAGCTCACCAAAGCGCAGCACCAGGAACAGGGCGAGCAGCACCTTGATAACGCCGCTTAACTTACGAAACAGCGGCGTTTCGTCGATACTCACCGTGTTGCTGGCCTTCAGCAGTGACCCTTCAAAAATCACGATGGAAAAGCCCATGATAAATGCCGTCAGCAGGGAGAAGAGCGGCAGCATTTCATAGCTTTGCCACAGGGGGTGGACTTTATACCCGGCCACAATCATCAGCGAGCCCATTGAGGACTGGTGCATAGACGGCAGCAGCGCCCCGATACCGATAATCAGAAACATAATGCTGTTCAGCCGGCGCAGGGAGACTTTCAGCCCCAGGCGCTCCAGCAGGGCGGGCAGCAGCTCCAGGCTCATGATCCCAATGTAGATAGTCATACAGACTGCGGTCTCAAACAGCACCGAATTGGGGTTAAAGTGGCCCGGTAAAAAGAAGTTCGGCATATTCCAGTAGCGGCCAAGGTCGATAGCTATCGACAGCCCACCCATGGAGTAGCCAAACAGGCTGGCGAGCAGGGCGGGGCGCACCAGATCGTGGTATTCACCACGGTTAAACACATACACCGCCCAGGCCAGCGCCCAGCCGCCGCAGGCAAAACCGGTGCCTATCAGCAGGTCGAAGGCTATCCAGATCCCCCAGGGGTATCCGCCGTTAAGATCCGAGACATCCCCCAGCCCGACAAAGAGCCGTTTAACAATCAGCAGCAGGCAGATAACCGCCAGCGGAGCGAAGATCCGCACGCTAAAGCTGAACAGTTTGCCGCCCAGGGGCTGTAACTGATGGCTACTCATCACCCTCCTCCTTATGCGCGTTTTGTTCCGCTTTAGAATGGCGTTTGACCAGGCAGGTAATCCCTACCAGGGCCACCGCAGGCAGCACCAGCCCTTTATACAGGGTGTGCTGGATATTCTCTGCCCGGGCCCCGGTTGCCAGAGGCTCAATGGCGGGCAGGCCGAAGTTTTCCACCGGCACCGCAGAGAGCACCAGCACCTGGGTGCCGCCCCCTTCGTGTTCGCCGTAAATTTCCGGCTGATAGCGGGCAACACTGTGGAGATAGGTATCACGGCTGCCCACCTTCTGGCGCGGGTAGGCGTACTGGCTTCCCGGAACCTGGTTCAGGCGTTTGCGGGCCTCCGCCAGCAGCTCTTCGCGGGTGCCGTAAATAATGGCCCCGGTCGGGCAGACTTCGCAGCACCCCGGCAGCAGCCCCTTATCAATGCGCTCCACGCCCTGCTGGTTACACAGCTCGCATTTGTGGATATAGCCAAAGGGGTGGTCGTAGTCGTATTTCGGGATGTTATAGGGGCAGGCCACCATACAGTAGCGGCAGCCAGTACAGACTGAGGCATCATATTTCACAATGCCGGTCTTCGGATCTTTGGTCAGGGCGGAGACCGGACAAGCGCTGACACAGTTGGGATCCACACAGTGCATACACTGTTTTTTGATAAAGGCGTAGCCGTTCTCCGTCTGGTTTTTGTGGCTGCCGTCGCCACTGCGCCAGATCTGGATAACGTTGCGGGTCCAGGGGCTGAGCTTATCGTTCTGTGACCAGGTCTTCTCCCCGGGCTGTGATGAGGTGCTCCCTGCCTCGGGCTGGTTGATCTGCTGGCAGCGGCTTACGCACGCCTGGCAGCCAACGCACAGGCTGGAGTCAAACAGCATGCCCACGGCCCCCGGAATGGGGGGCTTGTTCCGGGCTGCGGCCTGCGCCAGAGGGGCGCTGCCCGCCAGCAGGAGCCCCCCGGTAGCCAGTTTAAAAAAGTGGCGGCGATCCATCAGGGTTTCTCCTTATGGTGCGTGTCACCGCTGGCGTCGTCAGAAGGTGGGGTGTTGCGGCCCAGTTTTTTTACCGTCATCACGCTCACGCCGCCCACTGCGCCCACCACGGCCCCCAGCAGGCCTACAGCCCTGAGGGTGACTTTGCCGCCTTCGGTGCGCTGTACATCCGGCACCTGGGCCGGTGGTGTTGGCTGGTAGACCTCCGCCAGCTGGGCGATACCTTTGTGAAAGCCGATACCCTGCTCGTTACAGCCATAGCAGGGGTGGCCGATACCGACCGGCCAGATCCCGCCGCCGATATCGCAGAATTCCAGGGTAGAGCAGTTACCGTAGGTTTCCGGCCCCTTACAGCCCAGGTGGTACAGGCACCAGCCCTGGCGGTGGCCTTCGTCGCCATATTCCCGGGCAAAGCGACCGGCATCGAAATGGGGGCGTCGTTCGCAGTTTTCGTGGATCAACCGCTCATAGGCAAACAGCGGGCGGTTTTTCGCGTCCAGCTTCGGCGGGCGGTTAAAGGTGATAATGTGCGCCACCGTGGCAAGGAAGTTATGGGGGTTGGGCGGGCAGCCGGGAATATTGATAACCGGAATATCCGGGATCACTTCCTGTAAAGAGACGGCCCCGGTCGGGTTGGGGCCGCTGGCGGGCACACCGCCCCAGGCAGAGCAGGAGCCGATGGCAATCACCGCAGCGGCTTTGCTGGCGGCCTCGCGGATATGCTCCACAATCGGTTTGCCTGCCACCATGCAGTAGATGCCGCCGTCTTTTAGCGGAATGGAGCCATCGACCACCAGGACAAATTTCCCCTGGTATTTTTCAATTGCCCGGTGTTTTTGTTCCTCGACCTGGTGACCAAATGCGGCGGACAGCACCTCGTGGTATTCCAGCGAGATGGTATCCAGTACCAGGTGTTCAAGGGTCGGGTGTGTAGAGCGCAATAGCGACTCGGTACAGCCGGTACACTCCTGGGCACCGATCCAGATAACCGGCGGGCGCTCAGGTGAGGACATGGCGCTGGCCATTTTGCTGCCCGCATGGGCGCTAAGCCCCATGGTGGCGGAAAGGGCGGCGCACAACTTCATAAAGGTCCGGCGGCTTACGCCCTGGCCGGAGAGGTTACTGATCTGGTCTGACATTGCTGCTCCCGAAAACGTCGATATCTTTATTGTCTGTTTCGCGATCGGAAATAAAATGGTGAAATATTCACCTTTTATCATTATCTGTTTATGCCGATTTATTGTTTACAATTTGCTGGTGAACTGAAATTGCAAACTGCATAAATCCTGATCCTGATTAAATCAGCCAGTGAAAAAAGAGTGTTTGTTTAATATTACGATCTTTGTTACAGAAATGGGTGTCTGAATACGATATACAGGAATCGATTTAGCAACAAAGTGGCTTATCAGCACATTTGCGGATATATCATCACGGCTGATGAATACCCCGGGTGTGACGATATCGCGTCAGGAAAGTAACCACGCGCCATTATTATGTTTAACCGGTTATCAGGAAGCAGGCGTTATGCATGAGTTATCGCTGGCCTTTAGCGTAGTGGAACTGCTGGAGGAGCAGAGTAAAAGCCAGACCTTTAAACGGGTGACCGATGTCTGGATAGACATTGGCGCGCTGGCCTGTATTGAGCCCCAGGCGCTGGAGTCCGGCCTGCGCTCGGCCAGCCAGGGCACCCTGGCCCAGGGGGCCCGTTTTCATCTGCGCACCCAGCCGGCCAGCGCCTGGTGCTTTGAGTGCCAGCAGCCATTTTCCACCCCTCATCACCGGGGTGACTGCCCCCGCTGTGGCTCCCACCAGATTCAGGTGGCAAAAGGGGATGAAATGCGTCTTAAAGAGATTGCGGTAGAGTAGTATTACTACCGCGCTGAATAATACCACCCGCGACACATTATTTATGGCCGGTTATTCGGGAAAATATATTTCCGGTAATTATCCGGTTTTCAGCCGACCGCCTGGCAATATATTGCTGGCTTTTTCACCGGTGGGGCAAAAATAAATAAGCACGGCTGATAACAGATAACGCCCGGGGCCGCGGGCGATTATTCTGCCGGGGTGACACCGTGAATAGTGCCGGTAAAGCCGGTTTTGGCAATGGCCGCCAGCAGGCGCTGATCGTCAAAACTTTCCGGCACAATCACATCCGCCTGTTTGGTCTTCATTGAGGCTTTGGCCTTGATAACCCCGTCCGTGCCGCGCAGGGCCTGGTTAATGGAGATAACGCACAGCGGGCAGGTCATCTGCTGTACATCAATGGTCACTTTTTTGTTGGCCGCCCAGCCCGGCAGGGCACACAGGATAAGCGCCAGAGAGAGTAATGTTTTCATTCGTAGTTCCCCAGAAACCAGGGTAAAACCCAGGGATAGGTGAGCAGGGCCAGCACCAGCGGCACCGACAACCAGTAAAGCCAGACCAGCGCCCGGCGGCTGAGTACGCTGACACAAACCGGCCGGGGGGAGAGATACAACCGCCAGAATCCCCGGGCCATCAGGCCCACAGACAGGATAATCATCGGGATCTGCAACCAGTCAAAGGCCGGAACACCAATTAACCCCGCCGCCGAAATACCGAACACCAGATACAGCAGGGGCCCGATACAGCACAGGGTAGAGGCACCGGCGGCCAGCAGGGCCGCCAGTAATGTGGCCAGCCCGCCTTTAAGACTGCTCGGTGCTGACATAGTCATAGCTGAACGCTTTAGGATCGTAGAAGTTAAGCGGATCGCCATCCACTTCCGCATAGGGGTAGCCGAAGTTATTCACGTCACCCTGTTCTGCCGCCGGGGAGAGGGCGAAATCACGGGCGTGGTTAAAGCCCACCCAGTTCATCTCCCAGTTACCAAACAGGTAGTCGTTCACGGCCTTAACGGCCGGGTCGCCGTTCTCTTTTTTCTCGGCCAGGCGCAGCTTGGTGACATCCGCCGGATCGGCAGGCACCCAGCCAAAACCGGCCAGCCAGAACATGGCGCGGCAGTGCTGGCCGCCGCTGACATGGGCCACGCCGTGCTCGTCGGCACTGCCGAAGGCTTTTTGCGAATACTGCCCCAGCTTACGGGTCGCCCCAAGGCGCAGACCAAACATCTCCCGGGCCGGAATACCGGCAGCCCGGCACAGGGCGACAAATACCGAGTTGATATCGGTGCATTTCCCGCCCAGGGTTTGGGTTTTGAGGATCTGGCCCACATCACCGGTGCCGCAGCCGATGACGTTATCATCGCGGTGCATATGGGTGCTTACCCAGTCATGGAGCAGGCGGGCCTGCCGCAGTGGTGCTTTTTCCTTGCCAATAATCTTAAGGGCGGTCTCTTTGACCAGCCCGTCAACCGGGATATGGGGGGTAGGCTGGAGGAACGGTTTGATCTCATCCGGGATCACCGCATCGCCCGCCGGGAGCGACCAGTCCGCCAGGGTGTTGTCTTTCAGCACTTCCCAGTCCCGGGTGGCGATGGTCATATCCACGCGAATTTCCAGCGGGCCTTTTGAGTCCGGCCAGGTGACAAACAGCATTCTGGCGCCGAAGCGGTTATTGGCTGAGAGGCTCGCTGTGCGGAAGTTGCCTTTCCAGGTAAGGTCCAGCAACTGCTGAAAAGATGTATCTTCCGGGACCGGGATCCACAGGTTCACTTTCCCCGCAGAGCCCGCCGGAACCTTCAGGCTGTAGGTTTGCGTCAGCACAAAACGGCGACGCTGGTCGTTACTGGCAACCGCAGGCCGGGCTGCCGGGCGGGTTTTTGTCTCTGCCAGAACCGGGCGTACCAGACCAAGAGTGGAGAGTACCGCCGCGCCTTTGAGAAAGTGTCGTCTTTCCATTAAAAATTCCTTCGTTCCCAGTAAAAGCTGGGCCTTCACCCCGCACCTGCGGAGGCCGGGCGCTATTATGCGACTAAGTTGCCGCCGGGACAATCCACCGGGGTGCCGGAAGTTACCGGTAACGTCCGAAATAATTTCCCGATAAAAGGTACAAAAGTTAATGCAACGCAATAAACGGGTATGATAATTCCTTAAAATCATCATACTCTTCTGACTTACACAGACCATTATGATACGAATATCGCCCCGGGCGCTGCTTCCTCTGGTTTGCCTCTCTGCCGCTTTATGGCTGTCTCCGGCACCTGCCGCCGAGCTGACGACCGCCTGGCCGGTCAACACCGGCCCCCTGAACCCGCATCTTTACACCCCTAACCAGATGTTTGCCCAGAGCATGGTTTACGAGCCGCTGGTGAAATACCAGGCCGATGGCTCCGTGATCCCCTGGCTGGCAACCGGATGGAGCCGCTCCGCAGACGGGAAAACCTGGCGTTTTACGCTGCGTGACGGTGTCACATTCTCTAACGGTGAGCCCTTCAATGCCCGGGCGGCGAAGGCCAACTTTGACGCGGTGCTGGCGAACCGTAAGCGCCACGCCTGGCTGGAGCTGGTAAACCAGATAACCAGCGTGAAGGTGCTGGGGGATAACCAGCTGGAGCTGGTCCTGAAAAGCGCCTATTACCCCCTGTTGCAGGAGCTGGCGCTGCCGCGCCCGTTCCGGTTTATTGCCCCGTCGCAGTTTAAAGGGGGCGGGACGATGCTCGGTATCAAGGCCCCGGTGGGCACCGGCCCCTGGATGGTGCAGTCATCGCGCCTGAACCAGGACGACGTACTGGTGCGCAACCCCCGCTACTGGGGGGCAAAACCGGCGCTGGATAAAATCACCATCAAGGTGATCCCCGATGCGACCAGCCGCGCCGTGGCGCTGGAGACCGGCGATGTGGATATGCTCTATGGGGATGAGGGGCTGCTGCCGCTGGACACCTTTGAACGGCTGCGCCACAACCCGCAGTTCACCACGCAGCTCTCCGCCCCGGTTGAGACCATTATGCTGGCCCTGAACAGTAACCGTGGCGCCACCCGGGATCTGGCCGTGCGCGAGGCGCTCAACTACGCGGTAGACAAGAAAACCCTGATTGCCAGCGTGCTGTACAACACCCAGCAGCCCGCGGACACCCTGTTTGCCCCCAGCGTGCCCTATGCCAACCTGCATTTGCCCGCCAGACACTATGATCCGCAAAAAGCCCGCACGCTGCTGGAGAGCGCCGGGTGGGTACAGGTGCCCGGTAAGGCTATCCGCGAGCGGGCAGGCCAGCCGCTGGTGATAGAGCTGGCGTTTATCGGCACCGACGCGCTGAGTAAATCCATGGCGGAGGTGATTCAGGCCAACGCCCGGGCGGTGGGCATTGAGCTGCACCTCACCGGTGAGGAAGAGAGCAGTATCTATGCCCGCCAGCGGGATGGTCACTTCGATATGGTCTTTACCCGCACCTGGGGGGCCCCTTACGATCCCCACGCCTTTATGAGCTCCATGCGGGTGCCCTCCCACGCGGACTACCAGGCCCAGCTGGGGCTGGCGGACAAGCCGCAAATTGATGCCGGTATCAGCGCTATCCTCAGCACCACGGATAAAACCCGGCGCCAGGCGCTGTACCGGGAGGTGCTGACCCGCCTGCATAACGATGCAGTCTACCTGCCCATCAGTTATGTGTCGCAAATGTCCGTAGCCAGCAAAAAAGTGGCCCCCATCCCCTTTGCGCCGATGGCGACCGACATTCCCTTTGAACAGATAACACTGGCACCCTAACCATGCTGCGATTTATCTTCCGCCGGGTGCTGTTGCTGCTCCCGATGCTGCTGGCCGCTTCTGCGGTGATTTTTCTGTTGCTGCGCCTGGGGCACGGGGATCCGGCTATGGATTACCTGCGCCTGTCTAATCTGCCGCCTACCGCCGAGATGCTGGCCGCTACCCGGACAATGCTCGGCCTGGATCAACCCCTGTATCTGCAATACGGCCACTGGCTGTGGCGGGCGCTGCACCTGGATTTTGGCACCTCGTTTGCCACCCAGCGCCCGGTGCTGGACGATATGCTGCACTTCTTCCCGGCCACGCTGCTGCTGGCCGGGGTGGCATTCGGGCTTATTCTGGTGATTTCCGTGCCGCTGGGCATGTGGGCTGCCCGCCACCGGGAGCACTGGCCGGACTATCTGGTACGGCTGGTGGCGTTTTTCGGCGTGTCGATGCCCAATTTCTGGCTGGCCTTCCTGCTGGTGATGCTGTTTTCCGTGCAGCTCCACTGGCTGCCCCCTATGGGCTACGGTAGCTGGCAGCATATTGTTCTGCCCGCCGTGTCGATAGCTTTTATGTCGCTGGCGATCAACGCCCGGCTGCTGCGCGCCAGCATGCTGGAGGTGGCCGGGCAGCGCCATGTTACCTGGGCCCGGATGCGCGGGCTGGCTCCCCGCCAGACAGAGCGGGACCATATTCTGCGCAACGCCTCGCTGCCGGTGATCACCGCCATGGGGATGCATATTGGCGAGCTGATTGGTGGCACCATGATCATTGAAAGTATTTTTGCCTGGCCCGGCGTGGGCCGTTATGCCGTATCGGCAATCTTTAACCGCGACTATCCGGTGATTCAGTGTTTTACGATGCTGATGGTGACGGTATTTGTGGTTTGTAATCTGGTGGTGGACGTGTGCAGTGCCTGGCTGGATCCGCGTATTCGCCACCATGAGGGGGCACAGTGAACCATTTTTTACAGCACAGTAGCGGGGCGGTGCGCCTGGCGTTTGGGGTGATTATTCTGCTGGCGCTGGTGGCGCTCACCTGCCAGTGGTGGCTGCCGTCAGATCCGCTGGCTATTGATCTGACCGCCCGTTTACAGGGGGCCAGCAGCGCCCACTGGCTGGGCACCGACCACCTGGGGCGTGATATCTTCTCGCGCCTGCTGGCCGCCACCCGGACCTCCCTTGGGGCGGTGATGATTTGCCTGCTGCTGGTGCTGGGGATCGGCCTGACCGTGGGCTCCACCGCCGGGCTGCTGGGCGGGCGGGTAGACCAGGGGCTGATGCGGGTCACCGACATGTTTATGACATTCCCCACCTCTATCCTGTCGTTTTTTATGGTCGGGGTGCTGGGCACCGGGCTGACCAACGTGATCATCGCGATTGCGCTCTCCCACTGGGCCTGGTATGCCCGCATGGTGCGCAGCCTGGTGATCAGCCTGCGCCAGCGTGAATATATCCTGGCGGCGCGCATGAGCGGCGCCCGGGGCTGGCATATTTTCTTTCGCCACCTGGCCGGGGCGGTGCTGCCCTCGCTGCTGGTGCTGGCGACCCTTGATATCGGCCATATGATGCTGCACGTGGCGGGGATGTCGTTCCTCGGCCTCGGGGTGACCGCCCCGACCCCGGAATGGGGGGTGATGATCAACGACGCCCGCCAGTATATCTGGACCCAGCCCCACCAGATGCTGTGGCCGGGGCTGGCGCTGTTTATCAGCGTGATGGCCTTTAATATTGTCGGGGATGCCCTGCGGGACTATTTCGATCCGCAACTGGCCATGGAGCACAGCCACTGATGATCCAGCAACTTGAACTGCAAAATATCACCCTGCGCAGCCGCCAGCCGCTGGTGCATGGCGTCTGCCTGACGCTGCGCAAAGGGCGGGTGCTGGCGCTGGTAGGCGGCAGCGGCAGCGGAAAATCCCTGACCTGCGCCGCTACCCTCGGGGTACTCCCCGTCGGGGTGGAGGCCACCGCCGGGCAGATCCTGGCCGACGGCACACCGGTCACCCCCCAGTCACTGCGCGGGCGGCTGGTGGCGACCATTATGCAAAACCCGCGCAGCGCCTTTAACCCGGTGCGCACCATGTGGGATCACGCCCGGGAGACCTGCCGGGTAGCCGGGAAGCGGGCCGATCCGGTGGCGGTATTGCAGGTGATGCGCGCCGTAGGGCTTGAGCAGGCTCACCGGATGCTCCGGCAGTACCCGTTTGAACTGAGCGGCGGCATGCTACAACGCATGATGATAGCCCTGGCGCTGCTGAGCGAGGCACCGTTTATCATTGCCGACGAGCCCACCACCGATCTGGATGTGGTGGTCCAGGCACAGATCCTTGCTCTGCTGGAAGAGGTCATCGACCAGCGGGGCCAGGGGATGTTGCTGGTCACCCACGATATGGGGGTGGTGGCGCGGCTGGCCGATGATGTGGCGGTCATGAGCGATGGGCGGATCGTTGAACAGGGGGCGGTAGAGCAGATCTTCCGCCAGCCGGAACACCCGGTGACCCGACAACTGATCAGCGCCCATCTGGCACTGTACGGACAGGAGCTGGCCTGATGAATCTGTTAACCGTAAACGGGGTGAGCCACAGTTACCCCGCCAGTGGCGGGCGCCAGGCGGTGCTGCGCCAGCTGGATCTGAGCCTGAAAGAGGGCGAAACCATGGCGCTGCTGGGGCGCAGTGGCTGTGGTAAAAGTACCCTGGCCCGCCTGCTGGCGGGGCTGGAATCCCCCCGGGAGGGGGCAGTCACCTGGCGCGGCCAGGCCCTGAACCGGCTGAACCGCCCCCAGCGCCGCCAGTTTAACCGGGAAGTGCAGATGGTGTTCCAGGATGGCCCCGGTGCGGTAAACCCGCGCCATACCCTGGGGCAAATTATTGAGGAGCCCCTGCGCCACCTGAGCACCATGACCCGGGGCCAGCGCCAGCAGCGGGTTCATGAGATGATGGAGGCGGTCGCGCTGGATCCGGCGCTGCTCGGGCAGTTACCTGCCCAAATCAGCGGCGGGCAGCTTCAGCGGGTGTGCATTGCCCGGGCGCTGGCCCCGGCGCCGCGCCTGCTTATCCTTGATGAGGCCGTATCCAGCCTGGATTTAGTGCTCCAGGCCGATATTATTCGCCTGCTTAAACAGCTGCGTCAGCAGTTTGATATCGCCTTTTTGTTTATCACCCACGACTTGCGCCTGGTGGAGCGTTTTTGCCAGCGGGTGGTGGTAATGAGTGACGGCCACATTGTGGAAGATGTGCCGGTACAGCCCGGTTTAACCTTTTGTTCTGCTGCGGGGCAGGCGCTGCAACAGGCCGTGCTGCCAGCCTTTCCCCGCCCCCGATCCCAAACCCGCAAAGGTGCCCTATGCAGCGTATAACCATCACCGTTGATGACGATCTCCTGGCAACACTGGACGCCCTCAGCGCCCGGCGTGGATACCATAACCGCTCTGAAGCGCTGCGCGATATTTTGCGCAACACACTCGCCATGGAGGCCGAAAGCGAAGGGCAGCAGCAGGGTTACGGGGTGCTCTCCTATGTGTATGAGCATGAGAAGCGCGATCTGGCGAGCCGCCTGGTGCAGACCCAGCACAGTCACCATGATCTTTCGGTGGCGACGCTGCATGTGCACATCAACCATAACGACTGCCTGGAAATCGCGGTGCTGAAGGGCAACATGGGGGAGGTGCGCCAGTTTGCGGATGACGTTATCGCCCAGCGCGGTGTGCGCAACGGGCATCTCCAGTGCCTGCCCGGCACCGAAGAGCCCGACGCCGGGCATGCTCACCACCATCATCATCACCACCACCACCAGGATTAACGCCACCCCGGCTGGTGCGCTTCACCTCGCACCGCCGGAGGCGTGATTTTTACCCCGTTTTGGCCGCCTGTGCCCGGCGGCTGATAACCGGCCGCTATAGGGCGGGGGATTTTTGTTCTCTGCGGTTATGACGGGTATTTTCCCCCCGGCAGATAACTCTGCCGCCGGGTGAGCAGATACCCGGTGTTATATTCTGGCATCCGGCTTTTCCGCTGTTATAAACCTGTATTTTTCGCCCCTCCGGTTCGTTAATTAATTTTTTATTATTAACCGGCTGGCATATTTTACCGGACAGGCTATAACGCTTTTTTTACCGGTTTTAATGGCCGGTTCAGCTTTAGCGATTCAGGTATTAATTTCTTCTTTTATATAAGTATCCCCGATGATAAATCCGCATTTATAAGTTGTTTTTCCTCCGTTTTTGGATAATAAAATTAAAGACTAATGGTGCTGAAATAACTGGCATTATCGGTAACTGGTTTTTATGGACCCGTTGTGTCTGGCTGTTACCCCGGTTTGCGGGGGGCCGGGCCAATTGCCTCTGGATATTGCTTGCCGGAATAACACGGATGCCCGCGTTTTACCTTTAATAACCCTGGTATTACCGGGGAATGGTAATAATTTAACCAACGGAAAGTGAGGTAATAATGAACAGTGTTTGTGGCAAATTATCTGCACTGGCAGTGGTGCTGTGCGGCGCAATGGGTGCCAGTACAGCCGCAGCACAAGAGATAAAAATTGGTGTGGTATTACCGCTCAGCGGGCCATTAAGCGGTTACGGGCAGCCTTCGCAAAAAGGGGTGGAGCTGATTCAGAGTATTACGCCCACCCTGAAAAATGGCGACACGGTGAAACTGATTATTATCGACAATAAAAGCGATAAGGTGGAATCAGCCAACGCCATGCAGCGCCTGGTCTCCAGCGATAAAGTTGATGCGGTTATCGGTGAGGTGACCTCCACCAACACCCTGGCAATGACTAAAATCGCCGACGACACCAAAACCCCGCTGGTCTCGCCTACCGCCACCAATGACCGGGTGACCCGCAACCACCCCTATGTGAGCCGGGTGTGCTTTTCCGACAGTTTCCAGGGGGTGGTGGGGGCGAATCTGGCCTCCCGGGATCTGAATGCGAAAACCGCCGCGATTATTTTCGACAGCAGCAACGATTATTCCGTGGGGCTGGCGAAGGCGTTTCGTAATCAGTTTAAGAAAAACGGCGGCGTAATACCGATTGAGGTCCAGGCGCCTGCCGGTAGCAAAGATTTTAAAGCCCAGCTTGCCAGCGTTAAATCCCACAATGTGGATATGATTTATATGCCTATCTATTACACCGAAGGGGCGTTAATTGCGGTGCAGGCCAAACAGATGGGGCTGCAAAAACCGGTGGTTGGCGGGGACGGGCTGGCGGCGGATCAGGTATTTTTTGATGTGGGTAAAGACGCGGTCAACGGTTATATGACCACGGATTATTATTCCCCGAATGCCAAAACCCAGACCCCGGCCGGGGCCTCGTTTATCAAAGCCTGGGAGGATAAATATAAACAGCCGACCCACACATGGGGTGCGATGACGGCAGATGCCTATAACGTTATTATTAACGCCATGAACCAGTGCACAGACCCGAAAGACCGGGTATGTGTGAATGAAAAAATCCGTGCCACAAAAGATTTCCAGGGGGTAACCGGTACGCTCACGCTGAATAATGGCGACGCGGTACGCAGTGCGGTAATTAATGAAGTCCAGAACGGGAAACTGGCCTTTAAAACCGTCGTGAACCCCTGATAAAAGCGAAAATACTAATAAGAGCCTGTTACGGCAGGCTTTATTTTTCACCGCGTTTATCGCGGTGAAAACAGATAACCACACCGGTGGAATGCGCTAATGGATATCTCTTTGTTTTTACAACAGGTGGTAAACGGCATGAGCCTTGGCGGCATGTATGCGCTGATCGCCATCGGCTATACCATGGTTTACGGCGTATTGCGGCTGATTAACTTCGCCCATGCGGACGTTATGATGGTGGGCGCCTTTGCCACCCTGTTTTTATTCTCTTCCGTGGGGCTGCCTTTCTGGGTGGCCATTTTTTTAACCCTGCTCCTGTGTGGCCTGTCCGGGATGCTGATTGATCGCATCGCCTACCGGCCTTTACGCCATGCGTCGAAAATCTCCATTCTGATCACCGCCATCGGGGTGAGTTTCTTTCTGGAAAATACCTTTAACGTGCTGTTTGGCGGTAGCACCCGTTATTTTGAAGCCCCGGAATTCTTTAACCAGACCCGGGATATCGGCGGGGTGGTGATAACCCAGGTGGCGCTGATTATGCCGGTTATCACCATATTGCTGCTGCTGGCACTGCTGTGGCTGCTGTACCGCACCCGCTACGGTATGGCTATCCGGGCGGTGGCTTTTGATGTCAATACCGTGCGCCTGATGGGGGTGGACGCAAACCGGATTATCTCGCTGGTGTTTGCCCTGGGCAGTAGCCTGGCGGCGCTGGGCGGGGTGTTTTATGCCATCAGCTACCCGACGATTGACCCGCTGATGGGGGTACTCATCGGGCTTAAGGCATTTGCCGCCGCCGTGCTGGGCGGGATAGGCAGCGTGACCGGGGCGGTGCTGGGGGGCTTTATTCTCGGCTTTACCGAGGTGGTGGCCGTGGCGCTGTTTCCGGAGCTGGGCGGCTATAAAGACGCCTTTGCCTTCCTGTTTCTGATTCTGGTGTTGCTGTTTCGCCCGGTGGGCATTATGGGTGATGAACGTCTGGAAAGGAGCCGTTTCTGATGAAAAACGCGACCACAACCCTCACGGCTCAGTTGCGCAATCTGGTGATTATTCTCCTCTGCCTCGGGCTGCTGCTGGCGATAAACACGCTGTTTAATGACTATGTTATCCGGGTCGCCAGCACGGTGTTTGTCTTTATGATCCTCGCGGTCAGCTACAACCTGATAAACGGCGTGACCGGCCAGCTCTCCCTGGAGCCCAATGGCTTTGTGGCTATCGGGGCTTATGTGACCGGGATCCTTATCCTCGGCAGCGACAGCAAGCTGGATATGTATGAAATGGCCCAGCCCAGCCCGCTGGTGCTGGCGGTGCATGCGTCATTTTTACCGGCGCTGCTGCTGAGCGGTATCTGTGCGGCGCTGGTGGCCGTGTGCCTGGCGTTCCCGGTGTTCCGGGTGCGCGGAGATTATCTGGCCATCGTGACGCTGGGGTTCGGCTTTATCATCAAGATCCTCGCTATCAATAACCCGCAGATAACCAACGGGGCCATCGGCCTGAATGATATTCCCCAGCAGCCCCATTTGCTGTTCTGGTGCGGGATCACGGCGCTGCTTGCCACCGGGCTTATTCTGCAACTGGTCTGGTCGAAATACGGGCGCATGATGAAGGCCATCCGCGATGACGAAGACGCCGCCATCGCCATGGGGGTGAACACCTTCCGCATTAAAACCTGTGCCTTTGCCACCAGTGCCTTTTTTGAGGGGATCGGCGGGGGGCTGATGGCCTCGCTGCTGACTACCATCTCCCCGGGGCTGTTTGATTTTATGCTCACCTTCCAGCTGCTGATCATTATTGTGCTCGGGGGCCTTGGCAGCACCACCGGTGCGCTGCTGGGGACCATTCTGGTGGTGGGAAGCGCAGAGTGGCTGCGCTTTCTGGACCAGCCGCTGACCCTGTTCGGCCACGATCTGGGGGCCTTCCCGGGCCTGCGGATGGTGGTGTTCTCACTGGTGTTGCTGGTGGTGATGCTGTTTGCCCGGGAAGGGCTACTGGGCAAGAAAGAGATCTGGCAGTTAACCCGCAGCGGGGGGCACCACAATGGAAAATAACCCGGTGTTAGCCATCGATAATATCGCCATGCAGTTTGGCGGGCTGAAAGCCATCGACGGGGTGAGCTTTGAGGTCCGGCCGGCGGAGATTTTTGGCCTGATTGGCCCCAACGGGGCGGGCAAGACCACCTTGTTTAATGTGGTGACCGCCCACTATAAACCCACCGCCGGGGAGGTGCGCCTGGAAGGGCGCAGCATTCGCGGCCTTAAACCCCATAAAGTGGTCCACGCCGGGATCGCGCGTACCTTTCAGAATATCCGCCTGTTCCCGAGCATGTCGGTACTGGAAAACGTGATGATCGGGCTCGACAGCCGCAGCCGCTATTCACTGCTGGAGGCGGCGCTGCATATCGGGCGCTATTTCCCGGCAGAGCGTGCCGCCAGGGCTCAGGCGCTGGAGATTCTGGAAGAGATTGGCATTGCCCAGTTTGCCAACACCCCGGCCACCGGGCTGAGCTACGGTAACCAGCGCAAAGTGGAGATCGCCCGGGCGCTGGCTACCCGGCCGAAAATTCTGCTGCTCGATGAGCCCGCCGCCGGGATGAACCCGAAAGAGACTGAAGATCTGGCGCGGCTCATTTTCCGCATGCGCGAAGCGCATCAGCTCAGCGTACTGCTGATTGAGCACGACATGCCTTTTGTGAATACCCTGTGCGAGCGGGTGATGGTGCTGGAGTACGGGAAACCGTTATTCAGCGGCCCCATGGCGGAAGCCATTAACGATCCGGCGGTGATTTCCGCTTATCTGGGAGATCTGAAATATGCTTAGCGCCAGGGAACTGAAGGTGTTTTACGGGGTTATCCAGGGGCTGAAAGGGGTGGATATCGAGGTTAACGACCGGGAGATAGTCACCCTGATCGGCAGTAACGGCGCGGGGAAAACCTCCACCCTGCACGGGATTGTTAACCTGGTGCGTTCGTCGGGCCAGGTGCGCTTTCTTAATGAGGATATTTCCCGGCGCCAGACTCACCAGATTGTCCGGCGCGGGCTGGCCCTGGTGCCGGAGGGGCGCCATATCTTTACCAACCTGACCATTGAAGAGAATCTGCGTATGGGGGCGTACCATAATCAGGCGGCGTTTGCGTCGCTGCGCGATAAGATGTTTGCGCTGTTTCCGCGCCTTAAAGAGCGGCGTAACCAGATGGCAGGCACCATGAGCGGCGGGGAGCAGCAGATGCTGGCTATCGCCCGGGCCCTGATGGGGGAGCCGGTATTGCTGATGCTCGACGAGCCGAGCCTGGGGCTGGCGCCGCGTATTGTCGGGGAGCTGTTTGCCACCATTGAGCAGTTGCGCAATGAGAATATCACCATCCTGCTGGTGGAGCAGAACGCCAGCGCCGCGCTGCGCATTGCGGACCGGGCCTATGTGCTGGAAAACGGCAAAACGGTGTTATCCGGTCCGGCCCGGGAGATGCTGGACAACCCGGAGATCAAGCGGATGTATCTGGGGGGCTGAAAGGCGGCGGCGCGGGGAACCGCGCCGCAGTCCGGCGGCTTATACCACCCGGTTTTTCACGATAAACAGATAGCTCAGGGCCCCGGCGAAGGTGACGCAGGCGGCAATGACCAGCGCCAGGTTAAAGGAGCCGGTGGTATCCACCACCCAGCCGGTGACAATCGGTGCGAAAGAGGCAAAAACAAAACTGCCGAAGTTCTGGATAGAGGCCACCGAGGCCACTTTACTTTCCGGGACCATCATCTGGACCAGCCCCCAGCAGGCGGTGCCGGCGAAGTGCACACAAAACAGCGCCATGGAGATAAACGCCACTGCCGCCGCCGGTGAGCCGGACTGCACCACCAGCAGCGTGCCAAGGGCCGAGAGAATCAGCCCCAGCACAATGGCGGTTTTGCGGGTGCGGGCCGGATCGTAACCGGCTTTCACCAGCGCATCCATCACCAGGCCGTTGACCCACATACCGATGGCGGCGGCGAGAAACGGAATCGCCGCGACCCAGCCGGTCTTTGCCAGGCTAAAGCCCTGTTGCACCTGAAGATACCCCGGCAGCCAGGCGATATACAGCCAGCCGGTGTAGTTCACCCCGGAAAAGCCGAGGATCATGCCCCAGGTGGTGCGCTGTTTAAACAGCCCCAGCCACTCACTGAAAGCCACCCGGGGGCGCGGGGTGACCGGGGCGCTGAGATAATGGCGCTCTTCATTCGTCAGCGGGAATTGCGCCCGGTTACGATACCAGGCATACCAGCAGATCCCGACCAGGATCCCGGCCAGGCCGATTATCACAAACATGGCGCGCCATCCCCAGGCGAGCTGCATCACCACCAGTACCGGCGGGGCGATGGCCTGCCCCAGAGCGGTCGATGAGTTAAGCATGCCCATTGCCGTGCCGCGCTGCTTTTGTACAAACCATTCGTTGACCGATTTCACCCCCGCAGGCATAAACGGCGCTTCACCGATCCCAAGGCCGATACGCAGCATAATAAAGTGGCTGAATGAGTTAACCAGCCCGGTCATGGCCTGCATGGCGGACCAGAAAATCAGCCCGGCCCCCAGCACAATCCGCGGGCCGAAGCGGTCGAGCAGAAAGCCGGAAGGGAGCTGGGCAAAGCCATAAGACAAGGAGAACGCCGAGAGCAGCACGCCAAACTCCGTGGCGGAGAGGCCAAGCTCGCCACGGATGGCTTCACCGGCCACGCTCAGGGAGGCGCGATCCAGGAAGTTAACAATACCGGCAATAAAAAGCAGGGTCAGGGTGACGGTCTGAAGCCGCCGAATACGTGCCGGTTTTGCAGCCGGAACGCTTTCCGGGATATCAATGTCCATAGGTATCCTCACGCATAGAATGTTAATTATCGTTGTATTACCCGTCATGCATTTGTCGCGGGTGTGTTAATGAATAGCCTGTTCTAACTACCATACAAGCGTATCGGCTGAATTTAGTGGTGGCGATCACAGACTATTTGGGGGGAGGCCGGGGGGCCGGTGCGGAAATTTAATATTGCGTAAACCTGGCCGGACGAGGGCCCGGGGCAGGCGTTCTGTTTGGTAATGCTTAACCCTCTGATCCTTATTCTTAGTGGTGATATACGCGTCAACATGCTGGCGTTTTGGGCCTGAAGGGCCCGTTTTCACCCCGGAAAGGATCTCACTATGAAAACAAGAACCAGGCTATTGGGTGCCGCCGTGCTGTGCGTGGCTGGCGGCTATTTGGGTTTAGTGGGTTATGTGCACTACCACGACACCCGACGCAACCTCGCTTACGCCGAACAGATCAACGCCACGGCACAAAATGCCAGAATACTCGCCATGTTTCAGGATAAGGGCTGTGATTACTGCCACACTCCCGCCGCTGAACTGCCGTTTTACGCTACGCTGCCCGGTGTAAAGCAGCTGATGGATTATGATATCCAGCTCGGATATAAGTCTTTTAATCTCAGCGATGTACGAAAAAAACTCACCGATAACACCGCCGTTTCGCAAAGCGATCTCAATAAAATTGAATGGGTAATGCAGCACCAGACCATGCCGCCCACGCGCTACACGGCCCTGCACTGGGCCGGGGGGATGGACGAACAGGAGCGTGCCCTGGTACTGGCATGGATTAAAGCCCAGCGCGAGGCCCACTATGTGACCCCGGATATAGCACCAGAGCGGCGCAACGAGCCGGTCCAGCCGATCCCGCTGTCGTTACCGGTCGACGGGAAGAAAGTCGCCCTTGGTAAGCGCCTGTATCACGATACGCGCCTGTCCGGGGATAACTCCATCTCCTGTGCTCACTGTCACCAGCTGGGGGCAGGGGGTGCAGACCGGCGCAAGACCTCGCTCGGGGTGGGCGGCGCCATTGGCCCGATTAACGCCCCCACGGTATTTAATGCGGTATTTAATGTTGAGCAGTTCTGGGACGGGCGGGCACCCACCCTTCAGGCCCAGGCTGGGGGGCCACCTCTTAACCCTATTGAGATGGCCTCAAAATCCTGGGATGAGATCACCGGTAAGCTGCGTAAAGACGCCAGCCTGACCCGCGACTTTACCGCCGTTTACCCGCAGGGCTTCTCCGGCGACACCATCACAGATGCCATTGCGGAGTTTGAGAAGACGCTGATCACCCCCAATGGGCCCTTTGATAACTACCTGCGCGGCGATGATAACGCGCTGACTGCCCGGCAGCTACGCGGCTATGGGCTGTTTAAAGAGCATAAGTGCGCCACCTGCCACGGCGGGGTGCTGCTCGGCGGGGATGCGTTTGAGCCGCTGGGGCTGAAAAAGGACTTTATGTTTGGCGACATTACTGATGCGGACATCGGCCGGATGAACGTGACCCGGGATGTGCGCGATCGCCTGCGCCAGAAAGTGCCGACGCTGCGCAACGTGGCGCTGACGGAGCCTTACTTCCACCGTGGTGATGTGGCCACCCTTGATGAGGCCGTGAAGCTGATGCTGCACCACCAGGTGGGCACCTCGCTGCCACAGCAGGATGTGGACGATATTGTCGCCTTCCTGCACTCGCTTACCGGGGTCTATACCCCTCACCCGGATTAACATAACGCGCCCTGTAAAGGGCGCTTTCCTGCCCGGGTGTCGTGAAGGTTCAAATCATTTCGGGCTATTTTGTATTGGTGAAATCTGACATCCTGGATATCCAGGAGTCGGCTGTAATTGTTTTAATTCAATGCGTTACTGTTTTTTTATGTACGCCGTGTGGTAATATCCACACTTTTAGTACATGTAAGGTTATCGCATGCCATATCTGCGCATTCTCCGGTTTTTGATGTTAAACGATACTTCAGAACTTAAACGTTTCTGGACGAATGAGTTTATGAAAAACGGGGAGAAATTTTGTTGGTTAAAATTTACCAGTCAGTATAAAAAGCATAAAGATAATAATAAATTAAATGCCTTATTCTGGTTCTGGTGGCGACTGGCAAATCACATGTTTATTTCAGGTAATGGCGCAGCCAGAAAGACGGCCAGAAAAATTCAGCGCCAATTAATGTGTACTTACAACATTGAGGTGATGCTGGGGGCGAATATCGGTTTAAATCCATTTATTCAACATTTCGCAGGTGTGGTTATCTCTGACAGAGTGGTTGCTGGTGACAATTTGAATATAAAACAGGGTGTTACGATAGGTGTAAAATCAACAAATGCCAGTGAAATACAGAAAATAATAATTGGCGATAATGTCAGTATTGGTGCAAATGCCTGTATTATTTCCGACGACATAGAAATTGGTCATAACGTTATTATTGGGGCTTTGAGTCTGGTTAATAAAAGTATACCTGACAATTCAGTATATTACAGAAAATCTGAAGTAATGATGTTGTCGCGTGAATAGCACTCAGCTGGCTTTTTGTTTGCGTCCATTATTGTTTTTTGTAAATAGTGCCCGGGGGATGAGATTACTTAAGAAGTTATAACCACTGAGGTGAGGGGAAGAAGGCAGGTAAAGGCGGCCTCTTCCGGGGGCTGGCTATACTTAGTGCCATAACAGGCGGTCGTAAAGAGGCCGTCCGGTAAAGGCCAGACACCTGGAGCAGTGGTATGTTGATGTTACGACGCAATGTTTTGCTATGGCTGGCGGGCGTTATATTACTGATGTTGTGCCTGTCATTACAGGCACAGCCGGTAGCGGACCAGAGCGATACCAGCAACACTTTGCTGACCGAACTACAGGGCCAGCTTGACGATCTCAAACAGCAGGTGGTGAGGACCGCCGGCGATAAACAACTGGAATCCTACAGTGAGCGGAGCCAGCAGATCCTGGCCCGTATCGATGCGCTGCAGGCCGCACTGGGGCAGGAGTTACTGCCGGTCACCACCCAGTTAAATATACTGGGCCCGAAACCTGAAGCGGGCGCCCCCCCGGAAACGCCGGAAGTGGTGGCGCGTCGCCAGCTCCTCAGCCAGACCAAAACCGGGCTGGAGTCCCGCCTTCAGCAGACAGCCCTGCTACAGGCCAGCGCCCAGCAGCTGGCGGTGCAGATTGCCAGTGTGCGGCGCAATATCCTCGCCCGGGAGCTGAGCCTGAATAACGGCAGTATCCTCACCCCGGGGTTCTGGGCGCCCCTGTTCTCCTTTTCAGACTATAACCGCGGGCGGTTTTTGCAATTCTGGTATGCGTTGCAGGATGGCTGGCAACTGGCTGTCTCTCCGGCGCGGATCCCCGGCACCCTGTTTTTGCTGGCGATTGCGGTTGTGCTGCCTCTGACGCGCAAGCGGCTGGAGCTGCCCATTACCCGCTTTACGGTGCGCTGCATCCCGGAAGGCCCGTTTATCCGCAGTTTTTATGCCATGGCGCTGATCGCCGCCAACACCCTGCTGATAAGCCTGGCGGCCTGGGCATTTGCCTGGATCTTCCTGCGTCTGCCGCTGCACAGCGGGGTGCTGGGGGATTTCTTCTCCGACTGGCTGAATCTGTGCGTACTGACAGGGGTGATGATTGGGCTTGGCAGGGCGCTTATCAGTAAAACCCAGCCCTCCTGGCGGCTGGCGCGTATCTCTGATTCCGTGGCGGCGGCGCTGAACCCGTTCCCGCGGATCATCGCCGGTGTGCTGTTCCTGTTTGGCTCGGTGGAGATCATGAATAGCGCTATCGGGGCGTCGGTCTCTACCAGTGTGGTGGCCTCCGGGATGACATCGCTTCTGATTCTGGTGTGCGTGATTGTGATGATTGTGCGGGTGAACAGCGCCAAAAATGAAGAGGGCGATCAGGACAAGCGCCACCAGAATACCTCGGTCCACGGGGTGGTGTATCTGCTGAGCGCGGTGTTTGCGCTGGTGGAACTGATTGCGCTGCTCACCGGCTACATCGGCCTTGCACGTTACCTGACCTATAAAATGATCTGGGCGTTTATTGTTATCGCCGGGGCGTTTTTCCTCACCCGGGTGTGGGACGGGCTGTGCGATTTGCTGTTTTCCCCGGATAACCGGGCGGGCCGCTTCCTGGTGCGGTTTCTCAAGCTGCGTGAGGATCCGCTGTCGCTGCTGGCGATTGTGTTTTCTGCCATCGGTAAGGTGGTGATCCTGCTGATGATGGTGCTGGCGCTGATTTACGGCACCTTCGGCAGCAGCGCGGCGGTAGAGCTGCCCGGGCGGATTTATGCACTGTGGTCCGGCAACGGTATTGGTCAGCTTAATATTGTGCCCGCCCATGTGCTGAGCGCCATTCTGACCTGCCTGATTTCAGCCTGGGCGCTGCACCAGATCCACCGCTGGCTGACCGAAACACTGCTGCCGGTGACAAGGATGTCCGCCGGGATGCAGGCATCCATCGGCGCGCTGTTTACGAACCTTGGCTATGTGGTGGTGATTATGATGACCCTCGCAAGCCTGGGGGTGCAGTGGAGCAAGCTGGCGTGGATTGTCAGTGCCCTGTCGGTCGGGATTGGTTTTGGCCTGCAGGAGATCGTAAAAAACTTTATCTCCGGGCTTATTCTGCTGACCGAGCGGCCGGTGCGGGTGGGGGATCTGGTCAGTATCAGCGGTATTGAGGGGGACATTAAAAAGATAAGCGTGCGCGCCACGGAAATTCAGCTGGGTGACCGCTCCACGATGATTGTGCCCAACTCCCAGTTTATCTCCCAGAATGTCCGCAACGTGACCCGGGGCAATACCCTCGGGGTGGTGACCATTGCGCTGACCTACCCGCTGGACTGTGATCCGGTACAAATCCGCACCCTGTTGCTGGATATTTTTAATGCCCACGAGCAGATTTGCAGCAGCCCGGAGCCTGCGGTTTCCTGTACGGGTCTTTCTGCTGAGGGGATAACCATCAGCGCCACCGGGTTTGTCAGCTCGGCGCGGCAGATATTCGGCACTAAAAGCGATCTGTTGTTTGAGCTGCTTCACCAGCTGCGCGAACAGGGGATCAGGATCTCCGTGCCGCAAACCATCATTATGGCGCGGGAACCGGACGCGCAAAGCGCCGCGCCCGGTAACCCGTAAGGCGGGCGCGCTTAGCGGCAGCTGATCACTGCCCGGCCACGGATTTCACCGGCGAACAGCTTGTCCGCAAGGCTGATGGTCTCCGCCAGCGGGTAGGTGGTGGCGAGGGATTCGAGCAGGGCGTTATCCAGCAGGCGGGTGAGCCGCTGCCAGGCATCCTGGCGTTGAGCCAGCGGGATCATTACGCTGTCGACCCCGGCCAGGGTCACACCACGCAGGATAAACGGCGCGACGGTTGCCGGGAAATCCATCCCTTGTGCCATGCCGCAGGCGGCGACCACGCCACCGTACTGCACGCTGGCGCAGGCGTTGGCGAGGGTGTGGCTGCCTACCGTATCAATCACTGCGGCCCAGCGCTCTTTCTGGAGCGGTTTCCCCGGGTTACTTAGCTCATCACGGGAGATAACCGCGCTGGCCCCCAGGGTGGTGAGCCATTCGCTTTCTGTGGTGCGCCCGGTCGATGCGGTGACGTTGTAACCAAGGCGCGAGAGCAGGGCCACGGCAAAGCTGCCAACCCCGCCGCTGGCGCCGGTGACCAGCACTGTACCTGCCTGAGGGGTGATCCCGTTACGCTCCAGCGCCGCCACGCACAGCATGGCGGTGAGCCCGGCGGTGCCTATAGCCATTGCCTGCCAGGTGGTGGCGTTTTCAGGCAGCGCGACCAGCCAGTTGCCATTGACCCGGGCCATCTGTGCCAGCCCGCCCGGGTGTTTTTCACCCACGCCCCAGCCGGTCAGGATCACCCGGTCGCCGGCTTTCCAGACCGGGTGGGTGCTTTCGGTTACGGTGCCGCTGAAATCGATGCCCGGCACCATCGGGAAGCTGCGCACAATCGGCCCTTTGCCGGTGATAGCCAGGGCGTCTTTATAGTTCAGGGATGAGTAGTCAATTGCGACGGTGACATCCCCCTGGGGCAGATCCTGTAACTGGCGCTGACACAGGGTGGTGCGGTAGCCGTTAGCGTCTTTTTCAGTCAGTAATGAGGTGTACATATGCATCCTTAAGTGTTGGCCAGTAGCCGTAAATAGTGGTGAAGGAAGGTGTCGAGGGGCTGGCGCTGCTGCTCAAGGCGGGCGCGCAGTACGGCACCTTCCCAGCCGGTCCAGAAAAATGCCGCAAGGCTTGCGCAGTCGCTGTCTGGCGCAATCTCCTGTGCTGTGCGGGCCTCCAGCAGGCATGCTTCAAACTGGTGTTGCCAGCCGGTGAGGATCTGGTTGAGCCGCGCGCGAAAGGGCTCGGCCAGCAGGCCCACTTCCGGCGCCATGTTGCCGACAATGCAGCCGCGCTGAAAATGGTGGCGCGCCATACCCCGGGCGGCGCTGTCCACAAATGCCCGGATCCGCGCCAGCGGGGGGCACGTTTTATCGCCAAGGGTTTTTGCTAACAGGTGGCGAAAGAAGTCATCGTAGGCATCCAGAACCGCCATTCCGAAGGCCTCTTTACTGGCAAAGTAATAATAGAACGAGCCTTTCGGCACTCCGGCTTGCCGGAGTATGCCGTCAAGGCCATTGCCGGAGAAGGTGGAGGCGGTCAGCGCTTCGATACCGGCGCGCAGCAGTGCGGCGCGCACATCCTGGTGGCTGGTGTCTTTCCGGGGCCGTCCCCGGGGGCGTGCAGGTGTGGTGGTGTTCATGGCGTAAAATAATAGACCGATCGTCTAAAAATCACAACAGACACTGTGCTATGTGGGGGGATTTTCGCCAGTGCCGTAGTGCGGGGGGATTCAGGGCGGGTCACAGACAAGAAAAAAGCCCGACTGGTGAGGTCAGGCTTGTTTCTTTGTGATGGATTCCGGTTCAGAGTAGTGCACCTCAACCAGAGTACGTCACGCATCCACTAACTGTACTGGTAATCCCCCCATTTTTAACGGAGGTGATAAGTAGAATCAGGTCATGCGTTGAATATGCTGCATTGGCGTGAAGCCATTCAGTGCCATATTCGGACGCTCATGATTATAAAACCATTGCCAGCGTGTGGCATAGTCCTGCAATTCGTCCAGTGATGTAAACAGGTGCTGTCCCAGCCAGTCATAACGTACAGTCCGGTTATATCGCTCAATATATGCATTCTGCTGAGGTTTTCCGGGTTGAATAAAACGCAGGGTGATATTCTGCTGAGCAGCCCATGACATCAGTATCTTGCCGGTATATTCTGGCCCATTATCACATCGTATTGCTGCTGGTTTACCTTTCCACTCAATGAGTTGCTCGAGAGTCCTCACCACACGATTTGCGGGAAGAGAAAAATCTACCTCAATGGCCAGCGCTTCACGATTAAAGTCATCGATAACATTCAGCAATCGGACGGAACGACCATCCGACAGTTGATCGTGCATGAAGTCCATCGACCAGCATTCATTGCGGCTTTCAGGCACCGCCAGCGGCTCGGGCTTATCCCGTTTCAGTCGTTTTTTCGGTTTAATTCGCCTGTTCAGCGACAACTCGCAATAAATCCGGTATACCCTTTTGTGATTGAACTTAAAGCCTTTTACGTTACGCAGGTACAAAAAGCACAGACCAAAACCCCAGTTGCGCTGACTGTCGGTGATACGGAGTAGCCAGTCAGCAATAACCGTGTTTTCTTCATTCAGTTGAGGCTGATAGCGATAGCAACTTTCGCTGACAACAAACAACTGGCAGGCAAAACGTATGCTGACGCTTCGGTGCCTGACCGCGTCCTGTGCCATCTGCTTTCGCTGCGATGGCTTCACCACTTTTTTGCCATAGCCTCCTGAATAATTTCGGCTTTGAGCCGTTCTTCGGCATACATCTTTTTCAGGCGGCGGTTTTCATCTTCCAGCTCTTTTAGTCGGGCCATCATGGATGCATCCATTCCGCCAAAGCGTGAACGCCACTTGTAGAAACTGGCATTGCTCATACCATGCTCGCGGCACAGTTCAGCAACTGGCGTTCCGGCCTCAGCCTGCTTGAGGATGGCCATGATCTGGCTGTCGGTAAAGCGTGATTTTTTCATAGAGATCTCCCCGGTTCAGATTACGAGAAAATTCTACCTATGAACACACCGGTTTTTCGGGGGGATTACCTACTGAGCGTACTCACCTGGAGGGGATGATGCAATCCTCATTGTGTCGTGATGAAAAAAATCCACGCATGGCGTGGATTTTTCGCAGGCAAAATGCCTGAAGCGGGGAGAGCGAATCTCATGTTTTGTATCAGGATTCGACCTCTATATTAAAATCGGTAACTCTCAACCTTTTAAGGCCATGTATCAGATCAAGTCGCGGCTAATACACAAGGAGTACTTTCAAAAGCCACCCGCTTATAAAATCACGACAAACGTCATTTATTAAAATGTAAAAATTTTAATTTTGATAAGGTGTGAACTGCATGGCTGGTTGATATAATATATTCATGATCTATATTGTCACTTTCAGATCTATATGTATTAACATCAGAGTCTGTTAACTCATCTATACCTACTTCAAAGCTGAGATTTTCTAAAAAATCAATATCATCAATATGTAACATGGTAATCGTATTTTGTTCAAGTTCATGAACTGAATTAATATCATTGATATATCCAAGTGGTGAAACTGAGTACTTTTCAGAAAGTTTATTTATCCTCTCATAGAGTTTTTGTTTCTTTCTAGATAACAACCCTTTTAGCGCAATTTTCAATGAATTAGTGTTTTTGATTGTTTTTTTTGCTGTCTCAATGGTTGAGCTGGTGCTTGCTGGGTTACAAATTAAATTTAATAGGGTGTTTATATTTTTTATGGTGGCAAGTCGATGTTGTTGAGATGGGTATAGACCAGTATTTTTTGAAATTAATTTAATGTGGTTTTCTTTATTTCCGTTTATAAAAATGGAGATAAGTCCTGACTGTATGTTTTCTGGAAGATTTTCATTTGATATAAATAGTGCTTTATCAATTTGTTCTAAATTCGCAATCGGCCCTTTTTCTAGGGATGCTTCTATTTCACTGCAATCATAATCTGAGATCCTTTTATTGCTTAAGAGTGCAATATGATAACCTGTAAATTTTGAAAACCTTTGAAATAAAACAGGGCTGATATTTTCATTTATGCAAAGTGCACTATTAATAGTGAATGTCTGATATTTGTCAGCAAGGGCTAGTTGCTGAGAATGTGATATGCATTTATTTTTAGCTAATGCAGCATGTACTGAAACATCATTGATTTTCATTAAATCACTAATGGTTTTTTTTGAAATAAAAACATTTCGAGCTAGGATGCTTAGTAATTTGATATCTTTTCCATTCAATACTAATGACTGGACATTCTCACTTAATAATTGATTTTTCAACAATCGTAAATTAGTTTTCTTAGGAGTATTTTGAAATAAATGCAACTGTACGGAATCATCAAGATGGTTGTTTTCCACTAGAGCTGCTTTCACAATTTCGCTACTGTCACGGGCCAGAATTTTTTGCGTATCTGCATTGGTATTCGGATTTAGTGCCAGTGTAACAAGGACGGCTTCATTTTTTACTTCTTGTGCTAGTTTACATTGTATTTCAGTAGGCAGAGTCTGGTTTTTTGCTAGCTCAATAAGGTCGTTCGAGTTACCCATTTTAATTTTTTCAAGTAAGATTTTTTCATTGTCTGTACCATCAATAATTTCCTGATTATTTTTTTGGGGATGGGCTTTTGCAAATGCCAGGGAAACAGTAAGATCAGTATCATTTTCCAGTAACTTCTTCACGTCGTCACTTAATGAAGGATTAGTGGCTAGCGCACGGCGAATTTGTCTTATATCTCTGTACAATTTCTTCTGATGATCTTCACTAAGAGTTGGGTTATGAGCTAAAGCTTCCCTGAATGTAGGTCTTTTATCTTGCAAAAAATCCTCACGGTAAGTATTTGGGCAATGAGGGTGCCTCAAAATCGCTTTTTGTACCATATCGTTTTTACTTTTCATTAATGCGTCGAGAACCATATTAGTACAATGTGGTTTTTCAACAATACTCAGAAGAATATTATCACTAAGCTTCCCTTTCTCGATGAGTGCGACTAGTAGATTGGGAGGTGCTTCATGGTGCACGCAAGCCAGTTCTAAGACCTCTTGATCCACTTTGCAATCAGTTTCAGCCTGTGCCATAAACTCCGCAAGAATACGTGTAGTGCAGCTCGGATTTTTATAAACAGCTCTTCGCACATCGGGATGTGTATCTTTCGCTAGTTTTTCAAGCAGATCTTCACTGCACTCTTCAGCCATAGCCACCCGTTGTCGTTCCAACGGATTGGTATCATCAGCCAGTGCAATCATCTGTGATAGGTTGAGGCCATCAATATGGGAGGCGGCTCTAAGCTTCATCTTCTCAAACAATGCTTCATATTTGGTTACTTGATCTCGTAGTGTATCCCTCAATGGCACTGTACGTCCCAGTGACTCATTCATACGAATAAAATCGATGTCTTCGCCAGCAAGAAATGCACTTTCACGTGCATCATTCACTGCATTCTGAATATCGGCACCGGCAAAGTTACGACTCGCAATTCCAAGCTGTAGTTGTTGTTCTGGCGAAAATTTTTTCCAAACTGATTTAAGGTGAATGCCGAGAATATCCATTCGCTCAGGAAGATATGGGAACCCGACGTAAAAGACCTCATCAAAGCGCCCTTTACGCAATAACTCAGGTGGTAGGGCCGTGACGTTATTTGCAGTGGCGATCACAAATACTGCACTGGATTTCTCCTGCATCCATGTCAGAAAATAGCCTAGAAGTCGTGATGTGACTTCTGAGGTATTTGACGATCCTATACCGACGAATGCTTTCTCCAGTTCGTCCACCCATAAAATACATGGACTGATCGTCTCAGCCATCGCCAAGGCGCGTCGCATGTTGTGCTCACTTTCACCCACATACTTACCAAGCAGAGAACCAATATCGAGCCGCAGCAGCGGTAGTTCAAAGAGGCTGGCAACCGCTTTCGCAGTCAGAGATTTGCCACAACCGGGCATACCGGCCACTAGTACACCTTTAGGTGACTGTACACCAGCCTCTTCGGCCTCTGACAATCGCTGGAATATTGCGGCTTTACGCCTGAGCCATTCCTTCAGGTTTTCAAGCCCCCCAATATCATCAAGTTTCTCGTCGATCCTAACGATTTCTAGAATTCCACTTTTACTTATTATTTGATTTTTCTCCTGTAAAAGTGTACCAAGTGATTTTTCATTAATAACTTTATGCTGGTTTAAAGCCACTGCCAAGGACTGATCTATCTGGCTGATTGTCAGACCTGTCAGAGTTGTACTTATCCTGTTTAGCAACACATCTGTAATACTCAAAGAGTGTTCCTGAATAAATTCTTGTGCCCTCACTCTTATAGTTTCACGTAAAGGCAATGGTATTTCGATAAGAGTCATCAGTGGCTCGATGAGCGATGGTATCTCTACGCGATCATCAATGCAGATCAGACAACTTTCTTCTTTATGGTATCGGCGGAGTCGAAGAAGGAATTGATGCAACCGGGCCACCACAAGCGGGGAAGATGCCAGGACACTACGCATGTTACGGAAAATGAAAATGGTGTTTTCCAGATCATCGTCAAGGAGACCTGCTAACATCTGCTCTGGCCGAGGAGGGGGGCTGTATATATCCTCTGCAAGAGGTAAGCGGGATATGAAATCAACCCAACCCCAAGCCAAATTCCATTCCCGCAAACGCAGCCCTGTTTCTTCAGCTACAGTTTTTAGTAGTCCATCAATACGTTCGTCCTCACTGCTCTGGAGATAAAATCCCGTATGACCAGCATGTAGACATGATACGAGGCGATCTATTGTTGATCTGTCCATATATTTTTCTTGCTCCACTAACTAAACAGTGAGTTGTAGATACTGCTAACCATGCGATATGGGGCTAAAGCCGCCCTCTTTATCGCTCTTACGCTAATTTTTGCGACTGATTTTCCGGCGCTATACATTTTCTCCGCTATTGTACTGCCGAGCATGCCCCCAATGATTCCTCCTACCATTCCTCCAACGAAAGTACCCACGGGCCCGAGTAACGTCCCTATCGTAGCACCAACAGAAACACCGGTTTCCGCCATAACTATGCCTGTTATAGTAACAGCGGTTGTACTGACAACTCTGTCTAGAGCCTCTTCTTGGGAAATGTTACCTAGGGCAAGATCATAAATATTTCTGGAGTTATCAATGACAGCAGATCCCAGTAATGCAATACGACCAGCTGGCGAATTTTTTAGAAGGGTACCTAAAAATCCCTTTTTGCTTGCGACCATCAGCCCACCTGAGACTGCAACTGTCAGCATAGCACTACCTGCGGTCTTAAGTGACGTGTCTATGAACTCACGTAAGTCGTCTACAACAGGGGCGTTTTCATTACCGCATATGCGATTCCAGACACGACGAACAGCAATCCTGCCCCCCTGAAAACATACACCTAACCCTGCTGAAATTAAGGCTGTTTTGCCAATTTGCTTTCCTATGACAACAGTATCAGCTGCTCCCCAGTCCAGATTAGGAGACTGCTGTTTGTTATGAACATCTTCACGCTGACGAACGGCATCTTCTTTGGATAAAGGTGTAGATTTAACTCCATCATAATCAATGGACTCCACTGATTTTCTTTGCATGGCTGCTGAATGTCCCTTAGGAACAAGGGAGCCTTGGCCTCGATAATCGCCATGTTCAAAGAGTTTTTCTGTGCTGGCCGCATCCGAACCATATTTGGACTGGTAGCGACGAACAACTTTGCCAGTACCATCTTTTATCTGAATATCTACTGAGTTCTTTCCAAATGCATTTCCGGGCTTGATGGATTTGCCCCTATATATCCAGACACCTTTTCTCTCTTACGGTTGCGATAACTTTCTGCGTCTATATTCCCGTGGTGAGCGATATCCCAGCGCGCTGTGCGGATGATGTTCGTTGTAATGACTGAACGCCACCGCCAAGTTCATCACCGCTGCCTGGCTGTCCGGTTTCGGCATCATGTTGATGTAATCCCGCTTTATCGTCTTCACGAAGCTTTCTGCTATGCCGTTGCTTTCCGGGCTGCGGACTGCTGTTGTGCACGGCTCCAGTCCCAACATCCGAGCGAACGCCCGCGTTTCATGCGCCCTGTACGCTGAACCGTTATCCGTCAGCCATTCCAGCGACTCTGTGGGCAACTCCCTTCCGAAGCGTTTTTCTACCGCACCCAACATGACATCCTGCACCGTTTCTTTGTCATAGCCTCCGGTACTGGCTGCCCAGTCGATTATCTCCCTGTCACAGCAGTCCTGCGCGAAGGTCACCCGCAGCTTTTCGCCATTGTCACAACGGAACTCGAAGCCATCTGAGCACCAGCGCCGGTTGCTCTCAGCCACCGCTACACGCCCCTTATGGGCCCGCTTCCGGCAAGGCTCAGCAGGCTTACGCTCAATGAGCAGATGGTGGGCTCGCATAATACGATATACCCGCTTTGCGTTAACCACTGGCAGACCCTTCCGCTCTGACTCCCGTCGCAGCAACGCCCATACACGGCGATAACCATACGTCGGCAGGTCAGCCACCTCCGTGCTTATTCGGGATAACACAGCGCTGTCGTCAAAATGGGATTGCCGTCTGCGATCCTGCCAGTCAGAGGGCCGGTGAACCCTGATACTCAGTTGCGCACGCGACACACCGATACTCCGGCAGACGTCGGTTAGTCGTCGTCCCCGGGCAACAAGGGCGCATGCGCAATCCATTTTTTTGCCCGGCCGAACTCCACGGCTTCTTTGAGTATTTCGGCTTCCATCGTCTTTTTACCCAGAAGTCGCTGGAGTTCGCGGATTTGCTTATTGGCTGCTGCCAGTTCGGAGGCCGGGACAACATCTTCACCGGCAGTAACAGCAGTCAGCGATCCCTCTTCATACTGTTTTCGCCATTTGAAGATCTGGTTGGCATTTATGCCATGCAGACGGGCAACGTGGGACACGGTCATGCCCGGCTCCATAGTCTGCTGAATAATGGCAATTTTTTCCTGTGGAGTACGACGCCGACGCCGCTCAGGTCCTGATAACACTTCAACCATCTTATTATTCTGACTGGTGTTAAACATAGTTCCAAGACTACCTCTTATTTTAAGAGAGGCGAAGTGTCTGGTGATCTATGGGGCCAGTCTACTTGACGACAAGCTCAGCCCGTGCGGAAGAGCCAGCGGCCTTTGCATTCACATTAAATGTGTTAACGTGATGAACTTCTGCTATAAAGCCATCCAGATTTCGCGCCTGACTGAACTGACCATCGTTGCGGGTAATTGTCGCCTTCATCAGTTCGTTTGCTTGGGTGAGGGCATCATCAATACCTCGGGCATAATCTCCGACATTGATTACGCCATGATTCTTGGCTGAACGTTCCAGCTCTTTGCCGATCCAGTTATTACGTGTTTTTCCCTTATGAAGGGATGCGGCTAGAGAGGCTTTAAGCTCTTGCTGGTGGTGAATAGTATTAACAATATCATCAGCATCACGTACAAGTGACTCATCATTATCCCAAAGGTCAGCATGCTTACGGAACTGAGTGACAAGCCAGTTTTTTGGCTCAACATTTCTTTCAAGGCTCGCTCCATGCACAAAATCTTTTATTAGTCTACCTGTTGACTCCGTATTTCCACCGGCGCTGTGAAAATCCTTTGAGAAAGTATCAGTTAGTTGTTCCTGAAAGAGATCGTTAGTGATGTGTGGCAAATCAGGAAGCAAAGGTGCTTCATTATTCTCAATCATGATTTATATCCTTATTCATCTATTACTTGTGTCAGTAAACCTGATTAATGCTTCAGCTAACTGTGCCTTAAGTTCTGACTGCAATGACTTAGGTGACAGAATTTTCAAATTAGGAAGCCAGTAGCGTACCCATGGCAGCAACTGACGCTCATCTGCAATTTTGCAGGAGACTTCAAGGCTTCCGTCTTTGTTATGCTGAGTGATTACCTGACCTGGGAGTACGCTTCGGCGAAGAAAATAACCTGCAACACTGGCATCCACATGAAGAAGAACTTGGAATTTATTCAGACTAAACCAAACATCATCCTCTTCATCGATACACTGTTCTATCGATTTTTCAGGGATAAATTTTTCATCGCTTATCTTCAACCATGTGATTCCACTGAGAAGAAAACCTTTAAGGTTTTCCTTTTCCATTGCGGCGAGGTACCAGATATTTTTTACATTTACCAGTCGATATGGCTGTATGTATCGAGATCTGTTTTTATACAGAAATGAGCAGTATCTGTGCTCGTTAATCGACAGACTCAGTTGACTGAAATTATGCGAAAATGAGGTTTCAGTGATTTTTTCCGGAGCTAATGGTTTAATCAATAATTGTGGAAGGCCACTATCTTTCAAAAGTGCAGTCCAGAAAGTTGGGTTTTGTCCCGAAAATAACGTAGGAATTCCTAAGTTATTTATCAATTTATTAATATCATTCATTTGTAAGGATTGACGAAACCCTGGTGATAGTCGGTAACTGTCACCATGAATATGCTCAACTATGGAACTCAGTCGGTTTAGATCCCTAAATACGGTACGAACGGAAACTTGAAACATACCGGCTAACTGCTCACGTGTAATGTGCTCCTGCTGATGAAGCAAAACGATAATAGCTGCAAGACGACTAGCCAGTTTTTCGTATGACCCTGGAGAATTGCTCACATTAGCCTCCTTACCGGTAGAAATTGTCATTTAGTGTAATGCCGACTAATGACACTATGTGTCAGTGTAAATTGTGAAAAAATTATTATTAATGATTAAGATCAGTATGAGGTGACAACAGCTTAGCTGGCGTGCATAGAGTTTTCAGTCTGCGCTGTCAGGGGCTGCGCGCTAAGGCTTCACGCTAAGGTTTCACGGAAGTTCAGCCTGGTTAGTTATCGTGAGCACGGACTGCCGGTGTCTGAGAACCTGCTAAAGCAGGACTCCAGCGCCAGCGGCCCGAACCAGAAGTGGGCAGGTGATATCACGTACTTATGCACGGATGAAGGCTGGTTATATACCTTGCCGTGGTCATTGACCTGTGGTCGCGGGCTGTTACCGGTTGGTCAATGTTATCACGGATGACGGCATAGCTTGTCTGCGACGCGCTACAGATGGTGCTGTGGCGACGTAAGCGGCCGCAGAGCGTCATCGTTCATACCGATCGCGGTGGGCAATACTGCTCATCGGATTATCAGGCCTTGCTGAAACGGCATAATCTGTGGTGCAGTATGAGCGCAAGGGGCTGTTGCTACGATAATTTCTGCGTGGAAAGCTTCTTTCACACGCTGAAAGTGGAATGTATCCACGGAGAACACTTTGCCTGCCGGGAGATAATGTGGGCAACGGTGTTCAATTATATCGAATGCGATTACAATCGCTGGCACGGCTACTGGGGGGCTATAGACAATAAAATCCACGCAATTGCGTGGATTTTATTGTTTTTGTCGCTACTTATGAGAACCAGTAAGCTCTCATGAGACGACAGGTTTTATTTAGACGTTAAACAGGAAGTTCATCACATCGCCGTCTTTCACGATGTAGTCTTTCCCTTCGGCGCGCATCTTCCCGGCTTCTTTAGCGCCTTGTTCACCTTTGTAGGTGATGAAGTCGTCAAAAGAGATGGTCTGGGCGCGGATAAAGCCTTTTTCGAAGTCGGTATGAATTTTACCGGCGGCCTGCGGTGCGGTTGCCCCCACCGGGATAGTCCAGGCGCGCACTTCTTTGACCCCGGCGGTGAAGTAGGTCTGCAGGTTCAGCAGCGCGTAGCCCGCGCGGATCACGCGGTTCAGGCCCGGCTCTTCAATGCCCAGCTCGGCCATAAACTCATCGCGCTCTTCGTCGTCCAGCTCAGCGATATCCGCTTCTACTGCGGCACACACCGGAACCACAACGGAGCCTTCCTTCGCGGCGATTTCACGCACCTGATCGAGGTACGGGTTATTTTCAAAACCGTCTTCGTTCACGTTGGCGATATACATGGTCGGTTTCAGGGTCAGGAAGCTCAGATAGCGGATCGCCGCTTTGTCTTCCTCAGTCAGATCCAGGGCGCGCAGCATACCGGCGTTTTCCAGCTGCGGCAGGCATTTTTCCAGCGCCGCCAGCTCGGCTTTGGCGTCTTTATCGCCGCCTTTGGCTTTCTTCTGCACGCGGTGGATAGCGCGCTCGCAGGTGTCCAGATCAGATAGGGCCAGCTCAGTATTGATGACATCAATATCTTCCGCCGGGTTAACGCGCCCGGAAACGTGAATAATGTTGTCATTCTCAAAGCAGCGCACCACGTGGCCGATAGCTTCTGTTTCGCGAATATTGGTCAGGAACTGGTTGCCCAGGCCTTCACCTTTGGATGCGCCTTTAACCAGACCGGCGATATCCACAAACTCCATCGTGGTGGGCAGAATACGCTGAGGTTTGACGATTTCCGCCAGTTTGTCCAGACGCGGGTCAGGCATGGGGACGACGCCGGTGTTTGGCTCAATGGTACAAAACGGGAAGTTTGCTGCTTCGATCCCGGCTTTGGTAAGCGCATTGAAAAGGGTAGATTTACCAACGTTCGGCAGGCCGACGATACCGCATTTGAATCCCATGGTTCAGATCACCTTAATTGCTTTATAATCAGCGGGTTAAATAAAAACCCGTGCTGAAAAGAAAAATATCCCGATAGTATACACAAAAATGGCGTTTTCCGGAGGGCAAATACGCCCCCCGGCGCCGGTTATTGCGCTTTAAAGGCGTGTAACCGGTTAGTGGCTTTGGTCAGCCCCTCCCGGAGCCAGAGATCCGTGCAGCGCGCCGCCTCGTCAATGGCTTCATCAATCAGTTTCTGCTCGCTAACCGGGGGTTTACCCAGCACAAAACCGACAACTTTGTTTTTATCGCCCGGATGGCCAATTCCCACCCGCAAACGGTAAAAATTCGGGTTATTACCCAGCTTACTGATAATGTCCTTCAGGCCGTTGTGGCCACCGTGGCCACCCCCGAGTTTAAATTTTGCCACGCCCGGCGGCAGATCCAGCTCATCATGGGCGACGAGGATCTCATCCGGGTTAATGCGGTAAAAAGTCGCCATGGCCGCCACGGCTTTACCGCTAAGATTCATAAAGGTGGTGGGAACCAGCAGGCGGACATCCTGCCCCTCAAGGGTGAGGCGGGCAGTATAGCCATAGAATTTAGGCTCTTCCTTCAGTGGCGCACGCGCGTTCCCGGCCAGCAGATCCACATACCATGCGCCCGCATTGTGGCGGGTGGCGGCATATTCTGCGCCGGGGTTGGCCAGGCCGACAATCAATTTAATGGTCACGTAACTTTCCTGAAAAAGAGATAGCAAACGAAAAAACGGCACCTAGTTTACTGTGCCCGCCCGGGAATGACAAAGCGCTTCGCGGCGCAGAGATAACTGCATTTGGTAATGATTCGAATTTCATGTAATTCAACGCATTATTTGTAAAGTTTTGTTGACCAAATGTGATCATTTGCGCAGAACATGAAACATGGCTCCGCTATACTTACTCTTACAAGGAAAGGGGATATTCCCCGCCAGGCAGACATACCGGGGGTGACATATGAAACGCAAACACGCTTCGTTACTGGGTAATGTCCTGATGGGACTGGGGCTGGTCGTTATGGTTGTCGGGATTGGCTATTCCATTCTTAATCAGCTTCCCCAAATCAATCTTCCGCAATACTTTGAGCACGGTGCCTTGCTGAGTATTTTTGTGGGGGCCATTCTCTGGCTTGCCGGTGCGCGAGTTGGTGGTCGTGAGCGCGTTACCGATCGTTACTGGTGGGTGCGCCATTATGATAAACGCTGCCGTCGCAATCCTCGCCACGGCTGAAAAAACCACCGGTAAAACTATCAGGGCGACAGCGATGTCGCCCTTTACTGTTTTATGGCTGTAAATCCAGCATCGCCTCCCGTACATCCGGGAAGAAGGCCAGCTTACCGTGGATCGGCTGAATACCGCCCCGGGCCAGCGTGCGCAGTGGCTGAAACTGCAGGTTGCTTATCCGCAGCTCGCACCCTTCCGGCAACTTGGCAATAAAGCGCTGCAGCGCGTCCAGGCCACCGGCATCCAGCAGGGGCACCATATCCCACTGTAAAACGATAACCCGCATACCCTGCTGGCGGTTTGCCAGTTCGGTGAAGATTTTCTCCGCTGCGGCAAAGAACAGCGGGCCGGTGATACGCAGGGCCAGCACATCGTCCGGGTGTCCGGTCTCCAGCGCGACAAGCCGGGTCATACTGGCGATACGGCGCATAAACAGCAGTGATGCCAGCACAATCCCGACACTTATCGCGATAACCATATCGAACAGTACCGTCAGGGACATACAAATCAGCATGACGATAATATCGTCGCGCGGGGCGCGGCGCAGCAGGTTGATAACCTTGTGGGCCTCACTCATGTTCCAGGCCACCATCAGCAGCAGGGCGGCCATGGCGGAGAGCGGCAGCCAGGAGAGCAGTGGCGCCAGCGCCAGCAGGGCGAGGATCACCAGCAGGGAGTGGATAATCGCCGCCACCGGTGATGTGGCCCCGGCCCGCACGTTGGCAGCAGAGCGGGCAATGGCACCGGTGGCGGTAATACCGCCGAAGAACGGCGCCACAAGGTTACCGATCCCCTGGCCGAGCAGCTCACCGTTGGCGTTATGTTTGGTGCCGGTCATGCCGTCCAGCACCACGGCGCACAGCAGGGATTCAATGGCCCCGAGCACCGCCATGGAAAACGCCGCCGGCAGCAGCAGGCGGATGGTGTCCCAGTTCAGCGCGAAATCCGAACCGGGAATATTCCACGGCAGCACCAGTTGCGGCAGCAGCTGCGGGATCCCGTTCCCCTGGGTGCCGTCTGCCAGCACATAGTGGAAGCGGGAGCCAATAGTGGCGACCTGGGCGCCAAGCTGGTCGGCAATCACCATAACCGCACAACCGGCCAGCACGGCGGGCAGGTGGCCGGGCAGTTTTACCCCCAGCCGCGGCCAGAGGATCAGCACCGCAAGGGTCACAATACCGACCAGCGCATCCCCCCACTGTATGGTGGGCATAGCCATAACCAGCGCGGCCACTTTGGCCGGGTAGCTTTCCGGCATATGGGCCACGGTCAGCCCGAAGAAATCTTTCAGCTGCATGGTGGCGATGGTTATCCCGATACCGGAGGTAAACCCGAGGGTCACCGACAGGGGGATATACTCAATCAGCCGGCCAAAACGGGCGAGGGCGAAGAGGATCAGGAAAATGCCCGACAGCAGGGTGGCAATTAACAACCCCGCCAGACCAAACTGCTGGGCGACCGGGTACAGGATCACCACAAATGCCGCCGTCGGCCCGGAGACGCTAAAGCGTGAGCCGCCACAGACCGCAATCACAATCCCGGCCACGGCGGAGGTATACAGCCCGTACTGGGGGGCCACCCCGCTACCAATGGCCAGAGCCATCGCCAGCGGAATAGCGATAATCCCCACCGTTAACCCGGCGATTAAATCGCGAATAAAACGTGATGAGGTATATTTTTCATGCCAGCAGGCGTTCACCAGGGCGCGGAACGGCAGTACCTGGAAAAGCGAGTGTTGTTTCATGAATCCTTCCATGAGTAGTGAAAACGCAAAAAATAAAAAGGTCTACAAAGGTATAGCAATAACCCGTGGAAATTCCGGGGGCAATAAACGAAAAAACCCGCCGCAGCGGGTTTTTTCTCTTTACAGCAATTAATGCTCGAACATCGCAGAGATGGATTCTTCGTTGCTGATACGACGAATCGCTTCTGCCAGCATGCCGGACAGTGTCAGCGTGCGGACTTTGCCCAGAGCTTTGATTTCCGGTGACAGCGGGATGGTGTCACAAACGATAAATTCATCAATAACGGAGTTACGGATGTTTTCGATAGCATTGCCGGAGAAGATCGGGTGGGTGGCGTACGCGAATACGCGCTTGGCACCGCGCTCTTTGAGGGCTTCTGCCGCTTTGCACAGGGTGCCGCCGGTATCGATCATATCGTCGACCATGACGCAGTCGCGATCGGCAACGTCACCGATAATATGCATCACCTGAGACACGTTCGCGCGCGGGCGGCGTTTGTCGATGATGGCCATATCGGTATCGTTCAGCAGTTTAGCGATAGCGCGGGCGCGCACAACACCACCGATATCCGGGGAAACCACGATAGGGTTGTCGAAGTTTTTCTGCAGCATATCTTCCAGCAGAATCGGGCTACCGAAGACGTTGTCTACCGGCACGTCAAAGAACCCCTGGATCTGCTCAGCGTGCAGGTCAACGGTCAGCACACGGTCAACCCCAACGCTGGAGAGGAAATCCGCTACCACTTTCGCGGTGATAGGCACGCGGGCGGAGCGAACGCGGCGGTCCTGACGGGCATAACCGAAATAAGGGATAACAGCGGTGATACGGCCTGCGGATGCGCGGCGCAGGGCATCAACCATAACAACCAGTTCCATCAGGTTGTCGTTAGTAGGAGCACAAGTGGACTGGATGATGAAAATATCACCACCGCGGACGTTTTCATTGATTTGTACGCTGACTTCGCCGTCGCTAAAGCGACCTACGGCGGCGTCGCCGAGAGAAGTGTACAGGCGGTTGGCAATACGTTGTGCTAGTTCCGGTGTGGCGTTACCAGCAAAAAGCTTCATATCAGGCACGAGAAAAACCTCAGGCATGCGTCCAGTGGTGGATGATGACCAGCGCATAAAGCGGGGGAGTGGTACACCATCCAGGCGGTGTGATTAAATTGAGCGCGATGCAACGTCTGAAACAGGGTGACGTTGTCACCAACACTCAGCTTGCCCGGAAATAACCCGGTGTAGCGCAGAGACATTCGCCCCCCGCGCAACAAACCCATGTAGCCATTCCGGGGCTTGCTCAAGCACCTGCCTGGCAGCGGTCTCGGTGTCAAATTCAGCAAACACACAAGCCCCTGTCCCGGTCAGGCGCGACGGCGCGTATTCTAACAGCCAGGAAAGGAGTGCATCAACCTCGCGGAAACGTTTTCTCGCGATATCCTCGCAATCATTGCTAAATTCACATTTTAGCAACTTTTCTATTGACCTGACTGGTGTATTTCTGCGCAGTTCCGGATCGCCAAAAATAACCGGTGTCGGAATGCTCACACCCGGATGGGCAACCAGATACCATTTTTCTGGCGGATCAACCGGTGTCAGCTGCTCGCCGACCCCCTGGGCAAACGCCGCATGCCCCTGAACAAACACCGGCACATCCGCCCCAAGCTGCAGGCCGAGCTGCGCAAGCTCAGCCAGAGAAAACCCGGTATCCCACAAGTGGTTAAGCACCACCAGCACGGTGGCGGCGTCAGAAGAGCCGCCGCCCAGCCCGCCGCCCATGGGCAGGCGCTTTTCTACCCCAAGGCTGGCCCCGGCACCGGGGGGCAGCGTGCCCGCCAGGCGGGCCTTCGCCATCAGTAACCGGGCGGCACGTATAATCAGGTTGTCGTCAGTGGCGACCCCGGGAACGGGCGTGGTCAGGATAAGCTGCCCGTCCTGGCGTGGGGTAATAAGCAGCGTGTCCCCGTAGTCCAGGAACTGGAACAGGGTCTGCAGATTGTGGTAGCCGTCAGGGCGACGGCCGGTAATATACAAAAACAGATTAAGTTTAGCCGGAGACGGCCAGCGCGATGTCATAGCTTATTTCACAATCCAGTTATCCATGCGCAGCTTAATGCGCTGGCTGCCTTCGGTAAGCTCCATATTGGTGGGCAGTGGCGGCTGGGCGTCGTTATAGCTGCTGTAATTCACCTGCCAGTGGCGGCCATCTTCTGTGGTGTAGTTCAGTGAGCGCAGGCGGTATTTATCATCAAGGGTGTAGTCGGTGGCTTTACCCGGCAGGCCGAGCATCCAGGCCCGCAGGTTATCGATAGGAATCGCCATGCCGGTGAGTCGGGCAATCATCTCTTCGGCGTTGTCTGAGGTGTAGCTTTTGCCTTTGTTGTCAATCAGCTGCACGGTGCCGGGCCGGGCGGTCAGGGACATTTCGGTACTGCCCAGCGGGTTGGTCAGCAGCAGCCGGTAGTGATCCTGGCCGGTTTGCTGCCAGAAGAAGCGCGCGTACACCCGCTGATCATCAGACAGGTAGGCAAAGGCCCCCCGGGTCTGATACTGGGAAAGCTGTGTCACCGCCGTCTGGTGCTGTTTCCACTGGGGAGCGGTTGGGCTTTTCCCCGGCCCCTGGGGTGGGGTTGTGGCACAGGCCGCCAGTAACAGGCTGGCAAGCGGGAGTAAACGCAGCGGGCGCAAGCGGAAGGTAAACATAATGGCAGCACATCCTTGGATAGTCTTCGTAATATGTGATCATGCTAGCCGTCACGATGAAAAGCGTCTACGCCAAGTTGTCAGAAATCATTAAATTATCTATTACTCCTAAAGGGGCGGCTCCCTTTTATTGATCTGCAGCATCCTGTATGATGCTGGCAGAAATCCTTAGCAATGCCGGTACTATTTCCGTTCAAATGACTCTGTTAGCATTAGGTATTAACCATAAAACCGCACCAGTGTCGCTGCGAGAACGCGTAACGTTTTCGCCGGATACCCTCGACCAGGCGCTGACAAGTCTGCTTGCCCAGCCAATGGTGCAGGGCGGCGTTGTGTTATCTACCTGCAACCGCACCGAGCTCTACCTGAGCGTTGAAGAGCAGGAAAACCTCCAGGAACAGCTGATTCACTGGCTGTGCGATTACCATAATCTGAACGAAGCCGAACTGCGCGCCAGCATTTACTGGCACCGTAATAACGATGCGGTGAGCCACCTGATGCGGGTTGCCAGCGGGCTGGATTCGATGATCCTCGGTGAGCCGCAGATCCTGGGCCAGGTGAAAAAAGCCTTTGCCGATTCCCACGCGGGCCACGCCAGCGCCAGTGAACTGGAGCGCATGTTTCAGAAGTCGTTCTCCGTGGCGAAACGGGTGCGTACCGAAACGGACATCGGCGCCAGTGCGGTATCGGTGGCCTTTGCCGCCTGTACTCTGGCGCGGCAGATCTTTGAATCACTTTCCGGGGTAACCGTACTGCTGGTGGGCGCCGGGGAGACCATTGAACTGGTGGCGCGCCATCTGCGTGAGCACCGGGTTAAAAACATGATTATTGCCAACCGCACCCGGGAGCGCGCTCAGCAGCTGGCGGATGAAGTGGGTGCGGAGGTTATTGGCCTTGCGGATATTGATACCCGCCTGAAAGACGCGGATATCGTTATCAGCTCGACAGCCAGCCCGCTGCCGATTATCGGCAAGGGGATGGTGGAGCGGGCCATGAAAGCCCGCCGCAACCAGCCGGTGCTGCTGGTGGATATCGCGGTGCCACGGGATGTGGAGCCGGAAGTGGGCAACGTGGCAAACGCCTACCTGTACGGGGTGGACGATCTGCAGGCTATCATCCAGCACAATATGGATCAGCGCAAAGCCGCTGCCGTGCAGGCTGAAAGCATTGTTGAACAGGAAACCGGCGAATTTATGTCCTGGCTGCGCGCCCAGAGCGCCAGCGAGACCATCCGCGATTACCGCAATCAGGCTGAAACGGTGCGCGATGAGCTGAGCGCCAAAGCGCTGGCCGCCCTGCAACAGGGGGCCGATGCGGGCGAGATCCTTGAAGATCTGGCCCGTAAACTAACCAACCGCCTGATCCACTCACCCACCAAAGCACTGCAGCAGGCCGCCCGTGACGGGGATGAAACCCGCCTGCAAATGTTACGCGACAGCCTCGGGCTGGATTAGCACATACCCATTCTTATTATTAAAAGGTCAATCACTGCCCATGAAGCCTTCTATCGTCGCAAAACTGGAAGCCTTATACGAACGCCATCAGGAAGTTCAGGCCCTGCTGGGAGATGCGGACACCATCGCAGACCAGGACCGGTTTCGCGCCCTGTCAAAAGAATATGCCCAGCTCAGTGATGTTGCGCGCTGCTTTCTGCAGTGGCGGCAAAACCAGGAAGATATCGAAACTGCGGAAAGCATGCTCGACGATCCGGAAATGAAAGAGATGGCGCAGGAAGAGTTACAGGCCGCCAGACAACAGCGGGAAGCGCTGGAAACCGAGCTTCAGGTGCTGCTGCTGCCCAGAGATCCGGATGACGAACGCAACGCCTTTGTGGAAATCCGCGCCGGAACCGGCGGCGATGAAGCGGCGCTGTTTGCCGGGGATCTGTTCCGTATGTACAGCCGCTATGCGGAATCCCGCCGCTGGCGTGTGGAAGTGATGAGCGCCAGCGAAGGTGAGCACGGGGGCTTTAAAGAAGTTATCGCCAAAATCAGCGGCGACGGGGTCTATGGCCGCCTGAAGTTTGAATCCGGTGGTCACCGGGTGCAGCGTGTTCCGGCCACCGAATCCCAGGGGCGTATTCATACCTCTGCCTGTACTGTGGCGGTAATGCCGGAGCTGCCGGAAGCGGAACTGCCGGACATTAACCCGGCGGATCTGCGCATTGATACCTTCCGCTCTTCCGGGGCCGGGGGTCAGCACGTTAACACCACCGATTCGGCCATTCGTATTACCCACCTGCCTACCGGCATTGTGGTGGAGTGCCAGGATGAACGCTCCCAGCACAAGAACAAGGCCAAGGCCATGTCGGTTCTGGGTGCGCGTATCCGGGCGGCGGAGCTTGCCAAACGCCAGCAGGAAGAGGCCTCCACCCGGCGTAACCTGCTGGGCAGCGGCGATCGCAGTGACCGTAACCGCACCTATAACTTCCCCCAGGGGCGGGTGACCGATCACCGGATTAACCTGACGCTGTACCGGCTGGATGAAGCCATGGAAGGAAAACTGGATATGCTGATTGAGCCGATTGTCCAGGAGTTCCAGGCCGATCAGCTGGCCGCCTTGTCCGAGCAGGAATAATGACCTTCCGGGAGTGGTTACAGCAGGCGGTGGCGCAACTGAGCGCCAGCGAGAGCCCGCGCCGGGATGCGGAGATCCTGCTTGGTCTGGTGACCGGCAAGAGCCGCACGTTCATTATGGCATTTGACGAAACCGCCCTGAGCGGCGGGCAACAGCAGCGCCTGGCGGCGTTGCTGGCGCGCCGGGCTCAGGGTGAGCCGGTAGCGCATATTACCGGCACCCGGGAGTTCTGGTCGCTGCCGCTGTTTGTCTCCCCGGTGACACTTATTCCGCGCCCGGACACCGAGTGCCTGGTCGAGCAGGCGCTGGCGCGCTTACCGGCGGGCCCCTGCCGGATCCTGGATCTGGGCACCGGCACCGGCGCGATTGCGCTGGCGTTGGCCAGTGAACGGCCGGAGAGCCAGGTGTACGCCACCGATCTGGTGGCAGAGGCGGTGGCCCTGGCGCAGCGTAATGCCCGCCAGCTGGATATCCGTAATATCACCATCAGGCAGAGCGACTGGTTCAGTGCCCTGAGCGGTGAACAGTTCGCGCTGATTACCAGCAACCCTCCCTATATTGATGACCAGGATCCGCATCTGGCCCGGGGCGATGTGCGTTTTGAGCCGCGCAGTGCGCTGGTGGCAGGGGATCACGGCCTCAGTGATCTGGCGCTGCTGGTCGACCAGGCCCGGGGGTATCTGGAGCCCGGCGGCTGGCTACTGCTGGAGCACGGCTGGCAGCAGGGGGAGGCGGTCCGGCAGCTCTTTTGCCAGAGCGGTTACCAGCAGGTAGAGACCTGCCGGGATTACGGCGGGAATGAGCGCTTAACCGCGGGCCGTTATCCGGGCTGACGCTTTCGTTATTTAGCGTTATCATTTACGCCGTTTAGATTTTACTGCGCCGGGTCACCCGTGGTCTGGCGGCCGGTGAGGGCGTATAACCGCCGCTTACCGGAACGGGTGGTGCGCGCTTATTAGCCGCCGCGCCACCGAACACTATTACCACCGGGGAAAGTATGAAGTTGTTGGCCGATTTCGAATTCAACAAAGCGCCGCTTTGCGAAGGCATGATCTTAATTGCACGCAATATCCGCGAGGACTTCCCGGAAAAGGATGTTCGTGACCAGCTGGATAAGCTGGTAAAACTGGCCCGGGAAGAGATTTGCGCCGGGCAGCACCATGATCTACAACTGGAGAAACTGCTGGCGCTGTTCTACGGCGAGTGGGGATTCCGTGATGTGAGCGGCGTCTATAAGTTATCCGACGCCCTGTGGCTGGATAAGGTCCTTGCCAGCCGTGAGGGGAGCGCTGCGTCGCTGGGGGCTATTTTGCTGTGGGTGGCAGAGCAGCTGGATATCCCGCTGATGCCGGTGATTTTCCCCACCCAGTTACTGCTGCGGGCAGACTGGATGGACGGCGAAATGTGGCTGATTAACCCGTTCAATGGCGAAAGCCTTGATGAGCACACCCTTGAGGTGTGGCTGAAGGGCAATATCGGCCCTTCGGCCCAGCTCTTTAATGAAGATCTGGAAGAGTCCGATAATGCGGAAGTGATCCGCAAACTGCTCGATACCCTGAAATCCTCACTGATGGAGGAGCGCCAGCTGGAGCTGGCCCTGCGCACCAGTGAAGTGCTGTTGCAGTTTAACCCGGAAGATCCTTACGAGATCCGCGACCGGGGGCTTATCTATGCCCAGCTGGACTGCGAACATGTGGCGCTTAATGATTTCAGCTATTTTATTGAACACTGTCCGGAAGATCCGATAAGCGAAATGATCAAAGCCCAGATGAACACCATTTCGAATAAACCGGTTACCCTGCACTGATTGTGCGTTGCGGCACTCAGATTTACACCTGATAAGGCGAAAATATGAAACAGAAAGTAGTTAGCATTGGCGATATCAAGGTTGCCAACGACCTGCCATTTGTCCTGTTCGGCGGTATGAATGTGCTGGAGTCACGGGACCTGGCGATGCGCATTTGCGAGCACTACGTGGATGTTACCGACAGACTGGGGATCCCGTATGTGTTTAAAGCCTCTTTCGATAAGGCGAACCGTTCCTCTATTCACTCATATCGTGGCCCGGGCCTGGAAGAAGGGATGAAAATCTTCCAGGAGCTGAAACAGACCTTTGGTGTGAAAATCATCACGGATGTCCATGAACCGCAGCAGGCGCAGCCGGTATCTGAGGTGGTGGACGTGATCCAACTGCCTGCCTTCCTGGCCCGCCAGACCGATCTTGTGGAAGCGATGGCCAGAACCGGGGCGGTGATCAACGTGAAAAAACCGCAGTTTGTCAGCCCGGGGCAGATGGGCAATATCGTGGATAAATTCCATGAAGGCGGCAACGACAAGGTTATCCTCTGCGACCGGGGCAGCAACTTCGGCTATGACAACCTGGTCGTGGATATGCTGGGCTTCGGGGTGATGAAAAACGCCACCGGTAACAGCCCGGTGATTTTTGATGTGACCCACTCCCTGCAGTGCCGCGATCCGTTTGGTGCGGCTTCCGGCGGGCGTCGCGCCCAGGTGACTGAGCTGGCCCGTGCCGGTATGGCGGTGGGCATTGCGGGGCTGTTTATTGAGGCGCACCCGGATCCGGAACACGCCCGTTGCGACGGCCCGTCCGCGCTGCCGCTGGATAAGCTCGAGCCGTTCCTGAAGCAGATGAAAGCCATCGATGATTTGGTGAAAAGTTTCCCGGAACTTGATACCAGCAAGTAATGCCGAAAGTGCAAATAAAAATACCGACGCCAGGGCGTCGGTATTTTTTTTACTGCGGAGTGTCAGGCAAAAATCGTCATCAGATAGGCGGCAAACAGCGCCAGATGCGCCGAGCCATTAAGCACGTTAGTGCGCCCGGTTGAGAAGGAAATATGGCACAGCACCAGTGCTGCACACATCACCACCAGCTCCGGCGCCTCCAGACCAAAGACCAGCTCGTTACCGGTCAGAATGGCGATGATCGTTACACAGGGCACGGTCAGTGAAATGGTCGCCAGAACCGAGCCGAAAAACAGATTCATGGCGCGCTGCACCTGGTTATTCAGCACCGCTTTAATGGCCCCGAGCCCTTCCGGGGAGAGGATCAGCAACGCCACCAGGAAGCCGGTAAAGGCCACCGGCGCATTCAGGGTCGACAGCAGCGACTCCAGCGGGCGGGCGTTCATTTTGGTGACTGAAATCACCGCCACCAGATGCACAATCAGCCAGGCCGCGTGCCATTTACTGCTGTGGGCAGAGGGCTTACCGTGGTGGGGATCGTCGTCGTCGCTCTCGTCTTCGTGCTCATAAACAAACAGATTCTGGTGGGTTTTGGTCTGAATCAGCAAAAATACCCCGTACATGGCGGCAGAGATCAGCGCCACCATCACGGCCTGGCCGGTGGTAAAATTGCCGCCCGGCAGCGCGGTGGGGAAGACCAGCACAATGATCGCCAGCGGGAAGATGGCCATCAGATACTGTTTAATACCAAACAGGTTCACATACTGGGTGGCAAATTTCCGCCCGCCCATCAGCAGGGCGAAGCCCACCAGGCCGCCGGTAACGATAGTAATAATGGAGTATAAGGTGTCGCGCATCAGGGTGGGGGCCGCCTCGCCGGTGGCCATCAGGGCGGAAATCAGGCTGACTTCCAGAATCACCACCGACAGGCTGAGAATAAGTGAACCGTAAGGCTCCCCCAGACGATGGGCCAGCACGTCCGCGTGGCGTACTACGCTGAACGCACTGCTGAGAATGGCGACCAGCGCCAGTGCGTTAATTCCGATGATCCCCGGCAGTGACTGGGTGGAACTCCACAGCACCAGCACCGCCAGGGCGGCTATCGGAAAAATAAGGGATGTTTCCTTATGGCGGGTTTTAACCGCCTCACAGGCAGGGGTTGTCATTGTTGTGCTCCGTATACAACTGGGAATCAGGTGAATTAGTATCTTATTGATAGCACACTAAAATAACAAAAAAATAGCGTCTGTAATAATTGCTTTACGTAGTTTTACCGCATGTCGCGTTCAGCACTTTCCCGCAAATCTGGCATTTGGTGTTCAGAAATCTGTGCCCGGGGGTGTATTCTGGTGCCCGGCGGGTTAATTATTCCGCGCCGTGCTTTGTGCCGGGTGGGGATATATTTAGCGGGCCAGTAACGTTATTCAGCTGTTAACTGACGGTAATGCAGGCCGCGCCAGTGCTGGCGGTAGCAAATTTATACTGTTTTCTTATCAGGCTGTTATTTCTTTATTTTCGTGCCAGGATTAATTAACGGCAACGAATAACAATACCAGGCTATCGTGAGACGCCAAATTTCACCGGCCCGGTGCAGGCGTGTATTTTATCTGTGATGGAAAGTAATAAGACAGGGAATCACGTGATCAGGAGGTAAGTCGTTCGTGTTAACCCGTGATTTTTTGATCAATGCTGACTGTAAAAGCGCCTTCGGGGATATAGATGAATCCCTGCTCTGGAGCCCGGAACAACGGGCCGCCTCCCTGGCGGCAACCCTTGCCTGCCGCCCGGATAGCGGGCCGGTATGGATCTTTGGCTACGGCTCGCTGATGTGGAACCCGGCGATGGTCTATGATGATGCCTGCACCGGCACCCTGGAAGGCTGGCACCGGGCGTTTTGTCTGCGCCTGACCGCCGGGCGGGGCACGGCCTGCCAGCCCGGGCGTATGCTGGCCCTGAAACAGGGGGGGCGCACCACGGGCCTGGCTTACCGTATTCCGCAAGAGGATACCGCCCAGGAGCTGACGCTGTTATGGAAGCGCGAGATGATAACCGGTTGCTACCTGCCCACCTGGTGCCGGCTGACCCTGGATGATGGCCGGGAGATACACGCGCTGGTGTTTATTATGGATCCGCGCCACCCGCAGTATGAGGCCGACACCCGGCCCCAGGTTATTGCCCCGCTGATCGCCAGGGCCAGCGGGCCGCTGGGCACCAACGCCCAGTATCTCTTTTCCCTGGAGGCACAGCTTAAAAAGCTCGGTATGGCCGATGAAAGCCTCGATACCTTAGTGGGGGAGGTGCGGGCGTGTCTGGTGCCGGGAGAGTCCAGCAACTGGCCGCACCCGGGGGGCGACACCGCGGCAACATAACAGCGCCCGCGCAGCCTCAGAAGGTCAGCACTTTGTCTGCCTCCAGGGTCCACTGGGCCAGCTCAACCAGCGTGCCGATGGCAACCCCGTCAATCAGCGGCAGGTTGGTTATCCCGCGGCTGTCGGTACAGGTTTTGCACAGTTTCACGGCAATATTCTGGGCGGTGAGGATCTCCAGCATTTGCTGAATGTTGTAGCCTTCGGCCGGTTTCTGGCCGTTTAACCCGGCAGTGACCGCGTCTGACATCAGAAATACCCGGAGCTGCGGGCGCGGCTCCTGCTCACTTAGCGCAATCGCCAGGCGCAGGCTGTTAAACAGTGACTCGTTGCCGTAGGCGGCGCCGTTGGCGATGATGACTATCTTTTGCATCAGTAGATCCCTTGTGAGTGGAAAGGCTGACAGGATACACACAAAAGCGGCGTGGATCTTAATCCGGATCGGTTTCACGGGCGGATAATGTGGTCAGGATGGACAGATAATAGCCGAACAGCGCGCATAAACCTGCTACAGGTCGTGGATTTTACGGGTTTTAGCCCCATCACCCGGGAATAGGTTATACTGCGATTAATCGATTCAAATCAAAGGTGCTGCGTTCTTACAACGTTCTGAAGAGATGCCATTTTGCCATTCGCTGCCCCGCCTTTTGCTGTTTTGTACTGCGTTTTACTACGCACCGCTTAGCGTGTTTGCCGCGCCGTTAACGCCTGACCAGCAGGCGGACACACTCCCTGATTTAGGCATTAAAGATGACAGCGGCGACTATGCCCGGCACCTGGCAACCATGCTGAAAAGTTTTGGTGAAGCCAGCATGACCGACAACGGGCTGGATACGGGGGAGCAGGCGCGGGTGTTCGCACTCGGGCAACTTAAAGATGTGCTTGAGCAACAGTTACTGACCCAGACCAGCGATCTGCTGTCGCCCTGGGGTAACGCGACCCTGAACCTGGCGGTGAATAACGAAGGCCAGTTCACCGGCAGTAACGGCTCTTTTTTCGCCCCGCTGGTGGATAACAACCGCTACCTGACCTGGAGCCAGCTGGGGATGACCTGGCAGGAGCAGGGGGCCGTGGCAAACTGGGGGGTTGGTCAGCGCTGGATCCAGGGCAACTGGCTACTGGGTTACAACACCTTCTACGACCGCCAGTTTGCCGACAGCCTGAGCCGGGCCGGGGTCGGGGCCGAAGCCTGGGGGGAGTATTTACGCTTCTCTGCCAACTATTACCACCCGCTTTCTGGCTGGTCCCGTAAGGGGGGCGTTCAGGAGCAGCGCATGGCGCAGGGCTACGATGTCAGCGCCCGGGCCTGGCTGCCGTTTTACCGCTATATCAATACCAGCCTGAGCCTGGAGCAGTATTTTGGTAACCGGGTGGATCTGTTTAACAACGGCACCGGGGCGAAAGATCCGCTGGCGGTGAATCTCGGGCTCAGTTATACCCCGGTGCCGCTGGTCACGATTACCGCCCAGCATAAATATGGTGAGAGCGGTAACAGCCAGGATAACCTGGCGCTGAAGCTCAATTACCGGTTTGGTGTCCCGCTGGACAAGCAGCTTTCTGCCTCTGAGGTGGCCGCCAGCCGCTCACTGCGCGGCAGCCGCTATGACACGGTAGAGCGTATTGATGTCCCGGTTGTGGCGTATCGCCAGCGTAAAACCCTGTCGGCATTTCTGGCCACCCCCCCCTGGGATGTTCAGCCCGGTGAATCCGTGGTGCTGAAGCTCCAGGTGGTGGCGCCCGCCGGGATCCGCAGCATTACCTGGCAGGGGGATATTCAGGCGCTGAGCCTGACGCCGGGGGCCGATAACCACAGCACCGAAGGCTGGAGCATTATTATGCCCCGCTGGAACGATAACCCGGGGGCCGCCAATAGCTGGCAGATCTCGGCCATCATTGAGGATAACAACGGCCGCCGGGTCACCAGTAACTGGATAACCCTGCAACTGCAGGCGCCGCTGACCCACTGGCCTGCGGCGGATGACCGTTACCGCTTGCCGTCTGAACCGTTAAAAGATCCGCTCCTGGTGAACCCAGACGGCAGCTTCAACCCGTGATTTGAGTTTCATTTTCTTCAGCAGGTGTTTGACGTGCACTTTTACGGTGCTTTCGGTGATGTCGAGCCGCCGGGCAATCATCTTATTGGGCAGCCCCTGGGCAATCAGCCGCAGAATGTCTTTCTCCCGGGGGGTCAGCAGGCTGATTTCCCGCTCTGAGGTGGCCCGGTTGGCGCGCAGGCTGGCGGCCAGCACTGGTGTGAGGGTTTCGCTGAGCACCATCTCGCCCGCTGCCGCCTGTTGCAGGGCTTTGAGCAACTCTTCCGGCTCCATATCCTTGAGCAGGTAGCCATCGGCACCGCGCTTAAGGGCGGAGACCACATCCTCTTCGTGGTTAGAGACGCTGAACACCACAACCCGCCCGGACAGGGGCTTTTCCCGCAGGTGATCAAGGGTTTCCAGACCATTCATTCCGGGCATATTGAGATCGAGTAATATCAGGTCCGGGTCGAGGCTTTCCGCCAGTTCGACCCCCAGCTGACCATTACCGGCCTCACCGACAACGCACAGCCCCGGGGCCATACTGATCAGCTGTTTTACGCCGGTGCGCAGCATAGGATGATCATCAATCAGCAGAATCGTGGCTGCTTCCTGGTTATTCATGGGTGTACTCCTGTGTTAGGAAGATTGGCCGTCGGGGGTGAAGGTCACACACACTTCGGTGCCCCCTTGCGGGCGTGGCTGTATCTGGCAATTTCCCTTCAGGGTATGTGCCCGGTCACGCATAATAATTAATCCATAATGGTTGCGGCGCTCACCGTTTTCCGGGATTCCGCAGCCGTTATCGGTCACGCTCAGTTTCACCTGCTTGCCCTCCATCACGGCGCTGATGTTAACCGCGCTGGCCCCGGCATGTTTCAGGGTGTTATTCAGAGCTTCACGCACAATTTGTACCAGATGGATTGCCTGATTAGAGGGCACCAGCCGCGAGGGCAGCTGATAATCCAGGGTAACCGCAAAGCCGAGTTTTTCGCTGAACTCTTCACAGCAGGCTTCCAGGGCCGGGCGTAACCCGGGCTCGCTGAGCTGCAGGCGGAAAGTGGTCAGCAACTCGCGAAGCTGGCGCCATGAGCTGTTGAGCTCGTTACGGATCTGCCCCAGCAGCTCGCGGCTGGCCTCCGGCATGTCTCCCCCCTGCATTTGCAGGCAACTGACCTGCATCTTCATACAGGAGAGGGACTGGGCTATCGAGTCATGCAGCTCGCGGGCAATGGCGGAGCGCTCCTCCATCACCATCAGCTGCTGCTGGCGCTCGGAGTGGCGCTCCAGGGCGAGGGTTGAGGTGAGCTGCTCCATCAGGGTTTCAACCAGCAGTTGCTGATCCTGGTTGAGCACATTCCCCTCCGGGAGCTGCGCCAGGACCAGCCCGTACTGATTCTGGCTATCCGTCAGGCGCCATTTACAGGGGGTGGCATTAGGCAACACTGTTGGCACGCTGCGCGGGCAGAGCTGGCAGCCGCGATCGTAGCAGTCTTTGCCGGGCTGCAAAGAGAACTCCTGATAGTGCTCTTCGTCTTCATGTTCGTAGACCCGCATTTCAAGGTTGCGCAGCGGGGTAAATTTTTGCAGCTCATTGAGCACCGGGGTGACCCGCTGGCAAAAATCCGCCTGGGAGTGTAGCTGGCGGTTTGCCCAGTACAGGAAGGAGAGCACCCGGTTTTTATGCTCCAGACGGGCGGTCTTTTCCGCGACCCGGGCTTCGAGGCTGGCGTAGCTCTCTGCCAGCTCGCTGGACATGCTGTTCAGGGCCGCCCCGAGGGTGGCCATCTCATTGCGCCCGCTTATCTGCGCCCGCCGGGTAAAATCCCGGTGCCCCACGGCGGTGGCGATAGTCATCAGCTGGCGCCAGGGTTGCAGCAGGCGCTTATGCAGCCAGACAATGGTAAACAGAAAAAGCACCACCACCAGCAGCGCCATCACCAGTTGCAACATAACCACATGCTGCATCCGCTGTTCGGTCTGCTGATCAAAGGCGGTGACCAGCTCATCAATGCGCGCCACATAATGGGCCACCTGAACCTCAACCTCGCGCTGGTTGTGCGCCGCCTTGAGTGCCGGTGCCAGCTCCTGCTCCCAGCAGATCTTCAGCGACTGGAGCTTCGCCCGCTGGTGATCGTTACTGGCGGCCCTGGCCAGCTCGTCGCTGTTGACGGTGTTGCTCATTTCATCAAGCAGAGCATTACTGGCCGGGGTCAGGGGAACGGCCGCCAGCAGGCGGTAGCTCTGCATTCGCAGGGAGCCGGCTTTGTTGATGGCGTGGGCACTTCCCTGGATGCCGTTTCCCAGCCAGCTGGCCGTTCCCAGTGCCGCAACACCCAGCACAGCCAGGAGCAGGACAATCAGCACCAGCTGGTTAACCAGGCTCAGCGGTGAGAGAAGACGCTTCAACATGACGGCGGAAGACTCCATTAAGATAATGAGATTGCGGTTATTTTCACCTGTAGCCAGGAGTATACCCATACCCCCAAGGAATTACCTCTTAATTGACCGTGGGTGTATTCTGGCTACCCGGATAAGGGTAGGGCGTTTCATGCATGTGATTATCCTCGCTTTTCTGGCATTTCCGGGCTACTCACTTGGGATAACAGGAAGAAACCGCCCGCGCCTGAACCTGAATAACCATTGATATACATCAACTTATATTCACCACCACTGCCTATCGTGGCGGTGTATTTCATTACAAATTTGAGGTGTATATGAGTCAGTCCTCTGTTGCAGAACCGGCCTCTGGTAAAGTCATTACCGACTGGCGGCCGGAAGATCCTGATTTTTGGCTAACCAAAGGCCACCGTATTGCCAGCCGGAACCTGTGGATTTCCGTACCCTGCCTGTTACTGGCATTCTGTGTCTGGTTATTATTCAGCACCGTGTCGGTCAGCCTGAACAAAGTGGGATTTCAGTTTACAACCGATCAGCTGTTTATGCTGACCGCGCTGCCGTCGGTTTCCGGCGCGCTGCTGCGGGTGCCTTACTCTTTTATGGTGCCGCTGATGGGCGGTCGCCGCTGGACGGCCCTGAGCACCGGGATCCTGGTTATCCCCTGTATCTGGTTAGGGCTGGCTATCCGCGACACCTCAACCTCCTATAACACGTTTATTGTTATTGCGCTGCTGTGCGGCTTTGCCGGGGCGAACTTTGCTTCCAGCATGGCGAATATCAGCTTCTTCTTCCCTAAAGCCAAACAGGGCGGGGCACTGGGAATTAACGGTGGCCTGGGGAATATGGGGGTCAGCGTAATGCAGCTGGTTGCCCCGTTTGCCATCTCTATGGGGATGTTTGCGTTTTTAGGCACCGGGGAAGGCACCGTGCAGCCGGACGGCTCCCATCTATTCCTCGAAAACGCAGCCTGGGTCTGGGTGCCGCCGCTGGTGATTTTCACCCTGGCCGCCTGGTTTGGTATGAACGATATTGCCGCCTCTAAGGCTTCCATTAGCGAGCAGCTGCCGGTGCTTAAGCGCGGGCATTTGTGGATCCTCAGCCTGCTGTATCTGGCAACATTCGGCTCTTTTATCGGTTTCTCTGCCGGGTTTGCCATGCTCTCCAGAACCCAGTTCCCGCAGGTGAATATTCAGTATTTTGCTTTCTTCGGGCCGTTTATCGGTGCGTTGGCCCGTTCTGCGGGTGGGGCGATTTCTGACCGTCTTGGCGGCGTGCGCGTAACCCTGGTGAACTTTATCCTGATGGCGGCCTTCAGCGCGCTGTTATTTATGACGCTGCCTTCTGCCGGGGTTGAGGGTAACTTTATCGCCTTCTTTGGTGTCTTTATGCTGCTGTTCCTGACCTCTGGCCTGGGGAGCGGCTCCACCTTCCAGATGATTTCGGTCATTTTCCGCAAGCTGACCATTGACCGGATCAAAGCGCAGGGCGGAAGTGACGCTCTGGCCCAGCGTGAAGCGGCCACGGAAACCGCAGCGGCACTGGGCTTTATTTCAGCCATTGGCGCGATAGGCGGGTTCTTTATTCCGAAGGCGTTCGGGACATCACTGGAAATGACCGGCTCACCGGCCGGGGCGATGAAAATCTTCCTGATCTTTTACATTGCCTGTGTGGCGATCACCTGGCTGGTGTATGGCCGCAAGGCACACAAGTAATAGTCCCGTTATTCTGAGTCTGTTAAACGCGGCCCCGGCCGCGTTTTTTTATCTGGTTTGCTGCCTGGTCATGGGGACTTACGGGTGATGTTATTAGTTACAACATACTTATTAAGTGTGACAACGGGTGCCCGGGCAAACACCCTGCAAAAACAGCGGCCTACCACTTAATACCCGCCGGGTTACCTTTTCACTATAAAAAATAGTGTTAATTTATAAAAATCCTTAAAAATCATCATGATGTGCACGATTTTTCTATGCCTATTTAGTGGTATTTGCCTTTTTTATCAACGTGATAAAGCCCGGTGCGGTTGATCATTGTCAATTCCCGGTCCGGTTCGGGGGATTACCTTGCTGTTAACTCCAGCAATGTCGACTTTTACAGAGAGCCACAGGCTCCACATCAGGAGAATCCCGATGAGCAAGTTTCTTGACCGGTTTCGCTACTTCAAACAGAAGGGAGAAACCTTTGCCGATGGACACGGACAGACTTTTGATACCAACCGAGACTGGGAAGACGGGTATCGCCAGCGCTGGCAGCATGACAAAGTGGTGCGCTCTACCCATGGGGTAAACTGCACCGGCTCATGCTCGTGGAAGATTTATGTCAAAAGTGGCCTGGTGACCTGGGAAACCCAGCAGACCGACTACCCACGCACCCGCCCGGACCTGCCCAACCATGAGCCGCGTGGCTGCCCGCGTGGCGCCAGCTACTCCTGGTATCTGTACAGCGCCAACCGCCTGAAATACCCGCTGATGCGCAAACGCCTGCTGAAACTGTGGCGCGAAGCCAAAGCGCAGCACAGCGATCCGGTTGATGCCTGGGCCTCTATTGTTAACGACAGCGCAAAAGCAAAAAGTTATAAACAGGCCCGTGGCCGTGGTGGCCTGGTGCGCTCCTCCTGGCAGGAGGTGAACGAACTGATCGCCGCCGCCAACGTCTTCACCGCGAAAACCTATGGCCCTGACCGTATCGCGGGCTTCTCGCCGATCCCGGCCATGTCTATGGTGTCTTATGCCTCCGGCGCCCGCTACCTGTCCCTGATTGGCGGCACCTGCCTGAGCTTCTATGACTGGTACTGCGATTTGCCGCCCGCCTCACCGATGACCTGGGGCGAGCAGACCGACGTGCCGGAATCTGCCGACTGGTATAACTCCAGCTACATTATCGCCTGGGGCTCTAACGTTCCGCTGACCCGTACACCAGACGCTCACTTCTTCACCGAAGTGCGCTACAAGGGTACGAAAACTATCGCCATCACACCGGATTACGCGGAAATCTCCAAGCTCTGTGACCAGTGGCTGGCGCCGAAACAGGGCACTGACAGCGCCATGGCGCTGGCAATGGGCCATGTGATGCTGCGTGAGTTCCATCTTGATAATCCCAGCCAGTATTTTACTGACTATGTGCGCCGCTACACGGACATGCCGATGCTGGTCATGCTTGAAGCGCGTGAGCAGGGCTACTATGCGGCGGGCCGTATGCTGCGCGCCAGCGATTTGACCGGTGCTCTGGATCAGGACAATAACCCGGAATGGAAAACCGTTGCGGTGGATGATACCAACGGCGGGCTGATTGCTCCCCAGGGCTCCATCGGTTACCGCTGGGGCGAGAAGGGGAAATGGAACCTGGAGCAGCGCAACGGGGCGAATGGTGAAGAGACCACGCTGCGCCTGAGCCTGCTGGGTAGCCATGACGATGTGGTGAATGTGGGCTTCCCTTATTTTGGTGGGGATAAAACCGAAGGGTTCCCGGCCGTCACGCTGGATGAGATCCTGCTTCATAAACTGCCGGTTAAACGCCTGACCCTGGCCGATGGCAGCGAAGCGCTGGTGGCCTCGGTGTATGACTTAACCCTGGCTAACTATGGCCTTGATCGTGGCCTGGACGACAGCAACTGCGCCAGCCACTACGATGAGGTGAAAGCCTACAGCCCGGCCTGGGCTGAGAAAATCACCGGTGTACCGCGCCAGGATATTATCCGTATCGCCCGGGAGTTCGCCCACAACGCGGACAAAACCCACGGACGTTCGATGATTATCGTCGGGGCCGGTCTTAACCACTGGTATCACATGGACTCCAACTACCGCGGGCTTATCAACATGCTGATCTTCTGCGGTTGTGTGGGCCAGAGCGGTGGCGGCTGGGCCCACTATGTGGGCCAGGAAAAACTGCGCCCCCAGACCGGCTGGTTACCGCTGGCGTTCGGGCTGGACTGGCAGCGCCCGCCGCGCCATATGAACAGCACTTCCTATTTTTATAACCACTCCAGCCAGTGGCGTTATGAAAGCGTCAGCGCCCAGGAGCTGCTCTCACCGCTGGCGGATAAACGCCGCTACAGTGGCAACCTGGTGGACTTTAACGTGCGTGCTGAGCGCATGGGCTGGCTGCCTTCCGCACCGCAGCTGGACACCAACCCGCTGACCATTGCCGCAAAAGCCAAAGCGGCCGGTATGGATCCGGTAGACTACACGGTTCAGGCACTGAAAAGTGGCGATATCCGCTTTGCTGCCGAAGCACCGGACAGCGGCAACAACCACCCGCGTAACCTGTTTATCTGGCGTTCTAACCTGCTGGGCTCCTCCGGTAAGGGCCATGAGTTTATGCTCAAATACCTGCTGGGGACTGAGCACGGGATCCAGGGGCTGGATCTGGGCAAACAGGGGGCCAGTAAGCCGGAAGAGGTGGAGTGGCAGGATCAGGGGGTTGAAGGGAAGCTGGATCTGGTGGTCACCCTGGACTTCCGTCTTTCCAGTACCTGTCTGTACTCCGATATTGTGCTGCCTACCGCTACCTGGTACGAAAAAGAAGATCTCAACACCTCGGATATGCACCCGTTTATCCACCCGTTCAGCGCCGCGGTTGATCCCTGCTGGGAGTCAAAAAGCGACTGGGAGATCTACAAAGGCATCGCGAAGTCCTTCTCGCAGGTGTGTGAGGGCCACCTGGGGGTGGAAACCGACGTGGTCACCCTGCCTATCCAGCACGACTCGGCCGCCGAACTGGCCCAGCCGCTGGATGTGAAAGACTGGAAGAAGGGCGAATGTGACCTGATCCCCGGCAAAACCGCGCCGCATATTATTCCGGTGGTCCGCGATTATCCGGCCACCTGGGAGCGCTTTACCTCTGTCGGGCCGCTGCTGGAAAAACTCGGTAATGGCGGTAAAGGGATCGGCTGGCAGACCCAGAGCGAAGTGGAGCTGCTGCGTAAACTGAACCACACCAAACAGGATGGCCCGGCCAAAGGCCAGCCGCTGCTGGATACCGCCATTGACGCGGCGGAAATGATCTTAACGCTTGCCCCGGAAACCAACGGCCAGGTCGCCGTGAAAGCCTGGTCGGCGCTGAGTGATGTGACCGGGCGTGAACACACCCATCTGGCGATTAACAAAGAAGACGAGAAGATCCGTTTTCGGGATATCCAGGTGCAGCCGCGCAAAATCATCTCCAGCCCCACATGGTCTGGCCTGGAAGATGAGCATGTCTCTTATAACGCCGGTTATACCAACGTGCATGAGCTGATCCCGTGGCGCACCCTGTCCGGCCGCCAGCAGATCTATCAGGATCACCAGTGGATGCGTGATTTTGGTGAGAGCATGCTGGTCTACCGTCCGCCTATCGACACCCGCTCTGTGAAGGCGGTCATGGGGCAGAAATCCAACGGTAACCCGGAAAAAGCGCTGAACTTCCTGACACCGCACCAGAAGTGGGGCATTCACTCCACCTACAGTGACAACCAGCTGATGCTGACCCTGGGTCGCGGCGGCCCGGTCGTCTGGCTGAGTGAGGACGATGCCCGGGAGCTGGGGGTTGCCGACAACGACTGGATCGAGGTGTTTAACACCAACGGCTCCCTGACAGCCCGTGCCGTGGTCAGCCAGCGCATTCCTGCGGGCATGACCATGATGTACCACGCCCAGGAGCGCATTGTTAACCTGCCGGGCTCTGAAATTACCGGCCAGCGTGGCGGGATCCATAACTCGGTGACCCGTATTACGCCCAAGCCCACCCATATGATCGGCGGCTATGCCCATCTGGCATACAGCTTCAACTACTACGGTACTGTGGGCTCCAACCGTGATGAGTTTGTTGTGGTTCGTAAGATGAAAAATATCAACTGGTTAGATGATGAAGGTCATGATCAGGTACAGGAGAGCGTAAAATGAAAATCCGTTCACAAGTTGGCATGGTGCTGAACCTGGATAAATGCATTGGCTGCCATACCTGTTCCGTTACTTGCAAAAATGTCTGGACCAGCCGTGAAGGCGTGGAATACGCCTGGTTTAATAACGTTGAAACCCGCCCGGGGATTGGTTACCCGGATAACTGGGAAAACCAGGAAAAATGGAAGGGCGGCTGGATCCGCAAAATCAACGGTAAATTACAGCCGCGCATGGGTGGCCGCGCCATGCTGCTGGGCAAAATTTTTGCTAACCCGCATCTGCCGGGGATAGACGACTATTACGAGCCCTTCACCTTTGACTACCAGCGCCTGCACAACGCGCCGGAAGGCACCAAAGCCCAGCCGATTGCCCGCCCGCGCTCGCTGATCACCGGCCAGCGGATGGACAAAATCGAAGCGGGCCCGAACTGGGAAGATGACCTGGGGGGCGAGTTCAGTAAACGCAGTGCCGATCTGAACTTTGCCAACCTGCAAAAGGCCATGTATGGCCAGTTTGAAAACACCTTTATGATGTATCTGCCGCGCCTGTGCGAGCACTGCCTGAACCCGGCCTGTGCGGCAACCTGCCCGAGCGGCGCCATCTATAAGCGTGAAGAAGACGGCATTGTGCTGATCGACCAGGACAAATGCCGCGGCTGGCGTATGTGTGTCACCGGCTGCCCTTACAAAAAAATCTACTTCAACTGGAAGAGCGGCAAATCTGAGAAATGTATTTTCTGCTATCCGCGTATTGAAGCCGGTATGCCGACCATCTGCTCTGAAACCTGCGTTGGCCGTATCCGCTATCTGGGGGTGCTGCTCTATGACGCGGACGCGATTGAGCAGGCCGCCAGCACCGAAAACGAAAAAGATCTCTATCAGCGCCAGCTGGAGGTGTTCCTCGATCCGAACGATCCCGAGGTGATTCGCCAGGCGCGCGAGCAGGGCATTTCCGACAAAGTGCTGGAAGCTGCCCGCCAGTCTCCGGTGTACAAAATGGCCATGGAGTGGAAGCTCGCTCTGCCGCTGCACCCGGAATACCGCACCCTGCCGATGGTCTGGTACGTGCCGCCTCTGTCGCCTATCCAGTCCGCCGCAGACAGCGGTGAGCTGCCCCATAACGGTATCCTGCCGGATGTGGAAAGCCTGCGTATTCCGGTGGAGTATCTGGCGAATCTGCTGACTGCCGGTGATACCGCCCCGGTTCTGCTGGCCCTGAAGCGGATGCTGGCCATGCGCCACTTTAAGCGCGCGGAAACCGTGGACGGTGTGGAAGATACCCGGGCGCTGGAGCAGGTGGGCCTGACGGCCGCCCAGGCGCAGGAGATGTACCGTTACCTGGCTATCGCGAACTACGAAGACCGCTTTGTGGTGCCGACCAGCCACCGGGAAGAGGCCCGGGACGCCTTCCCGGAACGCAATGGCTGCGGCTTCAGCTTTGGGGATGGCTGCCACGGTAGCGACACGAAGTTCAATCTGTTTAACAGCCGCCGTATTGATGCCATTGATGTCAGTGCTAAAACGGAGTCGCGCGAATGAAAGAGCTGATTGTTATCTCCCGTCTGCTGGAGTACCCGGCAGAGGACCTGGCGCAAAACCGCGAGGAAATCACTCAGGCCATTGCGCAGTCGTCGCGGCTGAGCCGTGCTGATGCACAGCAGTTAGGGCAATTTGTTACCACGCTGCTCTCCCGGGATCTGCTTGACGTTCAGGCGGAATACAGCGAGCTGTTTGATCGCGGCCGGGCCACGTCGCTGCTGCTGTTTGAGCATGTGCACGGTGAATCCCGGGATCGGGGCCAGGCGATGGTTGACCTGCTCGGGCAGTACCGTAACGCGGGCCTGGAGCTGGACACCCTGGAGCTGCCGGACCATTTGCCGGTGTATCTGGAGTATCTGGCCCAGTTGCCGGAGGCGGCTGCCCGGGAAGGGTTGCAGGATATCGCGCCGATCCTTGCCTTGCTCAGCGCCCGTTTGCAGCAGCGTGAAAGCCACTACGGGGTGCTGCTGGATATTCTGCTGCATATGGCAGACAGCGCGCTGGACAGCAGCGCGGTTCAGCAAAAAATTGCCGACGAGGCCCGTGATGATACCCCCGCCGCCCTCGACGCGGTGTGGGAGGAAGAGCAGGTTAAGTTTTTCGCCGAGCAGGGGTGCGGCGACTCCCCGGTCAGCGCCCACCAGCGGCGCTTTGCGGGGGCGGTGGCACCACAGTATTTGGATCTGACTGACGGAGGACAGCGCTGATGCAGTTCCTGAATTTATTTTTCTTTGATCTTTATCCTTATCTGGCCGGTGCCGTGTTCCTGATTGGCAGCTGGATCCGTTATGACTATGGCCAGTACAGCTGGCGGGCGGCCTCCAGCCAGATGCTGGACCGGCGCGGGATGAATATGGCCTCAAACCTGTTTCACTTCGGGATCCTCGGGGTCTTTGCCGGGCACTTTCTCGGTATGCTGACTCCCCACTGGGTGTATGAGTCCTTCCTGCCGCTGCCGGTTAAACAGATGATGGCGATGGTAGGGGGCGGTCTGGCCGGGTTGATGACCCTGGTCGGCGGGCTGATGCTGTTAAAACGCCGTCTGTTTAACCCGCGTATCCGCGCCACAACCACCCGCGCCGATATCCTGATCCTGGCGCTGCTGGTGATTCAGTGTCTGCTGGGGCTTGGCACTATCCCGTTCTCCGCACAGCATATGGACGGCAGCGAAATGATGAAACTGGTGAACTGGGCGCAGGCGGTAGTGACGTTCCATGCCGGTGCCGCTGAGTATCTGGACGGTGTGGCCCTGATCTACCGGGTACACCTGGTGCTGGGGATGACCCTGTTCCTGCTGTTCCCGTTTACCCGCCTGGTGCATATCTGGAGCGTGCCGGTGGAATATTTAACCCGGAAATATCAGGTGGTTCGCGCACGTCGCTAACTGGCTATTACCGTGGTTTAAGCGCCTGATTGCCGGGCGCTTTTTTTATGCCTGCGGGCAGGGGGGAAGGGGAAGCGGAATATTGTATGGCGAGGTGTTTTACGCCGGAGATATAGAGATACGGACAGTGGTTGTTATCAGGGGGGAAAGCTGATTTTACACGGAGGTTATTAAGAGAAATGGTGGTGGGGGAAGGATTACTCGTCACTTCGTTCCTCGCCCTGCGGGCCGTTGCTGCGCAACGTTCTCTCGCTATCGCTCGAGTCGAACCTTAGTCGAAGGTTCTCATCCTTCCCGTACGGAAGAATATATAAATACGAAGAGAGATTTTAACCAGGGAGACACTAAGAGAAATGGTGGTGGGGGAAGGATTACTCGTCACTTCGTTCCTCGCCCTGCGGGCCGTTGCTGCGCAACGTTCTCTCGCTATCGCTCGAGTCGAACCTTAGTCGAAGGTCCTCATCCTTCCCGTACGGGAGAATATATAAATACGAAGAGAGATTTTAACCAGGGAGATACTAAGAGAAATGGTGGTGGGGGAAGGATTCGAACCTTCGAAGTCTGAGACGGCAGATTTACAGTCTGCTCCCTTTGGCCGCTCGGGAACCCCACCACTGGGGAAATGCTAATTGTAGATGCTACAGGGGGGAAGGATTATTCGTCACTTCGTTCCTCACCCTTCGGGCCGTTGCTGCGCAACGTTCTCTCGCTATCGCTCAAGTCGAACCTTAGTCGAAGGTCCTCATCCTTCCCGTACCGGATGATATGCTATAACAACATCGTTATTACGACACTGCTATATGAAAAATGGTGGTGGGGGAAGGATTCGAACCTTCGAAGTCTGAGACGGCAGATTTACAGTCTGCTCCCTTTGGCCGCTCGGGAACCCCACCACTGGCCGCTTCCGCTATCTCCGGAAGCGGGGCGCATCATATCAAATGAAGCGCCCCTGTAAAGCATTGCGTTGAGAAAAATGAACTGTTTGCGTACTTTTTGCCCTTAACGCTGTAAAGCTGCCCAGTTCACTCCCCGGGTGATTATAAAATAATCGTCCGGTTACCGTAGACAAAGACCCGCTGCGCCAGAACTTTATATAAGGCATGGCTCAGCACGTTTTTCTCCACATCTCTGCCCGCGCGCATCATATCTTCTGCGGTGAAGGTATGATCAACATTAATCACATCCTGCATAATAATCGGGCCTTCATCCAGGTTGTCATTCACATAGTGCGCCGTAGCACCGATGATTTTCACCCCGCGCTCATAGGCCTGGTGATACGGACGGGCACCAATAAAGGCCGGCAGGAACGAGTGGTGAATATTGATTATCTTATTCGGGAAGCGGGCGACAAACTCCGGCGTCAGCACACGCATATATTTCGCCAGAATGACATAGTCCGGCTGCCAGGCGTCGATGGCCTCTGCCATCTGCCGGTCGTGAACTTCGCGGGGCAGGCCTTCATGGCTGACCAGCTGGAACGGGATCCCAAACTGTTCTACCAGCGGGCGCAGTGTATCGTGATTACCGATAACCGCCGCAATATCCACATCCAGCCCACCGTAGGTGGCCTTCATCAACAGATCGCCCAGACAATGGGCCTCTTTGGTGACCAGAATAACAATTCTGCGCCGTCCGGCCGGGTTCAGCTCCCGAACGGAGCCTTCCGGCAGGGCGCTGTCCAGATCCGCCAGTAGCGTCGCGTCGTTAAAAATGCCCTCCAGCTCGGTACGCATAAAGAAGCGCCCGGTGCGGTGGTCAACAAATTCATTGTTCTGAATAATGTTGAGCTCGTGTTTGTAGCAGATATTGGTGATCCGGGCGATGAGCCCTTTCTGATCGGGACAAATGGTCCGGAGAACTTTTCGTTGTTGCGCGTGCATGGACTGCGAAAATCCTGTTGTGTGTTGTTGCGACATTGCCGTGGGCTTACTGACCACAGCACTTTTTGAATTTCTTACCCGAGCCGCAGGGGCAGGGGTCGTTGCGGCCAAACTGTGGTCGTGTTCCGTCAATATAATACCAGCGCCCCTGTTCTTTTAAGAATCGGGAGCACTCAATAATGGCTCCTGGTTTGCCATTCTCTTCAAAGCGGGCCACAAAACTGACGAAGCCTTCCTCCGGGGTGCGGCCCGGGTGGGTATCATACACGGTGAGCCCCAGCCAGCGGGTGGCCGGAAAACCGCGCTCCAGCTCATCTTTGAGCCCTTCAGCACGGCACTGTGGGTGCCAGCTTGCCACTAAGTAGTCCGCCTGGTGCATGACAAAGGCACTGTAGCGGGAGCGCATCAGATCCTCCGGGCTGGCGGGGGTTTGTGCGTTAGCTAAGTAAGGCTGACAACATAGGCTATACTCCAAACCGCTGCCGCAAGGACAAGGTTGTGTCACTGTTCTTCCTTTATTCACTCTGGTTGAAACAATCCGGAACAGGCATGTTAACTGAGTCCCGTTAACCTGTCACGGCGGCAAAAAAAGAGAAAAAACGTTTCAGCTTCAGGGTGTTTACTTTACAGCATTGGATTAGACATATCGTTTTGGCTTAACCTATTGGCAGCGTTTATTTTATTCCACTTCAGGCAAATTCTGACGGGCGTAAGTCTGGGTTTCATGCCACTATTTATATTGCGCCAGTCAGGGGAGAGAGCATGTCAGCGTCATTGTCCGGAAAACAGATCCTCATCGTGGAAGATGAACCGGTGTTTTGCTCATTACTGGACGGCTGGCTGAAGTCGCTTGGGGCGACGACCCGGACTGCCGGAGACGGTATTGAGGCCATTGAACAGATGGCGCGCCAGGCGCCCGATCTGCTGATTTGCGATCTCGCCATGCCGCGGATGGATGGCCTGAAACTGGTAGAGCATTTGCGCAGCCAGGGCGATCAAACCCCGGTGCTGATTATCTCCGCAACGGAGAATATGTCTGACATTGCCAGCGCCCTGCGCCTGGGGGTGCAGGATGTGTTGCTAAAACCTATTAAGGATTTCGACCGGCTGCGTGAAACCGTGCTTGCCTGCCTCTACCCGGTGATGTTCAACTCGCGGGTAGAAGAGGAAGAGCGACTTTTCCAGGACTGGGATGCGCTGGCCCATAACCCCTCTGCGGCGGTTCAGCTGCTAAAGGAGCTACAGCCGCCGGTGCAGCAGATTATTTCGCACTGCCGGGTAAATTATCGCCAGTTAACCGCCGGGGATACTCCCGGGCTGGTGCTGGATATTGCGCCATTATCCGATAATGATCTGGCCTTTTATTGTCTTGATGTTTCCCGGGCCGGGGATAATGGCGTTTTAGCAGCGTTATTATTACGTGCACTGTTTAACCATCTGCTGCAGGATCATCTTTCGCGCCAGAATCAGCGGCTGCCTGAAATGGGCGCGATACTCCGTCAGGTAAATCAATTATTGCGCCAGGCTAATCTTCAGGGGCAATTCCCGCTGCTGGTCGGTTATTACCATAGTACATTAAATAACCTGCTGTTAGTGTCCGCCGGGCTTAACGCCACGCTTAATACCGGTGAACACCAGGTCCAGCTCAGTAATGGCGTTCCGCTGGGGACGATGAACAGTACGCATTTCAATCAGATAAGCCAGCGCTGCAGTGCCTGGCAGTGCCAGGTCTGGGGCGCCGGGGGCCGTTTACGCCTGATGTTATCTTCTGATTGAGACACCGCAAAGGAGGCGCTATATTGCGGTGCACGTGCGCTACGGCGCGTGATATTATTTAACCAGTTTCACTTCAATTTGTCTTAATTTTTCTACTTCACAGGAATACGACCCAATAGTTCTATTTTGAACTGATATACTCGGGGCGTTTTTTATTATGAACGGCTAAAAGCCTGGACAGTTCTGGAGAATATTTAATGGCTGTAACTAAAGCTAAAGTAACAAAAGCTGTGATTCCGGTCGCAGGGCTCGGAACGCGTATGTTGCCGGCAACGAAAGCAATCCCTAAAGAGATGTTGCCGCTGGTTGATAAACCACTGATTCAGTACGTTGTTAACGAATGTATTGCCGCCGGTATCACTGAAATTGTTCTGGTTACACACTCCTCGAAAAATTCCATCGAAAACCACTTCGACACCAGTTTTGAACTGGAAGCCATGCTGGAAAAACGCGTAAAACGTCAGCTGCTGGCAGAGGTGCAGGCAATTTGCCCGCCGGGCGTCACCATCATGCAGGTACGTCAGGGTCTGGCGAAAGGCCTGGGCCATGCGGTGCTGTGTGCGCATCCGGTAGTGGGCGATGAGCCGGTGGCCGTGGTGCTGCCAGACGTTATCCTGGACGAATACGAATCTGATCTGAGCAAAGATAACCTTGCTGAAATGATCCGCCGCTTTGAAACCGACGGTCACAGCCAGATCATGGTTGAGCCGGTAGAAGACGTGACCGCGTACGGTGTTGTTGACTGCAAGGGCGCCACGCTGAACCCGGGCGACAGTGCACCGATGGTGGGGATTGTTGAGAAACCTAAAGCCAGCGAAGCGCCGTCTAACCTCTCCGTTGTTGGTCGCTATGTTTTAAGCGCCGATATCTGGCCGCTGCTGTCTAAAACCCCTCCGGGTGCCGGTGATGAGATCCAGCTGACAGACGCCATCGCCATGCTGATGGAGCGCGATCCGGTTGATGCGTATCACCTGAAAGGAAAAAGCCACGATTGTGGTAACAAAATGGGTTATATGCAGGCATTCGTTGAATATGGCGTACGCCATAATACCCTGGGAACAGAATTTAAGGCCTGGCTGAAAGAGACGGTCGGCACTAAGAAATAATTATCAGGTTAACTGCAGGAATATGTGATGAAAGTAACCGTATTTGGGATTGGCTATGTAGGGCTTGTTCAGGCCGCGGTACTGGCGGAGGTCGGGCACGATGTGATGTGTATCGACGTTGACGAGAAGAAAGTAGAGAACCTGAAAAAAGGGATCATCCCTATTTACGAACCCGGTCTGACACCTCTGGTTACTAAAAACTATGAAGAAGGCCGTCTGCACTTCAGTACCGACGCCAGAAGCGGCGTAGAACATGGGCAGATGCAGTTTATTGCCGTTGGTACTCCGCCGGATGAAGACGGTTCAGCGGATCTGAAATATGTTACCGCTGTGGCGCGCACCATCGCGCAGTATATGACTGACCACAAAGTGGTGATTGATAAATCCACTGTGCCGGTCGGGACTGCCGATAAAGTTCGCACCGTGATGCTGGAAACCCTGAAGCAGCGCGATCTGGATGTGCCGTTTGATGTGGTTTCCAACCCGGAGTTCCTGAAAGAAGGGGCCGCGGTTGCGGACTGTATGCGCCCGGAGCGCATCGTCATTGGTACAGACAGCGAAGCCGTTGTGGATCTGCTGCGTGAATTATACGAGCCGTTTAACCGTAACCACGACCGTATGATAATGATGGATATCCGCAGCGCAGAGCTGACCAAATATGCCGCAAACTGCATGCTGGCTACCAAAATCAGCTTTATGAATGAGATCTCCAACCTGGCGGAGCGTCTCGGGGCGGATGTGGAAAAAGTGCGCCAGGGGATCGGCTCTGACTCGCGTATTGGCTATCACTTTATCTACCCGGGCTGCGGCTACGGCGGCTCCTGCTTCCCGAAAGATGTACAGGCACTGATTCGCACGGCTGAGCATATTGGCTATGCGCCGCGCCTGCTGCAGGCCGTTGAGGACGTGAACGAATCTCAGAAATATAAACTGCCTGAGTTTGTTGTGCGTCAGTATGGTGAAAACCTCGAAGGGAAGACATTCGCGCTGTGGGGGCTCTCCTTCAAGCCGAATACCGACGATATGCGTGCGGCATCCAGCCGGGTACTGCTGGAAGAGCTGTGGAGACGCGGTGCGAAAGTTCAGGCATTCGATCCGGAAGCCATGAATGAAGCACAGCGTATTTATGGTCACCGGGATGAGCTGATGCTGATGGGCACTAAAGAGGCGGCGCTGCATAATGCAGACGCGCTGATTATCTGCACCGAATGGCAGAGCTTTAAAGCGCCAGACTTTGTTGAGATCAAAAATGCCCTGCGCGATCCGGTTATTTTTGATGGTCGTAATCTGTACGATCCGGAGCGTCTGGAAAAACGCGGCTTTACTTATTATGCCATTGGCCGTGGTGCGTCTATTGCGCTTTCCTGATTTGCTGCATTAATGCCCTGGCGACGGGGAGTCGCTCCGCGATTGTTTTTATACCACAATAGCGGAGCGACATTATCTGTAGCCAGCCCGCACGTTGTTTCCCCGCTATAAATCCTGCTTCCGTTTCTTATCATCGTTTTAAGCAATAACAGAATGGCTGTGTTACCCGTATCCCCCTGAAAGGGGCGGTGGTCTATTTTTACCGCCGGGTGGGGATAATTCCGGCTGGCTGTCTTTTATGCGCTACTGCGCGGATCGGGTGGTTAATGATACCGGTAATACGTATATGACAGAGGGCCCGCAACAGGCGGGTAAATAGGGTTGTGAGAATGGGATATGCCGGATGGTTAGCAGTGGTAAAAAAAAGCCCTGTAAGGGCTTCAGGGAGCCAGGGTTGCGCCAGAAAAACGCAGGGGTGCGATGGGCGGTTATTTGATGACTAACTGAACCCGTCCCGGTACGGGGAGGGTGACGCGTTGCGGATAAAAAAATCCCGCCGTGGCGGGATTTTTTCGTATTGCTGAATTATTCAGCGATCAGGAAGTCATCGAGAGATTTACCCTGCTCGTCGATAGCTTTCTTAATTACTGCCGGGGTACGGCCCTGGCCAGTCCAGGTGCGGGTTTCGCCGTTTTCATCAATATAGCTATATTTAGCCGGGCGTGCTGCGCGTTTGGTTTTAGTACCACTTTTTGCTGCGGACATGGAATTCAGCAGTTCATTCGGGTCAATACCGTCTGCAATCAGCATTTCGCGATATTGTTGCAGTTTACGGGTGCGTTCTTCAATTTCTGCGGCGGCTGCGCTTTCTTCTTCACGACGTTCGTTTACAACAACTTCTAATTTTTCCAGCATCTCTTCCAGAGTTTCCAGGGAACATTCTCTCGCCTGTGCACGAAGAGTACGGATGTTGTTCAAAATTTTCAGTGCTTCGCTCATTTTAGTAATCTCAAATTTATATCAGGAGTGAGTAGTGTGTTTTCTAATAATAGAGCGTTAAATTTAGTTCTGCAATAGATCTTAATGTAAGGAATTCAAAATTACATAATATTTACGCCAGTGTTTAGCGGTCATTAACTTCTTTTTTCCGTTATTGTTCCGGGTGAAAAGTTTGCCGGATGTCACTTTTTCACTGGTCAAAGAGCACGAAAGTATACCTTTCCGGGGTATCGCCAGGGCGGTTGTATTAGCCCTGTGAGCCCCTTTTTTTATTAAGGAATAATAAGTAACGGTACGCCGGATTGATTAATCCTGGTGAGGAAGCTACCCCGTTATTTCACCCGATATGCCCGCGTCGTGTTATGTCCGTGTTAACTTCAGGCCCGCCAGGCGGGGATTACAGGCCGGGTTTCTCGCCGGAACATCCCGGGATCCTGTGATACAATCCGCAGCTTAAGTCTACAGTTTGAGGGCGTTGGGTGAATGGCTCAGCTTTATTTTTATTATTCGGCGATGAATGCAGGTAAATCAACCGCATTGCTCCAGTCGTCGTACAATTATCAGGAACGCGGTATGCACACCATGGTATATACCGCGGAAATAGACGACAGATATGGCGCCGGTAAGGTCAGCTCGCGTATCGGGCTTTCCTCCCCGGCGAAATTGTTTAATCCGTCCAGCGCATTGTTCAGCGAGATCCAGGCAGAGCATCAGAAACAGCATATCCATTGTGTACTGGTCGATGAGAGCCAGTTTCTGACCCGCGAACAGGTCTATCAGCTCTCTCAGGTGGTGGATGAGCTGGATATTCCGGTGCTCTGTTATGGCCTGCGTACTGATTTCCGGGGCGAGCTATTCAGCGGTAGCCAGTATTTACTGGCCTGGTCCGATAAGCTGGTTGAGCTGAAAACCGTCTGCTTCTGCGGGCGTAAAGCCAGCATGGTGCTGCGCCTGGACCACGCAGGAAGGCCGTACAACGAAGGTGAGCAAGTGGTCATTGGCGGCAATGAGCGCTATGTCTCTGCCTGCCGTAAGCACTATAAAGAAGCGCTGGAGGTGGGCTCTCTGCCGCTGTTACAGCAGCGCCATCTGTCGGCGTAATCGGGGTATTTGTTACTGATACGTAACGGACGCCGGGCGTGCAGGGGGCTGCGGTTAGTTTACCGGCGCTGATGAGTTATCCCCATCGCTGTGTCAGATCCATAAAAAAACCCGCCATATTCTGGCGGGTTTTGTCTGAGTAAGGCGCTACCGGTTAGGCGCTTTTCTTACTCTTTTTCTCAGCTTTAGGGGCCGCTTGCGGGGCTTTTTTCTGCTCACCTTCGGTGAACTCGTGGCCGTAGTAGGTATCCAGCAGGATCTGTTTCAGCTCAGAGATCAGCGGGTAGCGCGGGTTAGCGCCGGTACACTGGTCATCAAAGGCATCTTCAGCCAGCTTATCCACGTTTGCCAGGAAGTCAGCTTCCTGTACCCCGGCTTCACGGATGGACTTAGGAATGCCCAGTTCCGCTTTCATACTTTCCAGCCAGGCCAGCAGTTTTTCGATTTTCGCTGCGGTGCGGTCGCCTTCAGCGGTCAGACGCAGATGGTCGGCGATTTCAGCATAGCGACGGCGTGCCTGCGGACGGTCATACTGGCTGAACGCGGTCTGTTTGGTCGGGTTATCGTTCGCGTTATAGCGGATAACGTTGCAAATCAGCAGGGCGTTAGCCAGGCCGTGCGGAATGTGGAACTGAGAGCCCAGTTTATGGGCCATAGAGTGGCACACACCCAGGAAGGCGTTAGCAAACGCGATACCGGCGATGGTGGCCGCACTGTGGACACGCTCGCGGGCAACCGGGTTTTTCGCGCCTTCATGGTAAGAAGCCGGCAGGTTTTCTTTCAGCAGTTTCAGTGCTTCCAGCGCCTGGCCATCAGAGAATTCGCTGGCCAGTACCGATACGTAGGCTTCCAGAGCGTGGGTTACCGCATCCAGGCCGCCAAAGGCGCACAGGGATTTCGGCATATCCATCACCAGGTTGGCATCGACAATTGCCATATCCGGGGTCAGCGCATAGTCAGCCAGCGGGTATTTCTGGCCGGTGGCGTCGTCGGTCACTACCGCAAACGGCGTTACTTCAGAGCCGGTCCCGGAGGTGGTTGTAATCGCGATCATTTTCGCTTTCACGCCCATTTTCGGGAACTTGTAGATACGTTTACGGATATCCATAAAGCGCAGCGCCAGCTCTTCGAAGTGGGTTTCCGGGTGCTCGTACATCACCCACATAATTTTGGCCGCATCCATCGGGGAGCCGCCGCCCAGCGCGATGATAGCGTCTGGTTTGAAGGAGTGGCACAGTTCCGCGCCTTTACGCACGATGGTCAGGGTCGGATCTGCTTCTACTTCGAAGAAGACATCCACTTCCACACCGGCTTCTTTCAGTACAGAGGTTATCTGGTCAGCGTAGCCGTTGTTGAACAGGAAGCGGTCAGTCACGATCAGTGCACGTTTGCAACCATCAGTAATCACTTCATCCAGGGCGACAGGCAGAGAGCCACGACGGAAGTAGATAGATTTCGGAAGTTTATGCCACAACATGTTTTCAGCTCGCTTAGCAACGGTTTTCTTGTTGATCAGGTGCTTAGGACCAACGTTTTCAGAGATGGAGTTACCACCCCAGGAACCACAGCCCAGCGTCAGCGAAGGGGCGAGTTTAAAGTTGTACAGATCACCGATACCACCCTGAGATGCTGGCGTGTTAATCAGGATACGGGCCGTTTTCATCATCTGGCCGAAGTAGTTAACGCGCTCTTGCTGGTTATCCTGGTCGGTATACAGGCAGGAGGTATGGCCGATACCGCCCATGGCGACCAGTTTCTCTGCTTTATTAACCGCATCTTCAAAATCTTTCGCGCGGTACATTGCCAGAGTAGGGGAGAGTTTTTCGTGAGCAAACGGCTCAGACTCGTCAACCACAGAAACTTCGCCAATCAGGATCTTGGTGCTGGCCGGTACGGTCAGGCCCGCCATTTCGGCAATTTTCACCGCAGGCTGACCAACGATGGCCGCATTCAGGCCGCCATTTTTCAGGATGATATCCTGAACGGCTTTAAGCTCTTTACCCTGCAGCATATAGCCGCCGTGGGTCGCGAAACGCTCGCGCACCGCGTCGTATACGGAGTCAACCACCACAACAGACTGTTCAGAGGCACAGATAACGCCGTTGTCGAAGGTTTTAGACATCAGAATAGAGGCAACTGCCCGCTTGATATCTGCCGTTTCGTCGATAACCACTGGCGTGTTACCGGCACCCACGCCGATAGCCGGTTTACCGGAGCTGTAAGCGGCTTTAACCATGCCCGGGCCACCGGTCGCCAGAATCAGGTTCAGATCCGGGTGATGCATCAGCGCATTAGACAGCTCAACGGAAGGTTCATCGATCCAGCCGATGATATCTTTAGGTGCACCGGCAGCAATGGCCGCCTGCAGTACGATATCTGCCGCTTTATTGGTGGCATTTTTCGCCCGCGGATGCGGAGAGAAGATAATGGCGTTACGGGTTTTCAGGCTGATGAGCGATTTAAAGATAGCCGTGGAGGTCGGGTTAGTGGTCGGAACGATACCGCAGATGATGCCGGTAGGCTCAGCGATAGTAATAGTACCGAAGGTTTTGTCTTCTTCGAGAATACCGCAGGTCTTTTCGTCTTTATAGGCGTTGTAGATATATTCGGAAGCAAAGTGGTTTTTGATAACCTTATCTTCCACAATCCCCATGCCGGACTCTTCTACCGCCATCTTAGCCAGCGGGATGCGGGCATCAGCGGCAGCCAGAGCGGCAGCGCGGAAGATTTTATCAACCTGTTCCTGAGTAAAGTTGGCATATTCACGCTGGGCTTTTTTCACACGGGCTACGAGTGCGTTAAGTTCAGCGACATTAGTAACAGCCATAATGCTCTCCTGATAATGTTAAACTCTTTTAGCAAATCAGCTATCGGACACGTCAGTATAGCTGTCTGACGGGCAGTTGCTATGTCATTGCGCTGCAAACAAAAAATGCCCGAATGATTTGCTAAAAGAGCTGTGTATCCGCCGGGGCATGATACTGACTCATTTTTCTTAATGTGAGCCAAGATTACCTATTTTTGAGTAGTGATTTTGTGATCTCTGTCAAAAATAACCAATGCTGACACCTTTCAGCATGCTGTTTACCCATACATATATATCACCGCTGCGTGACAATGACTGTCATGAATCGTAAATCATCCATAACATGACAATTAAGTAACATCTATTTGCCGGTATTTTGGCATTACCGGCAGGTATCACAGATACGGGAAATAGGCTGGAGAATCCCGGGCTTTTACTTTACTCTACGCCGGACATCTACTGGTTCACTTGCGGAGTTACAGGTGACAAATCCTCTGTTTGATTTTGCAGTCTATTTTAAATTTTTTATTGGATTATTCGCTCTGGTCAACCCGATGGGGATCCTGCCGGTCTTTATCAGTATGACCAGTTATCAGACTGCGCCAGCAAGGAATAAAACAAACCTCACCGCCAGCCTGTCGGTGGCGATTATCCTCTGGACATCCCTGTTACTTGGCGACGCTATCCTCAGCATGTTTGGCATCTCTATTGATTCATTCCGCATTGCCGGTGGCATCCTGGTGGTGACCATTGCCATGTCGATGATCAGCGGAAAGCTGGGGGAAGATAAACAAAATAAGCAGGAAAAATCAGAAACGGCAATCCGTGAAAACGTCGGCGTTGTGCCCCTGGCATTACCGCTGATGGCGGGGCCCGGGGCAATCAGCTCTACCATTGTCTGGGGAACCCGTTACCACAGCTGGAGTTATATTGTCGGCTTTGCGGTGGCCATTGCGCTGTTTGCCCTGTGTTGCTGGTTGTTGTTCCGCGCGGCCCCCTGGCTGGTGCGTCTGCTGGGACAAACCGGGATCAACGTCATTACCCGTATTATGGGCCTGCTGCTGATGGCGCTGGGCATTGAGTTTATTGTTACCGGTATTAAATCTATTTTCCCTGGCCTGCTGGCGTAACCTGATCCCCTTTGTTCATTATTCCCGCGCGTGCGGTGCACCGTGCGCGGGATTTATCATAAAAGCGGATTGATTAACAAATCCGCAATTTATATTGGCGCGCTATCCGGGCTTTTGATATTTTCCGGCAGAACACCCCTCGGTTGTCAGACCATCCGGCAGGTTATTTTCAGAGCACACTAACCGGAATAGCGCGATAAAAGAGACCGGTGTCATCACAATAAGCTGGCCTGAGCCAGTAATAATAATGACCGGAGTAACAACACAATGACCATCATCACCACCAGAAACACCCTCAGCGCAGCGGTGCTGCTGGCGCTGTTTGCCAGTAGCGCCACCCAGGCTGCCCGGGTTGTGCAAGGGGTAAGCCTTGCAGAGCAACAAACCATCGTCCGCAATAATGGCTCAGAGCCACAGTCACTGGATCCGGGCAAGATAGAAGGGGTGCCGGAGGCAAACCTGAGCCGCGATTTATTTGAGGGGCTGGTGATTTCTGACCCGATGACCGGTCACCCGATCCCGGGGGTTGCTGAACGCTGGGAAAATAAAGACTTTAAAGTCTGGACGTTCCACCTGCGTAAAGAGGCCAAATGGTCAAACGGCGAGCCGGTGACCGCCCGGGACTTTGTCTACAGCTGGCAGCGCCTGGTGGATCCGGCAACCGCATCCCCCTATGCCAGCTACCCGCAGTACGGCCATATCCTGAATGTGGATGCGATTATTGAAGGGAAAAAACCGCCCGCGGAGCTGGGGGTCAAGGCGCTGGATGACCACACCCTGGAGGTGACCCTCAGCGAGCCGGTGCCGTACTTTTATAAGCTGCTGGTTAACCCGGCCATGTCGCCGGTCTATCAGCCGGCGGTGGAAAAGTGGGGCGAGAAGTGGACCCAGCCCGCAAATATCGTCACCAACGGTGCCTATCTTTTAAAAGACTGGGTGGTGAATGAACGCATCGTCATGGTGCGCAACCCCCAATACTGGGATAACGCCAGCACCGTGGTGAACCAGGTGACCTACCTGCCGATATCCTCTGAAGTCACAGACGTTAACCGCTACCGCAGCGGCGAAATCGACATGACCTATAACAGCATGCCCATTGAGCTGTTCCAGAAGCTGAAAAAAGAGATCCCCGACCAGGTCCACGTTGACCCCTATCTCTGCACCTATTATTACGAGATTAATAACCAGAAGGCGCCGTTTACCGACGCACGGGTGCGCACCGCACTCAAGCTGGGCCTTGATCGCGATATCATCGTGAATAAAGTCAAAGCGCAGGGGGATTTACCCGCCTTCGGCTTTACCCCGCCATATACGGATGGCGCCAGCCTGACCCGGCCGGAGTGGTTCTCCTGGAGCCAGGACAAGCGCAATGCGGAAGCAAAAAAATTGCTGGCCGAAGCCGGATACGGTGAGGGCAAACCGCTGAGTTTTAATTTGCTGTATAACTCTTCGGATTTGCATAAAAAACTGGCGATTGCCGCGGCTTCCGTCTGGAAGAAAAACCTCGGGGTGAATGTGAAGCTGGAAAACCAGGAGTGGAAAACCTTCCTCGATACCCGCCATCAGGGCAATTTTGATGTGGCCCGGGCCGGATGGTGCGCCGACTATAACGAGCCAAGCTCGTTCCTGAATATGATGCTCTCCGGTAACTCCCTTAACACGCCACATTATAACAGCCCGATCTTTGACCGTATTATGGCGGAAACCCTGAAAGTGACGGATGAATCTCAGCGCGCGGATCTCTATAATAAGGCCGAGCAACAGCTGGATAAAGATTCAGTAATAGTACCGGTGTATTACTACGTGAATGCCCGTCTGGTGAAGCCCTGGGTGGGGGGATACTCCGGTAAAGACCCGATGGATAATATTTACACAAAAAATCTATATATTATTAAACACTAATGGCAAAACGCGGGACGGTAAAACAGCCGTCCCGCTGTGTCTTATTTAACCAGCATGGCAAAGGCACTGCCAGAAGGTATAAGCAATGTTAAAATTTATTCTACGCCGCTGTCTGGAAGCGATCCCGACACTGTTTATTTTGATAACCATTTCTTTCTTCATGATGCGCCTGGCCCCGGGAAGCCCCTTTACCGGTGAGCGTAACTTACCGCCGGAAGTGATGGCGAATATTGAAGCAAAATATCATCTTAATGACCCCATCATGACCCAGTATGTTAATTATCTGAAACAGCTGGCCCACGGGGATTTTGGCCCGTCATTTAAATATAAAGATTTTAGCGTTAACGATCTGGTTGCCACGGCGTTTCCCGTTTCGGCAAAACTGGGGGCGGCGGCCTTTTTACTGGCGGTTATCTTCGGGGTCAGCGCCGGGGTCATTGCCGCCCTGAAGCAAAACAGCGGGTGGGATTACACGGTGATGGGGTTTGCCATGACCGGGGTGGTTATCCCGAGTTTTGTGGTAGCCCCCCTGTTAGTGCTGATATTCTCCATTACCCTCAGGTGGTTACCCGGCGGTGGCTGGAACGGCGGGGCGCTGAAATTTATGATCTTACCCATGGTCGCGCTGTCTCTGGCGTATATTGCCAGCATCGCCCGTATTACCCGGGGCTCGATGATTGAAGTGCTGCACGCGAACTTTATCCGCACGGCCCGGGCCAAGGGGCTGCCGATGCGGCGCATTATTTTGCGCCATGCCCTGAAACCGGCGCTGTTGCCGGTACTCTCCTATATGGGGCCGGCCTTTGTGGGGATTATTACCGGCTCAATGGTGATTGAAACGATTTATGGCCTGCCGGGTATTGGCCAGCTGTTCGTTAACGGGGCACTGAACCGTGACTACTCCCTGGTGCTCAGCCTGACTATCCTGGTCGGCGCCCTGACGATTTTATTTAACGCGGTGGTTGATGTGCTCTATGCGGTCATCGATCCGAAAATTCGCTACTGATCCGGAGCAGCCATGTTGATGAGCAAAAAAAACAGCGCGGCGCTGGAAAACTTCACCGGCCAGCTGGATATCGAAGGGCGCAGCCTGTGGCAGGATGCCTGGCGGCGGTTTATTCACAACCGGGCGGCGATGATAAGCCTGGTGATCCTCGGCACTATCGGGCTGTTTGTGATCCTGGCACCGCTGCTGTCGGCATTCAGTTACTTTGATACGGACTGGGGTATGATGTCGGGCGCACCGGATCTGGAGTCCGGGCACTATTTTGGCACTGACTCTTCCGGCCGGGATCTGCTGGTGCGGGTGGCCATTGGCGGGCGCATCTCCCTGATGGTGGGGCTTGCCGCGGCGCTGGTGGCCGTTGTGGTTGGCACGCTGTACGGCGCGTTATCCGGCTATCTGGGCGGGAAAACCGACGCAGCAATGATGCGCCTGCTGGAGATCCTCAACTCCTTTCCGTTTATGTTTTTTGTGATCCTGCTGGTGACCTTCTTCGGGCAGAACATGCTGCTGATTTTTGTCGCCATTGGCATGGTCTCCTGGCTGGATATGGCGCGTATTGTGCGCGGCCAGACCCTGAGCCTGAAGCGCAAAGAGTTTATTGAGGCCGCCCAGGTGGGCGGCGTCTCAACCGCCAGAATAGTGATGCGCCACATTGTGCCGAACGTCCTTGGGGTGGTGGTGGTGTACGCCTCGCTGCTGGTGCCGGGCATGATCCTGTTTGAATCCTTCCTGAGCTTCCTTGGCCTCGGGACTCAGGAGCCCCTGAGCAGCTGGGGGGCCTTATTAAGCGACGGCGCAAACTCCATGGAGGTCTCCCCCTGGCTGCTGATGTTCCCGGCCGCCTTCCTGGTGGTGACACTGTTTTGTTTTAATTTTATCGGCGATGGCCTGCGCGACGCCCTCGACCCGAAAAACCGCCCGGAGTGACGATAATGACCCATACCACTGAACCGGCACTGCTGGATGTCCGGGATCTGCGGGTAACCTTCCGCACCCAGGACGGGGAGGTGACCGCAGTCAACAATCTTAACTTCTCGCTGCGCGCCGGGGAGACCCTGGGGATTGTCGGGGAGTCCGGCTCCGGAAAATCCCAGACCGCCTTCGCCCTGATGGGGTTACTGGCCGCCAACGGGCAGCCGGGCGGCTCCGCCCGCTTTAACGGGCGCGAAATCCTCAACCTGCCGGAGCGCGAGCTCAACCGGCTGCGGGCTGAGCAGATAGCCATGATCTTCCAGGATCCGATGACCTCACTGAACCCCTACATGCGGGTGGGTGAACAGCTTATGGAAGTGCTGATGCTGCATAAAAAAGTCAGCAAAGCCGAGGCGTTCGAAGCTGCCGTACAGATGCTGGACGCAGTCAAAATGCCGGAGGCCCGCAAGAGAATGCGCATGTACCCCCACGAGTTTTCAGGCGGTATGCGCCAGCGGGTCATGATTGCGATGGCGCTACTGTGCCGCCCCAGGCTACTGATTGCCGATGAGCCGACCACGGCCCTGGATGTGACGGTGCAGGCACAGATAATGACACTGCTTGGCGAGCTGCAGCGCGAGTTTAACACCGCAATCATTATGATAACCCACGATCTGGGGGTGGTGGCCGGGATCTGTGACAAGGTGCTGGTGATGTACGCCGGGCGCACCATGGAGTACGGCAGCGCCCGGGATATTTTCTACCAGCCAGCCCACCCGTATTCTGCCGGGCTGCTGCGCGCCGTGCCCCGGCTGGACAGCGAAGCGGCGGAGCTGCAAACCATTGCCGGTAACCCGCCAGACTTACTGCACCTTCCCGGCGGTTGCCCGTTCCAGCCACGTTGCCCGTATAGCCGCGACGAGTGCCACAAGGTGCCGCCGCTGACGGAATTCGGCGCAGGGCGCCTGCGCGCCTGCTTCAGAGCCCCGGAGGAGATAGTATGAATAGCACACCAGAGCAGGAGCTGCTGCTGGAGGTGACGGACTTAAAAGTTCACTTCGCGGTCAGAGACGACAAACAGTGGTTCTGGCAGCCCGCCAGAATGCTCAAAGCGGTAGACGGGGTCACGCTGCGCCTGTACGCCGGTGAAACCCTGGGGGTTGTCGGGGAGTCGGGGTGCGGTAAATCCACCTTTGCCCGGGCGATTATTGGTCTGGTGAAGGCCTCCGGGGGCACCGCCACCTGGCTTGGGAAAGATCTTCCAGGTATGACCCCCGCCGAGTGGCGCGAGGCCAGGCGCGATATTCAGATGATTTTCCAGGATCCGCTGGCCTCACTGAACCCGCGCATGACCATCGGCGATATTATCGCCGAGCCGCTGCGCACCTATCACCCGCACATGCCCCGCCGGGAAGTGCAGGACAAGGTCAAAGCCATGATGCTGAAAGTGGGGCTGCTGCCAAATCTGGTGAACCGCTATCCTCATGAGTTTTCCGGCGGGCAGTGCCAGCGTATTGGTATTGCCCGGGCGCTTATCCTCGAACCCCGGCTGATTATCTGCGATGAGCCCGTATCGGCGCTGGATGTGTCAATCCAGGCCCAGGTCGTGAACCTGCTGCGCCAGCTGCAGCGGGAAATGGGCCTGGCGCTGATTTTTATTGCCCACGATCTGGCGGTGGTAAAGCATATTTCCGACCGGGTGCTGGTGATGTACCTCGGCCAGGGGGTGGAGCAGGGAAGCTGTGACGCGGTCTACCGTAACCCGCAGCATCCGTATACCCGGGCGTTAATGTCCGCCGTGCCGCTGCCGGATCCGGATCGCGAAAAGCAAAAAACGGTCCAGTTGCTGGAAGGGGAGCTCCCCTCACCAATTAACCCCCCGTCGGGCTGTGTTTTTCGTACCCGCTGCCCGCTTGCCGGGCCGGAATGTTCCCAAACCCGGCCGCAACTGGAAGGGAATTTTCACCATGCGGTAGCCTGCCTGAAAGCAGAGCCGCTATAATCCCGGTGCTGCCCTGTTCTGCAGCGTCCAGTAGCCCGATATTTACGAGCCACTGTGCATACCGGCCCTGAGCCGGTTGTCAGCGACACCCGGCCGTTCCCCGGTCCGGGTGTTATGTTAACTGGCTTGTTCATTGTGAGGTGCCTGTGCCCGGAACCCGCCGGACGCTGCGTCAGCGTTCTTACGATATATTGCTTGATCAGACCAGCCCCCATAACCGCCGGTTTGAGATAGCTTTCGGGGTGCTCGATATTCTGAGCGTGCTGGTTATTTTCCTCGAAACCGGGCTGGCATCCGGCCCCGGTACTCTGCTGGCCCGCACCCATCTCTTTGAATGGGCAGAGCTGTTCTTTACCCTGGCATTCAGCATTGAGTATCTGCTGCGCGTTATCAGTACGCCGCGGCCATGGCGCTATATTTTCAGTTTCTGGGGATTTGTCGACCTGGCGACCACTATTCCGCTGTATGTGTTCTGGCTGTGGCCGGAGATAGGGGCGGAGTATGTGTCGGTCTGGCGCGCCATGCGGGCTATCCGCGCCCTGCGGATCATGAAGCTACTGCGCCTGATGCCGACCCTGAACAGTTTCTGGCAGGCGGTGCTGGAGGCCAGGCACCAGCTGTTTTTATTCTACTTTTTTATCGGCATTGTCATGGTGGTGGCCGGTTCGCTGATGTACGGCATTGAGGGGCCTGCCCATGGTTTTACCTCCCTTGGGGTGGCGGTCTACTGGGCGATAGTCACGGTCACGACGGTGGGTTACGGAGATATCGCGCCGCACACCACTGCCGGGCGCATTGTGTCATCGATACTGATCCTGATTGGTTACTCGGTGATTGCCATTCCTACCGGCTTAATTACCGCCCAGGTCACCCGTGATATAGAAAACCGCCGCCACTCCCGGGCCTGTGTGCACTGTAACCACGCAGGGCACGACAGTAACGCCCGGTTTTGTAAATGCTGCGGGCACCGGTTACCGGTGCGCTGAGAAGGGAAACCCGCCGCCAGCTGCAGGTGCGCTGGCGGTTAGCTTATTCACGCCACAGGATATGGCAAATTTTATGGTCTTTGTCGCGGCATAACAGCACCCGGGCGAAGATATCGTTCAGCTCGCCGCCGTCGGTCTCTGCAAGGCCAATGACCACCTCGGCAAAAAAGTCCGGGTTAAGGTCAAAATCCACATGTTCTGCCCAGTCTTCTGCCGGGTCGAAGAGCTCGGCGCCGCCGCGCTCTTCAAACTGCAGGTTAAACAGAATAATGTCGGCAGGATCCAGATTATCCGGCGCCAGTTCGAGGAAGATATCGTAGGCCTGCTCCAGAGTTTCATCTTCGGTCAGGCGGTTATTCAGATCCATATCCATGTTGGTTACCACATCAGTCGATAATTGTGCGCACGTTTTACAGCAACGGGCTGAAGAAGTAAAACAGACGCTCGGCAATTCGCTGCCACAGGGGGCGTTTTACCCACAGGCGCGCCTCAACCAGCCGGGAGCGGGAGATATAATCATCCTGCACCGCCCCCAGATCGGCCCCAAAGCCCGCATCATCAATCACCAGGGTGATTTCAAAATTCAGCCATAAGCTGCGCATGTCCAGGTTAACGGTGCCCACCAGGCTGAGCTGGCTGTCTACCAGCACACTTTTGGTGTGCAGCAGCCCCCCTTCAAACTGGTAAATCTTCACCCCGGCTTCCAGCAGCTCGGTAAAAAATGCCCGGCTGGCCCAGCCCACCAGCACCGAGTCGTTCTTGCGCGGCACAATAATGCTGACATCCACCCCGCGCAGGGCGGCGGTACAGATGGCGTGCAGCAGATCGTCGCTGGGAACAAAGTAGGGGGTGGTCATCACCAGCGATTCCCGGGCGGCGTAGATGGAGGTCAGCAGCGCCTGGTGAATCAGATCCTCCGGAAAGCCCGGGCCGGAGGCAATGGTCTGAATGGTGTGCCCGCTGGCCTCTTCAAAGGGCATGATATTCGCATCCGGCGGTGGGGGCAGAATGCGCTTGCCGGTTTCTATCTCCCAGTCGCAGGAGTAAACCACCCCCATCGAGGTGGCCACCGGGCCTTCCATACGCGCCATTACATCGATCCACTGGCCAACACCGGCATCCTGTTTAAAAAAGCGCGGGTCAACCATATTCATGCTGCCGGAATAGGCGATGTAGTTGTCGATCATCACCATTTTGCGGTGCTGGCGCAGATCCATACGGCGCAGGAAGACACGCATCAGGTTAACTTTCAGGGCCTCGACCACTTCAATACCGGCGTTGCGCATAATGCTGGCCCAGGGGCTGCGAAAGAACGCCACGCTGCCTGCGGAGTCGAGCATAAGGCGGCAGTGCACCCCGCGGCGCGCGGCCGCCATCAGGGATTCGGCCACCTGGTCTGCCAGCCCGCCGGGCTGCCAGATATAGAACACCATCTCAATATTGTGGCGCGCCAGCTGAATATCGCGGATCAGCGCGTGCATCACATCGTCGGAGTCGGTCAGCAGCTGTAGCTGATTGCCCTTTACGCCGCCAATGCCCTGGCGCCGTTCACAAAGCTGGAATAACGACTCTGCCACTTCACTGCTTTCGGTGGCGAATATGCGTTTACAGGATTTTAAATCGTGCAGCCATTTCGCCGTGGAGGGCCACATGGCTCTGGCGCGCTCCGCCCGGCGCTTGCCGAGGTGCAGCTCACCGAATGATAAATAAGCGACGATCCCGACCAGCGGCAGAATATAAATAATCAGCAGCCAGGCCATGGCGGAGGGGACTGCGCGTCTTTTCATTAAAATCCGCAGTGTCACACTGGCGATCAACAGCCAGTAGCCCAGGATGAGCAGCCAACTCACCACGGTGTAGAAGGTCGTCATATTTCAAAAATCCTTTAGAAACCTTTTGTTAAGAGTGTACGCACAAGTCACAACTCCGGCTACCGGAAACTAAAACTCCGTAAAATGGCTGGCTCCGGTGAATGAGGGGTCTATAATGACGCGTCTGTTTCAATCACGAGCCGTAATATGAGACATAGTAGAAATGAGGTTGGACGCTGGCGGATGCAGCGTCAGGCCCAGCGCCGCAAGTCACGCTGGCTGGAAGCACAATCGCGCAGGAATATGCGCATTCATGCAATCCGCAAATCTCTGGCAAGCCAGAAACGCAATTCCCTGCTGTTCGCTATCTACAATCTCTGATCTTCTGAAGGGTGCCGCCGGCGCCCTTCAGTGCATCACGCCGTCTGGCCGGTCAGAACACCTGCTTATAGGGCGTTACCCGTACTGTTTTATACACACCCGCTGCCTGGTAAGGATCGTCCTGGGCCCAGGACTGTGCCGCTTCCAGAGAGGCAAACTCCGCAATCACCGTAGAGCCGGTGAAGCCCGCTTTACCGGGATCGTTGCTGTCTACGGCAGGCATTGGCCCGGCGGTCAGCAGGCGGCCCTCATCACGCAAGAGTTGCAGGCGCGCCAGGTGAGCAGGGCGCACCGCCAGGCGTTTGTCCAGGGAATCAGGATGGTCTTCGGCGTAAATAACATACAGCACGATAAAAACTCCTTTGATAACGGGTAGGTGGATAACGTAACGGATAAGTGAATTACGTTAGGGGAATCGCCAGCGGACTGCAACGGTAAAGATGGTGGCGGGGGCAAATACATCATATTCCGTACTAAAAAACAGCACTTACCGGTATATATCCACCAGAGTACGGCTGGCTTGTTGAATATGATTGCTATTTGCATTTAGAATGCAGGCTGTCCTTTTGCCGATTGAATTGATTATGACTGTCATGACCTTTGAGACACCCCGCCGCTTTCCGTGGCCCACGGTACTTTCCGTGGCTATCCACGGTGCTGTGGTAGCGGGGCTGCTATACACCTCTGTGAATCAGGTAATGCAGCTGCCGGCACCTGCCCGGGCCATCAGTATTTCCATGGTCTCCCCGGCGGATCTGGAGCCACCGCAAACCGCACCGGCGCCCGCGCCTGCGGTTGCTGAACCAGAGCCGGAACCTGAAGTGTTGCCTGAGCCGCCAAAAGAGGCGCCGGTCGTGATCCATAAACCGAAACCTAAGCCCAAACCGAAACCCAAACCTAAACCGGTCCAGAAGGTGGAGCCGGAGAAAAAACCGGCAAAACCGGTGGAATCCCGCGCGGAGTCGCCCTTTGATAACCCGGACAGCACCGCCACCACCACGTCGCGCCCGGTAAGCGGTACAGCCCGCCCGGGCCCGGCCGCGCCCGTTGCCAGCACAGCCAGCCCGGCAGTGGGTGGCCCGCGGGCACTGCAACGGGGCCAGCCTGCCTATCCGGCCCGGGCCCAGGCGCTGCGCATTGAAGGGCGTGTGCGGGTGAAATTTGATGTTCTGCCCGATGGCAGCCTGGACAATGTAGAGATCCTCTCCGCCCAGCCCGCGAATATGTTTGAGCGCGAAGTGAAGCAGGCCATGCGCCGCTGGCGCTACGAGAGCGGCAGGCCGGGCAAGGGGGTAATAGTTAATATTGTCTTCCGCCTTGACGGGGGCGCCAGCGTTCAGTAGCTGCCGGTAAAACAAAAAGACCACCCGAAGCGGTGGTCTTTTTGTATCAGCGGGGGATTCAGGGCGCCGGTAACGGGCGCGGTTTGCCGTTATCGTCAACCGCCACATAAATAAAGATGGCTTCGGTAGCGCAGTAGCGCTGGCCGATAGGCTCAGAAGAGACCTTCTTCACCCAGACTTCCACATTCACGGTAATGGAGGTTCTGCCGCGTTTTACACAGCGTGCATAGCAACAGACCACATCACCAACCGCCACGGGCTTCATAAAGCTCATGCCGTCAACCCGTACGGTCACGACCCGGCCTTTTGCCAGCTCTTTAGCCAGAATCGCGCCGCCCATATCCATCTGGGACATGATCCAGCCGCCAAAAATATCGCCATTGGCGTTGGTATCGGCTGGCATTGCCAGGGTGCGCAGTACCAGCTCACCCTGTGGGACATCCGTGTGACTCATTTTTCACTTTCCTGAGGCATATGGCGGTACATATAAAAACCGCTGATAACAGTAAAAATCAGTGTCATGGCGGTTAAACCAAACACTTTAAAATTGATCCAGATACTTTCCGGTAACCAGAAAGCCACGTAGATATTGAGCAGACCACAGAGAATAAAAAACAGCGCCCAGGCCATATTCAGCCGTGACCATACCTGAGCGGGGAGCGAGATCTCTTTACCCAGCATGCTCTGAATCAGCGGCTTTTTGGTGACCATATGGCCAATCAGTAATGCGGCAGCGAACAGGGCATAAATAATGGTCACCTTCCACTTAATAAATTCCGCATTATGGAAATAGATAGTCAGACCGCCAAACACCACCACCAGAACAAACGTAACGAGGGTGGTTTTCTCCAGCTTGCGAAACTTATACCAGCTGTAGAGCAGCGCCAGCGTGGTTGCGACAATCAGCGCGCCGGAGGCAACAAAAATGTCGTACATTTTGTAGAAAGCAAAAAATACCACCAGCGGCAGGAAATCAAGAAACTGCTTCATATTGGCTTCCGTAAAGCGATGCACCGGCGGGCCGGTGCACAGATGTTAATCACGAATCAGCATATACAACCGGAACAGGTAGATCAGCAGGATAGCTGAAAACAGATTATTCACGGTATTAATGATAATAGCGGCGACTGAAGGCGACAGCGTACCCAGTGATGAGGCGAACAGCAAGAGCACCAGTCTTGCCAGCAGCCAGAGAATCACCGCCGGTGCAATCAGGCGCATATTGGCCCACCCCAGACGGGCGCTGTGGCGAATAGCCGCAAAAATCCCCAGTTTGTCCTGAACCATCATCACCGGTGCCAGAGATAGCGCAATAGCCAGCAGAACGCCCGGCACGACTAACAGCATCATGCCCATCTGGATCACAAAGGTGCTGAGGAACAGCAAAATAAACAGCCGGGGCAGCACCGGGGCAGAGGCGCCAATTGCGCGCAGGGCGCTGGTGCGCTGACCGCCGGAGACTATCTGAATTAAAAACAGCACGCCGCCTGCCAGCACTGTATTACCAATCAGCGCAGAGAAGGTCGACGCCGCCGAGGCCTTCAGCAAGACTTGCTGTTGCTCCAGCGTCATATTCTGAACCAGATCAAACAACCCCTGACTACCGGAGAGATCCGCCGTGTCTTTAAGTACCGACAGCTGTTCCTCTCCGGGAGAGAACGCGTGAGCAATGACCAGAGAGATAAACGCGCTAAGTAATGCAATCAGCAAAACAGTAACAAACTGATTACGTAAAAAATTCCCCGTGTCACGGTAAAGGCTGTTTGCCGTGATAGACATGAACTCTCCTTGAGGTACGACCAAATTTATCAGCGCATGATTGTACCCTGGATAAACCCTAAGTGGCACCTTCCTCATGTGTCTGCACTGCAATATCCGGGGAATTCATCAGGGAGAGTGAGGCTTCGGGAAGCGGGGGGAGCCCCCAGGCGGCCCGGGCGCGGTTACAGGCGCTATTGGTGATGCCATTTTCACCAGACATGGTGAATTCGCGGCAGGTGGAGGGCCGCTGCTGGTAAATAGAACAACTGACCTGTTTCCCCGGCTCGCCCTGTAGCGCTTTGCAGCGCGGGGACTTCTGGTTGGTGCCGGACATACAGCGTAAAAAAGGGGTTACTGGCTCCGTCATTGCGGCCGGAACAGCGCCTGCCGCGTCATCGCCCTCTGCCCAGTAAAAAGAGACACGAAACCAGGCACAACAGGCACCGCACGTCATGCACGGGTTGAGATCGCTCATAAAAAACCTGCCATTACAAAACAACGTATCACTTGTCAGGTGGATGAAAATAGCCCTCCCGCGGCGTACTGACAAGGGGTGGTAAGTAAACAACTTTAATTAATTATTCAGAAAAATGATCCAGATCGTAAAATAAGAACCATTAGATTTACCAAAAATTAACCCAGATCAATAAGAGTTAAAACTACATAAAAAGTGTGACTTAAAGTAGTTAACATCTACCCATATTTGGTTGTATTCATGCCGAAATAATAACCATGACAAGAAAAGGGTATGAAAAAAAAGGCAATCATGCTGCTGGCGTTGGGTAGCATTTCGGCAACAGTTTCTGCGCATGAAGCGGGGGAGTTTTTTATGCGCGCGGGAACGGCGACGGTGCGTCCGACAGAGGGCTCTGACAGAGTGCTGGGTATGAGCCACTTTAATGTCAGCAATAACACCCAGATGGGGCTGACATTCACCTGGATGGCAACAGACAATATCGGTATCGAGCTGCTGGCCGCCACGCCATTTCGCCACAAGGTGGGGCTTAAAGAGACAGGGAACCTGGCGACCGTCAGGCAACTGCCGCCCACGCTGATGGCCCAGTGGTACTTTGGCGATGCCACCAGTAAGGTGCGCCCCTATATCGGCGCCGGGGTGAACTACACGTTCTTTTATGATGAGCACTTTAATGACACGGGCAAGGCTGCGGGGCTGAGTGATTTAAGCGCCGGTCACTCCTGGGGGATGGCCGGGCAGGTGGGGCTTGATTACATGATTGATAAAGACTGGCTGGTGAATATGTCCGTCTGGTATATGGATATCGACACCACGGTGAAGTTTAAACACGACACCCTGGGCCGCCAGAGCGTGAGCACCCGCATCGATCCCTGGGTATTTATGTTCTCTGCGGGTTACCGTTTCTGACACACGGGAAAACTGGTCGCGCGGCGGCCAGTTTTTACCCGGCGGCGTCACTCACCAGCCACATATCGGCTTCGTCGAACATCTCTTCCAGCATGCGGTTCAGTTTTTCCCGGTCGCTTTTACTGGCATCGCTGTTAAGGGCGTTGGCCTGCATCGGTTTCACCCGGACATCCGCCTCCGGGAAAATACGCTGCACCCGGCGGGTGAGCTCATCAAGAATAATCTCTCTGGCGCCGGGCAGACCAGCCACATTGCGCTTATCGTAAATCAGTTCTACGTACATGCTATCGTCTCGGTTACTGTACTGGATATAAATACAGTATTCATATCCGGGCCCGGCGTCAATGGTGCGCCGGAATTTTTGTCTACTGAGATAGATCAATATCTTCCTATTGCAGAATGGGGTCTGGCCTGGCTTTTTTGCTATGCTTAGCGGCTGAGTGTTCTCCCCGTATGTAATTGTTAAGTGAAATAATGCCGATGTCCTGTTCTTCTCCCCGCGGGGTTATGCCTGTTGTCCAGCGTAAAGCCTGGATTTTCATTACCTTACTGATAGTGGTGCTGATAGCGGCACTGAGCCTGGGGTTCAGCCGCCTGCTGGCAAGTGTGCCGGTTATCCTGGGAACCCCCGGCCTGTGGATAGACTTCCTGGCGCTCGGGTTTCTGATGTTTATGATGTGGTGTACCACCCGGGTCAGTCTGACGCAGTTTTCTGTCCTGCCTATCCGCTGCGGCCTGTTATTGTGGATAGCCGGTAACGGGTTTGACCTGATGGATGAAATTGTGGTCCAGCCCCGCTGGGTGGGGTACTACTGCGAGGATTTACTGCGCCTGTCCGGGATGTTTATTACCGCCATGGGGGTGTACCGGATTATTCGCAAAATCAACTTACTGTATGTGGATGCCCGCACGCGCTCCCTGCATGACGAGCTCACCCAGTTGCCCAACCGGCGGTTTTTTATCGACACCATCCGGGAAAAAATGCAGCAGCCAGCTCCCCTGGCGCTGATGATTCTGGATATCGACTTTTTTAAGAAGATCAATGACACCTGGGGCCATATGACCGGGGATGAGACCCTGTTCAGCCTGGGTAAGATGCTCTCAGCGCTGGCGGATAACCCCCATATCAGCGCGGCGCGTATCGGCGGGGAGGAGTTCGCCATCATTGTGCAGGGGGCCGATTACCAGACTGTCGACGGGCTGGCGCAGACCATACTCCGGCGCGCAGCGACCATTATGGTTAATAACACCCAGCCGCTTTCAGTTAGTATCGGCGTCGGATTTCGTCATCCGCAGGAAGGCCAGGAAGGCTTTATTAAAAAAGTGGATGAAGCGCTCTATGCCGCCAAACATAATGGCCGGGGGCGTATTGAGTGGGCGCGCTAGCCCGCTGTGGTATTTGTGGTTCCGCCGCCAGGCGGCGGGGTAAATCTGGCTGAACTGAGTTGTGCGCGTTGTGAGAAAACTTGTTGCTGTTTTTGCTGTTACTGGCACCGTGATTCTGGTGGGGTGCGTGAATTCACCGGCCCACCGTATTGAACAATGTGAAAAGCAGGGGGTGGATGAGGCCACCTGTATTGCCCGGGAGTGGGACTATGAAAAACTAAACCCGCTGCCGGTTTATGACACCAGCCACTATGATCCCGGCGCGGCCCTGGCGTCTTCATTTAATGCGCCGGTATCCCGTAAAAAATCCACCAACGATAAACCGGAAGAGGCCGCACCCTCCGCAGCCCCGTCCCCGGCGGCATCCGCACCGGTTACGGCGGCGAAAACGGCGACTGAAACCAAACTGTAGTGTGACACTGTCACCAGGAGGCCAGCACTGCGCCCCCTGGTGATAGGGAACTGACGGGTTTTGGTGACAGTGTCACCTGTGGTTGAGCCGGCGGGCCAGTTTATCCCCGGTATACTGCAGCAGTGTCACCAGCGCCACCAGCAGCACAATCACCACGACCATCACCTGGCTGTCAAAGCGCTGATACCCGTAGCGGTAGGCCAGATCACCCAGCCCCCCGGCACCGATGGCCCCCGCCATGGCGGAGGCATTAATCATGGTCACCAGGGTAATGGTGAAGCCGCTGACAATACCCGGTAACGCCTCCGGCAGCAGCACATGCCAGACAATATGCCAGCGCCGGAACCCCATGGCCTGGGCCGCTTCGGTCAGCCCTTTGTCGACCTCCCGCAGGCTGACTTCAGCAATACGGGCGAAGAACGGCGTCGCCCCCAGGGTAAGCGGCACGATGGCGGCGGCGACCCCATAGGTTGTGCCCACCAGCAGGCGGGTAAAGGGGATCAGGGCCACCATCAGGATAAGAAACGGTACCGAACGAAACAGATTGATCACCCAGCCCAGCAACCGGTGCATGACTGGCGCCGGGAACAGATCCTGTTTCCCGCTCACCACCAGCGCCACCGCAAGGGGCAGGCCGAGCAACAGCGCCAGCAGTGACGAGATACCAACCATCATCAGGGTGTCCAGTAATCCCTGCCACAGACGCTCAAAATCCAGAGACATAGCCCGCCACCTCAATGTTATCCGCAAGCCCGGCGGGGAGATTTGTCAGTTGCGCTGCGCTGATAGCCGGGTTGAGCAGCAGCAGTAACTGGCCCACCGGGCGATTGCTGACCCATTCGATATCGCTGCGCATCAGGGTGGCCCCTCCGGGAATGGCGGCATTTACCTGGCCGGTATCCGGTGTGGCACCGTTTCCGTTATAGCGCAGGCGCACCAGTAACCGGCAGTCCGGCCCCCGGCGGGCGGGGCTTAATGTGGCTGCCAGCGCCTCTGGCAGGTGATCATGTTGCGGGGCCAGTAACTGGCGGGTAATCGCCTGCTGCGGCGCGCCATAGATCTGCCAGACCGGCCCCTGCTCAACAATATTGCCGTTATCCAGCACCGCTACCTGGTGGCACAGATCGTGGATCACCTCCATTTCATGGGTGATCAGCACAATGGTTATCTGGCGCTGGTGGTTGATGGTGCGCAGCAGATCAAGGATCGTGCGCGTAGTCTGGGGATCCAGCACAGAGGTGGCCTCATCACACAGCAGCAGCGTCGGGTTATGCACCAGCGCCCGGGCTATGCCCACGCGCTGTTTTTGCCCGCCGGACAGCTGCCCGGGCCAGGCGTGCTGGTGCTTTTCCAGCCCGACAAGCCCCAGTAGCTCATCTACCCGCTGGCGGCGCTCGCGGGCGGGCACCCCCGCAACACGCAGGGGCAGCTCGATATTCTGGCGCACGGTTTTGGCCGACAGCAAATTAAAGTGCTGAAAGATCATGCCGGTATTGCGCCGCCAGGCCACCAGCGCCTGCTCAGACAGGCGGCTGATATCGGTGCCGTCAATCACCACGCTCCCCAGGCCTGGCTCCTCCAGCCGGTTAAGGCAGCGGATAAGCGACGATTTCCCGGCGCCACTGCGCCCGATAATGCCGAAAATCGTCCCCCGGGGAATGACCAGATCAATCTGGTGCAGCGCGTCGGTCTGCTGGCCCGCGTAGCGCTTGGTCAGCCCGGAGACCTGTATATGGGGCTCGCCACGGGGCGGGCGGGCCGGGGCGTTTTGCGCCACGGCACTATGCTCAAAGGGGATACTGACCATCGTTACTGGCTCCATCCGGGTTGATAGAGTTTGCCGTAGAAGCTGTCCATGGTGGCTCTGACCGCCGGTGAATGCTGGTAAATATCGACAAATTTTTTCAGCCTGGGGTCATCCTCATGGCCCGGTTTTATCACGAACTGAATCACATACTCCGGGTGTTCGAGCCCGTCAAACAGCAGGGCGCTATTGGGGTCGATGGTGCCGGAAAGCTGCAGGTAGTGGGGGTAGCCCTGGGCGAGATCCACCTCATCCAGCGACCGGGAGAGCTGCACCGCTTCCACCTCAATGATCTTCAGCTGTTTCGGGTTGGCGGTAATATCCCCCGGGGTCGCATTCAGCCCGACACCGGGTTTCAGGGTGATGAGCCCCGCCTTCTGAAGCAGTAACAGCCCCCGGGCTTCGTTCACCGGATCGTTGGCCACCGCCACTGTACCGCCCTGGGGGATCTGATCGAACGCGGTGTGTTTTTTCGAATAGAGCCCCACATTGTTAATAATGGCCGGGGCATAGGGGACCAGGTTAAAGCCGCCCGCTTTATTGGCGTTTGCCAGGAACGGCTTATGCTGGAACAGGTTAACGTCAATATCCCCGTTCGCCACGCTGACATTCGGTGCGGTCCAGTCGGTAAACTCAATCAGTTTCACCTCCAGCCCCTGTTTGCGCGCTTCCGCGACGGCGGTTTCCAGCGGCGGGGCCAGGGCGGCAGTGGTGCCCACCTTCAGAGGGCCGGAATAGGTTGCCCCCCAGGCGGTGGCGGTCAGGCCAAGTAACGCGGCAAGCAGTGTGTATTTTATGCGCATATCTGTCAGGCTCCCTGAGTTGTCGTGTACGGGTGCCGCCAGCGGGCGGCGGGGTGGCGTTCCGGCAGGCGATCGCTGCCGAACAGTTTGTGGCGCAGTGTTCCCGGGGTATACGCCGTTTTATAACGACCGCGTTGTTGTAATTCCGGCACCACCAGTTGAATAAAATCCTGGTAGCTCTGGGGGTTCACAATGCGGGTCAGATTAAAGCCGTCGATATCGCCTTCGTCTGCCCAGCGGATCAGGGCGTCTGCCACCTGAGCGGGATCTCCGGTAATAATCGGGTAGCGGCTGCCAAGGGCGTGCTGATCAAGCAACTGGCGGCGGGTCCAGCCGCTGTAGGTACTGCTGACGGACTCAATGCCCCCGCCCGGGGCCATTGAGATCGGCTGATCAAGGCCAAAACGCGCCAGATCGATATTGATCGAGCTGGAAAAGTGCGCCAGCCCCGCCTCCGGACTGGCGGCGGCCAGGTAGTGGTCCCGCTTTTCCCGGGCCTGGCGCGCTGTCGGGGCGACAATAACGCCAACCCCCATAAAAATTTTAATATCGCCGGGCTTGCGACCTGCATCCACCGCCGCCTGGCGCAAGAGCCGGGTTTTGTCCCGCATGGCCTCGGGGGTACTGCCGTTGACAAAGGTGCACTCTGCGTGGCGCCCGGCAAACTGGATCCCCCGCCGGGAGGTGCCCGCCTGAAACAGCAGCGGTGTGCGCTGGGGCGAGGGGGCACTCAGGTGGTAGCCGCTCATCTGGTAAAATTCGCCCCGGTGGTTGATCAGGTGGATTTTGTCCGGATCCGCATAGCGGCGGCGGGCCGGATTGTTATCCAGCGCGTCCTCTTCCCAGCTGCCTTCCCACAGTTTGTAGTTCACGTCGAGAAATTCATCTGCCTGATCGTAGCGCCGGTCATGCTGCTGCTGGGCGGTGTGGCCCATCGCCCGGGCGGCGCTGTCCAGATACCCGGTCACCACATTCCAGCCGATACGCCCGCCGGTAAGATGGTCAAGGGTCGAAAAGCGCCGGGCGAAAGGATAGGGAGCCTCATAGCTGAGGTTCGCGGTGACCCCGAACCCCAGGTTACGGGTCACGCTGGCCATGGCGGAAATCAGCATCAGCGGATCGTTGACCGGTAACTGAATCGCCTCCCGGGCGGTGAGATCAATATTGCCCCGGTAGACGTCATACACCCCGAGGATATCCGCCAGGAAAAGGCCGTCGAACAGGCCCGCTTCCAGGGTTCTGGCCAGATCCAGCCAGTAGTCCAGCTGGTTGAAGTCCGCAGAGCGGTCGCCGGGGTAGGTCCACATGCCGTGGTGGATATGGCCCACACAATTCATTGAAAACGCGTTCAGCAGGATAGGTTTCACAGGGTCCCCCTGCGGGCGGGGAGCACGCCATTGAGAACATAGTGGCCAATGGCCGGGTATTTCCAGCGCACCGGATCATGCAGGGTGTGTGTCCGGGCATTACGCCAGTGGCGGGAAAGATTGTACTGCTCCAGGGTTGCGCGGGTGCCGGAGAGCTCAAACAGCAGGCTGGCGGCCTCCAGGGCCACTTCAGTGGTCCATGCCCGGGCTTTGGCCACCTCGATGGACGCTCTGGCTACCTGCCGGGCATCGGGCTGTTGCTGAGCGTCATCCACGGCCAGGCCCGCCGTGTGGAGCAGGGCATCTGCGGCGCTTAACCGGCTGGCCAGCAGGCCGGTGCGATCGAGTGTCAGCGGATCCCGGGTGGCACTGTCAACGCCGGCATCCGGCCAGGGGCGGGCCTGGTGGCGTAAAAACGCCAGCATATCCCGGAAGGCTGCCCGGGCGATGCCCTGATCAATGGCCGCATGGAGTAGCTGCGCCAGCGGACCGACGGTGGTCGGGCGCTCAAAGGCGCTCTGAAACGGCACGATATCCTCTTCACTGACCGGTACGGCGGTTAAACTGACGCTGCCGCTACCGGTGGTGCGCTGGCCGAAGCCGCTCCAGTCATCGGTAATGGTCAGCCCCGGCGCATGACGGGGAATAAACACCAGCTGCTCTTTACCGTCTTCCCCCAGTGCAGCCGTGGGCACCCGATCGGCGAACAGCGCCCCGGTGGCGTAGAATTTATTGCCGTCCACCTGCCAGTGTTTGCCCCGGCGGGAGAGACGGGTAGTACGCTGGTGGGCGCCGGCGCCGGAAAATTCCGCCAGCGCATTGCCCAGGTGAACCCCGTTGAGGATCTCCTGATATAAACGCTGCTGCTGGTGGTGGGCGGCGTTCACGCGCAGCACTTCGAGGGCGTAGAAATGGTTCTGGGGAACCTGGCCTATGGCGCTGTCGGCCTCACTGAGCAGGGCAATAATGTGCGCCAGCTGCGCATTACTGATGGCGATGCCGCCCCACTGACGGGGCACGGTAATAGCGCCCAGCCCGCTGCGGAACAGGCGGGCCAGCTCCTGATGGGGCAGCTGGCGCTGCTGATCGCGCCGGGCGGCGCCTTCTCTGAAGCTGTCCGCCAGCTGGTGTGCCACCTCAAGGGCCTGGCTGGCACTGGTAATGAGCGTGGCCTGGTGTTTGGGAGATACGGTTGTGGTCATAGTGGGTCCTTAAATCCAGGCATGACGGGCAGGGAACTCCCCGTTCAGGTAATAGTTGCCGATGGCGTGATGCTTCCAGCGCACCGGATCGTGCAGAGTGTGGGTGCGGGCGTTACGCCAGTGGCGATCCAGCCCGTGGCGCAGCAGGGTGGCGCGACTTCCGCCCCATTCCAGGAGCTTTTCGCTGGCGCGCAGGGCAATTGCAGTGGTGAGCACTTTGGCCTCGGCCACGGCAATTGAGGCGTGGGCCGTGCTGGCATCTGTCAGCGGCCGGGCGATCACCTCATCCACTATGCTTGCGGCCCGCTGCAGCAGCGCCAGGGCGGCGCTGAACTCCGTATGCAGGCGGCCCACATCCGCCACCAGGTAGGGATCATCCGCATTACGGGTGAATCCCATTTCGACGGCGTCGATCCACGGGCGTGAACTTTGCTGAATAAACAGGCTGGCGTCTTCCAGCGCCCCCTGGGCGATACCCGCGTCAATGGCGGCCTGAATCAGCTGCGAGACGGCACCACGCAGGGTGGGCTTATCCCCGCCCGGGGCGGGAATGACCAGTGCCGGATCCACCCATACATCCTCAAGGCGCACCGTGCCGCTGGCGGTGGTGCGCTGGCCCATGCCTGACCAGTCATCAATAACGCTGACACCGGCCTGGTGGCGGGGAACAAACGCCATCACCGGGGTCTGGTTATCATCAAGGGCGGTGATTACCACCAGATCGGCAAACAGGGCACCGGTGGAGTAAAACTTCTCCCCCTCCAGGCGCAGCTCACCGTTACGTTTGCGCAGCCGGGCGAGGATCTCCCGGGTATGGCGGCTGTTTTTTTCCGGCCCGCCATTTCCCAGGCGCTGGCCCTGGCTGATGGCACCAAATAAACGGGCCTGTTGCTGGGGGGTGCCTTCGGCCAGAATAATATTAATAATGCCAAAATGATTTTGAGGTATCTGGCCCAGGGCAGGATCCGCAGCGGAAATAATTCGGAATATATCGGCAACGGTGGAATATCCCAGCCCGCCACCACCAAACTGACGCGGTACGGAAATACTGCCTAAACCGCTGGCTGAAAACTGGTGAATAAGATCAGTGGCGTACAGCCGCTGCTGGTCGCGCTCTGCGGCCCCGGCGCGCGCCTGCCCGGCCAGTTCCGTGGCGGCGCATAATGCGTCTTCATGGCGGGTTAATACCCGGGCCGCGGTAATATTATCTTCGATGACTGTCATGGTTAATGCCTTATTTCAGGGTGCAGGTGACCGCCGGACTAATAACTTATTAATTAGTCTGGAAATACGTTCTGCCGGAATGTAATACCAATGTTAAACGCCCGCAGAAGGGTGAGTAAATACCTGCGGTTAGCTGATCTTCAGTAATGGATATTCGCCGGGTAAATAAGCGGGCTGGCCTCCTGTTTCCCTGGGAATAACGGGGCCCGGACCAGCTGCTATGCTCAGTGAGGGCAATCATAATCAGGAGCAGCATCATGACGGTCAAGGTTTCAGGCTATGGGGTGCTTTCCCCCACGGCGCCAGTGGCACCTCTCCAGTTTTCACGGCGTACACCGCGGGCAGATGATGTGGTGATTGATATTCTCTATTGCGGTGTCTGCCATTCGGACCTCCACCAGGCCCGTAATGACTGGGGGGGCAGCCAGTATCCCCTGGTGCCGGGCCATGAAATTACCGGTGTGGTCAGTGCGGTGGGGCCGGAGGTCACCCGGTTTAAGCCCGGGGATAATGTCGGGGTTGGCTGCATGGTGGATGCCTGTCGCACCTGCGATCCTTGCCGCCAGGGGCTGGAACAGTATTGTCAGCAGGGGCCGGTTCTGACCTATAACGGGATGGATCGCCATGATCATATGCCCACTTACGGCGGGTATTCACGCTCAATCACCTGTAGCGAGAATTTTGTGTTGCGGATCCCCCGGGGGCTGCCGCTGGACGGCGCCGCGCCACTCCTGTGTGCCGGGATCACAACCTGGTCCCCGCTGCGCCACTGGCGGGTGAATCACAACAGTAAAGTGGCGGTGGTCGGCCTTGGCGGGCTTGGCCATATGGCGCTGAAACTGGCCCATGCTCTGGGGGCGGAGGTGACATTATTTACCCGCTCACCGGGAAAAGAGGCCGATGCCCTGCGTCTCGGGGCGCACCATGTGGTGCTCTCTACCGATGCGGCGCAAATGGCGGCGGTGGGCGGACAATTTGATGTCATTATCGATACGGTGCCCTGTGAGCACGATATTAACCCCTATCTGCCGACCCTGACGCTCGACGGTACGCTGGTGTTTGTTGGCCTGCTGGGGGATATGACGCCGCCTGTCAGTACCGTGCCGATGATCCTCGGGCGTCGCGCTGTGGCGGGCTCCTGTATTGGTGGTATTGCCGAAACCCAGGAGATGCTCGATTTCTGTGCTGAGCATGGCGTGGTCTCTGATATTGAGGTGATTGATATTGCCACCATTAATGATGCCTGGCAGCGAATGCAGAAGAGCGACGTTAAATACCGGTTTGTTATCGATATGAAAACCCTCATCTGACTTTTTTGCGCGCCGGGCGGTGCCGGTTTCGTTTTATCGCCAGGTTACCCCGCTGCGGATGCCACTTATACTGCCTTTTTATAAATCAGGTAGTTGCCGGGAAATGGAGTGGTTATGCAGCAATATATCTATCTTATTGAGCAGGACGGCCCCGTGCGGGAGGTGGCAGGGCAGGCACTGCACGCGGCGGGCTGGCAGTGCCGGAGCTATACCAGTGCCAGCCAGTTTCGCCTGGCAAATCCGCAGTTAACACCGCTTTGTGGCTGTGTGCTGGCGGATGTGCGCCACGCGGGGGAATATGCGCTTATTCACCTTGAGGAGTGGCGGGCCCAGGGGCTGATTATCCCGGTGATTCTTATGAGCCGCCACGCCACTGTTGGCCTGTGTCGTCAGGCGTTTCGCCAGGGGGCGTTTGATTTTCTGCCTAAGCCGCTGGAGATGAACATACTGCTGGATACCGTGGGCGATGCGCTGGAGCATCAGCGAAGGGGCCACCTTCACCAGCGGCGGCGGCAGGATTTGCGCGGCAAGCTGGCATTACTCACCCCCCGGGAAAAGGACGTGCTGGCCCAGATCATGTGCGGCAAGGCCAGCAAGGAAATTGCCCGGTTTCTGACGCTTTCTCCCCGCACCGTGGAGGCGCACCGGGCGAGTATTTTCAGTAAACTGGAAGTGAACACCGTCACCAAACTTCTTACCCGCTATAGCGATGTTTACCCGCCAGGGCCGCGCTCTCGCGCCGGGTCCTGGTAATCCTGCTTATAGCCAGCCAGCTGTTCCTCTTTTATTGTCCGTTATTCCTTTTCCTGACTATGGAGCTGACAATAATGAAAGTGATTTCAACGGGTATCCTTCTTGCCGGTTGCCTGGCGCTCCCCGCCATGGCGGATGGCGTTCTCAGCAGTAAAAACCTCTCCCTTGAGCTGGCGGATAAGCTGGCCAGCCAGACCATCAGCGCCTGTAACGCGAAAGGTTACCAGGTCAGCGTGACGGTTCTTGATCGCGCCGGTATCCCGCTGGTGATGAAAAAGATGGATAACGCCGGCCCCCACACGGTGAAAGCCAGCCGCATGAAGGCGTATACGGCGCTCTCGACGAAGAATCCGTCCGAGAATGTTATGAAAAGCGCCCAGAGTAACGCCGCGGCAGAAAACCTGCGCAATATTCCCGGGTTCCTGCTGCTGGCGGGTGGGGTTCCTGTGAAAGTGGGTACTGAGACCATCGGCGCTATCGGGGTGGGGGGAGCACCCGGCGGGCATCTTGATCAGCAGTGCGCGACCGACGCGCTGGCCGCCAGTGCCGCTGCACTGAAAGCCTGAGCCTGACCACAAGCCGCCACCCGTATGTGGCGGCTTTTTACCATGTTAAGCAGAAGGAATTGCCCGTGAAGATCTGTTTTCCGGCCCGCAAGGCGAATGGTAAAGACTACAGCACGCTGGATGAGATGATGATTCAGGTGGGACGTGAACCTCACGGCACCTGGCTGGCAGGCACCAATGGCATGTGGCACGGCGGCATTCATATCAGCCGTGAAAGTGCACCGTCGTCCTTTCTGACACCTGAAAACATTGATACGGCGGAGCCGCTGCCGTTTATGGTCGGGGGGGAGGTGGTGGCTTACCGCCTGAACAGTCAGTATCTGACCGATACCTGGCTGGGGCAGACGCTGCAGTATTCCAGTACGTTTGTACTGGTGAAATCGGTCTGTACGCCCGATCCGACTAAACCGGCTAACAGTCTGGAGTTTTACTCGCTTTATCTCGGGCTGACACCGCCATCAGACTTTCCGGTGCTTCCGTGCTATCAGGTTACCGTGCAGGGCAATAGACTGCGTTGCCATCATTACAGCGGGCAGGAGAAGGCAGGCGAGCTGGCACCGGCGCCAACCGGAAAAACGCTGACGACCGGGCAGAAAGTTGTGGTATTACGTGAAAACCACTTTGGGCTGGGCGGACATACCCTGACCTTCGGACTTGCCCGGCTTCTGAATGAACATAACGAGATGACCGGGAATGCCTTCTGGGTGTCGGTCGACCCGTTGTATATGATCCCGAACGGTAAACATACAGCACACCTTCCGGCATGGATGCAGCAGGCCATAAAGCAGCGAACCTATGACGCTGTGATGAAGCCCGCCACCAGAATAACAGTTGCCGCCGGTGATGCGGTGGGCTTCCTCGGGAAAGATATTATCCCTGGTGCTCTGAATAAGACGCAGACAGATCCGTATGTGCATATCGAGGTGCTCAGTACCGATGGCCGGCTGCCGGATTTTCTGCGTAATGCCGCCAGCGTCACGAGTGGGGAGAAATATCTTCATATTCACCCGGAGAGCTTTTTGTATACCCGCAACGGGGACATCTTTACCAAAACCAGAGGAAAGGTACGGAAAGATATTCACAAAATTCTGCCACAGGCTAAATGCCCGTCATTCACTGACAATGCTGGCAAGCGCTGGTTTGATATAGGGCAGGGGGCCTGGCTGAGCGGCGACGACGTGGATGCAGATATCGGCCAGTATGACCTGACAAAACGGGGATTCTCGGCGTTTGAGCAGTCAGCCACGGCCAGTATGGAAAAATCCCTGCATGAGAACTGGGTAAAATCGGCGTTCAGCTATCTTTCAGAGTGGGTGCGACCAGAACGTGGTATTCGTGAAATGCAGGTGTCGAATTATTATCAGGCGCTGATCCGTAAGATGGATCTGAACTGCGATGGCGAACTGTCCGGGCACGAGCTGCATGTGGCCCTGCAGTATCCGGAGATGGACGTGAGGGATCTGGTTGCCGGTCTGGTTATCAAACACGACAGTGAGTGGTCTGGTGGTAGCAGTCACCTGCGCTGGACGGACTATCTCAAAAACATGGATATGCTGCTGTCTGGTTATGTCAGAACGTGGCTCGACAAAATGGAGTGGATGAGTCAGGTACCGCCTTTCGATGAGGGAAAACCCGTCTGGCATATGCATCCGGTGAAGTTTCTTGATGCTATTGCGGTTAAAGACGCAGGCAGGATCACAGTGTCGATGCTCAGAAAAATATGGACGAGTGAAAATAACGTGAGTGATTCTGTTTTGCAGCAAGTTGCTGACGAACTGAATGCCAACCTGGATTTGTGCCACCTTAATACAGAAGAAAGACTGTATCACTTTATGGCTCAGGTTTATCAGGAAACGGGGCCGAAATTCTCTATTATCGAGAGCTTTGATTATTCTGCGTCCAGGCTCCCGAACCTGTTTTTATATTATCGCTTGCATCCAGAAGAGCAACTTTTGGATGGGCGAACTGAAAACCACAAGGCTAATCAAGTTAATATTGCAAACAAAGCCTACGGCGGTCGAAATGGCAATCATATGCCAAATGATGGTTGGGATTATCGAGGCCGAGGTATGAAACAATTGACAGGGCGCTATAACTATCGCGTATTTACTCAGTATAGTTCTAAGGTGTGGGGGGAATCTCTTGATTTTGAAGAGCAGCCAGAACTAGTATCCTCATCCATAAAGCAAGCAGTGCGTTCTGCTTTGTTTTTTTGGGATAGGTATGAGTTATACAAGAAAGCAGATGGCGGGGTTACTCGTGCTGCAAGCGAAGCTATAACCGACGTTGTAAACTCTGGCACTGACTCTAGAGCATTAAGGTATAATAATCTAATCAGGTTTAGCCATGAAAAAATATTCGGTGATGTATTTTAAATTGACGTAGGTATAACCCGATGTTCTATTTATACAAAGACTCAAACTGGTCTTTTATTGTACTATCAACACATTTTATTTTTGCGATCCGCGAGCCGTTTTTTGTTACGTAGATACCAGAAAATGTTTTCTCGGAGGGGACGTTGATATCACTTAAAACTGTAACAGTATATGCGTATTCGCCATTTTTAAATATTACGTTATTGTAAATATATGGACCGGATTTGTTAGCCAGTATTACATTACGCGAAAACATTCCAGGAATTTCATTGTTGTAAAGGTTTTCTTTCAGTACAATATCTTTTTTCTTGTCTGTTCCATATGAGTAATATAATACATCATCATTTCTTAATATTTCTACCTTTTTATTTTGAATCGTATAACATTGAAAAATCAAGCTATCAGAGGCACTTGATTGATATGTGGTTATTAATAAAGAAATAGACATTAATACCTTTATCAGTAACGTTTTCATTTTTCCTCCTTTTACTTAGGATCATATCCCATAAATGTTTTTCTTGAGAACCATCCAGTATGAGAGTCATGTCCTTGCTTGTAAACAAAGAAACACATGGGAAGATGGTCTTATCAAGGTTAAGTCAATTGGGTAACTGCTTAACTGGCTTGGTGGTGCGCAGATACCAAATACAGTCCTTTCAGTGTAGCCGCAGTCAGGTCACTACTTCAAGAACTCTCATATCTAAATCTACCTTGTTCAGTTAAATGACTACCGCAACTGGTGATTTGTCGTGTCTTTCAGGCCTGGATTCAAGAAAAGCTACCTGGACGGGAGTTGGACTAAACAGGACGTTCGTGCATTATAAATACCGGGCTTTCGTTAGATGAGAAAAAACGAAGGTTTATTAATTTAGAAGATTTTCGCAATAAGAAAATCTTCCATTGGATTTTTGATTAATCATTGATGCTAATTAAAGAACCTTCCTCGCTATTTTTTATACATGGAAGGGTGGTGAGGGTTTTATTGTTTTTCTTCACTGTTAACGAAGTCGAGGGGATTTGTTCGTCTGCGATTCTGTCAACACTGGTTGTTAATTGGTAATCGTATATACCATTTTTTATTTCAATTGAATTTGTGATGTATCTTCCTGATGAATTTTCAAAATTTAAAGATAGTTGATCTTTTTTTCTTTTTAGTTCCAGATCTGATTTTGAACCGGCACGTCCAAACGAGTAGATTATTTCATTATCTTTTTTATATAGACTGACTTGTTTATCATTTTCAAACTTACATCTAAAAATAATATCATTAGCGGAAACATTAAAAGTTAACGCTACTAATAAAAATACAGGGGCGGTTAATAGATTTTTCCTCATAGCTACTCCATAGCTTATTGAAAAATGAACCATGACATTCTTGAGATCTACCCAGTTTGCAAGTAATCTCATTGCTTGTAAACAAAAAACCACAAAGGGACGTGGTTTGAACTGAAAGTTAAGTTAGTTGGGGAATTGCTTAATCAGGTAACTGGCTGGTGGAGCGCAGATACCAAATACTGTCCTTTCAGGATTCTGAGATGAATGTTCCGGATGGCTTGATTAACTCGTTTGTTGGTAAATATGGTAACCCGATTCAATAACGCATTAGTTACAACATGCTTATAGCTTTCACCATTCTGGTGCCCGGGGCAACAACACAGCCAGAACGCCCGTCTGACAAGACATAAAATGCGCCGTGCCCGATGGCATCGGCTGTCGCATCGCTGCATACTATGGGGCAGTCATAATCTTATCTGGTCGCCATCATGCAGGAAATTTCCTCTTTATTTCAGCGGCGCAGCGTCGATATCCCGGCACTGCTGGCCTATGGTTTTACCCGCCACAGTGAGCATTACTGCTACACAACCCACTTGCTGAATGGCCAGTTCCGTATGCAGGTCACCGTTTCTGCCGCAGGCGAGGTGGACACCACACTGACGGACACCGCCAGCGGGGATGAGTATATTCTGCATAAAATCAGCCGGACCACCGGGGCTTTTGTGGGGGCCGTACGCGAGGCCTGGCAACAGGTTCTGGAGGATATTGCCGGGCACTGTTTCCCCGTGTCGGTGTTTAAAACCGGGCAGGCCTGCCAGGTGGTGGACTATATCCGCACCCGTTATCACCATGAGCTGGAATTTCTGTGGCCGCGCTTTCCGGACAATGCCATCTTCCGGCGCAGCGATAATCAAAAATGGTATGGCGCACTCCTGACCACCCGGCCCGCCAGCCTCGGCCTGGCCGGAGAAGGGCCCATTGAAATTCTTGATTTGCGCATGGATCCGGATGCAGTCATCCAGCTGACCGACAATGTGCACTATTTCCCCGGGTTCCATATGAACAAAAAACACTGGATAACCATCGTGCTGGATGGCCCGGTGGCAAGCGGGGAGATTTTCAGCCGTATTGACGACAGCTACCAGCTGGCCGCCAGGAAGTAGCCCGCCATAAATTCACATCAGAGTTTTATATTAATAATCATGTTGAAATCTTATTTCATTCACTACATGTAAGGTTATTTTGCAAATTAAAAAACCAGTAGTTACAAAATAAACATTCAATAATTCTGATGTCAGACAGCAAAACTCCTGACTATGTTCTTCTCCGCCAGGCTCCTAAGATCACAGACCAGCCAGTAGCCGCCACGCGGCTACCGTGAACTAAGGAGCTTATCCATGGCATATGCAACAACAAACCCGTACACCGGGGAACTGATTAAAACCTTTGCGGATGCAACCGACGCCGAAGTATCCGACGCCATTGCCAGGTCTCACTCTGCATTCACCGCCTGGCGCGACGAAAGTTTCGCCAGCCGCGGGGCGATTTTACAGCGCGCCGCTGATCTACTGCGCCAGCAACAGGATGACCTTGCCCGCCTGCTGACACTGGAAATGGGCAAGCTGCACAGCGAAGCCCTGGCAGAGGTCGAGCTGTCCGCCCGGATTTTCGAATACTACGTTCATAACGCCGAACGCCTGCTGGCACCGGATATCTTACCGGCGGCAAACCCTGAAGAGGCGACCTCGCAAGTGGTCCATGAGCCGCTGGGTGTCCTGCTCGCTATTGAGCCGTGGAATTTTCCCTATTACCAGATAGCCCGCATTATTGCGCCCCAGCTGTCGGCAGGTAATACCGTCTTACTGAAGCATGCCTCTAACGTGCCCCAGAGTGCGGCGCGGTTTGAAAAACTGATGCGCGACGCCGGGCTTCCGGAAGGGGCATTTATCAATCTTTATGCGACCCGCAGCCAGATTGAGATGATCCTCAACGATCCGCGTGTTCAGGGGGTAGCGCTGACGGGCTCTGAAGCTGCCGGGGCCGTTGTTGCCCGCCAGGCCGCCAGTGCACTGAAAAAATCCACTCTGGAGCTGGGCGGGTCCGACGCATTTATCGTGCTCCGGGATGCCGATCTTGATAAGAGCGCTAAATGGGCCGTGTTTGGCCGCCACTGGAATGGTGGTCAGGTGTGTGTCTCTTCAAAACGGATGATTATTGCCACCGAAGTGTACGATGCTTTTATGGAGCGCTATATTGCCGGTGTCGCGGCACTGCGCGCAGGCGATCCCTCTGATGCCACCACCACACTGGCACCGCTTTCATCCCGCCAGGCGGCGGATGAAGTTAAACAAAAAATCCAGTTAGCTGTTGATCACGGGGCAATCGCCCTCGAAGTCGGGCCGAAAGTCCCTCACCGTGGTGCGTTTGTTCAGCCGACAATCCTCACCAATGTCACGCCTGATAACCCGGCATACAACATGGAGTTCTTCGGCCCGGTGTCGATGATTTTCCGTGCTGAAAACGAAGACGATGCCTTGCGTATTGCTAATGATTCCCCGTTTGGACTTGGCGGCGCTATCTTTACCCGCGATACGGCACACGGGGCTGAACTGGCGAAACGCCTCTCCACCGGGATGGTCTATATTAACCATCCGACCCGGGTTAAAGCCGATTTACCGTTTGGCGGGATTCGCCGCTCCGGTTATGGCCGTGAATTAATTGGCCTGGGGATCAAAGAGTTTGTGAATCACAAACTGATCTCCATCGTCGATATTGATGCGGAATTCTGATCTGTACGGGCCGTCAGCCAGGACGGCCCGATTTATTCGTCAGGCATCCACATGACCGGTAACTGGCTGGCGCTTAACCCGGGCCAGATGCAGTAACCAGGCCACACCAATCAGACATAATCCGCCAATATCGGTGTACAACCCCGGCTTGATCAACAGCAATGCAGCCGCAACCAGCACAAGGGTTTCCAGCCAGGTTGTGCGCATCCTCCAGAAGCGGGTACTGGCTGCAGACAGCGCGTAAATACCCACCAGTGCACTGACCACCATATGGATAATCGAGAAAGCAGTGATACCGTCGCCCTGGAGCAGCATCCCGGGGTTATAAACCAGCATAAAGGGGATCACAAATCCGGGGAGCGCCAGACGTACAGCTGTCCATGAGGTTTGCATCGGGTCTGAGCGGGCAATACTGGCGGCGGTGTAGCTGGCCAGCGCCACCGGCGGGGTGATATTCGACAACGCCCCAAACCAGAACACGAAAAAGTGCGCTGCCAGCGGGTTAACGCCAGCCTGAATCAGGATCGGTGACGCTGTAACGGCCACCACAATATACAGCGCCGTGGAAGGAAGCCCCATACTCAGCACAATACAGACCACCATCACAACAACCAGAATCAGCCACAGCTCGCCACCTGTCATGGCGACAATATTAAAGGCAAGGGTAGCGCCAATACCGGTCATTGTGACGACGCAAATAATCACGCCAATAGCCGCGCAGGCGAGAGTGACCTGAATGGAGCCGCGGGCGGCTTCATCCAGCGCGATGGCGATCTTTTTCGGCGTCATGCGTACTGAGGTATCCAGAGAGAGCCAGCTGGCGGCAATAATCGACAGGATCCCGAGGAAGCCCGCATAAATAGGTGTTCTGCCGGTGAGGAGGGTGCCGATAACAATAATCAGCGGTAGCAGTAATAGCCCGCGCTGTTTGAGGATAGTTTTAACCCGGGGGATATTTTCTTTACTGATCCCCTTAAGCCCCTGTTTCCTGGCTTCAAAATCAATAGCGATCACCAGCGCACCATAATAGAGCAGGGCCGGAATAACAGCCGCCATCACAATAGTGCCGTAAGAAATCCCGAGGAAACCCGCCATAATAAAGGCCGCAGCCCCCATAATGGGCGGCATGATCATTCCGCCGGTAGAGGCGGTGGCCTCAACGGCACCGGCAAAGCGCGGGGTTAACCCGATAGACTTCATCAGCGGGATGGTAAAGGTGCCGGTTGTTGCCACATTGGCTACGGCACTACCGCTCAGGGAGCCCGTCAGCGCCGAGGAGATCACCGCCACTTGTGCCGGGCCACCGCGACGCCTGCCAGCAACAGCCATCGCCAGATCGTTAAACAACAAAGTGGCACCACTGACACTGAGAAATGCACCAAATAAGATAAACACCACGATTGCCGTGGAAGCGGTGGACAACGTAATACCGAAGATCCCCTCACTGGTCATAAACAGGCGGTAGAGCAGGCGCTCTACCGAGAAGCCCGCATGGCCGAAAATACCGAGAAAATACTGACCAAAAATGGCATAGATGATCGCAAGCGTTGCCAGCCCGGGAATAAAATAGCCGGTTGTGCGCCTGGCACCTTCAAATAACACGGCAATACCAATAGCCGCCATAACATAATCGGTCAGATTCGGCACACTTTTGCGCACCACATGCAGGTCATAATAGAAAAAGTAGAAATAACCGTAACTTATCAGTGTCAGCGCGATAAACAGATAGTCCCAAAAATTAAAGCGCCGGGTAGCATGCTTTTTACTGAACGGGAACAAAATAAACCCGAGACACAGAATACCCACCAGGAAAAGAGTATTCCGGTAAAACTCCTGGCTATTGGACAGGGCATTCGACCAGATGGCATACAGGGAAATCGCAATCGCGAGAATACGGGTAAGGGTTAAGTAAATACCGGTTAATTCACGGCTGCCGCTTCCGGCTTCTTTATCCAGATCCTGCGCATTCAGCTCAACATTATTACTGCTCATGATGTGATCCTCCCTCTACGCTGTTACGGGCAATATCGCGGGCTTCAGGGGGTGTCAGCTCATCGGGGATGTCAATTCCTGCTTCGCGGTAGTAACGCCAGGCCCCGATATGCAGCGGAACGGCAACCCCTTTAAGGGCATTTCCCAGCGAGATATATTTGGCGGAACTGTGCACCCCGTGAACCGCCGTCAGATTTTCAAACATCGCTTTGGTCAGGGTATATGCGGTTTGTTCATCGAGGAATCGCGTAGTTGCCAGAATATTCGGCTGGGCTATGGTGTGCACCACTTCACTTTGCCCGGGGTAGGTTTGCGCCGGGATCTCAAAACGAAACCAGGAGTTAGCCACCCGATTCACCGCCGCCAGTTGCTCGTCCGTCACGTTCAGCAGACGGGCTTTCACGCCGCTGGCATATAAATCTGTTACCGCTGAAGCCGGGACACCAGCGGGCAGGGCGCCACCATCAAGACGGCCATCGCGCATGGCGGAGACCGTATCTCCGTAACCCAGGTATTCCGGGCTGATACTGGCTTTAGACAGCGAGATACCCCGCATAATAATGATGGTGGACTGCTCAGTGCCGCTGGCCTGCGGGCCAACAGAGTAGCGGGTATTAGCGATATCACCCAAATCGCCTTTTTTCAGGCGGTTATCCATCAAAACGAAGTGTTCCACATTCGGCCAGAGCATCGAGATACTGCGCAAATCCTTATAGGGACGGCCTTCGAAGTTACGAACCCCTTCCCAGGCCTCAACGGCCATCAGGCTTTGCAGGATCGAGAGCTGGGCCTCATTCTTTTTCATCAGATCGATATTTTCAATGGAGCCTGCGGATGACTGGCCGGTCACCTGCACATTCCTGTCTTTCAGTGCGTTACTCCAGACATTTGCCAGCCCCACGCCTATCGGATAATAGGTCCCTCCGGTAGAGGCCGTTGCGATGGAAAGAAAGGTCTTGTTCTGATTCTCTTTTTTACCAGCGATCGCCAGCGTAACGATAAGAGCTATGCCAATTACACCAAGCAATACTTTTGTTTTCCGGGATGCCATTATTACCTCTGCAGGTGATGGTGATTCGCCATGTAGAGGCAACTGGTATACAACATGAAGAAAAGTGCGGCGACCTTCACATGCCCAAAATGTGATCAGATGTAAGCAAATGGATACTTATTTGTTAATAATAATTGCAATTTGTATCTGATGCGTGCACAGAAAAACCGGCACCATCATGCCACAGCGAAAATAACTAACCCGGGAGGGGAACATGTCACCGACAATTTTACAGATTCACTTTACCTGGTCCGGCCCGTTTGGCGCGGAAATGGCGGCATCACTGCGGGAACTGGCCGAATCAATTAACCAGGAGCCGGGGTTTGTCTGGAAAATCTGGACAGAGAGCGCAGCAGAAAATATAGCCGGCGGGATTTACCTGTTTACCAGCCACGAAAGTGCCAGCCAGTATGTGGAGAAACACAGCGCCCGGCTGGCCTCATTTGGCGTGACCGGGATCCGCTATCAGATCCTGGCGGCCAACCAGGAATTAAGCGCCATTAACCACGCTCCTTTATAAACTCCCTGATTTCTGACAAAAAACCCTGAGGTAACCCTCAGGGTCCTGAATCCCCGCATAAATCGCCTTCGTTTGCTGAGTCTGGCTCCGCGCCCCAATTGAACTGTGAGAGTCTTCACATAACGTTATCAGACCGGAATCGGGTTATTGTCATACCTGGCAGGAAAGTTTAACGTCTACACAATCTGGTTTAAACCAAAAGGATTAATTCATGGAAGCAACCTCCACAGTAGAATACGCAAAAGCCCGGCTGGCAGCCTGGCTGGATGATGGCGTTGTCGGTCTTGGCAGTAAGTTGCCCTCTGAGCGGGAATTATGCGAGTTACTGGGGGTTAAACGCATGACCCTGCGCCAGGGGTTACTGGCCCTGGAGTCGGAAGGCCGTATCTTCAGAAAGGATCGCAAAGGCTGGTTTGCCGCACTGCCACGTTTTAACTACAACCCGGAGTCCTCCACCAGCTTTAAACAGGCGGCCCTGGAGCAGGGGCGTATCCCTTCCTGGCGCTATATCTCCTGCGAAACGGTAGATCACGCACCGGCCGTTATTTGCCAGAATCTGCAGCTTAGCCCGGAAGATCCGGTATATCTGATTTGTGGCTGGGGAGCGCTGGATAACCATAAAGTGTTCTATCACCAGACCTGGATCAATCCGCTGACTGCGCCGGACTTTATCAGCCACCTGGGCAACAACGCGTTTGCGGAAGTGTGGGCGCAACACTATCAGACACAAACACATACCCGTCATCTGGCCTTCAGACCAACCCGCTTAACCGGGGAAGCCTGCCGGGAGATTGGCGGCACCCCCAGCACCCCGTCGATTCTGGTGGAAAAGCACCGGGCAGACAGTCAGGGGCGGGTAGTACAAATTGATATTGAATACTGGCGGTTTGAATCCGTTGATTTTTTTATCGACTTACGGGAGTCAAAATGAATTTACAACAGGCAGTTAAAATTATGCAGAGGGCGGATGATCTGCCGCTTTACCTGCATGCCTATGCGTTCCATCTCAATATGCGGACAGAAAAAATATTACCGGAAGATTTGCTGCTGATTGCCGCACAGCAGCAGCTTCGCGGAGTGAAAATACACGTTCTGGACGGCGAAACCCGCTCCCTTGCCTGTGCCGATCCTTCCCGGCTGGCAAATTTTGGGCAGCAGGCACGCCAGGCCGGGCTGGATATTCATATTGAAACCAGCGCGTCGGATGCCGCAACCCTCGATCAGGCGGTGAATATTGCCCTGAATGTCGGCGCCAGTTCAGTACGGTTTTACCCACGCTATGAGGGGCACCTGCAGGAAGTTTTACAACGGATCCGTGGCGATATTCAGTATCTCAAACAGCATTATCAGCACAGCGGGCTGAGCTTTACCCTGGAGCAGCATGAGGATTTGAAAAGTGCCGAGCTGCTGGCACTGGTTCAGGAGGCTGATTTCCCGCAGCTTTCTCTGCTGTTCGACTTTGCCAATATGATTAATGCGGCGGAAGATCCTCTCAACGCCCTGGCAGTCATGGCTCCGGCAGTGACACAGGTGCATATTAAAGATGCCCAAATCACCCACGAAGCGCAGGGAACCGGTCACCGGGCATGTGCATCTGGCCAGGGGGATCTTCCGTTTCGCGAGCTGTTAAAAAATCTTATCTGCCTGGGAGAAGAGACACCACAGGTAACAGCATACGGCCTGGAAGAAGAGGTGGACTACTACGCACCGGCATTCCGTTACGCCAGCGAAGGGGATAATCCGTGGATCCCGTGGCGGGAAATGAGCGAAACCCCATTACCCACCGGCAATGTTGCGCAGCGGCTGGCGCAGGAATATCAGGATGCGCTGAATCAGATAAGCTACGTACGCAATATTATTAATGAATTAACTGAAAACGCCCGGCGAGTATTACAAGCCGCCTGAAATAAATAATTAAAAACATTCAGCCACACCATAAATCACCACGTCACGTGGCGGTGGAGACATGCCTGTAATGCAGGGTGTGGCGAGTATATATCCTTTTACGTGGAACTTTTTATGCTGACAAAAAAGAAGTGGACACTGTTCAGTCTGCTGATTTTATGTGGCGGTACAATATATAAATTACCGTCACTGAAAGATGCTTTTTATATTCCCATGCAGGAATATTTTCATTTAACCAACGGGCAAATAGGCAATGCCATGTCGGTTAACTCGATAGTGACCACCATTGGCTTTTTTCTGTCTGTCTATTTTTCCGATAAACTGCCCAGACGTTTTACGATGTCATTTTCACTGGTGGCGACCGGGTTACTTGGCCTCTATTTATCAACAATGCCGGGATACTGGGGAATATTATTTGTCTGGGCCTTGTTTGGGGTAACCTGCGACATGCTTAACTGGCCGGTATTACTCAAATCGGTCAGCCTGCTGGGAGACAGCACACAGCAGGGGCGTCTGTTTGGCTTCTTCGAAACCGGGCGCGGTATTGTCGATACCATTGTCGCATTTTCTGCACTGGCGATTTTTGCCGCCCTGGGCGGAACACTGCTGGGGTTCAGGGGCGGGATCCTGTTTTACTCCATCACCGCCATTGTGGTGGGGATAGTCATCTTTTTCGTGATGAAGAGCGCTGAGCACAGCGACACCCCGGCCAGGATAGCAAGCGCACCTGCCAGCGACAGCCAGAACAACAAAATGGGCAGCGTGCTGAAAAACAAAACCGTCTGGCTGGTTGCCTGCAGTGTGTTCTGTGTCTATTCGGTATACTGCGGGCTGACCTTTTTCATTCCGTTCCTGAGTAATATTTATGCGCTGCCGGTGGCTCTGGTGGGTGCTTACGGTATTATTAACCAGTACGGTCTGAAAATGATTGGCGGCCCGGTGGGCGGGATGATTGCAGATAAAGTATTAAAATCCCCCAGCCGTTATCTTTTCCTGACCTTTATTATCAGTGCGATTATGCTCGGGGTGCTGATTGTCCTGCCCCATGAAAATATGTCTGTGTATATGGGGATGCTGTGCACGCTGAGTTTTGGCGCCGTGATATTTACACAGCGCGCAGTATTTTTTGCCCCGATTGGTGAATCCGGAATAGAGGCGTCACAAACGGGCTCCGCAATGGCAATGAGCAGTTTTATCGGCTATGCCCCGGCCATGTTTTGCTTCAGTCTGTACGGGCATATTCTTGATAAATTCCCCGGAATGGCGGGGTATCAAATCGTTTTTGGTCTGATGGCTTGTTTTGCCTGCGCAGGTATTATTATCAGCGGGATTTTAGTCAGCCGTATTCGTAAAAATAACAATGCCCGGGTGAATTAATTGCGTTAAACCGTGGGCGCACATGCGCCCACGGGAGCCGGGTTAAATCGAGGTGCGCCGGTAGCTGCGGTATTCCGGGCGCCAGAAGTTATCTTCAATGGCCTGTTGCAGCGCACTGGCGGAGGTATTGGTTGCAATACCCTGCTGCTGAGCCATCCGCCCGACGGCAAAAGCAATCGCCTTCGATACCGACTGGATCTCACTGAGTGAGGGCAGCACCTGGCCATCAGGATCGGTGACCAGCGGGGAGTGCAGGGCCAGCGTCTCACTGGCGGACATCATCATCTCGTCGGTAATGCGCGAGGCACCGCTGGCAATCACCCCAAGCCCGATCCCCGGGAAGATATAGGCGTTGTTACACTGGGCAATGGGGTAGATTTTGTCCTTCCAGATAACCGGAGCAAATGGGCTACCGGTCGCCACCAGGGCATTGCCATCGGTCCAGGCGATAATATCCTGCGGGGTGGCCTCAACCCGGGATGTCGGGTTAGACAGGGGCATCACAATAGGATGGGCGCAGTGCTTATGCATTTCACGAATAATCTCTTCGGTGAATAACCCGGTTTGCCCGGAAACACCAATCAGAATATCCGGCTTCACATTACGGATAACATCCAGCAGCGACAGGGTTTCGCTGTGGGTATCCCACTGGCTCAGGCTGTCATATTTCTGGACCAGCTTACTCTGGAAGGGCATCAGCGTGGGCATCTGATCGGTCAGCAGGCCAAAACGATCCACCATAAATACCCGCTGGCGGGCCTGCTCATCGCTTAAGCCTTCCCGTTTGATCTGGGAGATAATCTGCTCTGCTATACCGCACCCGGCGGAGCCTGCACCGAGGAAAACTATCTTCTGCTCGCTCAGCTGGCTGCCCGCCGCGCGGCTGGCGGCAATCAGCGCCCCGACCGTGACCGCGGCGGTGCCCTGAATATCATCGTTAAAGCAGCACACCTCATCACGGTAGCGGTTTAACAACGGCATGGCGTTTTTCTGGGCAAAATCCTCGAACTGGATCAGCACATTAGGCCAGCGTTGTTTTACCGCCTGCACAAACTCATCCACAAACTGGAAGTATTCTTCATCCGCAATACGCGGGCTGCGGGTGCCCATATACAGCGGATCATTGAGTAACTGCTGGTTATTGGTGCCCACATCCAGCACCACCGGCAGGGTGTACGCCGGGCTTATCCCGCCACAGGCCGTATACAGCGAGAGCTTACCAATAGGGATCCCCATACCGCCGATCCCCTGATCCCCGAGCCCGAGGATACGCTCACCGTCAGTCACGACGATCACTTTGATGGTGTTATTCGGCACGTTTTGCAGAATATCATCCATATTGTGGCGGTTCTTCCAGGAGATAAAAATCCCCCGCGCCCGGCGGTAGATCTCAGAAAATCGCTCACAGGCGGCACCCACGGTGGGGGTATAAATCACCGGCATCATCTCTTCCAGGTGATCATCCACCAGCCGGTAAAACAGGGTTTCGTTGGTATCCTGAATATTGCGCAGGTAAATGTGCTGATCGATGGCGGTTTTAAAGCCTTTAAACTGCAGCCAGGCGCGCTCTGCCTGTTCCTCAATCGTTTCCACCACGTCCGGCAACAGGCCGGTGAGGTTAAAGCTGGCGCGCTCCTCAAGGCTGAAAGCACTGCCTTTATTCAGCCGGGGAAATTCCAGCAGGACCGGGCCTGCATAGGGGATATAGAGCGGGCGTTGCTTTTTGATCTGGGTATCCATCTCTGTTACTCCGGGGGTAAGAGTCCCCGGGAGCATGTTCCCGGGAGCCACTAGTCACGGGGGGATATCATACAAAAAAGCGTCTATTCTTTACCATCACCATTATTCAAAGAGATGCCGGTGCAGTTTTCTGATGGCGTCATCGGCGCTGGCGCCCGGCATCAGAAAACACAGGTTATGGTCAGAGGCGCCATAACAAATCAGCCGGATGTTATCCCGCTCCAGGCGGGAGAATACCGCGTTGCAGACGCCGTTTTCCCGGGAGAGGCGGTTACCTATCAGGGTTACCAGCGCCAGATCGTTTTCGATCTCTACCCGGCAGCGGGCGTTCAGCGCGTCCAGCAGGGCCGGGCTCAGGATCTCTGCATTGCCGGAGGTGGCGCCGGTGTTATCCAGGGTCAGCGCAATACTGACCTCCGAGGTGGTCACCAGATCCACGGTAATATTGTGGCTGGCCAGCAGGGCGAAAATATCGGCCAGAAACCCGCAGGCATGCAGCATATCCGGGTTATACAGGCGCAGCAGCGTCTGGTTACGGCGCACCGCCAGCGCCCGGTATAAGGGCAGGCTGTCAGACTGGCGGCAGACAGTGGTCCCGCCCCCGGCAGGCTGCTTACTGGAGCCGACAAATACCGGAATATCCCGGCGAACGGCGGGCAGCAGTGTGGCCGGGTGCAACACTTTGGCGCCAAAGGTGGCCATTTCACTGGCTTCTGCAAAGGAGAGGGTGGCGATGGGCCGGGCCGCCGGCACAATACGCGGATCGGTGGTGTAGATCCCGGCAACATCCGTCCAGATATCGACCCGGCCTGCGGAAAGGGCCTCTCCCAGTAAGGCGGCGGTATAGTCACTGCCACCGCGCCCGAGGGTTGTGGTGTGGCCGTGTTCATCGCGGCCGATAAAGCCCTGGGTGACAACCAGCCCGTTCTCAAGGCATGGGCCCAGGTGGCACCGGGCCAGGCGGGCTATCTCATCAACAACCGGCTGGGCCTGGCCAAAGTGGCTGGTCGTGCGCAGCACGGTTCTGACATCAAACCACCGGGTTTCCACCCCGCGCTCGTGCACGATGGCGGTAAAAATCAGCGTGGACAGCAGCTCGCCGTGGCTGACCAGCTCGTCCGTCAGCATGGCGGTGGGCTGTAAGGCGGCCTCCCGGGCCAGGCGGGCAATATTATCAATCAGGCTATCGACCTGCGCCCTGATCCCGTCAGGCTGTTTTAGCCGGTCGACTATCTGGTACTGAATCGCGCGCAGGGTCTCCAGATGATCATCGCGGTAGCGTGCCTCCATCCCCCTGGCAAGTTCAACCAGCAAATTGGTGACGCCCGCGCTGGCAGACAACACCACCAGGCGAACCTGGTTATCGGCCAGGACAATATCAGCACTGCGGCGCATGGCGTCAAAATCAGCCACGCTGGTTCCGCCAAATTTGGCGACAACAACAGGGGGGTAAATACTTGTCATAACATTCTCATTTCAGGGCACTGTAATTTCTGCCGCCGCGCTACCGGGGGTTATGCTTTAATATTTCACTATTACGGAGTTCCTCTCTGAATTCCCGCCACACGAATAGTCTGTTTCACTGTGAAAGTGGCTTTATTAATGCCATTTATTATGGCTTCCCGGAAGGTTTTTGGTTCCCGGAAATGGTCAGTTGCAGAGAGGCAATAACCAGCATGTTAAGGGATTTACTGCGGTGAGGCGATAGTTTCACAAATTTTCATAATCGCCAGCCTGAATAGGTGTCTGGCTAATACTCCGGGCATTTTGCATGGCGTTATTAACCACATAAAATATATGACTACCGGTGATTTTTGCGTTTCACTTTGATTTTAAAGAGAAAATTATTTATTTGCCATACAAAATAAAATATTGAGCAGCGAACCAAAACAACATATATTAGCCGCGCTTTTTTTGCCTTTATTTTCTTATAACCATTATTCAATCCGGGGTTATTGATATCCCGGGTTGTGGGAGTGATATGATGACGGATAAAGTCCGTATTAATACTTTGAATGCCCATTCAGAACCTCAGAGCAATGAAACCTTTCTGGCGAGACAGGCAGAATTTGAGTCTAATGTCAGGAGCTATCCCCGTAAGTTGCCATTTGCTATTGCCCGGGCGCAGGGTGCATGGTTAACCGACGTAGAAAATAATCAGTATCTTGATTGCCTGGCAGGCGCCGGTACACTGGCGCTGGGTCATAACCATCCTGATGTGCTGCAAAGCATTCAAAATGTCATTACCAGTGGCTTACCGTTACATACACTCGATTTAACCACCCCGTTAAAAGACGCATTTTCTGCGTACTTATTATCGCTATTACCCGGCGAAGGAAAGGAATACTGCCTGCAGTTTACCGGGCCTTCCGGCGCGGATGCGGTAGAAGCGGCGCTGAAACTGGCGAAGAAAGTGACCGGGCGCTCCGGCATTATCAGCTTTTCCGGCGGCTATCACGGCATGACCCACGGGGCGCTGGCGGTCACCGGCAATCTCTCCCCGAAGGAGGCCGTCCACGGCATGATGCCCGACGTGCAGTTTATGCCGTACCCCAGGGAATACCGCTGCCCGCTGGGCATTGGCGGCGAGGCTGGCGTGCAGGCCCTGAGCGACTATTTTGAAAACCTGATTTCCGACGTGGAAAGCGGGGTGCGTAAGCCCGCGGCGGTGATCCTGGAAGCGATTCAGGGAGAAGGGGGCGTGAACCCGGCACCGGCGGCCTGGCTACAGCGGATCCGCAACGTGACCCGTGAGCACGGCATTTTGCTGATTGTTGATGAAGTGCAGGCCGGTTTTGCCCGCAGCGGTAAATTCTTCGCCTTTGAACATGCCGCTATTGAGCCGGATATCATCGTGATGTCAAAAGCCGTTGGCGGCGGGCTGCCGCTGGCCGTTCTGGGGATCAAAAAGCAGTTTGACGCCTGGTCCCCGGGGCACCACACCGGCACATTCCGCGGTAACCAGCTGGCAATGGCTACCGGCCTGACCACGCTGAAGATCCTGAAAGAAGAAAATATTGCCGCGAAAGTCGCAGACCAGGGCGAGTGGCTGAAGTCTGAACTGCGCGGTCTGCAGCAGCGTTACCCGGCCATAGGCCATATCCGCGGCCGTGGCCTGATGATCGGTATCGAGATGGTTAACCCGGCAGCGGCCCCCGATCGCCAGGGATGCTACCCGGCAGATGGCGAGCTTGCTGCTCTTATCCAGAAAAAATGCTTCGAAGGTGGCCTGATCCTTGAGCGCGGCGGGCGCAATGGTTGCGTGCTGCGCCTGCTGCCGTCGCTGCTGATAACCAGCGGGGAACTGAAGATTTTCCTCGATAAATTCGAGACCGCACTTCAGGGCGCGGGCCTGAAGCCAGCTGATACCAGGGGGGTATGATGTCCGGAACTTATCCTGTCCTGTCTGGCGCGGCGGGCAGTATTGCCGCCTATCAGGATGCCATCGATCAGAGTACCCGGGCGGTCGTTGACTGGCTACAACAGCCGGACATGTACCGGGGCAAAACCGTTGCTGAGTTACGCGAGCGTATCCAGCTGGCGTTTAACGAGGAAGGGCTGGGAAACCAGGCCGCGATCGGGCGGGCGGTTGAGCTCTTTCTCAACGACAGCCTTTCCGTGCATCACCCGCAGTGTGTGGCGCATTTACACTGCCCGAGCCTGGTGATTAGCCAGGCCGCCGAAGTGCTGATTAACGCCACCAACCAGAGTATGGACTCCTGGGATCAGAGCCCGTCGGCCACGATGCTGGAAATCCGGCTGGTAGAGTGGCTGCGGGAGCGGGTGGGCTACAGCGCCGGGGACGCCGGTGTTTTCACCAGTGGCGGCACCCAGAGCAACCTGATGGGACTGATGCTGGCCCGGGATGCCTTTTTCGCCCGCCAGGGGCACTCTGTGCAACAGCATGGCCTGGGCGGGAGCCCGGCAAAAATCAAAGTGCTCTGCTCCGGGCATGCTCACTTCTCCGTGCAGAAAAACATGGCGCTGATGGGGCTCGGTTATCAGTCGGTCATCCAGGTAAAGTGCGATCGCTTCTCGCGTATGGATATGGTGGATCTGGCCGATCAGCTGGCCCTGGCGCAGGCCAGAGGTGAGCAGGTGATGGCCATTGTCGCCACCGCCGGGACCACCGACGCAGGGGCGATAGATCCCCTGGCGGACATTGCGGCCCTGGCGGCAGAGCACCAGATCTGGCTCCATGTTGATGCGGCCTGGGGCGGGGCGCTGCTGCTCTCTGAGCAATATCGCCACTACCTGCACGGCCTTGAGCTGGCGGATTCGATCACCCTGGATTTTCATAAGCAGTTCTTCCAGACCATTAGCTGCGGGGCATTTTTACTCAAAGATGCCCGCCACTATGAACTGATGCGCTATCAGGCGGCTTATCTCAACTCTGATTTTGATGCGCAGCAGGGGGTGCCGAACCTGGTTGCCAAATCGCTGCAGACCACGCGCCGGTTTGATGCCCTGAAACTGTGGATGGGCCTTGAGGCACTGGGCAGTAAACAGTATGGGGCGCTTATTGACCATGGTGTGACCCTGGCCCAGGAGGTGGCGCGCTTTATTGACGGCTGCGAAAATCTGGAGCTGATAATGCAGCCCCAGCTGGCCAGCGTGTTGTTCCGGGTTCACCCGCCGCAGTGGAGCACGGCAGATGTTTCCCTGCTGAACCAGCAGACGGGGGATGCGCTGCTGGCCTCTGGTCGTGCGAATGTTGGCGTGACGCAAGCCGGTGGGGTGACCTGCCTGAAGCTCACGCTGCTTAACCCGACCGTCAGCCTGGAGGATATGAAACGCCTGCTGGCCAGTGTGGAGCAAACCGCGCAGCAAGTGCTGAACGGCGCCTGATCCCGCACCGCTTTACTGTTCAGCCGGGGCGCTACCTCCGGCTGAACAGCCTGTTTACTGCCCCCAGCGGCTGCGCAGATAGCTGACCGCTTCCCGGGTTTGTGGCTGATCCAGATTCGCTGCCCGGAACAAAATCGTGCCGCTGACCTGGGGGAGTTGCTCGTTCAGATCCAGCTGTTTTTTCAGCTCCGCAACACCGCCTTCTGTGCCCCAGTCTGGTTCGCTGGCCGAGGGATTGCCCACCTTATACAGCGCGACACCGATATACAGCCGGGTACGGGTAGGTTTTACAACATCGGCCCACCACCGGGCGAGCACATCATAGCGGGCGACCTCCCGGCCAAAGGGCCAGTAAAGCTGCGGGGCGATATAGTCCAGCAATCCCTGTTGTACCCAGAGCCGGGTATCCGCATAGGACTCATCATAGGTTGCCGCACCCCGGGTATCGGAGCCTGCGGGATCCTGGCTCCGGTTGCGCCAGATCCCGGCCGGGCTGATACCGAAGACAATCTCCGGTTTATGCTGGCGAATGGCGCGTGAAACCTGCTCAATAAGCAGCTGCGTATTGTGGCGCCGCCAGGCCGGTTTTGAGTCAAATGCCTGGCCGTATTGCCAGAAGGTCTGGTTATCGTCCAGCACCGCACCGGAAGACTCCGTATAGAAGTAATCATCAAACTGCACGCCATCCACCGGGTAATTATCCGTCACTTCCGTGACGATGCTGGTTATCCAGTCCCGGACGGCCGGGATCCCCGGGTCCAGCACAAAGCGGCCAGCGGCTGTGCGGATCCACTCCGGGTGCTGCAGGTAAACGCTGGACGGGCTCTGACCACGGGTGGCGCTCATAGCGGCAATGGTGGCCGGAAGGGTATTGACGGTGACCCGGTAAGGGTTGAACCAGGCGTGAACTTTAATGCCCCGTTTGTGGGCCTCATCAAGGATAAAGCGCAGCGGATCGAACCCGGGATCCCGGCCCAGATGCCCGGTCATAAGCTCCGACCAGGGCAGAATTTTTGACGCCCATAATGCGGAACCATCGGGCTTTACCTGGAAAAAGACGGTATTGATGCCAAGGCTTTTTAGCTGCTCGAGCCTGGCTATCAGCGACTGTTGCTGCACCCGGATACGCAGGGCCGTATCGCTGATACTGGCAGAATCTGCCGGGGGCCAGTCGAGGTGGTTTACCGTTGTCAGCCATACGCCACGCAGCGGGGGCTGGACGCTGGTTTCCGGGGGCGGAGCAGGGGGCGTGGTGACCTGCGGCGGCGGTGTAGAAGAGCAGCTGATAAACAGCAGGGCACCGGCGACAACCGCCGTCAGGGCACCGGCTCTTTTTAAGGTGGTTGCCGGGGGCATTTTGCGATAACGAGAGATAATAGGGGCTCCGTTTATGGCTGATGGTCAGTGGAAAGGGAACATTTGCCTATTATTCAGGTCTGTATTGATATTCGCAAGGGCGGCAATAGCCAGGAAGCGCAGCCGCCGCAGGGCAGGGAAATGCGCAGCAATGTGGGGGGATCGCGCGGGCGCAGTGTTTTTATCTTGTTATGGCGCCATTGATTCTCAGATAATAAATCAGCAGATAAAATCTTACGCTATTTTGTTTGTTTTTTATTCATTATACAAAATATAAAATTAAGATCATTTGATATTCCGGCTTATCTAAAGCTAACGTTGTGTTATCAGGTTTCAGGTAAAATATAATTCCACCGCAAACGTTTTTTGTACGATTGTTATCTGGTGGTAATAAGGAGTTTGGCGTTTTATGGTAAACATCTGTGCATTTGGTAAGGTTTACAGAAAAAGCATTAACATAGCGTTATCTTTTTTAGCCCTCTTTTTTATTCTTGGTGGCGGCGCTGTCTATTATTCGCTGGCCGGTGAGGTGACTGTCAGTGATCCGGCCTATACGCTTAAGATGCTGAAAAAGTTGCCAGATGTGAGCAACTTATCTTCTCTGACCTATATCCCGGAAGAGAACATTCTGGTCGCAACCCTGAACAAACCGGCAACACTGCTGAAGCTGACCACGGACGGCGACATTATTTCACGCAGCCCGCTGACCTTCATTAAAGATGCGGAAACGGTGGAATATATTGGCGACGGTAAACTGGCCATGGTCGATGAGCGCAGCTCCGTGTTACATATTGTGAATCTTGCGAATTTACAGCCTGTTAAACCGGTCGGCACCATTGATCTGCAATTTATTACCCCCAAAAGTAACCGTGGATTTGAAGGCATGGCCTGGGATGCGGATAAAAAAACGCTTTATGTCGCCAAAGAGCGCGATCCTTATGGCCTGTATTCAGTAAAATGGGATGCCAGTAACCATATTACCGGTATCTATAAAGTTAACGAATTACTTAAAAATGTTAACGTTAAAGATATTTCTGCCCTGAATTTTGACAAGGGGAATTTGTTTATTTTATCCGATCAGTCTAAAGGTCTGGTGCAAATCGACCCGGAAGGGAAAGTTACCGGGGTACTGAATCTGAGGGCCGGGCACCACGGGCTGGAAAAAGATGTTCCCCAGGCTGAGGGGGTTGCCTCTGACTCGGCGGGTAATATCTATGTCGCCAGTGAGCCAAACCTGTTCTATAAATTTGTGCCGCTGGCCGGTACGAAAAATCCGTAAATCACGAATGTCAGCGCATTGCCGGGCGGTGTCAGGTATATTTGTCGTTTGCGTAACCAGTCGTAGCCCGTAACGGCAATTTGTATGAAATTAAATCATTTTTGTTATTTCCTGATGGCGCTGGCGGCAATTGCCAGCGCGGTGCTGCCATATCACCTGATAGCGTGGGGGGTATTTATCAACCTGCTGACGTTTTTGATCTATGGCGGTGACAAGCTGGCGGCCTGCAAAGGATGGAGCAGGGTGCCAGAGCTGACTTTGCTGGCCTTTGGCCTGACCGGTGGCTGGCCAGGTGCCATTGCCGGTCAGCATCTGTTTCACCACAAAACCCAGAAGCAGCCGTTTAAAACCTGGTTCTGGCTGAGTGTGGTTATCAGCCTGGCCGCAATGGCCGGTGGGTACTGGCTGTATTTGTTTATGCAGGTCCATATGCGCTGATCTTAAATCCCCCGTACATAAGCACGGGGGATGAGCATATAAAGCCGACGACTTCTCGTCATGCCGAAAAAATCCTTATCATTCAGTGTGTCACTTAATTCTCTTTACGTTATAAGTTTGTGCAACGTTTCACGGCAATGGATGGCTTCACTCGATATCCTCATTACCATATTGTTTAAACAAAGGTAATCACGAGTGATGAAAATGAGATTTGTACTCACTATGGCGGCGCTGGCATGCCTGGTGGCTAACGTGGAGGCTTCTGAGAAACTTGCAGGTAATGAGATACTTGCCGTGCAGAAAGGCGGGGTGCCCGATAAGGTTTACACCAGGGATAAGCCAACGCTGCGTATAGCCACCTATAATATCGGCAAGAATGAGGCTTCCGATAACGTAGCTGATTTTACAGCACTTAATTCAGCGATTAAAAAAATCAACGCTGACATTATTGCAGTACCGGAAGTGGATAACAAAACCAAGCGTAGCCAGAAAATCGATCAGCTAAAGACGATTGCTGATGCGAATAACATGCACTATGTGTTTGGTAAGGCGCTGGATTTTGACGACGGCGAATATGGGCTGGGGCTGTTGTCAAAATATAAAATTTTGCATTCGCAGGTCGTTAAGCTGCCATCAGGCAATGCCGAACAGCGTGTCGCCTTGCTGGCGCAAGTCGAGGTGCCGGGGTTTGATTCAGCACCGGTAATCATCGTAACGCATCTGGACTGGCAAAAAAATCCCACCATTCGTACCGAGCAGGCGCGTTATCTGCTGGATCTGAGTATCGGCGATGCGAGCTCTGATTTTAAGGACATTGCCTCCGCCATTAAGATCCTGGCCGGTGATTTCAATTCCACACGCGAAGAGCAGCCGGTAAAAGAGATTGGTTATTTCTTTAATGAAGTCTCAAAACCAGGGACCGATACCCGCAGCTGGCCAGCCGTCAATCCCGCCATTGATATCGACCACATTTTTACCTTCAAAGGGCAAAAGTGGGACGTAAAAAAGCTCGAGATTCCGCATAACTCTCCATCGTTTAACTGGTCGGCAGCCAGTGATCATCTACCGGTGATTGCCGAGATGGAGCTCACCGAACAGTAAAATGACAAGGGGCTTCCTGATAGAGGCCCCGTTTTTATATGCTGCAGTCAGCCAGAGGGGGGGAAGTGTACACCGGTGGGAACATCGGGTGATCTGATAGCCGTTCTGACCATTACATGCAATTTAACATAATATACATTATGCGAATTTAAATGAAGTCAGACAGAATCCAGGTCGTTGATACCGTCATTTGTGCACGGGTGTCCCATAGCTCTATGTAAGACGCGCAATATTCTCATCGATACGGGACTGAATATACTGCAATGAGTCCTTCGTTATTTTCCCGGGAAGTAATGCCTGTGATTTTACTGAAAACCCTGTTGCCACACTGGCAATGCACGAAACTACCCGGGTAACTTCTGTTTCCGATAATCCGGCCTCCCGGATACCCAGCTGCAAAATATCCTCACGGCTAATATCCAGCGCTTCCCCCATAACATCCATCTGGTGATAACCTCCCGGGCCTGCGCAGTATGTGATATCAAATGCAGGCGCCAGCGACCAGAAACCTTCCCGGGACATCAGATAAGCGAAATTCTTGGGGTGATCATCCCGGTTATTAAAAATAATATTGAAGACAATGCGTTCAAACGCGCGTTTCTTCTCCCGGACATCATTAGTACAAAACTGAGTTGCCCGGAGAAAACTGGCATAATCCATCGATCCAGGAACCTGATAGTTTGCCCCGGTGAATGCCGCCAGGCTTTGCATCGGTACACGCATTCCCTGGTAGCGATCAAACCGTCGGGTGGCAAACGCCGCCTGGCCGCCAGGAAGTTCAAAATACTGCGTCTCCGGTGTGTCTATACCGCATTCCCGCAGGCATTCGGCATAAACCATTTCAATGGCACAGACTTCCGGGTGCTCCTGTACGGCCGGGAATTTAATAAGCCACGGTTCCAGTTCATGCGCTGCTACAGTCGTAAACTCGCCGGTTATGACGTTTCTGTACAATAATACCTTCGGCCTGGCACCTTGCGGAGAGCCTCCCATAAGGAGCAGTCGGTTCAGAAATTCGCCCCCTTCCCCTTTCTGGACCTCCTGAACCTCTGCGGCTAACTGACTCACCGGGATATCGTCATCAACGGGAGCTGCATCTGGCGCAACGGGCATATACGTCATCGCCCCCATTGCATTACTACCGATATACGTTAGCCGCTCAAGGGGACCAATTCTGGCTGCATTAAGACCGCGCCTGCGAAACAACCGGTCCATCAGCAGCATTCCCCATCCGTCAGGCAAAGAATCGTATACCGGGCCTGGCAATCCGAGCTGGTGTTGTGGAAATTCACGGCGCAGCCCTGGCCCGTTGAGCGGCAGTGAATAACGAGCCAGTTCAAGGCCACGCTTTTTGGCCTGCTGGCTATATTCAAACATAATAACCGGGCGCCCGGTCAGTGCCGTTGTGGTTACCAGCGTACCCCAGAGCCAGCGTTCTCCCCATCCTTCATAAAAAATCTCAACACTATTAATCATCGCGATTCCTTTTTCTGATGCGCTGGCGAACCAGGGTTGACTCATAGCGTCGGAGATCTTCAAGGCTCTCAAGTTTGGGTTTGAAAAGTGCCTCCAGCTCAGCTGTACGCCCCAGAACCATAGCGATACGGACAACATTCTCAAACCCGGTATTCTTTCCCGATTCAAGATTAGATACCGTATTCACGCCAAGACCAGCCCTTTTGGCCAGTTCTGCCTGGGTCATTTGCTGATTAATGCGCTCTGTACGCAACCGGTCGCACAACAGGGAAACGAGCTCTTCGGGTTTTGTAAATGATAAATCTATCATGTTGTGTGTTATCTTTGTTTTAATGGCTTAACACCCAATATTATAGAGTTATATCTGTATGGATGGCAGTGGGGAAGTGAAAAAAACACGCAATGCCCCGTCCCGGGGCATCATCAGGTAACGCTCAGCACCACTCGAATGAGAGCGATTCCTGATCAAAAATAACCGATGCTTCAACCCAGTCCATACCCTCAAGAATGGCCTCGATACATTTTGCCGGGTAGCTATCATCCGCAGGGGTAAAATCCTCATAATCAGCGTCGGCGGTAAGTTTTACATCATGAAAGGCACAAACAATCACCTGGCCGGGCTCCGCAAGATCCGGAAATTTGGTACACAACAACCGGGCCTGAAAAAATGCCCCGGGCAGATCGGCCTTCATACTTTCCGTAGCCCACTGGAGCAGTTTTTCCTGGTAGTATTTCTGAGGTAAATCGCCAGCGTTATCTTCACTCACTGGCACTGCACATAAATTCAGCATGTTAAGCATAATTATCGTCCTTTAGCCCGCTATAACGACAAATTTATTCCATCGGTCTTAAGGAAATCTTAACGCAGATGCGTGGCTTATTAATGTTGCCACATCTTCGCAGTGACATCCTGACACTATCACTGCTCTCTATGACTGTAGGGCAAGTGGCGGCCAAACGAGATTATTTTTATCGATCCTGCCACACAGCTCACCTCCCGGACTACATCAGCACGGGCGCAGCAGCGCCAGCGGATTAGCTGTGATTGACGGATAGCTCTGTTCAAACGGGCTTTCCCCCTGCCCCTGCTGCTGTATTGTGAATTAAAGAATATTTTTGTTCACCTTGATAACAACCTTTTTAATTTCAGCGGGCGTACCGGTACACAACCCCGGCTTATGAGGTTCATGGGGGAAGAAAACAACAAACATGCCCGGCGTCAGCGTTATTATCTGCTCGTCCCGGATCGCCCCGCATAACTGGTAGTCATCATCCCGGTGCCACTCTTCGCCGTGTTGTGCACTCCCGGTAAAACCGTATTTAATCTTCTCCTCACCGGCCAGTAATATCTGAATATCAATATACTGTTCATGCAGCTCCGCCTGCCTGGCGTCATCGGGCCCGGTAAGAAACTGCATAACATTCATATAGACATCATTATCCGTCAGCGTATACCGGCCCGGGTCTAACGCTTCTGGCTTTCTTTCCAGGGCGGCGCTGATTATCTGCGATAACTGCGGCGGTAATCCGGCCAACGCCGGGCTATGGGTATATCCGGCTATCATAATCCACTCTCCTGAGCTAAAAGCGCGGCGCCTGAAAGCCCCGCATCATGTTGATACTGTGCGGTCATCAGTGGGGTGTGATATACCGCAGGCGCCTGTAAAAGGAAGGATTCCACCAGGGATAAATACCCGTCAGCCAGCCCCACACTGCCCCCCAGAACAACGCACTGGCAATCCGTTACCGCTTTCAGATCCGCAATTAAGCGGGCAATGGCCTGCGCAGAACGGCGGACTAAGACGCCCGCCTGCGGATGCCCCTGTAAATGCAGGGCAAAAATCTCTTTCGCGCTCATGCCCTGGAGTTCATCCGTGGCCGCGGCAGCAATACCCCGGCCGGAGGCGATAACCTCCACACATCCGGTCCGCCCGCAGCCACAGCGCGGGCCATGGGGATCGGCCAGCGTGTGTCCGATATGCCCGGCTAACCCTCCTGCCCCGGTCAGCAGCTTACCCTGGCAGATAATACCGCCCCCGACCCCCGTCGAAACGGTGAGAAAAACCATCTCACTGTACGCGCCGGATAACGCCCGGAATTCAGCCCAGGCGGCCGCCTGGGCATCATTCACCGCCAGGCAAGGCAGCCCGGTGAGCCGGGACAAGGTCTCCGTCAGTGGATAGCGGGCCAGCCCGCCTAAATTATCCGGGTTGAGCGCCGACAATACACCGTCACGGATGATACCGGTCGCGGCCACCGCAACGCGCGAAGCCCGCCCCTGAAAGGGCGCTATCAGCTCAGCCAGCGCGCTGTTCAGGGCGTCTGGCGTCTGGCTTGCGGGGGTTGGCAGTGTGTGGCGCTCCGTGATCTGCTGCCGGTTGTCCACCAGCGCCGCCGCCAGTTTTGTGCCGCCGATATCGATAGCCAGGGTCATCATCGCACCGCTCCACGCAGCGCATCGCTGTACCACTGGCAGATATGTTCAAGGCGCGTAATGGCCGAGCCGATAGTCACCGCCCAGGCCCCCTGCTGCATAGCCTTAGCCGCCAGCTGCGGGGAGTTATAGCGCCCTTCGGCAATCACCCGATACCCCAAATCATGCAGCGATCGGACCAGGGCAAGATCCGGTGCCTCCGGCACCTCATCGCCCACATAGCCGGAAAGCGTCGTGCCAATAATCTCCGCCCCGGCCTGATGGCAGTACATGCCATCCTCCAGTGAGGAGCAGTCAGCCATGGCAATGCACTGATGCTGATGAATACAGGCAATCATCTCCTCAACCGGCACCGGCCGGACCCGCTGTGTCCCGTCAAAGGCGATAATGCTCGCGCCCGCCTGCGCCAGCGCGGCGACATCCTCCAGAAACGGCGTGATGCGCACTGGCGAATCATCCAGATCCCGTTTAATGATGCCAATAATCGGCACACTCACCACCTTGCGTGCCGCGTTCATATTGGCGATCCCTTCGATACGTATCGCCACCGCCCCGGCCTGCTCTGCTGCCAGCGCCATTGCCGCAACAATCTCTGGTTTATCCAGCGGGCTGCCAGGTACAGGCTGGCAGGAAACGATCAGGCCACTGGATGCGCGAATTTTAGAATCAAGACTATTTAACAATGACATAAAACTTCCTTACTTCACTTCAGTAACTGCCCGGCCAGCGGGCACATTTATTATTAATGCTCGCACTCAGCAACAGTGGCGTTTTTGGCACGACGAACGAACGCACCGCTTAACGGTTTCCCGTCAATGGCATCATGAGTACGGAGGGCTTCAGGGTTGATCCAGCGCTGAACGCGGGAAGGCATATCCAGGCCAATCAGTAAAATAACCACGAAAGTCAGGCTGAAAGAGAGGGAGCCAAGCGCAGTGCCTAAATTCATGTGCTGGGCAACAAGCGCACCGATAACCGGGGCCGCAGCGCCGCCTAATGCGCCCACGTTATAGGTAAACCCGAGCCCTGCTGCGCGCTGGTCAGTATCAAAATAACCGCCGATAAGTTTAGGCAGGATCCCGGCAATCCCCTGTCCCAGCATTTGCTGGAAAAACAGCAGTGCCCCCAGGGCCCAGATACTGTGGCCGCCAATCGCGAAGACCGGAATAATCAGAAACTGAGAGGCCAGCAGGCTCCAGGCATACGCTTTTCGCGTGCCGAGCCAGTCCCCGAGAAAGCCCCCGACAATGCAGCCTGCTGCTGCACCAAACCCGCTAAAGAACAGAACCTGTGCGACCGCTGCCGGGTCATAACCCAGTTCACTTTTCAGGTATGTCGGCAGTAATGCCTGAATAGGCCAGGAATAAAGGAAGGCAAATAACACCACCACCATCAGCATTACGCCGGTTGGCCAGCGCTTGCCGCTACTTTGCACCATAAAGCTGATAAAAATAACCGCGCAGACCAGCGCCAGCAGTAAAATCACGGCCTGGCTATTAACATGGCCGGTGAAGCAAAACCACAGAGCAACAGCCGCCACCAGCGTCATGACGATATTAATAACCCTGTGTTTACCCCGGTAGAGAATATCCACCATCGTGCGGACCGGGGTTTTATTTGCCTGGCGCTCTTTCCAGTCTTCCGCTTCCGGAATATTTTTGCGTAACCACAGGGCAAAGATAATCGGCAGGATGCCAATGAGGAACAGCGCGCGCCAGCCCCAGACCGGCACGACCAGGCTGTAAACCTGTGCAGAGACCACCGCACCGACAGAAAACCCGGAGATTAAAAAACCGCTCGCTTTATTGCGTAAATGCTTTGGCCAGCTCTCAATAACATAAGTAGCACTGGAGCCGTACTCACCCGCCATGCCCATGCCGATTAGCAGGCGGGCGATAAACATACTGGTGTAACCCGGCGCCAGGCCGCAAGCCAGGGTGCCCACAGAAAACATAATAATACTGGTGACCATTGCCAGACGCCGGCCATAGCGATCCCCCATGGCTCCCAGCATCAGCCCGCCAAACCAGCGCGAGATAAACGCGGCAGAGATCAGGCTTGCCGCCTGCACGGTATTAAGCTGAAATTCGCTCTGAATATCAGTCAGTACCAGCGCAATCAGAACAAAATCAAAACCGTCCAGCAAATAACCAATCCACGCGGCGGAAAAAGCCCGCCATTGTGCTTTATTCAGGTGTTTGTACCATACGGTACTATTTGTTGTTGTATTCATTTTGCTCTCCAGCGATGAGCAAAGCGTCTAAACGCCGTGTAGGGTGAAATAATGAGGCTGTATGGTTTGTCTTCCGGATATAGCGTGGAGCCAAACTCCGAATAATGTTATATTTAAAAAATAAAACTCCACAACACGGGATTCGGTAATATGTGAACACGCTCAATAAATGATAAATTCCGTCTGCTCATCATCAGAAATGAGGTTTACGCCTCTTTTTAATGCTGTCAGGTTGTTGCTGAAACCCATATTCGCTTACGCGCTGTATATCCTAACCTGTTGAAAACAAAGCCATGACACAATCAACGACTCTTATTAAAGCTGGTAAAATTCTCGATACCGTAGGGGCGATGCAAAGCAATATGACCCGCGTCGGGCAACGTATTGCCGGGTTTATTCTGGCCACGCCGGACAAAGTCACCCGGCTCTCTATTGCTGATTTATCGCAGGAGGTTGACGTCGGCGAAGCCTCGATAATCCGGTTCTGTCGCACGATGGGTTATAAAGGATTCCAGGATTTCAAGATGGATCTGGCCATTGAACTGGCCACCACAGACAGCCAGGACAGCAATACATTACTGGATGCGGAAATCAGTGATACGGATGACGCACACACGATTGGCTTAAAACTGCAAAGTACAATTAATAACGTCCTTTCTGAGACGCTCAATCTGCTGGATATGCACCAGGTGGAGCAAGTGGTTGAGGCATTACACACCAGCCGCATGATCGCCATCTTCGGCGTGGGCTCATCGGGTGTCACCGCAACCGAGATGAAACACAAACTCATGCGTATCGGCCTGCAGGTGGATGCCGAAACCAATAACCATTTTATGTATATGCAGGCCGCCCTGCTCAAGGCCGGTGACGTGGCGATTGGTATCAGCCACTCCGGCGACGCCCCCGAAACGGTCCACGCCCTGAAACTGGCCAAACAGTCAGGCGCCGTTACCGTTGCGCTGACCCATAATCTGGGCTCCCCGGTCAGCGACGCTGCCGATTTCTGCCTGATTAACGGTAATCGTCAGGGCCGGTTACAGGGGGATTCCCTCGGCACAAAGACGGCGCAACTGTTTGTCCTGGATCTGATCTATACGCTGCTGGTGCAAAAAGATCCCGAACGCGCAATGACCAATAAGCTGCGCACCATGGATGCACTGTGCGGGCAGAAATAAGCGCCGCCGATCACACTTTGATGCATTGATTTTTCTCTCTGCCCCCTGGCGGTTGCAAGTCGATCGTTAACGCCCTAGCATGGAGTTATACTTCATAATTATTTTCATTAAGAAACAAAACACCGTAAGAGGTTTTTTATGCACAAGTTAACAGGTCTGATTGCCGCCCCACATACCCCCTTTAACACAGACAGTAGCGTTAATTACCCGGTGATCGACCGCATTGCCGGGCACCTCATTGAGCAGGGCGTTAACGGTGTTTATATCTGTGGCACAACCGGTGAAGGCATTCATTGTTCTGTTGATGAACGTAAAAAAATTGCCGAACGCTGGGTTGCCGCCAGCCAGGGTAAGCTCAGCATCACGCTGCACACCGGCGCGCTGAGCATCGCGGACTCTCTGGAACTGAGCCGTCACGCCGAAACTTTAGATATTTTTGCGACATCGGTTATCGGGCCGTGCTTCTTTAAACCGGGCACCGTTGAAGACTTAGTCGAATATTGCCGGATTATTGCCGCCGCCGCCCCCTCCAAAGGCTTTTATTATTATCACTCGGGCATGTCCGGCCTGAGCCTGGATATGGAGCAGTTTCTGATAACCGCCGCCGACAGGATCCCTAACTTGTCGGGCATGAAGTTTAACTCCGGCGATATGTACGAATTCCAGCGCTGCCTGCGGGTGAATAACGGCCAGTTTGATATTCCGTTTGGTGTGGATGAATTTCTGCCCGCCGGGTTAGCCTGTGGCGCGGTGGGGGCCGTTGGCAGCACCTATAACTACGCAGCGCCGCTGTATCACCGGCTGATCGAGAGCTTTAACCGGGGCGACCATCAGGACGTGGCGGCCTGTATGGATAAAGTGATCGCGATTATTCGTGTCCTGGTGCAGTACGGTGGAGTGGCCGCCGGGAAGCTGGCCATGCAGCTGCACGGTATTGATGTCGGCGATCCGCGCCGTCCCCTGCGCCCGATGACACCCGGGCAGAAAAAAGAGGCGCTGGAAAAATTCCGGGCCGCCGACTTTATCTGATTCAGATAAAACACACTGTCCGGCCCCGGCATCACGGGGCCGGCACATATCACATCTGATACCCGGGCTTTTTAACCAGGTCCGGGCTGTGAATAATCCGGTCGTAGACATCTGCCTTCCAGTTATCCGGCGCCACGGTTCCCATGGTCACGGAAAGCGCGCCCTCTTTTGACTGAAAATGTTTCTGAATAACGGCGCACAGCTCTGCGGCGATGGCTTCTTTTTCTTCGCTGCTCACTTCACGGGGGAAATATTTTACATCGATATGAGGCATGTCACTCTCCTGAACGGTTTGCAGAAAATGCAGGGCCTCTACTATAACGCCTGGTTCAGGGAATAAAAGACGGGACAATACTGCGGCGGGGAAATAATAAGGGCGCCTGCACAGCGCCCTGTCTGAATCTGTTATTTGAAGACTTCAGCAACCGCGTCAAAGTTCGGGCCATGCTGACGTGCTGCGATAATAACGTAGTATTTACCGCCTTTTGCATCTGCCAGTTGAGATAATTTTTTATGCAGATCAGACGGTGAAGACACCTGCCCGCCGCTTGCGCTGACAGACACGTTACCGATGTAGTTCAGGTTGAAATGGTGCGCTTCATCTTTAGAAATCAAATCTGCTGCTGAAGCACTGAATGCCGCCATTGATGCCACTAATGCAGAGGAAATCAGAATCTTTTTCATGTTGTATACCCGTTCCGTTTGATAAAGATATGCCATACAGACTTCACCACACCGCGCCCCTTATGGGGTTTTGCAGCGGGTTGATGTGTTCACTGTCATCATGCCACCGGACCCATTTTGGTTCCCTGAGATCCGATGCAGTAAGCGTAGCGTAAATTTAAACAATCAGTAATTATTTTTTTTAAAAAATACCTGTTTTTAGTCGCAAAATTAACATGTTAATGATTCCCTGGCTGATTATAAGAAGGTTACATATCTCCGATAGTCAGCTCCAGATAGTCAAGAAAATGGCGCACGGCCGATAACAGCCCGCGCCGGGACGGGTATAACGCATGAATAATCCGGTGACCGGGCTGCCATTCCGGGAGCACAGGAATAAGCCGGCCCGCATCCAGATCCGCCTTCAGCATCATGCGCGGCAGAATGGTAACCCCAAGCCCCGCCAGGGCCCCCTGGTGCAGCATCACCAGATCATCACTGGCAAGCCTTGGCCGGTAGCTGAAAAGCTGGGCCTCTCCCTGCGGGTTGGTCAGCCGCCAGTGTCCGTACATCCGCTCATCCTGCTGGCTGACCCCCAGCACCGGCATGTTTGCCAGATCCTCCAGGCTCCGGGGTGCGCCATATTTTTCCAGCAGTGCGGGGCTTGCCACCAGCGACTGATACCCCCGCCCGAGATACTTAACAATCAGCTCGCTGTCTTCCAGCGGTGGCGGTAACACCCGCAGAGCCAGATCAAACCCCTCGCCGATGACATCCACCCGCCGGTTAGTGGACTCCACCTCAATGGTCACCTCCGGGAACTGGTGCATATAGTCAGAGACAATCGCCCCGACACAGGAGTGCAGCAACACCACATGGCAGCTGAAGCGCACATTCCCCCGGGGCACCTGGTTTACCCGCTCAATAACCATCTGGGCGGCCTGGGCATCCGCCACCAGCGACTGGCAGTGCTGGTAATACTGCCAGCCGATATCCGTCACATTAAACCGGCGCGTGGAGCGCTGGATCAGCCGCACCCCCAGGCGCTCTTCAAGGGCGGCAATCCGGCGGCTGAGCGTTGATCGCGGTATCCCGGTACTGCGCGACGCCTCTGCAAATCCCCCCCGCTCCACTACCCGGGCAAAGTAATAGAGGTCATTCAGATCCTGCTGCATAGTATTGGTCCATAAATGGAATAGTGATGCTCATTTTAAACTGTTTTATGAAAATTAGTCTGGTAATAAAATTATTAGCAGCGGATCCTATTATTCTGTGTTTTCACCTGCCCCGCTGCTGTCATTAGAAGGATACAAGGTATGTCTCTTACACCAGAAGAGCGCTTCCATCGCTGGACGCGCTGGTCGCTTGCTATTGCGGCTCTGGCCTTTATTTATTTTGTGATTGCCGACATGCACATGCCGCTCACCCCCCACTCACGACTGCTGCACAAGGTGACCCCGGTAGCGGCTGAAGTCAGTGGCCGGGTGGTTTCTGTTAATGTCCGTAACAGCCAGTTTGTGAACAAAGGCGATGTGCTGTTCACCATTGATGACCGGGATTACCGCACCGCCGTCCACGATGCACAAATGGCACTGCAGCAAACCCTCGACAGCAACAGCTCTCTGGATGCGTCCATTGCCGAAGCCAGAGCAAGCCTCGCCCAGGCCCAGGCCGGGTGGGCCGTGGCTAAAGCGGATTCAGCCCGCTATCAGCAACTGCGCAATTCTGCCGTCTCCCGCCAGCAGGCGGATCAGGCATTAGGTAACGAGCGGGAATATGCAGCCCAGGTCGCGCAAATGCAGGCCAAAATCCATAATCTGGAAATTCAGCGCGGGCTGCGCGGCAATAACAACCTGCATATTCGCCAGGCAGAAAACAACCTGCACCAGGCCAATACCAACTTATCCCGCACCGAGGTCCGGGCCCTGGAGCCTGGCTACATCAGTAACCTCAACCTGGTCAGCGGGGATTACGCCAGCACCAGCACCCCGCTGTTAAGTATTGTCAGCACCCGCAATGAAATTTATGCCGACTTCCGGGAAAAGTCTCTGCGCTATATTACCAGCGGCTCACCGGCGGCCGTGGTCTTTGATGCCTTCCCCGGGAAGGTGTTCCACGCCCATCTGACCAGCCAGGAAGCGGGGATTGCCGACGGGCAAATCATTGCAGACGGTAAACTGGCCACCACCGAAGAGAGTGACCGCTGGGTACGTGATGCCCAGCGCCTGCGGGTCTATTTCCAGCTCGACGACAGCCTGCCCAAAGGGCTGCCCAGCGGTGCCCGGGCAACTGTACAGCTTACGCCGACAAACCCGGTGTTCGGTCTGTTGTCCTGGCTGCAAATCCATCTGATTGCCATGCTGCACTATGTCTACTGATACCCCCACCCACCATCTCAGCGAGAATGACCTGCAACAGGTAAAACGCCTGGTGCTGGGGGCCTTTATCTGCTTTCTGACCCCCAAATTCTTCGACTGGAACTACGGCTCCTATTTTGCCGTTTACCCGATGATTATTATGGGGCTGGTGCCGGTGCTCACCCGCCATATTGTGCGCCAGTTCCTGATGAGCGGCGTGTTTAATGTGCTGGTGACCATCATCATTGCCGATGTCTTTGTTGATGAGCCGGTCATTATGATCATTCTGATGCTGCTGGTGAATCTGCTGTGCTTCTGGCTGATGGCATCAGGCATGGCCTTTCTGGCCGGTGCCCATTCGGTGCTCGCCATTCACGCCATGGTGCAGCTGGGGAGCTACAACACCACCGATCTGCTGGATCTCTGCACCTCCCATCTGGTAGCCACCCTGCTGGCGACCGGCAGTGCATTCCTGGCGTTTGTGCTCTTCCCGGATAAAACCCCCCGCTCACCGCCGCCGAAAATGACAAAAAGCTATCCGGAGCTGATTCACCAGGTGTTGTTCAGCGCCGGGATCGCCACCATTTCATTTATTGCCTTCCAGATGTTTGATGAGAAAGACTCGCTCTCAGCTCAGGCCGCCACGCTGCTGATCCTGTTCCCGCTGCGCTGGTCCGGGGCCTATGCCGCCAGTATCGACAGGATGTTCGGCACCCTGATTGGTTCAGCCGCCGCCATTCTGATGCAGGCGGTGCTGTTTACCTGGGGGGAAAATATTACCCTGCAGACCATGTTTTATTTACTGGGGGTGATGATATTCGCCGCAGAGCATATTCGCGAGCGCCGGGGCCCGGCCCGGGGATTTTGCTCAATGACCGCGCTGGCTATTTTCTTCGGCCTGAAAAGCCCGGGGAGCGACGTATTTTATACCGCCATGTACCGGCTGGCGTCGGTTGCCGTTGCGGTATTTATCACCCTGATGCTGGCCTACTTACTGCACCGCCTGTTATTACGTTACTGGCCCACATCAAGCTAAAAAAAAGGCGACAGCACCGGGCTGTCGCCTGATATTTATCCGGGGTTTTTAGCGCCGGTCTACCGAAATTGCACCGGGCCCGGTCAGCGCCAGCAGAATAAAGCCACCGGTAATCGCAAGGTTTTTATAGAAATTGATCATATTGGGCATTACCGCATCCCCGGACATGGTCCAGTACGGGTGACCAATAAAACCGGTCGCGAGCGTATAAACGGCGAAAATAATCGCCAGCGGGCGGGTAAAGAAACCAATGGCAATAAGAATGGACCCGGCGACCTCCATCAGCACCGCAATGGCCGCAGCTACCGTCGGTAATGGTGCGCCCAGCGACGCCATATACTGCACCGTACCGCTAAAGCCTGTCAGTTTGGGGAATCCGGAAAGCAGAAATAACACGATCAGCGCCAGCCGGGCGATGAGGATCAAAAACGAACGACTGCCACCAAAATCACAATAGCGTAGTGAGTTCATACCGATCACCTGAAAAAGAAGGGGTACTAAAAAACATAGCGCAGATCACGCTATGCCGCCACCAACACCCTCTTTTCCTTCCGTTTTCAGCACAAACCGAACGACAAGACGGATAACAATAATACTGCACGAACGCCCGTTATTCAGAGAGTCAGTAGCCCGCCAGGCTACTTATTTACATATCTGCCACTCAATTCAGTGCTGCGGCTGCCGGGCAGCGTGCCTCATTATCTGGTACAGCTCATCTTTAATTTTCAGTTTCTCCCTTTTCATGGCGGCAACCTTGTCTTTATCACAGGGGCCCCGCCCGTCAATATATTCAAGGTCGGTAATTTCGCGATCCAGATTCTGGTGCCGGGTGAATAATGCCCGGAAGCGGGGGTTGGCGTCTTTGAGTTCGGGAATTAAATGATTTAAGTCTGGAAACATAAAACACTCCTTCTCAGTCTGGCGTTCGCGCACCTTCATCCTGGCATCCGCCGGGCAGGATGTCATGCGCGTTCTGCTCAAATTACGCGCAGGATCAACCGCCGTTTTTATTCTGCCGGAAATTCAGCCGCCTGCGCCGCTGATCCGTTACACTCTCCGGGTATATTGTCAGACAAAGTAAGTGAGCATGATGAACACACTACCCCGCATTGGCGTGGGCGTACTGATTATCCGTGACGGGAAAATTTTACTCGGCAAGCGCACAGGCAGCCACGGCGCCGGGTGCTGGTCCGCCCCGGGCGGGCACCTGGAGCCGGGAGAGTCAATTGAACAGTGCGCCCGGCGGGAAACCGCCGAAGAGACCGGGCTCCGGCTGGGGCCCATTTTCCGCGGCCCCTGGAGTGAGGATCACTTCCCCCCGTCACCCGGAACCCCGGGCCGCCACTACCTCACGCTGATGGTCGTGGCCTGTTGCCCCCGGGGCACCCCGGAACGGCGCGAGCCGGAGAAATGCACCGGCTGGCAGTGGTTCCCCCCGGAGGCGCTACCGGCACCGTTGTTTGCGCCGTTAGCCGCCCTGGCAGGCTCTCAGGGCCTGGCCCTGAAAGCGCTGATAGACCAGGCCACCACTCAGTAGCGCACACACACGGATTTGGTCTCACAGTAGGCATCCAGCCAGTCCGGGCCAAAATCGCGCCCGGACCCTGACTGCTTCACCCCGCCAAACGGCAGGTTGGCGTCAATCAGCGTATGGCTGTTGACCCACACGGTGCCGGCCTGCAGGCGCTGGCTGTAGGTCATGGCATTGCTGAGGCCGGAAGTCCAGACGCTGGCGGTCAGGCCGAAGTCGCTGTCATTGGCCAGGCGCAGTGCTTCTTCGCCGCTGGCAACCCGCACCAGGTTTACCACCGGGCCAAAGACCTCTTCACGCACCAGCTTCAGGGTCGGCGCCGGGTTGATAATCAGCGACGGGGCAATATAAAAACCGTCCCCTTCCGGGGCGGCGTTGCCGGTAATAATCTCGGTTTTCTGCACCCGGGCATCTTCAAGATAGGCGGCCACCTTCTGCTGGTGCGCCGATGAGACCAGCGGGTTGATCATCGCCTGCGGATCCATACCCGGCCCCACAGAGAGCGATTTCACCGCCTGTGCGAACGCGTCCACCATCTGGTCAAAGACTGGCGCCTCAATATAGATCCGCGAACTGGCGGCACACACCTGCCCCTGGTTCAGGAAACTGCCGGTCATCAGCCCTTCCACCACCATGGCGGGATCTGCATCTTTCAGCACAATGGCCGGGTTCTTCCCGCCCAGCTCCAGGGTCACCCGGGTCAGCCGGTCGGCCGCCACCCGGGCAATCTGTTTGCCGGTTGCCGTCGAGCCGGTGAAGCTCACCTTCGCCACCTGCGGGTGCGTGGTGAGCGCCGCGCCACACACCGCGCCGCTGCCGGTCACCACATTAAATACCCCCGGCGGCACCCCGGCCTCACAGGCCAGCTCAGCCACCCGGAGCAGGGTCAGCGGCGTGGTCTCTGAGGGTTTAATCACAATGGAGCACCCGGCCGCCAGTGCGGGCATCACTTTCCAGATACCGATCATCAGCGGGAAGTTCCAGGGCACAATCCCCGCCACCACACCCACCGGCTCTTTGCGGGTCCAGGCCTGGTAGCGGGCCCCCGGCGGCAGCGGGATGGACACATCCAGGGTCTGGCCGGTGATTTTGGTGGTCAGCCCGGCGGTATAGCGCATCCAGTTCAGGGTGCACCCCACTTCAAAGGCGCGGGAAATATTGATCGATTTCCCCTGCTCCAGGGTCTCCAGCTGGGCCAGCTCTTCACTGTATTGCTCAACCAGATCGGCAAAACGCAGCAGGACACGCTCACGCTGCGCGGGCAACATGCCTGACCAGCGGCGATCGGTAAAAGCCCGCCATGCGGACGTCACCGCCTGGTCCACATCCCCGGCGCTGGCATCTGCCGTGCTGGAGATCTGCCGGCCACTGGCCGGGTTAAATACCGGCAGGCGCTGTTCGCTGCTGGCGCTTACCCACTGCCCGTCAATAAACAACCCGTGTTGTCGGTCCAGAAAGCGCTGCACGCTCTCCAGTACGGCTACCTGTGATGACATATCAACCCCTTCTTGTTGCACTGCTTCGTCTGGTATTCAGTCTAGGGCATCCCCGCCAGGTCACCTTGGGCCTGCGTGACAATTCATTTGTTTTGCGTGACAGCTTTTACTGTTTACCGCCACGTTTTTTCAGCCGCTTTGCTTATATTTGAAGCGGGTCACTTTGCTAACTGATACCGAAATGCAACAATACCGCAACATAATAACCACGTAATCACACAGGGAGCCGGGCATGGGTTCGGGTCAACATGAACATTTTGATCACTGGCTGGCGGCGATCAATCAGGCCTGCGGGCAGTTCGCTGCCCGGCCGCTTGTGGGGGAGTTCAGCGGCAAACTGGATGAGTTCCACGCACACCAGCTGAAGCTCAGCACGGTCACCGTCAGCGCGGCGAATCTGTTCCGCACCCGCAAAGAGATAGCCCTCAGTAACGATGCCTGGTTCTTCACGGTGTTTCAGCTCAGCGGTGAGGCGGTCATGGAGCAGGAGGGTCACCAGACCGTGCTGCGGCCCGGGGATATCACGCTGATAGACGCCGCCCTGCCCAGCTCTTTTGTCTGGCAGCAGCAGGCGTGCCAGGTCTCCCTGTTACTGCCACGTCAGACACTTGAGCAGACACTGCATACCGGGCGCGTGCCCTGTGCCACCCGGCTGGACGGGAAATGGCCGGTGGTTCGCCTGTGTCACCAGCTGTTACGGGAAAGTATGCAGCACGAAAGTTTATCCCCCCGGGAAAGTGAAGCCGCCCTGGAGGCGATAATGGCGCTGTTGCGCCCGGTGCTGGTTCAGCAGGCGCCGGAAAGTTCGCGCCGGGAGCGCCAGTTTCAGAAAGTCCTGGCGCTGATTGATGAGCATATCCAGTCAGACGCGCTGCGCCCGGAGTGGCTGGCCAGCACCACCGGTATGTCGGTGCGCAGCCTGTACCGCATGTTCGCGGAACAGGGGCTGGTTGTCGCCCAGTATATTAAGAACCGCCGCCTTGATCTGTGTGCCCAGGCGCTGCGCACCGCCAGCCAGGAAGAGAAGCTGGCCGGTATCGGTTACCACTGGGGGTTTACCGACCACAGCCACTTTTCTACCGCCTTCCGGCAGCGGTTTGGGATCTCCCCGGGGGAATACCGCCGCCGCTGGCAGTAACTCAGGGTTTGCGGACCCACATGCCGTTGATCCCTTTAACATATTCCCCGGTTTTCGCCCGCTCTACCAGCTTCTGGCCCGCCAGGCGGGCCACATCGTCAACGCTGATATTATTGCTGGTTGCCAGCTGCTGGTAATTCCGTGCCCGGGCATCATTAATCTGCTTTACCAGCGCCAGGGTCTGCTCATCGCTGGCTCTGGGGGCCAGGTAACCGCTCAGGGTTTCCCCCGCCCGTCCCTGCTGGCGAGCCTCATCCAGGGTCAGTGCCGCTGCCGCCGTGCTCCACAGCAGGAGCGACACGCCAGCCAGCCGCAGAAATTGATAAATTTTATTCATTTTTCCGGCCTTATCAGAACAGATCGCTGCGGTTTTTCAGTAACGTCTCCACGTCTTTATCCACTTTGACATGGATCTCATGCTCAATTTTGACGTTCATATTAATGGTTATGGGGGTATCCGATGCGGCAACCTCAATACGCGGTGTGCACCCGGTTAACCCCGCCACCGGCAGGGCCAGGAGAATGGCGGTCAGATATCTCATTGTTGATGTTCCTTACAGACAGTTCCGGAAGGCTGGCAGCGGGCAACCGGCAATGCCATATGTTGTTCCAGCCATGATTGCAGATTGTCCCCGAAGCGCAGGCTGCGCCACAGGGTAAACAGATTTTCCTGATGCTGATAATTGAGCCGCACGGTGCTGCGCTTGCCGTCCACCTGGCTTACACCGGTGATCGCGGATTTCATCCGCAGCTCGCCCAGATTGCTCAGGCTGACATCGGTCCAGGAGCGGGAGATCTCCAGATAGCGCAGCCAGTTTATCGCCGCGCCCGCGGCAAAATTATCCCTGACCATCGCATCGGCCATGTCTTTATCCATCCGGAAGGTAAGCGGCCCGGGGTTCGACAACCAGCCGTCTTTAATGATCCACTGGGGGTGGTTCAGCCAGATGGGCAGCGCCCCGTTGACTCGCCCGGACATGGCGAACTGCTTCGGATTAATGGCGGTGATAAGCTCACTGGTGGAGATATTCTCCACCCGCAACAGCGCCGGATCGTGCTGAGGCATGCGCAGTTGCAGCATTTTAAGCTGGCCGCCCAGCACATCCACACTGACATCGCTGAGGATAAGCGGGTGCGCCTCGTCCCAGGGGTAATGGCCCTGCAAATCGGCGGTCACGTTGCTGGCCTTCGCCTGGCTGTTAATTTCGGCAATACGCAGGCGTACCGGCCCGCGGGTGCCCAGATCCCATATCCCGTCCTGGTAGCGGAACGGCAGGATAAAATCAATACCGGAGACCTGGTTATCCGGGGTCCAGACATTGCCGTTCTTAACCACCCCGTGCCCGCCTGCCTCAAACCCCTGATCCGGGGCGGCAGAGAACGCCACCTGAGCGTTAAAGGTGCCTTCATCCAGGCGGATTTTGCTCTCTTTGGGCAACAGGGGCTGGAACACCTTCAGGGGCTGGCGCGGCCACCAGGCTTCCGCCCGCAGGCGCACCCCGTCCCAGCGCCCGTTAACCCGCACCGGGCCGATCTCCCCGGCGTGAAGGTCCCCCTTAAACTGAAACGCGGTAGGATCCGTGCCGTTAACGCTGAATTTCAGGGTGGAGGGCGGCAGGTAGCTCCCGCCGCTGAGTGTGGTCTGCCCCGCATCCAGAGACAGAGCGCCCGCAAAAGACGGCGCCCGGGGATCCCGCACCCAGCGCACTGGTTTCTCCAGCACCAGGCGCGGGGCGGCAACCTGCATGGTGCCGTACTGCAACTGGTTAAATCCGGTAGACAGGCGCGACAGTTCGATGGTGTTATCCTTCCACTGGCCGGTGCCGGTCACGTCCCAGTTCGCGTTCATCGGTGTAAACCGGCCTTTCCCCCAGTAGCGCCACTGCCACAGCCCCGCATCCGGTAAAAAGTCCTGCGCTTTACCGTCCAGATGCAGCTCAAACGCCCCGAGCTGGTTTTCATGGGCCTGGAGGATCGCCTGTAGGCGGCCATCCACCCCTTTGCGGGAAACTTTCACCCCCGCCAGCGGCCAGCGCACCTGATCAATATTCAGATCCTCCACCAGCCGCCCCCGGGAGCGCAGCAGCGAGCCGGGGCCAAACTGCAGTTGCGGATCGTTAAGCGGGCCAAGGAGCGAAGTAAACAGCGTGGCATACAGGGTCAGATCATCGTGTTTTGCCTCACCGGTCAGCTGCACCGGCATGGCGCTGTTAACCATGCTGAGCTTACCCGGGCCGAAGGTCAGCACCACGTTGCCTTTACCGGCCTCGCCCTGGGTTAACACATTAAGCCGCCCGCTGATTTTCGCCTGCTCCAGCCCCTGCTGCCAGTTATCTACCGTGACACCCACCCGCCCGCTGAGGGGGAAGCCCTCATAGGGCCAGAACCAGCGGCCGTCGCTGATCCGCAGCTGTTCCCGGGTAATGCTCCAGGGTAAATCAAGCAGCGGCTGGGGCTGCTGTTCGTTGTCCAGAACCAGCTGGCCGCTGTTCTCCTGCCAGTTAAGCTCCACATTCACCAGCCCGGGCTGCTGGGGCAGATACAGTTGCGCGTGGCTCTCTCCCGCTACCGGCAGGCCATCCGGCACCACCGGCATGGTAAATTTCCCCACCAGCGCCAGCGGTTTTTGCCCCTCAAAAAGCTGCAGCGTAAAGTGCTCCACACTGAGGGCCTGGCCGGTCAGCGTGGCGGACAAATCCACCAGTTTTCCCTGGTAGCGCAGCTGCTGCTTTTCCTGTGACAGCGCCAGATGCAGCCCGCCCGCATACTGCTGCCAGGGGGCCAGTGTCAGGTTATCAATGGTGACCCAGCTGCGCGGCAGCATCTGCTGCCACTCCGCCAGGGTGCGCGGCGCACCGGGGCTCGGGGCACCCGGGGGGAGCCCGGCAAGGCAGGTGGTATCAAGGGTGACCGCCGCCGCATGCAGCGACCAGCGCGAAGGGTGTGACAATGTCACGTCGCGGACATGGGCCAGCGTGCACTCGCCCACCTGATAGCGAATATCCGGGATACGCAGTGCGTGCAGGCTGATACGGGGCCGGGCGTCAATGGCGATACGTGTTCCGGCAGGCAGCCAGATCCCCGCCAGCCCCGGCAACCAGTGCCCCAGCGTCAGCAGGAGTGTTAATGGCAATAAAATGCACAGTAGCAACAGGGCCAGTGCAGCGCTATATTTACCCCTCATGAGCAGGGAATTCCTGATTTGGCAAACAGTTAAACCGGGTGCATACCGGCATATCGTTATTTTCCCGTCAGGTAAAGATAACAACGTTACCTGAGCATAGTTAAGCTGGGATTAAACACCATCTTTTCACCGCGTTACAGAGCTTTTTAAAATTTGCGGGAATTTTTTAATAGTGATAATTTCTGTCTCAGAATTATTCTGGAGAAAACACCATGAAACTTGCCATTTACAGCACAAAAAACTATGACAAAAAATATATCGAGCATGTTAACAAAGACTACGGCTTTGAGCTCGAATTTTATGACTTCCTGCTGACCAAAAAAACGGCCAAAACCGCTGCCGGTTGCGATGCGGTCTGTATTTTCGTTAATGACGACGGCAGCCGTCCGGTATTAGAAGAGCTTAAAAAGCAGGGCGTTAAATATATCGCCCTGCGCTGCGCCGGGTTTAATAATGTGGATCTCGATGCGGCAAAAGAGCTGGGGCTGAGAGTGGTCCGGGTGCCGGCCTACTCGCCGGAAGCGGTGGCGGAGCACGCCATCGGGATGATGATGTGCCTTAACCGCCGTATCCACCGGGCCTATCAGCGCACCCGGGATGCAAACTTCTCCCTCGAAGGGCTGACGGGCTTTACCATGTTCGGCAAAACCGCCGGGGTTATCGGCACCGGTAAAATTGGTGTGGCGATGCTGCGCATCCTGAAAGGCTTTGGTATGCGCCTGCTGGCGTTTGATCCCTACCCGAGCGCTGCCGCCCTTGAGCTGGGGGTGGAGTATGTGGATCTGGACACCCTGCTGCGCGAGTCTGACGTAATCAGCCTGCACTGCCCGCTGACGGACGATAACTACCACCTGCTGAATAAAGACGCCTTCAGCAAAATGAAAACCGGCGTGATGATTGTCAACACCAGCCGCGGTGCGCTGATCGACTCCCAGGCCGCCATTGATGCGCTGAAAACCCAGAAAATCGGCTCCCTGGGTATGGATGTGTACGAAAACGAACGGGATCTGTTCTTTGAGGACAAATCAAACGACGTTATCCAGGACGATGTTTTCCGCCGTCTTTCCGCCTGCCACAACGTGCTGTTTACCGGGCACCAGGCCTTTCTGACGGAAGAGGCGCTGATCAGTATTTCTGAGGTCACACTGCAGAACCTGAAACAGCTGGAAAGCGGGCAGGATGCCCCGAACGCCCTGGTCTGAGACTTCTCCCGGTCTCGCAAGGTGCGCCTGCGGGGCTTCTTAACGCGTTAAGGAACATTATGAAAAAAGCAGTTATCGCCGGGCTGGCCGCAATGGCCATCAGCGGTTGTGCCGCAACGGGCAGCAACGACGCCATCCACCCACAGCAGCTTCAGCTTCAGCACCACCGCTATGTGCTGGAAAGTGTCGACGGCACGAAGATCACGACCCGCACACCCCGCCAGCCGGAGATCAGCTTTGGCGAAAATATGCACGTGTCCGGCCAGATGTGTAACCGCTTTATGGGGCAAGGCTCGCTCAGTGGTAATACGCTGGTGGTCAGCGCCATGGCATCGAGCCGTATGATGTGTGTTGATCCGCAGCTGAATCAGCTGGACGGTATTATCAGCGACATGCTTAACCGCGGGGCGCAAATCTCGTTAGCAGGCCAGCAAATGACCCTGACAACCCCGCAGCATACTCTGGTATGGAAACTGTCTGACCTGGTTCAGTAACTGCTGCATGCACCGGAGGCAAGCGCACGTTCACCACAGCGCTTGCCGTTCGGCAAGGCACACATGCCCACCACGGAGCCATCCAGCTGACGGGCTGCAAGCACCGTGCCACCGACCATTGAACAGTTAGCGCTCCCCTGGCCGCTCATTGCGGCATGCATACCCGCCGGCACATGGGCCGCCGTTGCCTGTTGAACAGGTTCACTGCTGCAGGCCGACAGTAAAAACGCGGCGCATCCGATAAAAAAACCGACTCGCATGGCAAAACCTCCGTGGTAAAAAAAATAGTGAAACGTTTCGCATCATAGGCCAGGCCGCCGCCCTGCGCGAGCCCTGAGGCCGGACATTCATTAACTGAAACACATTTTTATGATCCTGCTCGGATTATTCCTGGAATTTGTTCACTTTATGCAGTGACAGCGTCACACAAAAATAACATTCGCGCCGCGCAGCCCTTACGTGATGCGGCCTGAGACACCACGACCACACAAAAGCAAAAATCGCCCTCCGCCGCTTTTGCTACTATTTACCTCATCATCATTAAACGCCGGGTACAGCAAATGGCTGCCGGGCTAAATCATTACAGGGTGCCTACCCTGCTTTCTTTTTGCGCAATGTAAGGTGTCTTATGCAAACTATCGACGGAAATGGCGCAGTCGCCTCCGTGGCGTTTCGCACCAGTGAAGTCATCGCTATTTATCCCATCACGCCCAGTTCAGGCATGGCAGAGCAGGCTGGCGCCTGGTCCGAAAACGGCCTGAAAAATATCTGGGGGGATGTTCCTCGCGTGGTTGAGATGCAGTCCGAGGCTGGCGCCATTGGCGCGGTACACGGGGCGCTGCAAACCGGGGCGTTGTCGACCTCGTTTACCTCTTCCCAGGGGCTGCTGCTGATGATCCCCACCCTGTACAAACTGGCCGGGCAACTGACGCCATTTGTGCTGCATGTGGCGGCACGCACCGTGGCAACCCACGCGTTGTCTATCTTTGGTGACCACTCAGACGTAATGGCGGTGCGCCAGACCGGGTGCGCCATGCTGTGTGCCAGCAGTGTGCAGGAAGCGCAGGACTTCGCCCTGATAGCCCAGATGGCAAGCCTGAACAGCCGGGTGCCCTTTATTCACTTCTTCGACGGTTTTCGCACCTCCCACGAAATCAACAAAATCGTGCCGCTGGCGGATGACACGCTGCTGAAGCTGATGCCCCAGGCCGCCATTGACGCGCACCGCAGCCGGGCCCTGAACCCGGAACACCCGATCATTCGCGGCACCTCGGCCAACCCGGACACCTATTTCCAGTCCCGGGAGGCCACCAACCCCTGGTACAACGCGGTATACGACCACGTTAACCAGGCGATGGCGGATTTCGCCCGCGAAACCGGCCGCCAGTATCAGCCTTTTGAATACTACGGCCACCCGGAGGCAGAGCGGGTGCTGGTTCTGATGGGCTCCGCACTGGGCACCTGTGAAGAGGTGATTGATGAGCTGCTGACCCGTGGCGAAAAGGTCGGCGTGGTGAAAGTCCGCCTGTTCCGCCCGTTTTCCGCTGCCCATTTGCTGGCAATGATCCCGGCCAGCGCGCGCAATATCGCGGTGCTGGACCGGACAAAAGAGCCCGGCGCCCAGGCAGAGCCCCTGTATCTGGATGTGATGACCGCCCTGGCCGAAGCCTTCAGCCGCGGGGAGCGCGACACGCTGCCCCGGGTTACCGGCGGCCGCTATGGTCTGTCGTCCAAAGAGTTCGGCCCGGAGTGTGTCCTGGCGGTGTTTAAGGAGCTGGCCACCCCGGACCCCAGACCCCGCTTTACCGTGGGCATTTACGATGACGTGACCAACCTGTCCCTGCCGTTAGCGGAAAATACCCTGCCGTCCCGCGCCCGGCTGGAGGCGCTGTTCTACGGTCTGGGCAGCGACGGCAGTGTCTCGGCCACCAAAAACAACATTAAAATTATCGGTAATGCCACCGAGTGGTTCGCCCAGGGCTATTTTGTGTATGACTCCAAAAAAGCCGGCGGGCTGACCGTTTCCCATCTGCGGGTCAGTGAGCAGCCGATCAACTCAGCCTATCTTATCGATAAAGCCGATTTTGTCGGCTGCCATCAGCTGCAGTTTATTGATAAGTACCCGATGGCTGAGCGCCTGAAACCCGGCGGTATCTTCCTGCTTAATACCCCCTACAGCCCTGACCAGGTGTGGGATCGCCTGCCTCAGGAGGTCCAGGCAGAGCTCAATGCCAGAAATGCCCGGCTGTGGGTGATCAATGCGGCAAAAATCGCCCGTGAGTGCTCCCTCGGGGCACGTATCAATACCGTGATGCAGATGGCCTTTTTCCACCTGACCCGGATACTGCCCGGCGATACGGCATTTGCCGAGTTGCAGGGGGCCATCGCCCGGAGCTACAGCAGCAAAGGCCAGGAGCTGGTTGAGCGTAACTGGCAGGCGCTGGCTATGGCCAGAGAGTCCCTGTTTAATGTTCCGCTGCGGCCGGTTAATCCGGACAGCCACCAGCGCCCGCCGGTGGTTTCTGATTCCGCCCCGGATTTTGTGAAGACCGTGACGGCCGCCATGCTGGCCGGGCTTGGCGATGCGCTGCCGGTCTCGGCACTCCCGCCGGACGGCACCTGGCCTGTGGGCACCACCCGCTGGGAAAAACGCAACATCGCCGAGGCGATCCCCATCTGGAAAGCGTCGTTATGTACCCAGTGCAACCACTGTGTGGCGGCCTGCCCCCATGCGGCCATTCGCGCGAAAGTTGTCCCGCCGGAGGCGATGGAAAACGCCCCGGCAGGCCTGGACTCGCTGGATGTCAAATCCCGGGATATGCGCGGCATGAAGTATGTCCTCCAGGTCGCCCCGGAAGACTGCACCGGCTGTAATCTGTGTGTGGAGGTCTGCCCGGCGAAAGATCGCCAGGATCCCACCATTAAAGCGATTAATATGGCGCCACGGCTTGCCCATGTTGAGGAGGAGAAAGTTAACTATGACTATTTCCTCGCCCTGCCGGACATGGAGCGCAGCAGCCTGGAGCGCATTGATATCCGCACCTCCCAGCTGCTTACGCCGCTATTTGAATATTCCGGGGCCTGCTCCGGCTGCGGGGAAACCCCGTATATCAAACTGCTGACCCAGCTGTATGGCGACCGGATGCTGATTGCTAACGCCACCGGCTGCTCGTCTATTTACGGGGGGAACCTGCCCTCCACGCCGTACACTACCGATGCCCACGGGCGCGGCCCGGCCTGGGCAAACTCCCTGTTTGAAGATAATGCCGAGTTCGGCCTTGGTTTCCGGCTCAGCACCACCCAGCGCCAGCAGCGGGTTGCCCGGCTGGTAGAGACGCTCGCCCCGTCGCTGCCTGCGGAGCTGGTCAGCCAGCTGCGGGAAGAGGCCACCCCGGAGCAGCGCCGGGTGCAGGTTGATGCACTGCGCCAGGCGCTTCAGGGCAGTGATGATGCGCTGGCACAGCAGCTTATCGCCGATGCGGACGCGCTGGTGGATAAATCCATCTGGCTGATTGGCGGGGATGGCTGGGCCTATGACATCGGTTTTGGCGGGCTGGATCACGTACTGAGCCTGACGGAGAACGTCAACGTGCTGGTGCTCGATACCCAGTGTTACTCCAATACCGGCGGCCAGCAGTCTAAGGCGACCCCGCTGGGTGCGGTGACGAAGTTTGGTGAGCACGGCAAGCGCAAGGCCCGTAAGGATCTGGGCGTCAGCATGATGATGTACGGCCATGTGTATGTGGCGCAAATCTCCCTGGGTGCACAGCTTAACCAGACCGTGAAAGCGATTCAGGAGGCGGAAGCATACCCGGGGCCGTCGCTCATTATTGCCTACAGCCCCTGTGAGGAGCACGGCTACGATCTGGCGCTCAGCCATGATCAGATGCGCCAGCTGACCGCAACCGGGTTCTGGCCCCTGTACCGCTACGATCCGCGCCGGGAAGCAGAAGGCAAAGTGCCGATGATGCTGGATTCACGTCCGCCCTCTGACGCCCTGGCAGAGACTCTGCTCCACGAGCAACGCTTCAAACGGCTGAATACCCAGCAGCCGGACGTAGCAGAGCAGCTCTGGAAGGACGCGGCCAGTGACCTGCAAAAACGCTATGATTTCCTGGCGCTGCTGGCCGGTAAGGCAGAAAAGCCTGCCGGTGAGTAACTGGGCTCTGGCGTAAACCACAAAGCCCGCCTCTCTGGCGGGCTTTTTACTGTGTGGCCGGGGGTTAAACGGGGGCGTAGTTTCCGGTCCCTTCCGGCCAGGGGGTCAGCAGATCGTAACCATCTTCAGTCACCGCAACGGTGTGCTCCCACTGGGCCGAGAGCGAACGATCCCGGGTGACCACTGTCCAGCCGTCATTCAGGACACTGGTCCCGGCCTTCCCGGCATTGATCATCGGCTCAATAGTAAAAATCATCCCCGGTTTCAGTACCACGCCGCTTCCCGGCACGCCATAGTGCAGCACCTGGGGCTCATCGTGATAGACCTGGCCTACCCCGTGGCCGCAATACTCCCGCACCACCGAGAATCCGGCATCCTGCGCAAGTGTCTGAATAGCGGCCCCGATATCACCCAGCGTAGCCCCGGCCCGCACCGCCTTGATACCGGCCACCATTGACTGATAGGTCACATCCACCAGGCGCCTGGCGCGAATCGAAGGCTCACCGGCAAAATACATCCGGCTGGTATCCCCGTACCAGCCATCTTTAATGATGGCCACATCAATATTCACGATATCGCCCTGTTTCAGTTTTTTATCTGCCGGAATGCCGTGGCACACCACATGGTTAACCGATGTACAGACCGTTTTCGGGTAGCCGTGATAGCCAATATTGGCGGGGATAACCTTCAGGTGATCGACAATATATTCATAACACCGGCGATCCAGCTCATCGGTGGTGACGCCGGGCTGGACATAAGGGGTGATCATTTCCAGTACGCTGGCCGCGGCATGCCCGGCGGCCCTGGCCATTTCTATTTCTGCGGGGGTGTGAAGTTTAATGCCGGTCATGATGCCTGCTCCTGCGGTAAGTCTGCCGGAATGTCGTCCGCCACGATGCGGTCAATCGCCATTCCGTGATGAATTTCGCTGTTGATTAACTGGCGAACCAGTTGCTGGTGGGTTAAATGCGGGTACAGCTCTGCCAGCATCCCCAGTTTTAGCCAGTATTCCGCCTGGGCATTGATCGAGCGGCTCATGGCATTGCTGGCCACCCGCAGGTTCTCATGCATCAGATCGGAGATTTTAACGATTCCCATAAAGCACCTATATAAAACATATATGAAGCGTATATTAGCAGATTCTGACATTGCCGGGTAATTAGCGGGTAGCACGGTGTGCTGATGGCGGAAATGTGTGCGCAATGGCGAATAAAACGACAGTTAAACATTAGCATTGCTGACAAGTGCGGATTTTTTTAAAAACCCCTTGACCCTGATATTCACAGGTCTATAGTTCGTTTCAACACGGTGTGGGCTGTTAGCTCAGTTGGCAGAGCTGTGGACTCTTAATCCATCGGTCGAGGGTTCGAATCCCTCACAACCCACCACCTCCCTTCCCTTTTATTTTCATATTGTTAAATAAACGCCTCCTGCATTTATACCGCCAGGTTTCGTCATGGCCGCCCGTGGCTTTATGCTGCCCGGAACCTCATTTCGGCTATTTTCAGCCGAACGACTGACCGCTGATAACGCAACTCTGAACTATTGATCATTACAGAGGTGTTGAAACGGCAGGAACAACACCAAACCGGCGGCTACTGAACAAACCCTACAGATGGCATCCGGATACCTGTGCCTGTTAAAAAAGTGGAGGACATATGACTGTAAAAACAGGAGATGTTGTTACCCTGAAATCAGGTGGACCTCACATGACCGTTTTGGGGTTTGCCCGGGATATGGGCGAAGAATGGGCGGCTTTTCCCGGCAACGACATAGTTGTCGCCTGGATGGATAATCTGGGCCATAAGCTGGTTGATGCATTTGATCCTGCAACCCTTAAGTTCGCTAATACTGATCCCGCTATAGGGTGTGGGTGATGGGGTAACGTTAGCCGCCTGAAGGCGGCTAACATCCTGCGAACACGGTGTCTTCACCACCACCACTCTCAACGGCACGATGACAAACTCAGTAATTTACTATTGATAATGATAATCATTACTGTTAACGTTGCTCTCACCGGTACGCTGAGCCTGCACGCCAGCGAACCGGTACGACATTGCTCACATTGCTTCCAGTTTTCCGCCAGCACTGCTGGCGGTTTTTTTTTGCTCCGCCCCCTCATAAATAGCGTCATACGTCCGGAACACGCCAGCTAATATATTAAAAATCATCAGGTTAAAAACAAAAATAACCACAAGGTATTTTATGCAACTTATTTAAAAAATACCGCTAACAACAGGGCTGCCCAGTCTATATCGTTAACCTGATTGTAAAGTTACGTACATATAATAAAAACAATGTCATCCGTACCCGTTAATCGACACGCGCAATACAAAGAGATTTATCCGGAGCTGAGTATGTCACTACAAAACATCATGACGCGCCGGGAGGCATTAGTCAGAATGGCCTCAGTGATGGTAACGGTAAGTTTAATGCCCTATTCCAGACTCACCTTTGCCGAGAAATCACACGCCGCCGCCTCCCCGCTGGAATTTGCCCAATTCCTCAATATTTCCCGAAAAATCACGGAACACGAGACGCTGGATCCCGCCCTGTCAGCCCGCTATTTCAGCGCGCTTAACCAGCAAATCCCCGCCTTCGCCAGCGCGCTCCCGGTGTTATACGCAATAAGCCAGCAGGCCCCGGATGCCCTGGCCTTTAACCAGCAGGCCATCCGGCACGGGCTGGGCGAGATCATGACGGCGATTGTCACCGCATGGTACACCGGCACCGTTGCCGTGGAGGGCTCCGGCCATACCGAACTGGTCAGCTATAAGGATGCACTGATGTATAAAACGACCAGAGATGCACTGATTGTTCCCACCTGGTGTACTTACGGGCCCATGTGGTGGCTGGGACTGCCACCGGGCGTCACCCGGGAGCCCACTGTCCCGGCAACGGATCTTCCGCAGGCACAGGGGAATAACGCATGAAACGCCCTGTAATTGATGCCGCCGGGGATGCCCGGGCAGATATTGTGATTGTCGGCTCCGGTATTGTTGGCGGCTTAATGGCCGAGAACCTGGTAAGCCTTGGCTACTCCGTGCTGGTGCTGGAAGCCGGCCCGCGCATTGAGCGGGCTCAGGCCGTGGAAAACTGGCGCAATATGCCGATAAAAAACCGGGCCGGATCTGATTTTCAGGGGCTGTACCCGCAATCGGAATATGCCACCGCACCGCTCTACTTCCCGGAAAATAATTATGTCCAGCTCAGCGGGCCGAACGGCTCGAGCTTTAAGCAAGGGTATTTACGGGTCGTGGGCGGCACCACCTGGCACTGGGCGGCCTCCTGCTGGCGTAACCACCCGAACGACTTTCAGATGAAAACCCGCTACGGGGTGGGCCGGGACTGGCCCATTTCCTACCAGGATATGGAGCCCTGGTATTGCAGGGCGGAGGAAGAAATTGGGGTAGCCGGGCCAAACAACCCGGACTGGCAGTCCCCCGTTGAGCGCAGCAAACCCTACCCGATGGATATGGTGCCCTGGGCCTATGGCGATCGCCGCATCGCCGAAATTGTCAATCCTCACGGCTTTCGCTCAGTACCGATTCCCCAGGGCCGCAGTACCCGCCCCTGGCAGGGGCGCCCGACCTGCTGTGGCAATAATAACTGCCAGCCTATCTGCCCGATCGGCGCCATGTATAACGGCATCCACCATATTGAGCGCGCCGAACATAAAGGGGCACAGGTGCTGGCTGAATCGGTGGTCTACAAAATCGATACAGACGAGCAGAATAACGTGACGGCAGTACACTGGTACGATAACCAGCACCGCTCCCATCGCGCCACCGGCCGGGCATTTGTACTTGCCTGCAATGGTATCGAGACCCCCCGGCTGTTACTACTGGCCGCCAATGAGCGCAACCCGAACGGCATCGCGAACAGCTCTGATCAGGTGGGGCGCAATATGATGGACCACTCCGGCCTGCACTGCTCATTCCTCGCCCGCGAGCCACTCTGGACAGGCCGTGGCCCGGCGCAAAGCAGCTGCATGGTGGGCTATCGCGATGGTGAGTTCCGCGCCCGCCACTCAGCCAATAAAATCATCATCAATAACATCAACCGGGTGATCCCCTCCGCCCTGCAGGCGCTGAAAACCGGCCTGGTGGGTAAGGCTCTGGACGCGGAAATCCGCGATCGCGCCAGCCGCTCGGTGGATCTGTCGATTAGCCTTGAACCCCTGCCGGATCCGGACAACCGCCTGACCCTGAGCCCCACCCGTAAAGATAAACATGGTCTGGCCTGCCCGGATATCCACTACGACGTGGGGGATTACGTGCGCAAAGGGCTGGAAGAGGTGAAAAAACAGCTGCGCCAGATTGGCGATCTGTTCAGTGCCGAAGAGTTTGTCATCAACGATACCCTCAACGCCAACAACCATATTATGGGCGGCACCATCATGGGGGATAACCCCCGGGATTCGGTGGTGGACGGTAATTGCCGCGCCCACGATCACGCCAATTTATGGCTACCCGGGGGCGGAGCCATGGCCTCTGCCAGTGTGGTCAACACCACGCTGACCATGGCGGCCCTGGCCCTGAAAGCCGCCGACGATGTGCACCGTATGATGGAGGGCAAATGAACAAATTCATGCTCTCAGCCCTGGCCTGCGCGACGCTGCTGGCGGGCCCTGCCGGTGCCCAGACACCCCCGGATGCCTCGCTTATCGCCCGTGGCCACGCGCTGGCTATCGCCTCAGACTGTATGGCCTGCCACACCGATACCCCCCACCAGGGAAAACCCTATGCCGGGGGCTACGGGATCGCCTCTCCGATGGGGACCATCTACGCCACCAATATTACCCCGTCTGTGCGCTATGGCATTGGCCGCTATACCGAAGCGCAGTTTGCCCGGGCACTGCGTGAAGGCATTCGCGGGGACGGGGCGCACCTCTACCCGGCTATGCCTTATACCGCCTATACCCGGCTCAGTGATGAGGATATCCACGCCCTGTACAGCTATTTTATGCACGGTGTCGCCCCGGTAGATACACCCCCGGAGGCGAAGACCGATCTGCCCTTTCCGTTTAATATCCGCCTGGTGATGGCGGCGTGGAACCTGCTCTACCTGGATAACGCCCGCTTTGTGCCCGACAGCCAGGCCACAGCGGAAATCAACGAAGGCGCCTGGCTGGTCCAGGGACCGGCGCACTGCGGCACCTGCCACACCCCGCGCAATCTGATGATGGCAGAAGATCAGAAGCGGTATCTGGCAGGCGCCCAACTGGGCCCATGGTATGCCCCCAATATCAGCCCGGACGCTACCGACGGTATCGGTAGCTGGAGCGAGCAGCAGATTGTCGACTACCTGCGCACAGGCCGCGCCGAAGGTAAAGCCCAGGCCGCAGGCCCCATGGCGGAGGCCGTTGAGCACAGCCTGCAGTATCTGACGGCCCAGCAGCTCCATGCCATTGCTGCCTACCTGAAAACTGTCCCGGCACAGCCCGGCGATAATGATGTCGCCACAGCAACACCGGCCGACAACGGCAACACGAGTGGTGCCTGGAACGTGGAAAATAGCCTGCGGGGGAAAAACCCGCCAACGGCCAGCCACACCCTGACCAGTGGTGAGGCCCTGTACAGCGGCTATTGCGCCAGTTGCCACCAGCCAGACGGCAGCGGCAGTGAGAACCAGGCCTACCCGGCGCTGACCCGTAATACGGTTACCGCAATGGGCAACCCCTCCAACCTGATTGCGGCAATTTTATTTGGTGTCGACCGGACAACCGGCGGTCATCAGGTATTAATGCCGGCGTTTGGTGAGGGATCCTATGTGGGTGAACTTACTGATAAGCAAATTGCCGATATTGCAAACTTCGTTTTGCAGAAATACGGCAATGTCCGCGTAACGGTCACCCCGCAGGATGTTGCGCAAATACGTGCTGGCGGGCCGAAGCCGTTTATTGCACAAGTGCAGCCGTTTATCATCCCGGGGATGGGGGTCGGCGGCATTATTGTGCTGGCGCTGATCATCTGGCTGCTGCGCCGACACCTGCGCAAACAGGCCAGTAAGTAACCGGCAGAGACGCTTCGCGTCTGTGGTCCATTTACCAGCGGACCGGATACGAAGCGTGCGCCTTCACCATGATAAAAGGCCACCCGCAGGTGGCCTTCGTGATGATGCGCCTGCCGGGTGTTTGTCAGTCAAACACACCGTTAATAACGGCGGTCACAACGGCTGTGCTTAGTGCGACCAGTACTAAATCGTTACCAATGGCCTGCCATTCATATCCCGGATAATTTGGCAAATCATGCAGCATAGAGGCGGGTAAGGATTTCTTTGCAATTCCCGGGGGCAACGTTTTACCGCGCGCAACATTTTTGGCAATACCCGGAGGGAGGGATTTATACCCCACCAGCCCGTAATTAACGGCCAGTGAGCGGGCCCGGGAGAAGCTGATATCCGCGTCTACATGGTCTGGTTTACCGTAGCTTTTGCGGCTGTCGCGATCTTCCTTAGACTTGTCGTTTCCCTGCCCTTTGCCCTGGTTCGCGCCACTTTTGCCGTTATTGCCGTTGCCGTGGTTACCGTTGTTGCCATGATTACCACCGCCGCTGTTGCCATGATTACCACCACCACTGTTACCATGACCACCACCGTTACCGCCGCCGTTACCACCACCGTTACCGGGGTTCGCGTAAGCGGGGGCTGCAAGCATGGCGAGTGAGATAACCGCCGCAAGTGCAGTTTTGAGAGTGCGACGCTTAAACATGATGATTATTCCTTAAAGTTAATTTAACGCTTTGAACATAGAACAGGCATAACGCATTAACAATCTCATGCTTTCTTATTTTGCGGTGATCCGGGCCAGATGCTATAGCGCTGTAAAACGCGCTGGCATTTAGTGCGGTAATCCGTACCATACGCCCATACTTTTTTTGCTGGCCGCGCCAGCCCCTGAGACAGAGCACCATGCAAGACAACCAGGATATTACCCGGAAAGATCAGTACAACCTTAACAAACTTCAGAAACGCCTGCGTCGCAATGTGGGCGAAGCGATTGCCGATTTCAACATGATAGAAGACGGCGACCGGATCATGGTTTGCCTCTCTGGCGGGAAAGACAGCTACACCATGCTGGAGATCCTGCGTAATCTGCAACAGAGCGCCCCCATCTCGTTCAGCCTGGTGGCGGTCAACCTTGATCAGAAGCAGCCCGGCTTCCCGGAGCATATTCTGCCCGCCTATCTGGAAAGCATTGGCGTTGAATATAAGATTGTTGAAGAGAACACCTACGGGATCGTTAAAGAGAAAATCCCGGAAGGGAAAACCACCTGCTCCCTGTGCTCCCGCCTGCGCCGCGGTATTCTCTACCGCACCGCCAGCGAACTGGGGGCAACCAAAATAGCCCTTGGTCACCACCGGGACGATATTTTACAAACCCTGTTTCTCAACATGTTCTACGGCGGGAAAATGAAAGGCATGCCGCCGAAACTGATGAGCGACGACGGCAAACACATCGTGATCCGCCCGCTGGCATACTGCCGCGAGAAGGACATTCAGCGCTTTTCCGATGCGCGAAACTTCCCGATAATCCCCTGCAATCTGTGTGGCTCCCAGCCTAATCTCCAGCGTCAGGTGATTGCCGAAATGCTGCGCGACTGGGATAAACGCTACCCGGGGCGTATCGAAACCATGTTCAGCGCCATGCAGAATGTGGTGCCCTCTCACCTGTGTGATACCAGTCTGTTTGATTTTGCCGGGATCCGGCACGGCAGCGAGGTGGTCGACGGGGGCGATATTGCGTTTGATCGCCAGGAGATCCCGCTGGCACCGGCAGGCTGGCAGCCAGAGGAAGAGGACGCCCCTCACGAAGAGATGCGCCTGAATGTGGTGGAAGTAAAATAACCCGCACTCAGGCCCGGCCCCGGGCCTGAGTGACTGGCCGCTATTTCAGCAGCCGCACTTTACAGGTTTTGCCTTTGATTTTCCCGCCCTGGAGCTGTTTCCAGGCCTGCCGGGCCACGTCCTGGCGCACCGCCACATATGCGTGGGTTGCTGAAAGCGTAATCCTGCCGATATCCTCACCCGCCAGGCCAATATCCCCGGTCAGCGCCCCCAGAATATCCCCGGGGCGCATTTTGGCCTTTTTACCGCCGTCAATGCACAGGGTTGCCATGGGCGCTTTCAGGGGCACCAGCGGTTTGCTGACCGGTGGCAGCCACTCAGGGGTGATATGGAGCATGTCAGAGAGGATAGCCGCCCGCTGGGCCTCTTCCGGGGCACAGAAGCTCACCGCCAGCCCGCTGTTACCCGCCCGGGCAGTACGCCCGATACGGTGGACATGCACTTCAGGATCCCAGGCCAGCTCATAGTTGACCACCATCTCCAGCGCTTTAATGTCCAGCCCGCGCGCCGCCACATCGGTCGCCACCAGTACCCGGGTGCTGCCGTTGGCAAAGCGCACCAGGGTTTGGTCGCGATCGCGCTGCTCCATATCCCCGTGCAGGGCCAGCGCCTCCTGGCCCGCGTCGTTCAGGGCGTCGCACACCTCCTGGCAATCTTTACGGGTGTTGCAGAACACCACGCAGGAGGCCGGGCGGTGCTGGCTCAGCAGGCTTTGCAGCAGCGCAATCTTGCCGCGCCGTGGCACATCATAAAACTGCTGCTCAATCGCCGGTAAGTTATCGACCCGGTCAATTTCAATGGTCTGCGGGTCACGCTGTACCCGGGCGCTGATCGCCGCAATCCCTTCCGGCCAGGTGGCGGAGAACAGCAGCGTCTGGCGGCGCGGCGGCACACTGTCCAGCACCTGATTAATCGCCTCGCTGAACCCCATATCCAGCATCCGGTCCGCCTCATCCAGCACCAGGGTTTGCAGCGCGTCCAGCTTTACGGTGCCCTTTTGCAGGTGATCCACCAGGCGCCCGGGGGTCGCCACAATAATATGCGGCGCATGCTGCAGTGAGTCCCGCTGGGGGCCAAAAGGCTGGCCGCCACACAGGGTGAGGATTTTGATATTCGGCAGGAAGCGGGCCAGGCGGCGTAGCTCCCCCGCCACCTGATCGGCCAGCTCCCGGGTCGGGCACAGGACCAGCGCCTGGGTGGCAAACTGGCCGGCATCAATTTTCGGCAACAGCCCTACCCCGAACGCCGCGGTTTTACCGCTGCCGGTCTGCGCCTGTACCCGCACATCTTTTCCGGCCAGCACAACCGGCAGCGCCGCGGCCTGTACCGGCGTCATCGCGCTGTAGCCAAGGGATTCCAGGTTATCCAGCAGCGCGGCGGGTAGCGTATTCAGGGTAGCAAAAGCAGTCACGGTGATTTCTCTCATGGGACAAAATTAGCAGGGGGCGTATCCTCGCAGATCTGCGCACAGAACGCGACAATTTAATCGGTTTTACCCGTGGGCCGGGGGGGCTGGCACTGCAATGCTGTTTGCCGCCAGCGATGCACAAAAAAAAGCCGGCTATCAGCCGGCGTTGTACGAATCAATTGTGCTATGCAGTAATTCAAAAAAAGGAAGTAAGACAATATGGAGCGCAACGCCCATCGCTTGACGTTGCATTCACCTGCGAGACCGATATTGCGCCAGTCCAGTGTTTTTTTTATTGATATCGCTCAATTTTGCTCAGGTTTACCCGGTGTCTCCGGTTAAAAATGTGATGTCTTACAGCCATTTACTTCTGTGCAACCACCATATAACACCGCTAATCAGCATCACTAACATAATGCAAAACAGGCTAAACCCCAGGGGCCAGCTCCCCCCGGGGATCCCCCCAAGGTTGACCCCAAAAAGCCCGGTCAGAAAGGTGCTGGGCAGGAATACCATCGCCATCAGCGACATGGTGTAACTGCGCCGGGTCAGGGATTCCTGCATCACCTGGGCGATTTCGTCTGACATGACCGCCGTGCGGGCGATACAGGCGTCCACCTCATCCAGCCCGCGCCCCAGGCGATCGGCAATATCCTGCATCCGCCGGCGCTGATCGTCGTTCATCCAGCTTAAGCGCTCACTGGCAAGCCGGGCATAAACATCCCGCTGGGGCGCCATATAGCGGCGCATCACAATGAGCTGTTTGCGGGTCAGCGCCAGAAAGCCCCGTGGGGGAATTTGCTGATCGAGCAAATTGTCCTCAAGGTCGATGATCCGGTCATGGAGATCTTCAATAAACTCATTTGAGTGATCGGTCATGGCATCACAGACATCCACCAGCCAGGAGCCGCAATCCACAGGCCCGGTTCCCTCATTGAGATCGTTGACCACATCGTCCAGCGCCAGCACCCGGCGCTGGCGGGTTGAGATAATCATCCGCTCGTCCATATAGACCCGCACCGCCACCATCTGGTCCGGGCGCTCATCGGTACTGCCATTAATGCAGCGCAGGGTCAGCAGTGTCCCCTCACCAAGGCGCGATACCCGCGGGCGGGTACTTTCGCCGGATAACGCGTCCCGGGCCACATTCGGCAACAGTGGCGTGGTCTCCAGCCATTTCATGCTCTCCTGGTTGGAATAATTAAGATGCAACCAGCAGGGGTTATTTTTGTCTATCTGATCCTTATCCTCCAGCGGGCGCACCCCGCCTTTGCCATCCAGTTGTAAGGCAAACACTGCGTCCTGCACGTTCAGTTGTGAACCTTGAAGTGACTCCACCATTAACTCCATCATTTCTGACGTAATATTTACAGTCAGTCTAGCCATCGGGCGCCGTTAAGCAATGCCATATGTGCCACTAACGCCCGCAACCGTTTCACTCCCGCGGATAAGACTCAGATACGTCTGTAATCGCGCCTGGCGGGTATTCCTGAGCGGCTGCTCATGGTATACCAACCTGGCTTTCATACTGAGAAGGCAGCGAGGAGAAGCAATGAAGAAGTATGCAATGATTCTGGCCGTCATCCTGTCCGCCAGCGCGGTAAGCGGTTGTGTGTACCATGACGGGCACCACAACCGGCACCATGGTGATTATCACGGTGGATATCATGGTAACCACGGTAATTATGGCGGGCACGGCGGATACGGTGACCACAAAGGTGGTTATGGCGGTTCTGGCCGCGGGCACCGTTAATCTTTTCCATGAAAAAGCCCGCATCAGTTTGCGGGCTTTTTTACACCGGTTAATGCCGGATAATGTACATCTGCTGGCTGTAGGCCATATCCTCCGGGTTATTAATAGGATACCCCTTCACCCACGGTTTAATCAGTCGCCCGTTCGTGTACTGGTAGATCGGCGCAATCGGTGCCTGCTCTGCAATGATCTTTTCCGCCAGGTTGTACTCTTTGTTCCGCGCCACGGTGGTGGTCTCCCGGCTCGCCTGATCGAGCAATTTGTCGTACGCCGGGCTACTGAAGCGGGCAATATTTCCGCTGTGTGTTGAGGTCAGCAGCGACAGGAAGCTGGAGGCCTCATTGTAGTCTCCCACCCAGGAGGCACGGACCACATCAAAATTGCCGGTGTTGCGGCTGTCGATATAGGTCTTCCACTCCTGGTTCTGGAGCTTCACATTCACCCCCAGGTTCTGGCGCCACATTGAGGAAACCGCAATCGCAATTTTCTGGTGGTTTTCTGAGGTGTTATACAGCAGCGTCAGCTTCAGGGGTTTGGCGGGGCCATACCCGGCCGCGGCCAGCAGCGTTTTGGCCTGGGCATTACGCTCTGCCTGGCTCATGCCCTCAAACAGAGAAGCCTGCGGGGTGAACCCGGCGGTAACTTCCGGCGTGAAGTGCCAGGCCGGTTTTTCACCGGTGCCGAGGACCTTATCGGCGATGATCTGGCGATCGATAGTCAGGCTCAGCGCCAGGCGCACCCGGGGATCGGCCGTCGGCCCTTTACGGGTGTTAAACGCGTAGTAATACGTGCCCAGTTGCGGCGGGGTAAAGACCTGATCGGGGATCTCTTTTTTCAGTTTCTGATACAGGTTCTTCGGGAATGACTCGGTAATATCCAGATCCCCTGCCAGGTAACGCTTGGTGGCGGCAGACTCCTGGTTAATCGGCACGAAGGTCACCTTCGTCAGAACTGTGTTCCCGTGATCCCAATACTGCTTATTCGGCTGCAGCACAATCTTTTCATTCACCACCCGGGACTGTAAAACAAACGCCCCGTTCCCCACCAGATTCCCCGGCCGGGTCCAGTCATTGCCAAACTTCTCAAGGTTGCTTTTGTTCACCGGAAACAGGGAGAAATTGGCCGTCAGCGCCGGGAAAAACGGCACCGGTTTATCCAGTTTGACCTGTAGCGTGTGGGCATCTGTTGCCGTGACGCCGAGCGTCTGCGGTGCGGATTTCCCGTCAATGATAGCCTGGGCATTAGCAATACCGGCAAGGGCGGCAAAAGAGGCAAACGGCGAGGTGGTTTGCGGATCCACCAGGCGCTGCCAGGCATAAACAAAGTCCTGCGCCGTCACCGGCTGGCCGTTACTCCAGCGCGCGTTATCGCGCAGTGTGAAGGTCCAGATGCGGTTATCGTTACTCTTCCAGCGGGTAGCCACCGCAGGGATGATATTGCCCTTCTCATCCTGGCTGACCAGCCCTTCAAACAGATCGCGGATCACTTCAATTTCCGGTAACCCTACGGCTTTGGCCGGATCCAGTGATGCCGGTTCATCTTTGATGTGCCTTACCAGCTCCTGTTTATCCGCCAGAACAGCCCCTGGGGCCACCACAGCCGACCAGGCCGGGGTGGCAAAAGCAGCGGCCAGAAATAGCGCAAGGCCGGAAACGCGTGCAGTAAATTGCATAAATCACCTGTGGTCAGGGCGGGAAGATCCCGCAGCGAAATTATTATCTTTTTGTCAGCACGCCAGCCCCGCTGGCATGCAACGCACTGAATAGTGTGGTCTTACAACCTGATGCTGTAAAGCCCCGGACCGTGCGGACGACTCCCGATTTAGCGCCAGAAGGGTATACTTGCCAGACAAAATCCGCGAGTGATAAGACAGGCTATCATGACAACACAACGCCCCCGGCCACTGCGGGGTCTGCTTCCCGCCAGCCCCCGGCCCTATGGAAAATCGGTGCTGGGCGCCCCGCTACTCTGGTTTCCCGCTCCCCGGCGCTCGCCGCACACCGGGTTAATTATCGCTGCCACCCACGGGGATGAAAACGCGGCGTGCGTCACGCTTTCCTGCGCACTGCGCACCCTGGAAGCGGAGCTGCGCCGCCACCATGTTCTGCTGGCGGTCAATCCGGACGGGTGCCAGCTCGGGCTGCGGGCAAATGCCCGCGGTGTGGATCTGAACCGCAACTTCCCCAGCCGGAACTGGCAACCGGGGCAAACGGTCTACCGCTGGAACAGCCAGGCCACCCAGCGCGATGTGCGCCTCTCAACGGGGCAACACCCCGGTTCTGAGCCGGAAACCGCCGCCCTCTGCCAGCTGATTGAGGATATCCGCCCGGCCTGGGTGGTCTCATTCCACGATCCCCTGGCCTGCATTGAAGATCCCGGCAATTCCGCGCTGGGAAACTGGATGGCGGACGCCTTCGGGCTGCCGCTGGTGACCAGTGTCGGCTATGCTACCCCCGGCTCCTTTGGCAGCTGGTGCGCGGATCGGTCGCTGCCCTGCATCACGGCTGAATTGCCCCCCATATCGGCAGACGACGCCAGCGAGCGCTACCTGCACCCGATGACAGCCCTGCTGCAGTGGTCTTAAGCCAGGTGGAGGAGCCCGGTGCTGAACTTCAGCGGTGGTTCAACATCCACCGCAAGCCAGGTCGGGCCGTCCAGATCGGCAAAGCATACCCCGGGGGTCAGCGGCAGGGCCGCGCGAATAGCCCGGGAGGTACACAGCATACAGCCCAGCATTAATTCAAAGCCCTGCTCTGCCGCCTGGTGGGCCAGGGCCAGGGCTTCTGTCAGCCCGCCGGTTTTATCCAGCTTGATGTTGATCATCTCATAGCGACCGGCCAGGGTTGCCAGATCGCTGCGGGTGTGGCAGCTCTCATCGGCACAGATGGGTAACGGGTGGATAAAGTTCTCAAGCGCTGCATCATCCCCGACCGGCAGCGGCTGCTCCAGCATCGCCACCCCCAGATCAGCCAGGAACTGGCTGCGCGAGGCAAGCCCTTCCCCGTGCCAGGATTCGTTGGCATCAACAATCAGTGTCGCATCCGGTACTGCGCTGCGAATGGCGACCATCCGCTCGCTGATAAGCCGGTCATCCATCTTGATTTTCAGTAGCCGGGCCCCTTTGTTCCACAGCATGATCGCGGCTTCGGCCATTTTTTCCGGGGAGTCAATAACAACGGTCTGGGCGGTGACTATCTCATCGGGCAGTGTGGTGTGGGTCAGCCGGGCGAGGCTCAGCCCCTGGCGGCGGGCCTCCAGATCCCACAGGGCACAGTCCACCGCATTACGGGCGGCCCCGGCGGGGAGCTGCTGCTGAAGCTGTTCCTGGGTCATTCCCCGCTCCAGCTGGGGCATCACGGTGGCAATCTGGGCCATCACCGAGGCGACATTCTCACCATAGCGCGGATACGGCGTACACTCGCCGCTCCCTTTGACGCCGTCCTCTTCGAGTTCAACCACCACAACGGTTGCCTCTTTGCGGCTGCCCCTGGCAATCACAAACGGGGAGTGGAGTGGCCACGCCTCTTCGTAAACCCTTATCCTTCTCATAATGTCTCCGGATTTCCATGAATGCCCTCAGTATAACGACTCCACTGATTTAAATGCAGTTTCAGTTTTCTATGTAAAAAGACACCGGAGTGGCTTAGACTAGTGGAGGTGTTAATTATATGTAATAAAAGGAATCCGATATGTCACAACAAGTTCACTTCCAGGGCAATCCGGTTGCCGTTGCAGGACAATTCCCCCAGAAAGGAAACAAAGCGCCAGCGTTCACCCTGACCGCCGCTGATCTGTCCGACGTGACGCTACAGCAGTATGCCGGTAAGCGCAAAGTGCTGAATATTTTCCCGAGCATCGACACGGGGGTTTGCGCCGCGTCTGTGCGTAAATTTAACCAGCTGGCCAGCGAGCTGGATAACACCGTGGTGCTGTGCATCTCGGCCGACCTGCCTTTCGCCCAGTCCCGCTTCTGCGGCGCTGAAGGGCTGAGCAACGTGGTCACCCTGTCTACACTGCGCAACCCGGAATTTAAGCAGGCATACGGTGTGGCCATCAGCGAAGGCCCGCTGCGTGGGCTCACCGCCCGTGCCGTTGTGGTACTTAACGAGCAGGATGAGGTTATCTTCAGCCAGCTGGTAAATGAGATAACCACCGAGCCAGACTACGACAGTGCCCTGGCGGCGCTGCAGGGCTAAAAAATTAACGGGTGCCCGGGGCACCCGTTATGCCATCTTCCCCGCAAGTTTACAGGGTTATCCGCAGTATATCGTCCGGGAGGGTGGCCTCCTGCTGGCGGGTAGAGACCTGCTTCACACTCACATACAGGGTTTTGCCATCCGGCGAGAGCGCCAGGCTATTCGGGTGGACCGGCGTTTTGAGGGTTTTTGTTAACTTCAGGGTGCTGGCATCAATAATGCTCACCTCGCCCGCCTGCCGGTGGGTAACGTACACCTCATTACGCGCCGGGTTAAACAGCACCGCCAGCGACTCCGGCAGTGCCACTTTGCCGGTGACATCCCCGGTGCGGGTATCCACCACCAGTAAATCGGTTCCTTTTGAGTCGGTCACAAATGCCCGGTGGTTCGCGGTATCAAGGCTGATGTTCAGCAGCATATGCTCTTTGCCGTCATCAAGCAGTTTCTTACGCGCCAGCACCTTACCGGTGGCGGTATCAATGGTGATAAATTCCCCGTCCCCGTTGCTGGTGTAAAGCCGCCCGGCCGCGCTGTCCAGCGCCAGGCCGGTGTTCATTTTACCCAGCCCGCTGATGGTATTGCGCAGTTTCAGGGTTGCCCCGTCCACCACCCAAATCACGCTCTCCGGGCCCAGCCCGCCCATATAGACAGTATTGGTGGCTTCATCAACCGCCAGCTCCCTTGGGGCCAGCGGGCGTACCGTTTCAGTGCGTTTGCGATCATCGAGCACCAGGCGGCCTTTTACCACACCGCTGGCCGCGTCTATGGCGGTAATGGCGCTGTTCATGGTGTTACCAAACCACAGGGTGTTGGTTTTGGTATTAATGGTGGCGCCGAAGGGTTTCAGATCGTTATGCAGGGTCTTCACGACCGTCAGGGTCTGGGGATCAAGCTGGTATACCACGCCGCCTACCTCGTTTTTACGGCTACCGGAGGTGGCCACAAACAGGGCATTTTCCGCCGGGCTGTAGGCCATTTCATAAGCGCCTTTGCCCACCGGGCTGCGCAGCATGGCGTCTGCGGCCAGCACAGAAAAAGCGCTCCCGGCCAGCAGGGCAGCCAGTAACGAGCGGGAGAATGTCGGTGAAATCATGAGCAGAATTCCTTCCTGGGAGTTGTTATTACGCGCTTCACATTGTTTACCGGTGAATAAAAGGTCCATTGCCTTTTACTTTTCTGAGAATAGTAATCATTTACCACCAGAAAGCACGCATTTTCATAATACCGACGGGAATTTTTTATCCGGGATGCCCTTATATCCCGGTGCTGGCACGCTGACATATTAGCCAGATTTAACATTTCCCGGCATATACCCCTAAATTTCGCCCTGCAGATCGCGATTTCTTATCTACCTTTAGAAGTACAACCAAAAAAGTATCAGCGCGATGGACTGATGATACTAAAGAATAACAAGTAATTTGTCTGCATATGAGGATGACAATGTCGCAATCAACGGAAAAAAATAACCGCTATCAGCTGCGCAACTGGACACCGGAAAACCCCGCCTTCTGGGAGAACGAAGGCAAATATATTGCCCGGCGCAACTTATGGATTTCAGTGGCCTGCCTGCTGCTGGCATTCTGCGTCTGGATGCTGTTCAGCGCGGTTGCCATCAACCTGAATAAAGTGGGGTTTAACTTCACCACCGATCAGCTGTTTATGCTGACGGCTCTGCCCGCCCTTTCCGGCGCGGTGCTGCGGGTGCCCTACTCTTTTATGGTGCCGCTCCTGGGGGGCCGTTACTGGACCGTGATAAGCACCGCCATCATGCTGATCCCCTGCCTGTGGCTGGGGTTCGCGGTGCAGGATCCGGGCACCCGCTACAGTACATTTATTATCATCGCGCTGCTGTGCGGCTTTGCCGGGGCCAACTTTGCCTCCAGCATGGGCAATATCAGCTTTTTCTTCCCTAAACACCTGCAGGGAAGCGCCCTCGGGGTCAATGGGGGGCTGGGTAACCTCGGGGTCAGCGTGATGCAGTTACTCGCGCCGCTGGTGATTGTGCTGCCGCTGTTTACCGCCTTCGGCGCGGCGGGTGTCAGCCAGCCGGATGGCTCAGGGCTGTGGCTGGCCAACGCCGCCTGGCTCTGGGTGCCGCTGCTGGTGCTGGCGACCCTTGCCGCCTGGTTCGGGATGAATGACATCTCCAGCGCGAAGGCCTCCATTGCCGAGCAGTTACCGGTCCTCAGACGCCCCCATATGTGGCTGCTGGCGCTGCTGTACCTCGCCACTTTCGGGTCGTTTATCGGCTTTTCTGCCGGGTTTGCCATGCTGGCAAAAACCCAGTTCCCGGAGGTGAACATCCTTAAGCTCGCGTTTTTTGGCCCGTTTATTGGTGCGCTGGCCCGCTCTGCCGGAGGGGTTATCTCCGATAAGTTTGGCGGCGTGCGGGTGACCTTAATTAACTTCATTTTTATGGCGCTGTTTACCGCCCTGCTGTTTACGACCCTGCCGGGTAAGAACGGCGGCGGCAATTTCTGGGCGTTTTACGCCGTCTTTATGGGGCTGTTTCTCACCGCCGGGCTCGGCAGCGGCTCCACCTTCCAGATGATCGCCATTATCTTCCGTCGCCTGACGCTCGGGCGGGTAAAACGCCTTGGCGGGAGCGATGAACAGGCCCAGCGCGAAGCGGTTACCGATACGGCCGCCGCCCTCGGGTTTATCTCCGCGATTGGTGCTATCGGCGGTTTCTTTATCCCCAAAGCCTTCGGCTCCTCACTGGCAATGACCGGCTCACCGGTGGGCGCCATGAAAATATTCCTGGTGTTTTACGTGGTGTGTGTCCTGGTCACCTGGCTGGTATACGGCCGCAGAGCATCAGGCAAAAAAACATCCAGATAACAACACAATATCACTATTATCCGCAATGTCGTTACGGAGGGGGTAACCCCTCCACGGGAGGAAAAGCATGAGCAAATTACTCGACCGGTTGCGTTATTTTAAGCAAAAAGGCGAGACATTCGCCGGTGGTCATGGTCAGGAATACCACAATAACCGCGACTGGGAAGACGGCTACCGCCAGCGCTGGCAGTACGATAAGATCGTGCGTTCAACCCACGGTGTGAACTGTACCGGCTCCTGTAGCTGGAAGATTTATGTCAAAAATGGTCTGGTCACCTGGGAAACCCAGCAGACCGACTACCCGCGCACCCGCCCGGATATGCCCAACCACGAGCCGCGCGGCTGCCCGCGCGGGGCCAGCTACTCCTGGTATCTGTACAGTGCCAACCGCCTGAAATACCCGCAAATCCGCCAGGTGCTGCTGGAATACTGGCGCGCCGCGCGCCAGCAGCACAGCGATCCGGTTGAGGCCTGGGCCGCCATCATGAGTGATGAGCAGAAATGCCGCGAGTACAAACAGTCCCGGGGCCGGGGCGGGTTTGTGCGCACCACCTGGCAGGAGGTCAACGAGCTGATTGCCGCTGCCAATATCTGGACCATTAAACACTACGGCCCGGATCGGGTAGCCGGTTTTTCGCCAATCCCGGCCATGTCGATGATCTCCTATGCGGCGGGCACCCGCTACCTGTCGCTGCTGGGCGGCACCTGCCTGAGCTTCTATGACTGGTACTGCGACCTGCCCCCCGCCTCCCCGATGACCTGGGGCGAGCAGACCGACGTGCCGGAATCGGCCGACTGGTATAACTCCGCCTATATTATTGCCTGGGGCTCGAACGTTCCCCAGACCCGCACGCCAGACGCGCACTTCTTCACTGAGGTGCGCTATAAAGGCACCAAAACCATTGCCATCACGCCTGATTATTCCGAAGTGGCCAAACTGTCTGACCAGTGGCTGGCCCCGAAACAGGGCACCGACAGCGCACTGGCGATGGCTATGGGGCATGTGATCCTGCGCGAGTTCCACCTCAACACCCCCAGTGACTACTTCCTCAATTACGCCCGCCGCTATACGGATATGCCCATGCTGGTGATGCTGGAAGCCCGGGACAACGGCCAGTTCGTGCCGGGCCGGATGCTGCGGGCCTCAGACCTGGTGGACAACCTCGGGGAGAGTAACAACCCGGAGTGGAAAACCGTTGCCCGCACCGAAGAGGGCCACCTGGTGGTGCCTAACGGCTCCATCGGCTTTCGCTGGGGCGAAAAAGGCAAATGGAACCTTGAGCCCCTGGCCGCCGGGCAGGAGGTGGCCCTGCAACTGAGCCAGCTGGAAAACCATGACGAGATAGCCAGTGTCGGGTTCCCCTATTTCGGCGGCCAGGAAAACCCCAACTTCCGCCATGTTCCCCAGTCACCGGTGCTGTACCACCGTATTCCCGCCACCCGCATTACCCTGGCCGACGGTAGCCAGGGGCTGGTCGCCAGCGTTTACGATCTGACCCTCGCCAGTTATGGCCTGGATCGCGGGCTGGGTGATGAGAACTGCGCCAGCGATTACCACACGGTGAAAGCCTATACCCCCGCCTGGGCAGAGCAGATAACCGGGGTGCCGCGCCAGTATATTGAACAGATAGCCCGGGAGTTTGCCAGCACGGCCCATAAAACCCACGGCCGCTCCATGATCATCCTCGGAGCCGGTATCAACCACTGGTATCACATGGATATGACCTACCGGGGGCTTATCAATATGCTGGTGTTCTGCGGCTGTATTGGCCAGAGCGGTGGCGGCTGGTCCCACTATGTGGGCCAGGAAAAGCTGCGCCCCCAGACCGGCTGGCTCCCGCTGGCCTTTGCCCTGGACTGGCAGCGCCCGCCGCGCCAGATGAACAGCACCTCCTGGTTTTATAACCACTCCGAACAGTGGCGCTATGAAAAGCTGACCGCCCGGGAGCTGCTCTCACCACTGGCGGATCCGGCACGCTACACCGGCCACCTGATCGATTTTAACGTCCGGGCGGAGCGCATGGGCTGGCTGCCCTCTGCACCGCAGCTGAATACCAACCCGCTGCACATTGCCGCCGCCGCACAGCAGGCCGGTGTACCGGTAAAAGAGTATGTGGTGAATAACCTGAAAAGCGGCGATCTGCGCATGGCCTGTGAGCAGCCAGACAGCGGCAAAAACCATCCGCGTAACCTGTTTGTCTGGCGCTCTAACCTGCTGGGCTCCTCCGGTAAGGGGCATGAATATATGCTCAAATACCTGCTGGGCACCGAAAACGGCATTAACGGGGAGGCCTTCGGCACGACGGACGGTGTCGCCCCACAAGAGGTGGAGTGGCAGTCCGACGCCATCGAGGGCAAGCTGGATCTGCTGGTCACCCTGGACTTCAGGATGTCCAGCACCTGTCTGTTCTCCGATATTGTGCTGCCTACCGCCACCTGGTACGAAAAAGACGATATGAATACTTCGGATATGCATCCGTTTATTCACCCGCTGACGGCCGCCGTTGACCCGGCCTGGGAGTCGCGCAGCGACTGGGAGATCTACAAAGGGCTGGCCAGGCGTTTCTCTGAGCTGTGTCCGGGCCATTTAGGGGTAGAAACGGATGTGGTGCTCCAGCCGATTATGCATGACTCCCCGGGGGAGCTCTCACAACCGTTTGACGTTCAGGACTGGCGCAAAGGCGAATGCGATCTGATCCCCGGGAAAACCGGCCCCGCCATTGCGACAGTAGAGCGCAACTACCCGGAAGTCTGGGAGCGTTTTACCTCCCTCGGCCCGCTGATGGACTCACTGGGCAACGGCGGCAAGGGGATCAACTGGAAAACCGACAGCGAGGTTGAACTCCTTGGCAAGCTGAACCGCACCAAACTCCACGGCCCGGCAGCCGGGCGCCCGCTGATTGACAGCGCCCGGGATGCGGCAGAAGTGATCCTCACCCTCGCCCCGGAGACCAACGGCCAGGTGGCCGTGAAAGCCTGGCAGGCGCTGGGGGCATTTACCGGGCGCAGCCATACCCATCTGGCCGCCGCCAAAGAAGATGAGAAAATCCGCTTTCACGATATTGTCGCCCAGCCACGCAAGATAATCTCCAGCCCCACCTGGTCCGGGCTGGAAGATGAACATGTCTCATACAACGCCTGCTATACCAATGTCCACGAGCTGATCCCCTGGCGCACCCTGAGCGGCCGCCAGCAGCTCTACCAGGATCACCCCTGGATGCGCGACTTTGGTGAAAGCCTCGCCAGCTACCGCCCGCCGGTAGACACCGGCAGCCTGCAGCATATGAAACAGGTTGCCCCTAATGGCTTCCCGGAAAAGGCGCTTAACTTCCTGACGCCGCACCAGAAATGGGGGATCCACTCCACCTACAGCGACAACCTGCTGATGCTGACCCTGTCACGCGGCGGCCCGATTGTCTGGATCAGTGAAAAAGACGCCCGGGAGCTGACCATTGCCGATAACGACTGGGTTGAAGTCTTCAACGCCAACGGCGCCCTGGTGGCCCGGGCGGTGGTCAGCCAGCGTATTCCTGCGGGCATGACCATGATGTACCACGCCCAGGAGCGGATCATGAATATCCCCGGCTCTGAAGTGACCGGCATGCGCGGCGGGATCCACAACTCCGTCACCCGTATCACCCCAAAACCCACCCATATGATCGGCGGCTATGCCCAGCTGTCCTGGGGCTTCAACTACTACGGCACCGTGGGCTCTAACCGCGATGAGTTCATTATGATCCGCAAAATGAAGCACATTAACTGGCTGGACGGTGAAGGTAAGGATCAGGTACAGGAGAAGACAAAATGAAGATTCGCTCGCAAGTGGGTATGGTGCTCAACCTGGATAAATGCATCGGTTGTCACACCTGCTCCGTGACCTGTAAAAACGTCTGGACCAGCCGTGAAGGCACGGAATACGCGTGGTTTAACAACGTAGAGACGAAGCCCGGCCTCGGCTACCCGGTAGACTGGGAGAACCAGGAAAAATGGCAAGGCGGCTGGATCCGCAAAATCAGCGGCAAGCTGGAGCCGCGCCTGGGCGGTAAGATTGGGGTGTTGTCCGGTATTTTTGCCAACCCGGTGCTGCCGCAGATAGACGACTACTACGAGCCCTTTACCTTTGATTACCAGCATCTGCATAACGCGCCCAAAGGTAAGTTTCAGCCCACCGCCCGGCCCCGCTCACTGATAAGCGGCCAGCGCATGGAGAAGATTGAACACGGCCCCAACTGGGAGGAGCTGCTGGGGGGCGAGTTCAGTAAGCGTTCAGCAGACAGTAACTTCCACGCCATGCAAAAAGAGATGTATGGCGAGTTTGAAAACGCCTTCATGATGTACCTGCCGCGCCTGTGCGAACACTGCCTGAACCCCAGCTGTGTTGCCACCTGCCCGAGCGGGGCTATCTACAAGCGTGAAGAAGACGGCATTGTGCTTATCGATCAGGATAAATGCCGTGGCTGGCGCATGTGTATTAGCGGCTGCCCTTACAAAAAAATCTACTTTAACTGGAAGAGCGGCAAATCCGAGAAGTGCATTTTCTGTTACCCGCGTATTGAATCCGGCCAGCCGACGGTCTGCTCGGAAACCTGTGTCGGGCGGATCCGCTATCTGGGGGTACTGCTGTACGACGCAGACCGCATTGCCGAGGCCGCCAGTACCGAAAATGAGCAGGATCTCTACCAGCGCCAGTGCGATGTGTTCCTTGACCCGAACGATCCGCAAATCATCGCAGAAGCCCTGCGCCAGGGGATCCCCCAGAATGTTATCGACGCCGCCCAGCGCTCGCCAGTCTATAAAATGGCCATCGACTGGCAGCTTGCCCTGCCGCTGCACCCGGAATACCGCACCCTGCCCATGGTCTGGTATGTGCCGCCCCTGTCACCGATCCAGTCGGTAGCCGACGCCGGTGCACTGCCCCATAACGGCAATGTGCTGCCCGCTGTGGAAACCCTGCGGATCCCGGTGCAGTACCTGGCAAACCTGCTCAGCGCCGGTGATACCGGGCCGGTGCTGCGCGCCCTGAAGCGCATGATGGCCATGCGCCACTACAAACGGGCCCAGACCGTGGATGGCACTACCGATACCCGCGCCGTTGAAGAGGTGGGCCTGACCGTCGAACAGGTGGAGGAGATGTACCGCTACCTGGCTATCGCCGACTATGAGGACCGCTTTGTGATCCCGACCAGCCACCGGGAGATGGCCGGTGACGCCTTCGGTGAGCGTAACGGTTGCGGTTTCACCTTTGGCGACGGCTGCCACGGTTCAGACACCAAATTCAACCTGTTCAACAGCCGGCGGATAGACGCTATCAATATTGATGCGGTGGACGCCAGCGGCAAGCGGGAGGAGCACTGATGCAGATATTAAAAGCGCTCTCCTGCCTGCTGGAATACCCGGACGAGCTGCTGTGGGAGCACGGCCATGAGCTCCAGCCCCTGCTGGCACAAGGGGCGCCGGAGCTGGCGGCCCGCCTGCCCCACTGGCTGGCCCGCCCGCTGATGGACCAGCAGGTGGAATGGGGGGAAACCTTTGAGCGCGGCCGCGCAACCTCGCTGCTGCTGTTTGAGCATGTTCATGGCGAATCCCGGGATCGGGGCCAGGCGATGGTGGATCTGCTGTCCCAGTACGGCGCCGCCGATCTGGCCCTTGACCGGCGCGAGCTGCCCGACTATCTGCCCCTGTATCTGGAGTACCTCAGCTGCCGCCCGGAACCGGAGGCCCGGGAGGGGCTGGTCAATATTGCCCCGATTCTGGCGCTGATCGGCGGGCGGCTGGCAGAGCGGGAGAGCGAATACGCGCTGATTTTCGACGCTCTCCTGGCCCTCTCCGGCAGCCCGTTACGCAGCCACAGTGTTGGCCGCCAGGTGGCCGGGGAAACCCGGGACGACACCCCCCAGGCGCTGGATGCCGTATGGGAGGAGGAGCAGGTACGGTTTATTGATGATAACGCAACGGCGTGCGACAGCTCGCCCCAACAGCACTATCAGCGCCGGTTCAGCCAGGATGTTGCCCCGCAATACCTGGATATCGCCGCAGGAGGGCCAAAATAATGCAATGGCTGAATGTCTTTTTCTTCAATATTTACCCGTATCTGTGCGGTACGGTCTTTCTGGTGGGGAGCTGGCTGCGCTACGACTACGGCCAGTACACCTGGCGTGCCGCCTCCAGCCAGATGCTGGACAAAAAAGGGTTCCGCCTCGCCTCTAATCTGTTCCATATCGGGATTCTGGGGATTTTCTTCGGCCACTTTTTCGGCCTGCTGACCCCCCACTGGATGTATGAATCCTTTCTGCCCATGGCGGAAAAACAGAAACTGGCCATGGTGGCCGGGGGGATTTGCGGTGTTATGACCCTGGTGGGCGGGATATTGCTGCTGAAACGCCGCTTATATAACCCGCGGGTGCGGGCCACCTCCACCACGGCCGATATTGTGGTGCTGGCGATTCTGGTTATCCAGTGCGCGCTGGGTCTGCTGACGATTCCCTTTTCCGCACAGCATATGGACGGCAGCGAGATGCTCAAACTGGTGGGCTGGGCCCAGGCGGTGGTGACCTTCCAGGGTGGTGCGGCCAGCCACCTGGACGGGGTGGCCTTTATTTACCGCGTGCACCTGGTGCTGGGCATGACCATTTTCCTGCTGTTCCCGTTCACCCGTCTGGTGCATATCTGGAGCGCTCCGGTGGAGTATGTTACCCGGCGCTACCAGGTGGTCCGCTCCCGGCGCTAGCCGGTCAGGCCAGGGAGCCACGCCCCTTAACATCCCGGACGGTTTTTCTGCCGTCCGGGAACCGGTACTACATCTTGGTGCATTGGGGATTATCGCCGCCCACGGTAAAAGCACACCGCCCTGAAACCAAAAAAATTGCCTAATGAAAAAAACGCCGCACAAAGTGCGGCGGCATGGGACGTCGATAATAAAATTCGACGGCTAAGGGTTCTCGCCAAATCTTTCCTGGTAATCGCTGATCAGGTTTGCGCAATCACTTTCAGACTGAATACAACTCTGTAGCGCTTCTTTGGCCTGCTCTTTAGCCGGGTTCGGTAGCAGAGCCCCAGTCAACAAAATGGCACAGATGGCAGTCACTACGGCAGCGTAAAGTACATACTTTTTCATGATGGTTATGCTCAGATGATTCTTATCGCGACAATCTATAGCAATCCCATATAGAAAAGTCCGATTTTACATCAACCTCTGGCAAACAAGTGCAGTTGTGCTGTTACATACTCAGCGTCTGAAAGCCCCCCATCAACACAACAGACGTAACGTCAGAACCCTACGATTACGATAATACTAACGTTTAAACTTTATAATTTCATATATCGATAAAGCGACCATAATAAACACGAAAAATAAAGGAATGAGCCAGATTGGGCTGTCCGGAAACAATAGCCCCTGAACCAAAGCAAAAATTATTGTCAGTACTGCCGGGCCATAATACGAAACCAATGACATTAATACCCGTCTGAAAAACCTTTTAATAAGATTCATCATGATTATCGAATCATCCTGACTATGATATCTGCAATTCCATCATCCGACGCCCGTTGCGCTTTAAGTTCCTCTGCTCAATCAAACCAATTGACCATAAAACGGAAAGTAATCCGGCCAAATCGCGGATGGTGTACTCACCGCGACCGTGCATTTTGCAAAGATTTTTTACTGTTTATCAGACAATTCAACCGATCCTTTTAGTTACTGCTCAATTAACGTCCTGTTATACCTTAACCAGAATCAACGCTCTCTCACCTGCCCCATAATACCGACCCCAAATCAGGCGGACATTCCCCCCACCCTCACCGCTGCCCGGACGTTCTGAAAGGCGGTTTTTACAGAGCGAAATAGCGCACGGTGCTGAAATGCGGCGCTGAATAAAATCACCAGTATGTTGTAACTAATTACCGTCAGAAATAAAAAAACCGCGACATCGACTGCCGCGGCTCTGTATTACCGTTCAGCAAAAGCGGTTAACGACGGGCCAGATCCAGCGCCACATCCACAATCATATCTTCCTGGCCGCCCACCATGCGCCGCTTTCCGAGCTCCACCAGAATATCGACCGCGCTCAGGCCGTATCGGGCGGCCGCCACTTCCGCATGGCGCAGGAAGCTGGAGTAAACCCCCGCATAGCCCAGAGCCAGGGTTTCCCGGTCGACCCGCACCGGGCGATCCTGGAGCGGGCGCACCAGCTCATCGGCTGCATTCATCAGCCCGTAGAGATCACAACCGTGGTTCCAGCCCAGCTTCTCCGCCGCGGCAATAAACACCTCCAGCGGCGCGTTACCGGCCCCGGCCCCCATACCGGCCAGGCTGGCATCAATGCGATCACAGCCCTCTTCCACCGCCACCATGGAGTTTGCCACCCCAAGGCTCAGGTTATGGTGGGCGTGCATCCCGGTGAGGGTTTCCGGCTTCAGCACCGCTTTCAGGGCGCGGAAACGGGCGCGAATATCATCCATATTCATGGCACCGCCGGAATCCACCACATAGATACATGTCGCCCCGTAGGACTCCATCAGTTGCGCCTGTCTGGCGAGGTTTTCCGGCGTGGTCAGGTGGCTCATCATCAGGAAGCCCACCGTGTCCATGCCCAGCTCACGGGCAAAGGCAATATGCTGCTTTGAGACATCCGCCTCGGTACAGTGCGTGGCCACACGCACAATCCGCGCCCCGGCGTTATAGGCGTTTTTCAGATCGTGAATGGTGCCAATCCCCGGGATCAGCAAGGTGGCGATACGGGCATGGGTGACCACATCCGCCGCCGTCTCGATCCATTCAAGATCCGAATGGGCGCCAAAGCCGTAGTTAAAGCTGGAGCCCTGCAGACCGTCACCGTGGGCCACTTCAATGGAGTCCACGCGGGCGTTATCCAGCGCCCGGGCAATCTGCTGCACATCTTCAGTGCTGTACTGATGGCGGATAGCGTGCATACCATCACGCAGGGTTACATCGGAAATAAAGAGTTTTTTACCGTTCATGCTGTCGCTCCTGCTGCGCGGCCCATGGATTGCGCCATTTTCTCCGCAGTGGCCAGCGCCGCAGAGGTCATAATATCGAGGTTACCGGCGTAGGCCGGCAGGTAATGGGCGGCCCCTTCTACCTCAAGGAATATTGACGTTTTCAGCCCGGAGAAGGTGCCCGTACCCGGCAGGTGGACCGGTTTATCTTCCGGGATCACCTCAAACTGCACCTGCTGCTTCAGGCGATACCCCGGCACATAGGCCTGCACCTCTTGCGCCATGCTGGCGATGGAGGCTTCAATCTCCGTCTGGTTTGCTGCCTCACTCAGCACATAGACTGTGTCGCGCATCATCAGCGGCGGCTCTGCCGGGTTAAGGATAATGATCGCTTTGCCTTTTTCCGCGCCGCCTACCGCCTCAATGGCCTGAGAGGTGGTTTCGGTAAATTCATCAATATTCGCCCGGGTGCCCGGCCCGGCAGAGAGGCTGGCAATAGAGGCGATAATCTCCGCGTAGTGCACTTTGGCCACCCGGGAGACCGCCGCCACCATCGGGATGGTCGCCTGCCCGCCGCAGGTCACCATGTTGACGTTGCCCTGGTGCAGGTTCTTCTCAAGGTTAACCACCGGTACACAGTAGGGGCCAATAGCGGCCGGGGTGAGGTCGATCACCCGGATCCCCGGTTTGGCCGCCCGCAGGGCTTTGTCATTGCGGATATGTGCCCCGGCGCTGGTGGCGTCAAACACGAAGTCGATATCGGCAAATTCCGCCATGTTCAGCAGGCCATCGACCCCTTCGTGGGTGGTGGCTACCCCCATACGCCGGGCACGGGCCAGGCCGTCAGACTCCGGATCGATCCCCACCATCACCGACATTTCGAGGTGTTTTGCGTTACGCAGGATCTTGATCATCAGATCGGTGCCGATATTGCCTGAACCGATAATGGCGACTTTTTTCATACTCATGCTCTGTTCCTTACTGTGCATTCTCTGGCGCGGCAGAAAACTGCGCCGCCACACTACCGATACCGTCGATGACGGCGGTGAAGCAATCCCCGGCTTTGACGGGCACCATCGGGCCCAGCGCCCCGGTCAGCACCACATCACCGGCACGCAGCGGCTCCCCGAGGCTGGCCATTTTGCGCGCCAGCCAGACGGCGGCGTTTAACGGGTGCCCCAGGCATTCACTGCCCTTACCGGTCGAGACCACTTCGTTATTGCGGCTCATGCTCATGGTGCAGTTTTTCAGATCCAGGCCGTCAATACGCCGGGCCGGGCTGCCCAGCACATACACCCCGCAGGAGGCGTTATCGGCCACCGTGTCCACAAACTGAATCGACCAGTCGCTGATGCGGCTGCCCACCACTTCCAGAGCCGGGATCACCCACTCAACGGCGCTGTAGAGCTCGTCAAAGGTGGTGTCCGTTGCCGGAAGATCCCGGTTCAGCACCAGGGCGATTTCCGCTTCAATGCGCGGCTGCAGCACCCGGTTAAACGGGATGGTGTCGTTATCCCCGTAACACATGTCGGCAAATAACGTGCCGAAGTCCGGCTGGTCAACCCCCAGCTGGGCCTGCACTTTAGGATGGGTCAGCCCCACTTTACGCCCGACAATCCGGGCACCAGTGGCAACCTCATGCTCCACATTCAGGCGCTGGATGGCATAAGCCGCCTGTGCATTCTGCGGCCCGATAATCTCACGCAGGGGGGCAATGGCGACCCCCTGTTGCCGGGCCTGGCGCAGGCGGGCGGCTAAGTCGTTAAGCACGTCGTTCATCACGGGTCTCCGTTAGCGGTTCAGGAAGTCCAGCACCAGCTGGTTAAAGGAATCGGCGTGTTCCCACTGGGCCCAGTGCCCGCAGTCACGGTAGATATGCAGCTCCGCCCCCGCGATACCGGCCAGTAAACGCAGGCCGGTATCCATCGGAACAAAACGGTCATTGCGGCCCCAGATAATCAGCGTCTGCGCTTTCACCTCACCCAGGCGCGGGCTGAAGTCCGGGAACTGTTTCGGGTTGATTTCAATACTTTTAACGAAATTTTCCAGATGATCGCGCCGCGAAAGCATATTATCCAGCCGCGCCTGGAACAGTTCCTCGGTCAGATCGCTCGGATCGTAGACGAAGATATTCATCATCTTTTTCAGGTTTTCGATGGTCGGCTCCCGGTACAGCCCCTGCAGCAGTTTGATGCCTTCCGTAGGCATGGGGGTGAACAGGCTCATGCCGCCGGTGCCGCCCCCCATCAGTACCAGTTTCCCTACCCGCTCCGGCCAGCTCAGGGTAAAGGCCATGGCGCTGTGGCCCCCCATGGAGTTCCCCAGCAGGTGCACTTTAGCGATGTCCAGCTTATCCACCACCCCTTTGAGGATGCGGGCGTTAAAGTCAGAGCGGGAGCCGGTGTTAACGTAGCTGTCGCTTTTGCCCCAGCCGGGGAAGTCCACCAGCAGCACCCGGTAGCCTGCGGCAACCAGGGGCGCAATGTTGCGGTTAAAGTTTGCCCAGCCTGTCGCCCCCGGGCCGGAGCCGTGCAGCATTACCACGGTCTCACTGCCGCTGCCGCAATCGTTATAGTGAATTTTAAACTGGCGGTCGCCTTCCTGAATCTCCACAACGTGGCTGGTGGCGGCTTCGGTGAGTGTCGGTTGTGTCATGTTCTTTGCTCCTGTTAACGGTTTTTTGGCGCGGCGCTAAGTGAACCAAACCCGGCTATCCACTCAGGGATCGGGCGGTAGTAGCGGGCTTCGCTCTGCCAGGGGCCCCAGGCAGAAAGGGCGGCAAAAGCGGCAACCCAGGTTTTAATTTCGTGGGCCGACTTCCCGGCAATGGCGGAAAGCTCCGCGTTGCTCAGGCCATCAAGCTCGGCCAGGCGGCCCTGCTCCAGCAGGGTGATAAACTGGTTGTCCCACTCCGGGTTGAGCGGGTGCAGGCTGCTCTGATCTTCCACAAACCCGCGGGCGGCGCTGATGGTGCGCGCCTGGCGCAGCTGGCGCTCCTCGGCCGGTAAGTGTTTACCGCTGCCCAGCAGCCGGTTGCGC